>CAXXKI010000035.1:0-87955 GCA_963667855.2 Phycisphaerae bacterium | reverse complement strand
CCATTGTGTTTTTGGACTATGATCGCCCTGGCTAAAGCAAGTCCCTGTCCGCTGCCTTTTCCGAACTCTTTCGTGGTGAAAAACGGATCGAAGATCTGCGGCAGTTCGTCTTGTGGTATCCCCTTGCCGGTATCGGAGATTCGGATTTCGACACTATCGTCGACCTGCCTGGTGCTGATACTTATGGTTCCTTTAACTTCAGGCGTACTACCCACGACGTCGGTTATAGCATGAGCGGCGTTTACAATCAGGTTGAGCATGACCTGGTTGAAATCGCCGACGTGGCAAGGTATAAGCGGCAGAGAAGTGTCAAAATCGGTATTGACGTCGGCCACGTAGCGCCATTCATTTCGAGCGACGGTAACAGTGCTGTTGATCGCGTCATTGATGTCAAACAGGGTTTTCTCATCCTGACCCGGATGGCTGAATTCCTTCATGGCTCTGACTATTCTGCTTACTCGTTCCAGGCCCGATAAGGATTGTCCGATTGCTTTGGGTATTTCGCTGGACAGGTATTCAAGATCAACTTCCTTCCGGGTTTGGTCCACCTTACTTACCAGCTCCTGTAACTGGTCCAGGTCCCGTCCTGCATCCGCCAGTGCGGCATAAGTGTCCAGTAATTGTTGGACATCGGCAAACGCGTCTTCGAGAAATCTGGTATTATCGCCAATGAACTGGGTAGGTGTGTTGATTTCGTGTGCGATGCCGGCCGCCAGCTGCCCTATGGCTTTCATCTTGCTGGTCTGGAGATCGAGGGTATCTGGCGGCGTGGTGTCTTCGATTGTGTTTACCGATGAGGCGGTTTCCAATTCATTGATGTAATCCCAGGTGGCTCGCTCCATTTCGCTGACCTTACGGAGCAGGTATACGCACAGCCCCAGACCGGCCGCCAGGGCAAACATTATTATGGTCAGGATATAGAACGAAGAATAAACATTAACCGTATTAGTGAGCTCACCGTCAGTTGCGGGATTGCGGCCCATCAGGTGTACCGCGGCGCAAAACACGGCGATGACGAATATCCAGCCAAACGCCACGTGAAGAAAAAGTTTTCGTTTCAGGTTTTCTGGTTTCACCTGTAACCTCAAAAAGAATAAGCAGACGATCTCTAACATTCGATTACGGTCGCATTACCCGCATTGTCTCTTTTCATCGTCTAATTTCGCCGGATCCTGTGCTGAAGAAAAGGTCGAACTTGAGGCTCAAAAAGTGTTTGTGATTGCCCCGCATATGCTGGAAATATAGGACAAAAAAAGATAATTAAGATATTCGGACTTAAATCAAGGCATGCAAATCTTATCCGGTCCAACGCGCAAACTCCTGGATATGGAGCGGTGATTTCAGGACGCCACTGTACCGATTGATTGTTTTTCCATTATTGCCTTGTTGATGGTTTTAATTAATTCGATTCGATCGATAGGCTTGGTTGTGTACTCATTGCAGCCTACGGAAATGCATTTTTCCCGATCACCTTCCATCGCATTGGCTGTAAGTGCGACGATAGGTGTATCTAGCCCCAGGCTGCGCAGCCGAGCAGTAGCCTGATAGCCGTCCATTATTGGCATTTGCATATCCATCAGAATCAGATCGAATGGGGAATCGCCTTTTGTGGAGGAAACGGTTTTGTTTACTGCCAGTTTGCCATTGTCGACTATGGTTACCTGGGCACCGGCTTTTTTGAGGATGAAGGAAATCAGACGTTGATTGTCCGGGCCGTCTTCGGCCAGGAGAATGTTGCAGTCAAGTTTTATGTCCGGCAGAGCGTCATTTGGCGTTTCTGTTGCTTTTGCTGCTGAAGCGGGGCGATGATTCGGGGCTAGGAGTCTGGTACTCCGTAGCGAGCCGATATCGCATGTAAACCGGAAGCAGGTTCCTTTATTGGGTTTGGTATATTCAATTTTTATATCGCCGCCGAGAGACCTGGCAAGTCGTCGACTAATGGTTAAACCTAAGCCGGTACCGCCGAAATTCCGTGTAGTGGAGGTGTCGGCCTGTACAAATGGATCAAACAGACGGGTTGCCTGTTCTTCGGTCATGCCGATACCGGAATCAATAACGTCAAACTGCAGGAGGTTGCGACCATTTGCGTCCGAGGCCAGCCTGGTTACAAGGCGGACGGTACCGGCTTTGGTGAACTTGATGGCATTACCCAGAAGATTTATCAGTACCTGTCGCAACCGGGTTGGATCGGTCATTATAGTTTCAGGTATGGACCCGATAAATTCGGATTCAAATATAAGCCCCTTGGTGTCAGAACGTACGCGAATAAGGGATTGGACGTTTTCGACCAATTCAAACGGGCAGCAGGGGATTTGCTCCACTTCCATTTTTCCGGCTTCGATTTTGGAAAGATCAAGGATGTCGTTAATGAGTTTTATGAGGTACTCACCGTTTCGTTTGATGGTTTCAATGGCATCGAGCCGCTCGGGAGAATGGGGGCCGTTGGTTTCCAGTTCGGCTAATATATCAATAAAGCCGAGGATTGCGGTCATAGGGGTTCTGATCTCGTGACTCATGTTCGCGAGGAAACTGCTTTTAGCGTCGCTGGCCTGCTCTGCTTTCGATTTTTCCAGTTCAAGCTGCTCCATGGTCGCTTCCAATTGCATGGAGATACGTTTTTCACTCTCAAATGCGTCGACCATCATGGCGTTACTTTCCCTCAACGCCATCTGCGCGTCTTTTCGTTTGGTAATCTCTAGGCTGGCTCCGCGATACCCAAGATAACGGCCTTGAACGTCGAAGTACGGTTTACCGGTAACTTCCATTACCAGTTTTCGCCCGTCCTTATGCTTTATGGTGCATTCAAGGTCGCTGATCTGCTTGCGTTTCCGGATGTTGGGCAAAACGATTAGTTTAACCCTCTTCGCTTCGGCCTGAGACATCAGGTCGGTCATTTTTCTTTCGATAAGTTCGTCCGGGCTATAACCGAGGATTTTATCCACATTTGGATTTGTGAAAGAAAATCGCAATTGGTCGTCGGTTTCCCATATCCATTCAGCAAGCGTACCAAGCAGATCCCGATTACGTTCCTGCTCATGACGCATGAGTTCGAGCTTATTTCGAGTTTTCCAGGCCTGGTAAGCAGATAGTGCCAGAATGACGGTAAAAGTGAGTATGGCGGTTAAACCACTGCCACAAATTCCGGTTTGCATGGAGCTATTTTGAACCGGTGAGTAGGCATACAGCGCCGCGTAACAGATCGCAAATGCCAGTACAGGTATAACCAACACCCAGCAAGTTTTCTGGGGCAGGAGAAACCATCTGTTGGATTTTCCGCCGGGAAACGGAACGACGTTTACCGTATCGTTTCTCTTTGTGACCGGTTGTTTGGATTTTTTATCGGGCCCTTTAATAGCTTTTTTCACCTTTTGCTGCTGACTTCTACCGCTCATGTATTTACTCCAGCTTCTCAACTTCTGGTAGAAGTTTTCATCGGTACGGACAGGGGGTTATATGAGTATCCGAGCTGAACGAAGCAGGTTTCAGGGCGCTTAAAACAACGAAATCGCATTGGTTCAACAAGTTCGTTCTGTTTTATTTTGCCGGTCTGTTTTTCTAACTTCTTTGGCTACGGAAGATAAGCGGCGGGGCGTGTTCAAAATAAAAGCCGGATAATGGACTGGTGTTGGTATCGCGGAGGGCAGAAATGTCCGAATTATTATTTGGTTGAATCGCGGTTAAAATCGAACAAAACCTTCTTTGAAGCTGTTATAATCGAGGTTATCGGAGGTGCAGGCCTCTGCTTCAACGGTTTGTTGGACATGGATTGCATTGGTTTTCAAAAGGAGCTCCGGCAGTGGGCTCGAAAGTAGTGAGGAATACCATGAACTGTTCTCGTGTCGAGGTAGTAAGGATAGGGCTGATATTGGCGATGCTGGCCAGTGGGGCAGGTCAATTCGCTGTGGGCAGCAGTATCGCTCCTATGAATCTGGAGGTCATCTCTGACTATACCGGTCAGGCATTTGTGGGAGAGGTGGAATCGGTTCGTCCCTATTGGGCGGAGAATCCGCGGCGGATCGAATCTGAGGTAACTTTTAAGAACGTCGAGTATTTTAAAGGTTCGCCGGACAAGGCCTCGGATACTTTTTCGCTGGTCGTTCCCGGAGGCAAGGTTGGGGATACGCAAATGCGAATCTGCTGTGCCCCGCAATTCGCGTCCGGTGAAAAATGGATCCTGATGGTGCTACCGGAATATAAAACCTTTCCGGTTGTGGGGTTGTACCGGGGGGCTTTCAAGGTTGTTACGGATGAGAAAGGCACGGATCGCATTTACAGCGCGCACAACCAGCCTGTGACTGGCATTGATAATCGCAGTTTTGTCGAAGTTAATGGTTCGGCGAATTACGATCCCCACGCCCAGGTTAATGAAGTCCATAATATGAAGGTTAAGGTTAATACCAATGCGGAGGCGACTGCCGGTCGGGGAGTTCGCTATACCGACTTCGTGGCGAACCTGAAAACGGTTTTGGAAACCAGTAAGAAGTATCGACTCGACCAGCAGGCCGGTAAGCGGGTCCTGGTGGAATATAGCCCCGTATCACTCAAGCGGGCTAAAGGTGAAGCTGACAAGGAGGATGATTCTACAAGCATTCTGCGGGGGAAGGGGCAAGTCAAAAAAGCTGACGTCAAGGCCAGGGAAAGGGGGAATGAACAATGAAAAAGACCCTCTTTACCGGTAACCACTTGAATGTTTTTGGCATTTTGCTTCTGGCGTGCTCGCTTATCTTGTGCGGTGATCGTGCTGTTGGCTTTTCCTATTTCCAGGTTGAAGGTGCAAACATAGTCTGGCCTGGAGGGCAATCCATAAGGTATCTGGCGCCATCCACGTTCCCTCCCGGAAGTGATACGGAAACACATTACCTTGCGGCCATGGGGTTGTGGAACATGGTTCCGGCGGCAGACTTTGAGTATTCGTATTATACCCTGGAAAGCGATCCGCAGGTTGACCACTACGACGGCTATAGCGATACGATGGCGGTTGCCGCGGAGTCACTGGATCCCGGTGTGCTTGGGGTCACTTTCATGGTCAATGTTGGCAGCGAATGGGCGGATATGGATATGTTCTTCAGCGATATGCCAAATGGTGTAGGCTGGATATTCGATCCCAACCCGGACTATACGGCGATAACCGGCGCGAACGAAAACGGTTTCTCGTTGCTCCTGGTAGCAGTACATGAACTGGGCCATGCACTGGGACTGGGGCACGACCCGATAGGTGATGAACCGGCGGGAACGCCTTTTAACATACAAACCATGAATCCTCGGTATCCCAGCGGTGGACCAATTGGGGTAAACAATATCATAGAAACGCACACTCCGGACAGGAACGGTTTGCGTTTTCTATATCCACCTTCGGGCAGTACGGACAGCCTGGTGGATATTGCCAATGCGGGATATTCTTTCAGCAGTACCGCGGTAGGGCGAGCGATCCCTGTATTTTTTGAACCGGAGGCCGTCGGTCCGAACGAGGAAATCAGTATACGTTGTGTGGTGGAAAACTTCGGTACGTCCAGCGAGCTCGGTGTTCGGTACGGTATTTACCTGTCAGAGGATGATACGATTCAAACCACGGATATCCTGATAGCCGACGCCATGCTTGATTTGCCTTTCCAGGAGGCTCTCGATTTCGACGCGGTTTTGAACATGCCTGACCTGGTTCCGGGAACTTATTACGTGGGGACCATGCTTGATGATTTGAACCAGGTGGCGGAGGAATACGAGGATAATAACGACGTTCTTTACTTCACGACCCTGGAAGTGACTCAGGCTATACCGACGATAAGCCCCATGAGTCAGCGGGTTATTACCTGCGATCAGCCGTTTACGGGGCCTGTTCCCGAGGTTGCGCATCCAATTAATATGTCCCCTATTACCTGGAGCTTGGATAATCCCCAATCGGGAATGACAATCGATCCGAATACGGGGGTAGTATCATGGCTAGAGCCGGTTAAATCGCCGTTCCAGTATGAGTTAAACGTTCGAGCGACGAACGGAGCCGGTTCGTCAGTACAGGTTTTGCCTCTGGCGGTTCACCAGGCCGGTCCGAGCATAGAGCCGATTGCCGACCACGCGGTAGTTTGCGGTCAAACGTACGTTGGACCAACTCCGGCGTTGGCTGCTCCGGGGTGTATGAATCCCATAACCAACTGGGCACTAGTCTCAGGTCCTGCGGGTATGAGCATAAATCCGGCCTCGGGAGTTGTTTTTTGGGCGGAACCGGTGATGTCTTCCACTCCGTATACGATTACAGTTCGGGCGATTAACGACGTAAGCGAGGGGACGGTGTCGTGGCAGTTGTCGACGCAAAGATCGTCGGGGGACCTGGACGGAGATGAAGACGTTGATTTGGAAGATTTCGCGTTGTTCGCGGATTGTTTCGATGGTCCCGGACGATCGCTGGTTTCCGGCTGTGAATGCAGCGATTTTGACGGTGACGGCGATGTAGATCTTGTGGATTACTCGATCATGATGCGTTCTTTTTCCGGGGTGCATGAAGGTGCCTGCTGTTATGGCGATGCCACCTGCATTGTGGAAACTCCAACTGCCTGCCAAACCGGCGGCGGGTTCTACAGTGGTGACGGTACTACATGCGACGGTCTGACCTGCAGTGGTGCGTGCTGTTTCTTTACCGGCGGGTGTCTCAATTTCGCTCTGGATAACTGCGAGATTGCCGGCGGGACATTCCAGGGAATGGAGACTGTTTGCGGCGAGTTGACCTGCCCGGCGGCTAACCAGGGAGCCTGTTGCCTGCCTGATGAAAGTTGTGTCATTACGACGGATGCCGATTGCACTACCAACGGGGGTGTTTTCCAGGGATTAGGTTTATCCTGCGAAATATCCGATTGTTCCATACCGATCGGCGCTTGCTGTAAACCCAATGGCACCTGCTCGGAGGGAACGGAAGACGATTGCGATGCACTTGGCGGCAGTTTCGTCGGAGGGGGTACCTTCTGCGATGCCGATACCTGCAAAGGAGCCTGTTGTTATTCGACCGGAGGCTGCCTGGATTTACTCGAACCGGATTGTGCCGTATCCGGCGGTCAATTCCAGGGAGCAGACACCGATTGTGCGACTACGGAATGCGCGACAGGCGCGTGCTGCCATCCGGATGGTTCATGCAGCGAAGGTTTGGAATCCGCTTGCATGACGGCCGGTGGCGATTATCGCGGGGACGATTCGCTTTGTTCGGAAGAGGATTGTACACCACCGCCGACCGGAGCATGCTGCATGCCTGATGAATCGTGTAACGATTACACGCAGGTAGACTGCGTATCGGCAGGAGGATTATATCTGGGCGATTACACCGATTGCAGCGTGGCGAACTGCTCCAGTGCAGTCGGAGCGTGCTGCAGCCTGGTAGACTGGACTTGCAGTGATGTTTCCGAGGCGGCGTGCCTGGCGGATAGTGGAGTGTTTGAAGGCGAAGGAACTACGTGCGCGACTGCATCTTGCCCTGAATATTTCAATGGTATCGACCCGATTACCACTCTCTATTCACCCGGTGCGGGGATGGCAATGGCTGACGATATTACGTTGTCGGGATCTGACCGGAATCTGATCTATTACGAAATAGCGGTTTATGCAAACGAGGGTGCGGCATTTGACGTTACGGCGGAGTTGTATACCGCCTGCCCGGGATTAGGAGGAACACTCATAGAGGGCACCTCTTCCACCTGGTTGGATGTTCCCAATGATGATATTTATATTCTAAGCGCAGATCTGTCTGACGCCCCGGTTAATCTGCCGCAAACGGTGTGGATGGTTGTAACGTTCTCCACCGATGAGGCGGGTTGGATTCAAAGTGAGGTGGCTGAGGTTGGTTCCACCGATGACATTTTCGGCGAGGATGATCCTCCGTGGGGATGCGATTTCGCTTTCAGCGGATCACCTGCTCCTTATGCCGGTTTCTGGGCAGTTCTGGAATGCGTGCCGGGACCGCCGGGAGTTGGAGCGTGTTGCCATACCGATGAAACCTGCTCGGAAGAAACGGAAGACGATTGTGTTAATGTCTTCGGTGGAACGTTCCAGGGAGACGGGACGACTTGTGCGACGGTGAATTGTTCGCCAGGTACCCAGGGAGCATGCTGCGATTCGGCGGATTGGAGTTGTTCGTTAACGACAGAAGCAGCTTGTACGGCCGACGGCAGATTCTTTGAAGGTAACGGAACGAGTTGTGCGACCGCCGCTTGTCCGGAGTATCAGAACGAGATAGATCCCGTAAGCACGTCGTACAATCCTGGTGCACCGATGGCAGACGATGTGGTGCTGGTCGGCTCGGATAGGGATTTGCAGTATTATCAGATATCCGTTTACGGCGGTGGCGGTGGGGCTTTCGATTTAGGGGCTGCGTTGTTCGATGGTTCTCCATGCGAAGGTGGAACCCAGATAGCAGGAACGTACGCTTCCGGTACAGGGCTGCCCGATGAGCAGGTCCTGGTCCTAAACGTTGCGCTTGACGTGCCTGTTACGATTCCGGACAATCCGTGGCTGGTGATGGAGTTCTCGACTCCACAAGCGGGTTGGATATTGGCGGAAGAGCCCGAAGTAGGGATTACTTCCAACTTCTATGCCCAGTACACGTACAACAGCACTTCTGAACAATGGGAGTGGGTGTGCAATTACTGGTTTGGAGAACCGCCGGCTGAGCCGCACGCGGGATTCTGGCTGGATATCCAATGCATAGACGGCTCGGCAAAGAAACGCGACGTACCACTTAACAACACCTCTATAAGTATTATCGAGTCTTTCGATATGCCGAAGGACGGGGTTCGCTACCTGCGCAATAAAGCCGGCTCTTCTCCGTTGGAATTGCCTTCGATACTGGTGGATGAACGGGAACTGCTCAGTATCGAACATGTGGCCATCCCGGGGTTGAAGAAACTGGATTCTTCATCGGTCGAAGTGAAGCCGCTTAAGCGGAGTATTCGAAAAGCTCGGTAAGGCAGCAATTGGATAGATGGCGCCCGGTGGTTCAACACCGGGCGCCGGTCCGCATAAATCTGTCAATTTGGCATCCGAAATAACTCCCCGGACAGCATTCTGCCACAACGGCAGGGTAAGTGTAATATTCGCGTCCAGCCGGTCGTGAGCTTAACTTGCTGTAATTCAAAAAGTTATAAACAATCTTGCAGAAAGTTTCTTTAGGCACCGGCCTTGCTTATGTGCTAAGCGGAAAATGTATACGTTCGCATCGTTGGGATCTGGAAGCAGCCAGAAAATACTCCAACGAGGACAAAATAGCTAAGGAGGCTACATCTATGGCAGTTAAGCAGTTAGCTTTTCAGGAGGACGCGAGATACGCCTTGTTGTCCGGCGTAGAAAAGCTGGCCAAAGCGGTGAAGGTTACGCTTGGTCCGAAAGGCCGTAACGCCGTCCTCGATAAGGGATGGGGTGCCCCTACGGTCACCAAGGATGGGGTCAGCGTGGCGGAAGAGATCGATCTTACCGACAAGTATGAGAATACCGGTGCCCAGTTGGTCAAGGAAGCGGCCAGCAAGACCAGCAAAACTGCCGGTGACGGTACGACCACCGCAACCGTAATGGCCGAAGCTATCTTCAAGGTAGGCTTGCGAAACATAGCGGCCGGTGCTGACGCGAATGCTCTATGCCGGGGAATCGTAAAGGCCGTCGATGCGGTCACCGCGGAGCTGAAGAGCAAAGCTCGTCCGGTCAAATCGGGAAGTCGTGATGACATCATCAATGTAGCTTCGATTTCGGCCAACAACGACGAGGAAATCGGCAAGGTTCTGGCCGATTGTTTCGAATCGGTTGGAAAAGATGGAGCGATCACTGTCGAAGAGGGCAAGACTGCGGAAACGACCGTAGATTTTGTCGAGGGTATGCAGTTTGATCGTGGTTTCCTTTCGCCTCATTTTGCGACCAACCAGGAATCAATGGAAGCTGAACTGGACAAGGCATTTGTTCTTATTCACGAGGATAAGATCAGCAATGTTCAGAAGCTGGTTCCCATTCTGGAGAAAGTGGTCAAGGCGAAGAAGCCTCTGTTGATCATCGCCGAAGACGTTGAAGGTGAAGCGCTGGCTACTTTGGTGGTTAACAAGCTTCGCGGTGTGGTTTCGATCTGTGCGATTAAGGCTCCGGGTTATGGTGATCGGCGAAAGGCCATGCTTCAGGACATCGCTGAGTTGACCGGTGGTCGAGCGATCATGAAGGATCTGGGAATAGATCTGGAGAGCGTAACGATCAACGATCTCGGGCAGGCGAAGAAGATTCGGGTGAACGCGGATAACACCACGATCATCGAGGGAGCGGGTTCGAGCGAGAATATTCAGGCTCGTATCAGCCAGATCCGAGCTGAGATCGAAGCGACCACTTCCGATTATGATAGGGAAAAACTGCAGGAGCGTCTGGCGAAGCTCTCCGGCGGTGTTGCCCAGATCAATGTTGGTGCGGCAACCGAAACGGAAATGAAAGAGAAGAAAGCCAGAATCGAGGATGCTCTGCACGCAACTCGCGCAGCGATCGAAGAAGGCATCGTCGTTGGCGGTGGCGTAATGCTGATTCGCTGTGAAGGTGCGCTGGATAAGGTAAAAGCTTCAGGCGACGAGAAGATTGGCGTAAATATAATTCGCGAAGTCCTGAGCATGCCGCTTCGTCAAATTGCTGAAAACGCCGGAAAACAGCCTGGCGTTGTCGTGCACAAAGTCAAAGAGGGTAAAGGCGATTTCGGCTACAACGCCCGAACAGATGAATACACCGACCTGGTCAAGGACGGGGTTATCGATCCGGCGAAAGTGGTTCGCAGTGCGCTTGAAAACGCCAGCAGCGTTGCCCGATTGTTGCTGAGCACCGATTGTATCATTACGGAAAAACCGAGTGATGATGATGACATGCCGGCTCCCGGGATGGATGAAGGTATGATGTAATAGTTCCGGTTCAGGGGTTATCGCCCTCGAAGCTGGCTAAGGATTTGCTATATAAAGCGAACAGGATACGGAGAAATATAAATGGCAACAGCAGCAGCCAAGAAAATCAACATACGTCCTTTGGATGATCGGATTGTCGTCTCTCAGGGCTCGGCCGAAGAAGTAACCGCCGGTGGTATTGTGCTTCCCGACTCCGCACGGGAAAAACCGCAGAGAGGCAAAGTGGTGGCGACTGGTCCCGGGAAACTGCTGGATAGCGGTGAGCGTGGACAGATGGATGTGAAGATCGGCGACGAGGTATTTTACGGCAAATATTCCGGAACCAACGTCGAGATCAATGGGCAGGAATACGTCATTCTTCATGAGAATGACGTATTGGCGATTATCGGCTAGCGAGGGTATTGACGGTTATTCAATCGATCGGGAAAAACCCGACGAGAGAAAATAAGGAGCTAATTGACTATGGCGTCAAAGCAAATGATGTTCAGCCAGGAAGCCAGACAGCAGTTCCTGGAAGGACTTACTAAACTCTCCAATGCTGTGAAAGTGACCATGGGGCCGACAGGGCAGAATGTCCTGTTGGAAAAATCATGGGGCGCTCCGCGCATCACCAAGGACGGAGTTTCGGTCAGCAAAGAGATCGAACTGGAGCAGCCTTTTGAGAACATGGGCGCGAAGATGATCAATGAGGTTGCCTCCAAGACCAGTGACCTGGTTGGTGACGGCACCACAACCGCCACGGTACTGGCGGAATCGATCTATCGTGAAGGGCTCAAGCTGGTTACGGCCGGTGTGAACCCGATGTCGCTCAAGAGAGGTATCGACCAGGCGGTTGCTGTAGCGGTCAAGAGTATTGCCGCGCAAGCGACTCCGATTAAGAACTCGGCTGATATAGAGAAGGTCGCCACGATCAGCGCTAATGGGGATAACACCATTGGCAAATTGCTGGCCAGTGCGTTGGACGAGGTGGGCAAAGAAGGCGTGGTTGAAATCGAGGAAGGCAAGACCTTCGAGACGGAAAAGGAAGTTGTAGAGGGTATGCAGTTCGACAAGGGCTACCTTTCTCCCTATTTCATGACCGATCCGGGTACGCTGGAATGCGTCATGGAAGATGCCTACGTTCTGGTTTACGAGAAGAAGATCTCCAACCTGCGTGAATTCATTCCGCTGATTGAGAGTATTGCTTCTTCGGGAAAACCGTTCCTGGTAATTGCGGAGGATCTGGAAGGTGAGGCACTGGCCGCCCTGGTGGTCAACCGCCTGCGGGGTGTTCTGACTTGTGCGGCGGTGAAGGCCCCTGGTTTTGGCGATCGTCGCAAGGCGATGCTGGGTGATATCGCCGCTTTAACCGGCGCGAAGATGATCAGCGAAGACCTGGGCATCAAGCTCGAAAACGTAACCCTGGAAGATTTGGGTAAAGCCCGAAAGATCGTGGTTACGAAGGAAGATACGACGATTATCGAAGGCGCAGGCAAGAAAGGCGACATCAACGCCCGGATCGATCAGATTCGCAAGCAGATCGAGACGACGACCAGCGATTATGATAGGGAAAAACTGCAGGAGCGGCTGGCCAAGCTGACCGGTGGCGTTGCGGTTATTCGCGTTGGTGCGGCTACCGAGGTGGAAGCCAAGGAGCGTAAGGATCTGGTTGATGATGCGTTCCACGCTACGCGTGCGGCTACCGAAGAGGGTATCGTTCCCGGAGGTGGTGTTGTCTACCTTCGTGCGATTGAAGCTGTTAACAAGGCGCGCAGCAAGGCGAGCGGCGAAGAGAAGATGGGCTTTGACATCATAGCCGGTGCTCTTCGTGGGCCAGCACGGCAGATAATCACTAACGCCGGTGAAGACGGAGATGTCATCGTCGAGCAGATTCTGGAGAAGAGCGGATCATTCGGTTACGACGCCCGTAATTACGAATTTACCGATATGGTAAAATCCGGAATTCTGGATCCGGCGAAGGTTTCCCGCTGTGCGTTGGAAAACGCGGCAAGTGTAGCCGGTTTGATGCTCACTACCGAGGTGATGGTCACGGACCTGAAGGACGAGAAGAAAACCCCGATTATCCATTCGGTTCGCTAGGGGATAACGTTTATCGCTAAACGAGGGGCGAGCAGATCTGTTCGCCCCTCGTCTCGTGTTTTAATCGCCGCCTAAAACCGGTTTTTAAAGGCGGCTTAGTAGTGAGGTACTTGCGGATATGTCCAGTAAACGCGACTACTACGAAGTGCTTGGAGTTTCGCGAGACTCATCTCCCGATGAGATTAAGAAGGCTTACCGCAAGTGCGCCTTGAAGTATCACCCTGACCGTAACCGGGATGATCCGGAGGCTGAGGGGAAGTTCAAGGAGGCGGCCGAAGCATACGAAGTTCTGAGTGATCAGGGAAAACGCCAACGCTACGATCAATTCGGCCACCAGGGGGTTGCCGGTGGAGGAATGCACGATTTTACCCATATGGGTACGGACGACATTTTCTCCATGTTCAACGATATTTTCGGCGGAGCGTTCGGCGGTGGGCGCAGCCGGGGCAGGCGTCGGGGAGCGGATCTGCAGGCACAGGTGGAAATTACCTTGCGAGAAGTTTCCACCGGCACGGAAAAAGAGCTTTCGTTCACCAGGGAAGATCTGTGCGATGAGTGCGAAGGAACGGGGGCGGCTCCGGGAAGTGAACGGAGAAGTTGTGCAACTTGCGGTGGATACGGCAAGGTAGAGCAGGCCGGTGGATTTGGTGGATTGTTTGGCCGGGTGGTAACCGCGTGTCCCACCTGTCAGGGGCAAGGCAGTATATATTCGACGCCGTGTAAAAAATGCCGAGGCAAGGGACGTTCGCCGAAGAAGCGAGTGGTCAACATAAAGATACCGGCGGGGATACACGACGGGCAGGAGGTTCGCGTTCGAGGTGAAGGGGAACCGGGAGAACCGGGTGCTCCGCGTGGCGATCTCCACTGTTACGTTCGGGTTAAGTCGCATGAGTTTCTGGAGCGACATAACGATGATCTGATTTGCCCAATGCCGATTTCGTTCAGCCAGGCGGCACTGGGAGCGAGGTTTGAGGTTCCCACCCTCGGCGGTAAGGCGGAATTGACCATTCCGGCCGGAACGCAGCACGGTCAGGTTTTCCGAATGGCGGGGATGGGATTGCCCGATCTGAGAACCGGGCGGTCAGGTGACCAGTTGGTACAGGTCATGGTGGAAATACCAAAGAAAATGACCGAAAAGCAGGAGCAACTGCTCCGGGAATTCGCGGAAACCGAGGATAAAACGGTCCTGCCTGAATCGAAGGGGTTTTTCGATAAGCTAATGGAGTACTTCGGTTAACGGTTTTAACTGTTTTTGGGGCGTTGAGGTAATACCGTTTAAATCGTTTTGAGATACTACGACAATGGCAAGTAAGAAATCAAAAAAAAGCAAAGAACCTTCTGTGGTAAATGAGGAAATGGAAGCGACTCAGAAGGTTGGCGAGAGCGAGGCCGCCGGTAATCCGGAAGATTCGGCAGAGGAGATCGTTGTTTCGCCGGAGAATAAAGTCACCGACCTTACTCGCGAAGTGAATGAGTGGAAGGACAAGTATCTCCGGGCCAAGGCCGAGCAGCAGAATGCGGCTAAGAGAGCGGCTAACGAACTGGAGGAATCGATTCGTTACGCAAATACCGGCTTGTTGCGTTCACTTCTGGATATTGTGGATGATTTCGAGCGAACGGTGGAAGCTTCAGCGAACAGTGATTCGGTGGCGACGGTAGTGGAAGGGATGAAGCTTATCGAGAACAAGGTGGAGAAGCTTCTGAAGGATCACCATGTTGAAGCGATCGAAGCGGAAAAGGTTCCGTTTGATCCCTCGCGACACGCTGCTCTCATGCAACAGCCAACGGTCGATCATGAGCCGGGAACGGTAATTCAACAGATCCAGAAGGGTTATATACTTCGAGACCGAGTACTCCGGCCCGCTCAGGTTATAGTAGCCAGCGCTCCGACAGAACAAGAGGAAGCCGTGAGTGAGGATAAAACCTCAGGGAAAAACGCGACAGAGGGTAAAGACGAGTAGTGGAGTGAAATAGCGATGCCAACCTACGATTACGAATGTACGAATTGCGGCCATACTTTTGAGATGTTACAGAGTATTACGGCTAAGCCCAAGAGGATGCCAGAGAAGCCGTGTGAGGGATGTGGCGAGCGGGCGAAGATTCGTCGGCTGATCGGTGGCGGAGGAGCCGTGTTGTTCAAAGGCAGCGGGTTCTACGAAACTGATTACCGCAGCGAAGGGTATAAAAAAGCAGCCAAGGCGGAAAAGGACAAGCAGTCCGGAAGTTCAAGTGAAAGTAAAAGTACGGAGTCGAGCAGCAAGTCTAAAGCTGGCGGTTCCGGTGCTAAAAAAACTGAAAGTTCAGGTGCGAAAAAGTCGTGATCTCCGGAGACGGCAAACCATTGGATGGGCTCATGATTCGCTATACCTGCCCGACATGCGGGAGGATCGTTGAAGTCAAATCACGAGAAGAGGCTCCAACCAGGCCTTTTTGCAGTGATCGCTGCCAGAAGATCGATCTGGGGAAGTGGCTGCGGGAAGAGTACGTGATAAGCGACCCGATAATCCCCGGCGAAGGGGAGGAAGAGGCCGATCAGGGATAATCGAAGCTGTGAATAACTGAAAAGGTGCCAGGTTGGTTTTAAGTAAAAAAACAAACTGGCACCTTTTTCTTTTCCCGAGGAAATGGACAACCTCGTTGAGCTACGGATAATCAAATCGCTACTGGTGATTTCTTTTTGAGAGGAAACGGATGCCAATTGGGATGACGGTGTGGCTTTGTTTTTGCGGAGTGGTTGGTTTGTTATGGGCTTTGAGGCATCGGACCATATCCGAAGCGCTCAGAGAAAACCGTCCGTTGACGCCGGAATCTTATCCTCCGATTGGGGCGGGAGCGCCTAAGGTGTCGGTTCTGGTTGCGGCCAAGGATGAAGAGCGGAACATCGAGACCTGCCTGCGCACGATGCTCGACCAGGATTATCCCGATTACGAAATAATAGTCATCAATGACCGAAGTACCGACAGGACGGCGGAGATAATCGATAAACTGGCGGGAGAGAACCCCGAGCGGTTACGGGCGATGCATATCAAGCATCTGGAGGACGGCTGGTTTGGGAAAAACCACGCAATGGACGCGGGGGTGAAACAGGCAACGGGGCAGTGGCTGTGTTTCATTGATGCCGATTGCCGGCAGTTGTCGCGGATGACGTTAGCTGCTTCAGTGCAGGAGGCGGAGCGGGAGAACGTGGATTTCCTGTCGGTTCTGCCGGTGCTGGAGACGCGGAGTTTCTGGGAACGGGTAATTCAGCCGGTTTGCGCGGCAATAATGGTTATATGGTTTAATCCTAAGAAGGTGAACAATCCCCGTACGAAAACAGCTTACGCCAACGGGGCGTTTATGCTTATTTCGCACAAGACATATGAAGCGATTGGGGGGCATCGGGCGGTACGGGGGCTGTTGAATGAGGATATGCACCTGGCTCGGCTGGCCAAGCGTTTCGGGCATCGTTTGTTCGTGGTGGAAAACCATGGTTTGTACCTTACTCGAATGTACTCATCTTTTCGGGACGCGTGGCGGGGATGGACCAGGATCTTTTATGGAAGCTTCGAGACGTTCAGGCGTCTGGCAGCGACGCTGGCTCTGGTGCTTATTGCCAGCATATTCCCATTTGTATCACTTGCAGTATCAATCGTTGGTTATGTGCTGGCTGACGGTGAATCCAAGTCGCAGTGGAAGATCGCATTACTGGTAACCTGCACGGTTGTGATCCTGCTGGAAAGCGTCATATACCGTTTCATGAAGATAGCCCGGGCTGCTTCTTGGGCGTGGGCTACCTATTGTATTGGTGCTGTTTTAGGGGCGGGGATGGTGCTTACCGCGATATGGCAGCGGTTTGGCGGTAAGACCACCTGGCGAGGAACCACCTATGCCAGTCATACGCTTGTGGAAAACGAGGGGCGACAAGATTAGAATCCGGTTAAAACCGCTAAGAAAAGGAATGAAGCTTTATGTTAGATGGCATACTGACTGAAGACCTGAGATGGCAAGTGATAATCGGCGCGACCTGTTTTCTCGCGGTGGTGTGGATTATCAGTCGCATTCGGCGAATTCTCCGACACCGTCAACCACCGGTAATTCATCCCAAGCTACAGAAATACCAGCCGACTGCAGAGTCTATTATGGCAATGAAGGTGGAAGCGGGGAAGATCGTGGCGACATCCAGCGGTCCGGATATTGCGGGGTTCAGAATAATCCGGCAGATAGAGGCCGTATTCGTGGACGGTTTTCGAAAGCCAGGAGAGGCAGTGGAAGGCTTGAAAGCAACGGCCGGTATGAAAGGTGCCAACGGTATTATCAACGTCAAGCATATCCAGAGTGAATCGAACAAGTACTCAGCTTGCGGGGACGCAGTGGTTGTTGAGGAAATCGGGGGCGATAGCACGTTTTCGGTGGATGCGTAAGAGTAGGTTATTGGTCAGCGAGGTGTAAAAACCGGCGATAATAGGACGGAAATGGGCGATTATGCAAAAATAAGTTACGAATAGGCTTGCATGTGGGCGATGTTAGGAGCAAGTGAATGCAATACTGGACGGCAGTGGTCGTTTGGGTCTAAAATGGGCGGTCGGCAGCAGAGGGCGGCCTGGATTGGGTTGTTTGTTAAGTCTAAATTCTCACGAGGTGAACCGTGGCGCGAGCAAGTCTTCGAAGATACGATGTACAGGCAAAAGTAGCTTTGGTGGTATCGATACTGGCAGTGCTCGGTTTTCTGGCATTAATATTCCTGGCGGGGAGTCGGTACAATAGTGATATGTCGGTAGTTGTATACGGCAAGAAGTCGATGTTTCTGCCAGTATTCATGGCTGGTGCAGCTTTGACGCTGCTGCTTTGCGCTATTGGTGCCGCAATGGGGGCCAACAGTGCGGGGCAGAAGAGAAACCACCTTTCAAAGCGTTCGTGGTTGGCGTTTCTAATGGGTTTGGTGACGATGTCAGCCACGTTGATCCTGTTGGCTGCATTCTGGATCAATAAGTGTCCGGTGGGATAAACCCCTTTTAACTTACATACTCAAAAAACACAGGTGGGCGAAATGATTTCCAAAGCCGCAGCGAGGATTTTGGAGGAACTTCTAGCTTTACCAACGGCTCCCTTTGCTGAGCGATACGTAATGGCTCATGTGGAATCGTTCTGCGCTGCTCGTCGAGGGGTAACTGTAAAAACTGATCCAGCGGGTAACCTGTTGGTGCGGGTGAAGAAGGGAAATACGAAAGTCCGCCGTCCTGTTTGCCTGACTGCTCACCTCGATCATCCGGGTTTCATCGCGGATAAGATGATTGGTAAGGGAAAGTTGCGAGCCATCTGGCGTGGTGGCGTGCGAGCCGAGTATTTCGTGGGGAGTGGTGTCAGGTTTTTTGTAGATGGGAAGTGGCGAAAGGGACGCATCAAGTCGGTTACAAAGAAAGGTACGGGTAAGGCGGCCGGCGTGGAAACCGCGGTAATCGAGATATCCGGAAGCATCCCACGTGGCGCGGTTGGAATGTGGGATTGCCCGGAGCCAGCGATTCGAAACGGGAAGATATACGCTCGCGCTTGCGACGATCTGGCCGGAGTCGCGGCTATGTTGTGCTGCATAGACAGGCTATCCAGATCGGCGGTAGCGGCGGAAGGATATTTCCTGTTTACCCGTGCGGAAGAGGTAGGTTTTATAGGAGCGCTTGCCGCGTGTCGGCATAAGACTATTCCGGCGAACAGTTTCGTGGTTGCGGTGGAAACGAGTAGTGAACTTCCCAGTGCGAGAATGGGGGATGGGCCGATTTTGCGGGTTGGGGACAAGGCGTCTATCTTCAATCCGGCGGTTACGGAGCATTGTCGCGAAGTTGCGGATTCGCTGGTCGGCAAAAAACGGGGAGCAAAATCCGGGTTTACCTACCAGAGAAAGCTCATGGACGGGGGAACCTGTGAATCCACCGCGTACTGCGAACTGGGTTACGAGGCTACCGGCGTTTGCCTTGCATTAGGTAATTACCACAATATGGATACCAAACGCAAGCGGATAGGGTCGGAATACGTCGATGCCGGAGATTTCGCCAGCCTGGTGGAATGGTTTGTTGCTCTCTGTAACCCAACAAACAAGTACGAAGGTGGTAATGAAAAACTCAAGAAGCGTCTGAAGAAACTCGACCAGGAATATTCTTCGCTTTTGCGCGGAACTAAAGACGGATCGGGAATATGAGATGGAAAATGCGTTGAGTGCAGGGGGCGGTTAACGCAACACTTTATGCGTTAATGCGTGCATATGCCGGCAATTACGAGCGCAAGTCGTTTTGATTCGGCCGGTTATCGGTTTCATTTCAAAAAAATATCAAGAAATTCCGCGGCAAAATAAGGCGTAAATTATATGCAGCAGCATTTACATAATGCGTGACTGCGCTATTGATAATCGGTTTTTATCGGGCGCGGTTGCTGTAAAAAGCGTCGGTAAATCTGTGGTATAGACACTACTCGGGGTGTTGCAGAGTATTTTTCGTATTGAATCTTATTGGAGAGGTGATTAAATAGGAAGCACATGGGGACGCGGAAATTCCCCGAGTGCTGATAAGGAATTGATAAATGCCTGCGAAAGTGCAGTATAATTCAGAAAGCAGCAATGGTGGAAATACCGCTGTCGCTCTGAGTACGCCTTATGCCGGTAACGTCGCAATTATCAACAACCTGCCCATTATTCTCGTAGAGCTTATTAGCGTACTTGTAAGCGTACTCCTCCTTAGCCACAGGAAAAGGCGGGAACGGTAAAGGGCAGGGCTGATAGAAAGCCAAAAGAGACCTTGAAACCGACTCCCGCTTAGCGGGGGTCGGTTTTTTTTATTGCACCATGATTTTTGCGGAACAAGCGAGCAGGATGCAGGAGCTAAAGGGAAAAAACATGACGGAACGAACTGGATCACAGGTGGTCATAGACGCGCTGGTGAAAGCGGGGGTGAATACCGCTTTTGGATATCCCGGCGGAACGATAATGCCCTTATACGACGCCTTGTTGGATTCCCCTATACGTCACATACTTACCCGGCACGAGCAGTCAGCGGTACACGCGGCAGACGGATATGCCCGCGCATCGGGCGAAATGGGCGTGTGTATCGCCACCAGTGGTCCCGGAGCAACCAACCTGGTAACGGGCATATGCACGGCGAGTATGGATTCATCGCCGGTGTTGTGTATAACCGGGCAGGTGGCGAGCCCGTTGATCGGGACCGACGGGTTTCAGGAAGCGGATATCGTTGGAATAGTCGCGGTTGCCACGAAACAGTGTTACCTGGTGAAATCGACGGACCATCTACCTGAGATTCTGGAAGAGGCTATTTTCATTTCAAGATCGGGTCGCCCAGGTCCGGTGTTGGTGGATATTCCCAAAGATGTCCTAGTAGGAAAAACCAAAAAATTCTGCTCACCATTAAGTGAACTACCTGCCTACGAACCGGCACCGAAGCATAATCCCGCGTCGTTGAAGAAAGCTCATGAATTGCTCAAGGCCGCGGATAGGCCGATCTGCATTGTAGGCGGAGGTTGCAGGTTAGGCAAAGCGACAAATGAGTTTCGGGACTGGTGTGACGCAACTCAAGTCCCGGTTTCCACGACGCTGATGGGAATAGGTTCTGCTGACAGGGATTACCCGGGCTTGCTGGGAATGCCGGGGATGCACGGCTTGAGATGGGCCAATAAGGGTATAACCAATAGTGATCTGATTGTGGCGATGGGAATGCGTTTTGACGACCGGGTTACGGGCAACCTGGCAAAGTTCGCTCCTGAAGCCAGGGTGATTCACGTTGATATCGACGCGGCTGAAATCGGCAAAATAGTTCCCGTGGATGTTTCGTTACACGGTGATCTGAAGGGCGTGCTGACTGCATGGCTCGAACTGCTGGATAAGGATCCGATTAAGCCTTTCCTTAAGTGGCAGGAGGAGGTTAAGGGGTATGGGCACGGTTTGAACGGTTCTACCAGGCAGTTTGACGATGGTATAGCACCGGCGGCAATGATCCAGGCCGTTCTGGATAAGGCGGGTCCGGAAGCCATCGTAGCTACCGATGTAGGTCAGCAGCAGATGTGGACAGCGCAGCGGATTCGACCGGAATCGCCGCAAAACCTCATTACGTCCGGCGGTTCGGGGACCATGGGTTTTGGTGTTCCCTCGGGTATGGGAGCTCAATTCGCCCGCCCGGATCAAAGGGTTCTGACGATTTCGGGAGATGGTGGATTCCAGATGACGATGGCGGAGATGGCTACCATACGCAGATGCAATATTCCCTTAAAAATGCTGGTTATGGATAACCAGTATTTGGGAATGGTGCGACAGTGGCAGGAGCTGTTTTTTGACAAACGTTACAGCGGAGTGGATCTGTCGGATAATCCGAATTTCGCGGATCTGGCCCGTGTTTACAATATCGGCGCTTTCAGCCTGGAAAACGCTGGAGATATGCAATCTACCATAGATGCCTGGTGGGATTGCGAAGGACCGGCACTGCTGCATTGCAGGTGCCATCTGGAAGAGAATGTTTTTCCCATGGTCCCCGCAGGAGCGGGACTTGGCGAAATGATGGAGTCAGCATGATGAAGATTTTAACTTTTGCACTGGTGTTGAGGCGCATGACAGCGCTGACCAAGGTTCTGCTGCATTGCGAGCGTCTTCGCGGGAAAGTGACCTTTGTATCGGCGGCAGACGGCAGGGCGAATATCGTGGTCTGGGCACCAAACCACGCAGCTCACCGGTTTGCTCCGCAACTGCGGAGGATTATGGATGTTATGGAACTGAACGAGTTGCACGCCGTGGGTGTCAACGAGGCAGATGGACAAACGGAAACTTGCGACCTGCGCAACACCGCGTAGGTATTGCTTAAACTCAATATGAGAAGGAATGAACAGTGAACGTATTGCATGACAAAGACTGTAATCCGGATGCTCTTAAGAACAAGCGTATTGCCATTATCGGGTTCGGTTCCCAAGGGCACGCGCACGCATTGAACCTGAAGGACAGCGGATTTGATGTGGTTGTTGGATTACGTAACGGGAGTGCTTCCTGGTCGAAGGCGGAAGCCAACGGACTGGAAGTTTTCGAAACAGCCGAGGCCGTGAAGAGAAGTGACGTAGTCATGGTGTTAATGCCGGATGAGTTGCAGCCGGAAACGTATACCAAGGATATCGCTCCTAACCTGGAGAAGGGAAACTACCTGGCGTTCGCTCACGGGTTCTGTGTTCACTTCGAAAAGATAGTTCCATCGGCGGATGTAAACGTGTTCATGGTCGCGCCAAAGGGGCCTGGGCATCTGGTGCGCAGGGAGTATCATCGCGGTGCGGGTGTTCCCTGTTTGCTTGCTGTGGGCCAGGATCCATCAGGTGATACGCGTGAAGTAGGTCTGGCTTACGCAAGCGGCATCGGCGGAGGTCGCGCGGGTATTCTGGAAACGAGTTTCAAGGAAGAGACGGAAACCGACCTTTTCGGCGAGCAGGCTGTGTTGTGCGGCGGATTGAGCGAGTTGATCCGTGCGGGCTTCGAGACGCTTACAGCGGCGGGGTATGCCCCTGAGATGGCTTATTTCGAGTGCCTGCACGAAGTGAAGCTGATAGTGGATCTGATGTACGAGCACGGGATCAGCGGCATGCGGCGTTCGATCAGTAACACGGCCGAGTACGGTGACCTCTCGCGTGGTAAGAGGGTAATCAGTGACGAAGCTCGCGAAGCAATGAAGCAGATTCTAGCGGAGATTCAGTCTGGGGCGTTTGCTGATGAATGGATGGCGGAGTGCGCCGCAGGCAAGCCGAAGATGACGGCAATTGCCGAGGAGCAGGCGAAACACCCGGTAGAGCAGATCGGAAGCGAATTGCGGTCAATGATGCCGTGGTTGAAGGCGGCCAAACAAGGGGCCGGGGGAAAACAGGACGCCGCGATAATCCAAGGGATTGGCTGATTTCCTATATATCGCCTTAAGCCTCCCGGTTCTTTTCTCCAGGACCGGGAGGCGATCTTAAAGGAATTGGAAAATGAGTAATTACGTACGCATATTCGATACGACGTTGAGAGATGGCGAGCAATCTCCGGGGGCCTCACTGGACACGGTGGCCAAACTGGAAATTGCCCAACAGCTCGCCCGGCTGGGGGTGGATGTTATTGAAGCGGGTTTTCCGGCAGCGTCTCCGGGTGATCTCGAAGCGGTAACGAAAATAGCGGACAGAGTGGGAACTCCAGACGGGCCTATTATAACGGGCCTGTGCCGGGCGGTGGAAAAGGACATAGACGCCTGCTGGCAGGCGGTAAGCCACGCGGCTAATAACCGGATTCACACTTTTATCGCCACGTCTGATGTGCACCTGGAATACAAGCTCAAGATGAGCAAGGAGAAGGTGATAGAGCGTGCGAAGAAAATGGTGGAATATGCGTACAGCCTGTGCAAGGACGTCGAGTTCAGTGCGGAGGATGCCAGCCGAAGCGATCCGGTATTCCTCAACGAAGTGCTGGCGGCGGTTATAGAGGCGGGGGCCACCACACTGAATCTGCCGGATACGGTGGGATATGCGCAGCCGGCTGAACTGGCACAGATGGTCCGCTCGGTGAAAGACAACGTACCGGGGATTGAAAACTGCGTGATATCCGTACACTGCCATGATGATCTTGGGTTGGCTACGGCGTGTTCGTTGGCCGGCGTCCAGGCCGGGGCCAGGCAGATAGAGTGCACGATTAATGGAATAGGAGAGCGGGCGGGCAACTGTTCGCTGGAAGAAGTGGTAATGGCTTTGCGAACTAGAAGGGAGTTTTACGGGTTCGATACAGGTATTGATACGACCCATTTGACGCGCAGCAGTCACCTGGTGGCCACCCGTACGGGAATATCGGTACCGCCGAACAAGGCCATTGTTGGTGGAAACGCGTTTGCTCACGAGGCGGGCATTCACCAGGACGGCGTAATCAAGCACAGGGAAACGTACGAGATAATGACGCCGGAAACGGTAGGGTTGACTCAGAGCCGGCTGGTGCTGGGGAAACATTCCGGTCGGCACGCTCTGCGCAAGAACCTGGACGAAATTGGCTTTAACCATATGTCTGAGGAGGATCTGGATAAAGTATTCGCCCGGTTCAAGGTTCTAGCGGACAAGAAGAAGGAGGTTACGGAGGCGGATCTGGAGGCACTGGTAGCGGACGAGTTCCAGCAGCCGGAGGATCTGTTCGTGTTACACGGGGTAAATGTTTCGTGTGGCGCTCCGGCTCTGCCCACGGCCAGCGTTTCCATAACGCTGCCGGACGGTTCGTGTAAAACCAAGGCTTGTACGGGTACCGGTCCTGTCGACGCGATCTTTTCGGCGGTTGATGAGATATCGGAGATGGACGCCGACTTATTGGAATATGTGGTCCACGCGGTGAGCGGTGGTATCGATGCACTTGGTGAAGTTACGGTTCGGGTGAGAAAGAAAGAAGAGGGTGCCCGGATCTACAGCGGACATGGTGCGGATACGGATATCCTGGTTGCCAGTGCGAAAGCGTACCTGGCGGCATTGAATAAACTGGCCCGGGTGGAAGGTGATTTCTGCAGCAAGGCTAACGGGACTCGATAGGTTTTCATGGTTGCGGGGTAATTATGGCATCGGGATCGAGCGGCGAATACGTTTTACACGGTGTGCATGTGGCATGTGGTTATCCATCATTACCGACGGCGAGTGTATCGTTGACCGCGCCGAACGGCAAAAGCGAGACGCAGGCGGCAACCGGAACCGGACCTGTGGATGCAATCTGCAAGGCGGTCAACAAGATTGTTCGCAGAGAGTGTGACGTTGAAGACTACATAGTTCATGAAGTACACGGAAATCTGGACGCGGTATGCAAGGTGACCATCAAGGTTCAAGGTCGAGGAGAAGGCGCGAAAGAGGGGATGGGCAGTGCGTCTGACACGGACATCCTGGTAGCCAGTGCCAAAGCCTACGTCATGGCAATCAACGAGTTGGTAAACGCACAAGGCGGATAATCGACGAACAATATCGCGAAATGCGATTGGGGGTAACTCTAAATAATGAGCATGACATTGACAGAGAAGATACTGGCGAATGCGGCCGGTAAAGAGCGGGTTGAACCCGGCGAAAGCGTTCTGGTAAACGTGGACGTCTTGATGACTCATGACGTTTGCGGTCCTGGCACAATCGGGGTAATGAAAAGGGAATTCGGTGAAAAGTCACGTGTGTGGGATTCGCAGAAGGTGGTGATAATTCCCGATCATTACATTTTTACCGGTGATGAGCGTTCGAATCGCAATGTCGATATCCTGCGGGAGTTCGTTCGAGAGCAGGGAATCAAATACTTTTATGACGTCATAGACGATGAGCGGGGGCAGTGGAAATTTGATATTTCCAAAGGCGATTATGCCGCTCAACACGGCAACCGGTATGCGGGAGTCTGTCATGTCGCTTTGGCTGAGAAGGGGCATACGCGTCCGGGCGAAGTACTGGTGGGAACGGATTCGCACACTTGCACGGCCGGGGCGTTTGGTGAGTTCGCTACGGGAATAGGTAATACGGACGCGGCGTTTGTGATGGGAACAGGCAAGATGTTGCTAAGGGTTCCGGAAACGTTGCGTTTTAACCTGACTGGCAAATTGCAAAAAGGCGTAATGGCCAAGGATATCATCCTGCACATTATCGGGGAGATAGGGTTTGACGGAGCGACGTACATGGCGATGGAGTTTGGCGGCGATGGAATCGCCGGTTTGTCGATGGAAGAGCGGATGACGGTGGCCAACATGGGAGTGGAGGCGGGAGCGAAGAACGCGGTATTTGAAGTTGACGATCTAGTCCGGCAATATGTTGATGATAAGGGAAAAGCTAATGGCACTACTCACGAGTACCAGGTAATGCAGGCCGACGCTGGTGCGGTTTACGCTAAAAAATTTGCTATAGATCTTTCGACTCTGGAACCTACGGTAGCGTTGCACCCTAATCCGGGGCAGCGGGCAAAGGTCTCGGAATGTGCGGAGATGAAACTTGATCGGGCATATATCGGATCGTGTACCGGGGGGAAGATGGCGGACTTTGAAGCCTTTGCGGAAATAGTTACCGGTAGAAAAGTGGCGATAGCCACTTATGGAGTGCCGGCAACGGTTGAGGTGAGGGAAAAACTCAAGGCAAAAACAAATGGCGGCATGAGCATGTGGGATGCGCTGGTAGCCGCGGGGGTGAAGATGACGGAAAACGCCGGTTGTGCCGCGTGCCTTGGAGGTCCGAGTGACACTTTTGGCCGGGTTAATCAGCCATTGAGTTGCATAAGCACAACCAACCGGAATTTTCCAGGTCGAATGGGGCACGCGGACGCGAAGATACATCTGGCCAGTCCGTATACGGTTGCTGCGTCGGCTGTGTCGGGATGCGTAACTGATCCGAGAAAGTACTTATAAGGGAAACATGGTGATTCAAATGGAAGAATCAGGGGTAGCGAAAAGTACAATTGTTGGAAAAGTGTACGTTGTGGGCGACAACATCGATACGGACCAGATAATACCGGCCGAGTATCTGTCGCTGGTGCCGACCATAGCGCAGGAATGTATGCAACTGGGCGGGTATGCGCTTTCGGGACTTCCCGTTGAGGACTATCCGGAACGACTGGTGGAAGCGGGAAATGCTCCCTCGGACTATGCGGTCATTATAGCCGGGAGGAATTTCGGTTGCGGATCTTCCAGGGAGCACGCTCCGATTGCGCTGGGTGCCGCTGGAGTGAAAATCGTGATTGCCGAGTCATATGCGCGGATTTTTTTCCGCAACGCGATTGCTACAGGCGAGCTGTACCCGGTGGAATCCCAGTACCGGCTTTGCGAACATTTCGTTACCGGTGATGAAGTTGAAGTTAATCTAAAGACTATGGAGATACGGGCGGCTCAGTCGGCGGCAGAACATCCATTGCGACCCATGGGGCAGGTGGAGGAGGTAGTGTCGGCCGGCGGTCTTTTCAAGTACGCGAGAAAAACAGGTCTGGTTGCCAATGGAGAGGCAAAGGCATGATAGAACTATACGACACTACACTCCGGGACGGAACCCAGGGCGAAGGTGTGAACCTAACGGCCCAGGATAAGTTACGTATAACCAGTATGCTTGATGAATTTGGAGTCCAACTGGTCGAGGGAGGTTGGCCTGGCTCGAATCCCAAGGACGCTGAGTATTTTCGAGATGTGCGCAAACTGGGTTTGAAAAACGCAACGATCAGTGCGTTCGGAAGCACCTGCCGTCCATCGTTGTCCCCGCAAGACGATGATAATATCAAGGCTTTGCTGGAGAGCGAGGCTCCGGTAGTGGCGATATTTGGAAAAGCCTGGACGCGGCATGTGACGGAGGTTCTACGGACCGATCTGGAGAACAACCTGCGGATTATTGAAGAGAGCGTGGCGTATTTGCGGTCGGCCGGCAGGCGGGTCGTATTTGACGCGGAGCATTTCTTTGATGGTTATTTCGCTGACAGGGAATACGCGGTCAAAGTATTGCGAGCCGCGGCCAATGGTGGAGCGGATACGCTTGTACTATGTGATACCAACGGCGGCACCATGCCGTGGATGATCGAAAAGGTTGTGGGAGAGGTTTCGGCGGAAATAGATGTAGCATTGGGAATACACTCGCACAATGACAGTGGTTGTGCGGTGGCCAACTCCATAACCGCGGTACGTGCGGGAGTCGAGCAGGTACAGGGTACGATAAACGGGATCGGTGAAAGATGCGGAAACGCAGACCTTTGCACGATTGTGGCGAACCTGGAATTGAAACTGGGCGAGCAGGTAGTTGAAGAAGGAAAACTGCGGAAGCTTACGGAACTGTCGCGAGCGGTAAGTGAGGTGTGCAATTCAGCCCATCCGCGCAGTTTACCTTATGTAGGCAGGAGCGCTTTTGCGCACAAGGGCGGCGTGCATGTAGCAGCCCTTCAGCGCGATAGCGGTTCTTACGAACATATTTCGCCGGCGGAAGTGGGTAACGATACGAGGATCCTGGTTTCTGAACTATCCGGCAGGGGTAATATCAATTACAAGGCCAACGAGTTCGGAATAGATACGGAGGACTCGCAGAAAAGCGTTGAAGTGCTGACTAGGGTAAAGGAGCTGGAGAACAGGGGCTTCTCCTTTGAAGCGGCCGAAGCATCGCTGGAACTGATGATGCGCCGCAAGCAGTCTGACTACAAGCCGTTTTTCGAGATGCTGGATTTCATGGTAGTGGTTGAGCATCGGGAAAAGAGAGGGCACCTGGCGGAAGCTAACGTGAAGATCAAGACGGGCGGACAGATTCATCACACAGTGGCCGATGGGGTGGGCCCTGTCGGAGCGTTGGATATTGCCTTGAGAAAAGCACTAATAACCGTGTACCCGGAGATCGAAAGGTTTCACCTGGTGGACTACAAGGTGCGAATCCTGGAGGAAACGACGGGTACGTCGGCACTTACCCGTGTACTGATAAATTCAAGTGATGGGACAACGACGTGGAGTACTGTGGGGGCGTCGCGGAATATAATCGAGGCCAGTTGGCAGGCGATTCACGACAGTTTTGAATACGGTCTGATGAAGACGTATGGCAAGAACGGTTTGAGCAACAAGTTGGCGGAATCCGCCTGATAATTGGAAATACAAGGATCAGTCATGAAAGCGAAGATAGCAGTATTGGCCGGGGATGGAGTGGGACCGGAAGTTGTAGCTCAGGCCCAGAAGGTACTCCTGGCCGCCGCGAAATGTTTTGGGCATGAGATTGAGTTCAACGAGGGGTTGATCGGCGGAATTGCGATTGATGAAACCGGTACTGCTCTGCCCGATTGGACGATAGAGTTGTGCAGGAATTCGGACGCGGTTCTGCTGGGAGCGGTCGGCGGTCCGAAATGGGATGATCCCAATGCCGCAGTCAGGCCGGAGCAGGGCTTGCTGAAAATTCGCAAGGAGTTGGGCTTGTTTGCCAATCTGCGTCCGGTGAAGGTGCATCCGGCGCTGGCTGACTCCGGGCCGCTGCGCAAGGAACTGGTGGCCGGTATCGATCTGCTGGTGATTCGAGAGCTGACCGGAGGAATTTATTTCGGTGAGCAGGGACGGCGGGAACATACCAGCGGCGAAGAGGCGTACAATACCATGATCTATTCGACGGAAGAGGTCGAACGGGTTGTTCGTATTGCCGGTAAGGCGGCAATGGGGCGACGCAAGCGGGTTGCCTCGGTGGATAAAGCGAACGTACTGGAGGTTTCGCGCTTGTGGCGAACCTGTGCCGAGCGGGTACTCAAGGATGAATTCCCTGAAGTGGAGCAGGAGAATGTTCTGGTGGATGCGGCGGCAATGCACCTGATCCAGAGGCCTGCGCGGTTCGATGTGATTGTTACGGGTAACTTGTTCGGGGATATTATTACCGATGAGGCGTCTGTGCTGGCCGGCTCGATGGGGATGCTTCCTTCTGCGTCGCTGGGAGATGGAGGACCTGGTTTATACGAGCCTATCCACGGTTCAGCTCCGGATATTGCTGGCAAGGGAATAGCCAATCCGATAGGAATGATACTCAGCGCGGCAATGATGTGTCGGGAATCGCTGGGCTGGAGTGATGTGGCCGAGGCGATAGAGCAGGCGGTTGACGACGTTATTTCCGCGGGAGTAAGAACGGTTGATCTGGCGATGGAAGGTGCAGGTAGCGTGGGTACCGGCGAAATGGGGAGTAGAATCGCTAGTGCTATTCGTCTATCGAAGACACGCGTGGCGTAGGAATCCATTTAAGAGATTCGGTATTGAAGATAAAGTTTGCCTCACTTCTTTTATTTAAAAGGAGTGAGGCTTTTTTTGCGGATATTATAAACGACTATCTGGTCATGGACGGGAGGCGGACAAGATGTCCGCCTCCTGTCGGTGTTTTGCTGATTCGATTGTTATTCGTCGGTGACGCAGCCTATGGAGGCGTGTTCGACGTTTTTGATGTACTTAAAGAGAGTTCCCTGGGTGACTTTGTAAGGGGGAGCTTTCCAATCGGCTTTGCGTTTTGCCAATTCATCGTCAGATACATCGATGGAGATAGTATTGTTGATTGCGTCGATGGTTATCTTGTCGCCGGTTTGGGCTAGGGCGATAGGCCCGCCGACCTGGGCTTCAGGGGTTATGTGCCCCACGATGAAGCCGTGGCTGCCGCCGGAGAAACGTCCATCGGTTAAAAGGGCGACGTCTTTGCCGAGTCCGGCGCCCATGATAGCGGACGTGGGGGTAAGCATTTCCGGCATGCCCGGTCCGCCCTTGGGGCCTTCGTAACGGATGATAACCACGTCGCCCTTGCCTATCTCGTTTCTTTCGAGAGCGGCAAGCATGTCCTCTTCGCTGTCATAGGGTTTAGCCGTACCGGAGAACAGTTCGCCTTCTTTGCCGGTTATCTTGGCGACTGCTCCATCGGGAGCCAGGTTGCCGCGAAGTATCCGGATATGTCCTGTGGGTTTTATGGGCGACTCCACGGGGAGGATGACGTCCTGATCTTTGGCCAGGCCGGGGAGGTCGGCCAGGTTTTCGGCGATGGTTTTGCCGGTAACAGTGAGGCAGTCGCCGTCAATAAACCCCTTTTCCAGCAGGTATTTCATAACTGCGGGAGTTCCACCGGCGTTATGGAGATCCTCCTGGAGGTACTTTCCACTGGGCTTGAGATTGGCGAGGAAGGGCAGGCGGTCGCTGGTTTTCTGGAAGTCGTCGATTGTTAAAGGCACACCGACGGTTCGGGCCATCGCGATGAGGTGGAGAACGGCATTGGTGCTTCCTCCAAGGACGATAACGATGGCCAGCGCGTTTTCAAATGCTTTGCGAGTCATTATGTCGCGAGGCTTGATGTCTTTTTCTATCAGGTTACGGATGGCGACACCGGCCTGGAAGCATTCTTCGAGCTTTTTGGGATCTTCGGCCGGCGTGGAGGAGCTGTAGGGCAGACTCATGCCGAGCATTTCAATGGCACAGGCCATGGTGTTGGCGGTGTACATTCCGCCGCAGGCTCCCGCGCCGGGACAAGCGTGCCGGACGATGGCCTGGCGTTCCTCTTCGGTGATTTTGCCAGCGAGGTATTCGCCATAGCTCTGGAAGGCGGAGACGATGTCGATCGGCTGACCATTGAAGGAACCGGGCCTGATGGTTCCGCCATAGACCATGATCGAGGGGCGGTTAAGCCTGCCCATGGCAATGAGGCAGCCGGGCATGTTTTTATCGCACCCGGGAACGGAGATGTTAGCATCGTACCAGTGAGCGGCCATCGTGGTTTCAATGGAGTCGGCTATGATTTCTCTTGATTGGAGAGAGAAACTCATGCCGTCGGTTCCCATGGCGATACCGTCGCTCACACCGATGGTGTTAAAACGCATACCAACAAGACCGACGGATACCACGCCCTCTTTAACCTTGGCGGCCAGGTCGTTTAAGTGCATGTTGCAGGTGTTGCCTTCATACCAGGTGGAGGCGATACCTACCTGCGGTTTGGTCATGTCTTCCTCTGTCATTCCAGTGCCATAAAGCATGGCTTGGGAAGCGCCTTGCGACTTTGGTTCTGTAATACGTGAGCTGTACTTGTTGAGTTTGTTAGCCATGGTTTAACCTGATTCAGTAATAAGGGAGTATTCGTGGAAGGTTTCCTACTTCCTAGTATACCGTACTCTTTTTGCGCTATTTTGCAAGGGGTACGGGTCCTTAAACTCCGGTTGAAGTAGTTTGATCTGTGCGCCATAAGTATCCTTTTTATGCAGGCAGCGACGTACCTCCCATAAGGTGTTTGTCCACACAGTGTGCCGCGCTGCGACCATCTTTTATCGCCCAGACTACGAGCGATTGCCCTCTGCGCATGTCACCGCAAGTGAAAACTTTGGGCATGGATGTACGGTAGTTGGTATCGGTGATGACGTTGCCTTTTTTATCCAGATCCAGGTGGAGTTCCGAAATAATAGTGCTGGTTTCCGGGCCAAGGAATCCCAATGCCAGGAACACCATGTCTGCGGGCCATATTCGTTCGGTTCCCGGGATTTCGTGCATACCTATGGGTAAGCCGCTGTTGGAGAGTTTCCATTCGACGTCTATTGTCTGCAGGGCGGTCAGTTTACCGTTTTTGCCCAGGAAGTTTTTGGTAAGTATATTCCAGATCCGGTTGCATCCTTCCTCGTGAGAGCTGGAGGTCCTTAACCTGTTGGGCCACTGTGGCCAAGGCTGGTTTTCCGGTCTTTCGAGCGGAGGTTTCGGGAGCAGTTCAAACTGGGTGATTGAGGCGGCGTTCTGGCGATTACAAGTTCCGATGCAGTCTGACCCGGTGTCTCCGCCGCCAATGACGATTACGTTTTTCCCCGTAGCGAGCAGTTCCTGCCGTAGACCGCTGAACCACCAGTTATCCGGGCGAGGTAACGGTTTATCGCTGCAGTTTCTTCGGTTCTGCTGGACGAGAAACTCCATGGCGAAGTTGATTCCGTCGAGATCGCGTCCGGGGACAGGGAGGTTTCGTGGTACGGTTGCACCGCAGCAGAGTACGACGGCGTCATGCTCCGCCAGCAGGCGGTGTACCGACTTGTTTACGCCAATATTGGCGTTGGTTACAAAGTTGATTCCCTCGGCAGTCAGAATAGCCAGCCTGTGGTCCAGGATTGCCTTGGGGAGTTTGAAATCTGGAATACCATAACGGAGCAGTCCACCGATCCGGTCGGCGCGTTCGAATACGGTTACGTAGTGGCCCGCCCGGTTTAGCTGGTCGGCGCAGGCGAGTCCTGCTGGTCCGGAACCGATGACGGCCACGTTTTTACCGGTCCTGTAGACGGGTGGTCGAGGGCGAAGAAAACCGCTTTCGATGGCGCGGTCGGCGATAGTTCGCTCGATATTACGGATGGTGACCGGCGAATCGTTGAAACCCAATGTGCAGCTTTCTTCACAAATCGCCGGGCAGATTCGTCCGGTTATTTCGGGAAAGTTGTTGGTGGAAGCCAGCGAATAATAGGCTCTTTTCCACTGGTTCGTGTAAACGAAATCATTCCAGTCGGGGATTACGTTACCGAGCGGGCAACCGTTGTGGCAGAAGGGGACTCCGCAATCCATGCATCGTGCAGCCTGCCTTTGCAGACGCATAACAGGGAGAGGCGTCGTGGTTTCCCCATAGTTCTGGATCCGCAGTTGAGGGTTTATTGCTGCGGGTACTTCCCGAGTGTATTCTATGAAGCCAGTTGGTTTACCCATTGCATATCTCGCTTATTTCGTTCCGGTTTTGATCCGGTGGGGCGTTAATGGCTGTTTCTTCCAGGATCCGTTTGTACTCTACGGGTATGACCTTGATGAAATGCTGCTCGTGCATATCCCAGTTTTCCAGTATGTGTTTACCCAATGCACTTCCGGTCATGTTTACATGCGTTTTGATGAGTTGCCGGACTTTGTCGGAGTCCATACGTTGGCTTAATGGTTCCAATGCTACGGAGCCGTGATTGCACAGGTGATGGTTGAAGTCGCCGGTGGAGTCGAGAACATAAGCGATTCCACCGCTCATGCCCGCGGCGAAATTCCGGCCTGTGCGTCCAAGAACGACGACCACGCCACCAGTCATGTATTCGCATCCATGGTCGCCAACGCCCTCTACCACGGCACTGACACCGCTGTTTCGAACGCAGAATCTTTCACCGGCCACTCCGCAGATGTACGCTTCGCCGCTGGTCGCACCGTAAAGAGCGGCGTTACCGATGATGATATTCTGCTCGGGGCGGAAGGATGCTTTTTCTGGTGGGTATACGGCCAACCTACCACCGGAAAGCCCTTTCCCGAAGTAATCATTGGCGTCGCCTGCTATGCGCATGGTCATTCCATGGGGAATGAAAGCGCCGAAACTCTGTCCGGCCGATCCGGTGAACTCGAAGTTTACCGTATCGGTGGGTAAGCCACGCCGGCCGTGATTACGGGTTATTTCGCTACCTGTTAAAGTTCCCACGGTTCGATTCGTATTGCGAATGGGCAGGTTTTCTTTGATGGGAGTACCGTTTTTGATAGCGGGGTTGGCCAGGGGTAGTAAGGTAGTGGCATCCAGTGATTTTTCGACGCCGTGATCGTGGTCTATCTTTTTTCTTATTGCGGTATTGGCGTTACTGTTGGTTAAGGCCAGGATGGGGGCAAGATCTAAGTTTTTGGTTTTATAGTGGTCAGTTGCGGGAGCCGCGTTTAAGCAATCGACTCGTCCAATCATCTGATCGAGTTTGGTAAAGCCCAGAGAGGCCATTATCTGCCGCAGTTCCTCGGCTACGAAGAACATGTAGTTAATGACATGTTCCGGTTTGCCAGCAAACTTTTTGCGCAATTCCGGATCCTGGGTGGCCACTCCCACGGGGCAGGTGTTGAGATGGCATTTGCGCATCATTACACAACCGGAGGCAATAAGTGGGGCGGTAGCGAATCCGAATTCCTCAGCTCCAAGCAGGGCGGCGATGGCCACGTCCCGGCCGGTGCGGAGTTGCCCGTCCGCTTCCAGTACTACTCTATCTCGGAGGTTATTCATTACCAGCACCTGCTGAGCTTCAGCTAAACCCAATTCCCAGGGCATTCCGGCGTACTTGACTGAAGTAAGCGGTGCGGCGCCGGTACCGCCGTCGTGACCGCTGATGAGGATCACGTCGGCTTTGGCCTTGGCCACACCCACTGCAATGGTTCCCACGCCGGCTTCTGAAACAAGCTTGACGTTTACCCTCGCGTGGTGATTGGCGTTTTTCAGATCGTGGATAAGTTGTGCCAAGTCCTCGATGGAATAGATATCATGGTGCGGCGGTGGCGAGATCAGGCTGACGCCGGGAGGGGAATGACGGGTTTGCCCTATCCACTGGTTGACCTTGTGCCCGGGCAGGTGTCCTCCTTCGCCGGGCTTCGCGCCCTGGGCCATTTTAATCTGCAGTTCGTCGCAGTTTACCAGGTATTCGCTGGTTACGCCGAACCGGCCTGAGGCTACCTGTTTTATGGCGCTGCGCAGTGAATCACCGGGCTGTATATTTTCGGTAGACCAGGGGGAGAGTTCGGCCAGTTTTTCCATACGGGAATCGAGTTTGCGGAAACCCTGATGGCGTATGGGATCTTCTCCACCTTCTCCCGAGTTACTTTTTCCACTCAGGCGGTTCATGGCAATAGCCAGGTTGGAATGTGCTTCAAACGACAGTGAGCCGAAGGACATGGCTCCGGTTTTGAAGCGTTTGACGATTTCTGCGGCCGGTTCCACCGCTGAAACTGGTACTGGGGTGTCGCTTCGCTTGAAGTCCAGCATGCTGCGTAGAGTGAATCGCTGTTTGCTCTGTTCGTTAGAGATTTTGGAAAACTCGGCAAAGGTTTTCGGATCATTGTTGCGGACCGCCGCCTGCAGGGTGGTGATGGAGTCGGGATTGTTGAGGTGTTTTTCTCCATTCCGTCGCCATTGGAATTTACCACCGGACTCGAGTTCGAGGTGTCCAGCGAAGTGGCGGCTCTGGTATCCGCGACTATGTCTTGCGATAGTTTCCGCGGCGATTTCATCCAGTCCTATCCCGCCTATTCTGGAGGGCGTACCGGGGAAAAACTCGTCAATAAAATTCTGGTTCAGTCCCACCGCTTCCAGGAGTTGCGCTCCGCGGTAACCATCGAGCGTGGAAATTCCCATCTTGGACATGACTTTGACCACACCATTGTTGATTGCCCGGGCGTAGTTTGCCCGGACTTCGTCGAGGCTGAGTTGTTTTGAAGTTTGTCCGTGTCGATGCATATAAGCCAGAGTGGCCAGTGCTAGATATGGATTAACCGCACTGACTCCGAAAGCGATAAGCGTTGCGAAATGGTGTACCTCTCGAGGTTCGGCCGATTCCACGATAAGCCCGCACCTGGTGCGCAGTTGTTTGCGGATCAGGTGGTGATGTACCGCTGCCGCAGCAAGCAGGGCCGGTATGGGAGCGTGGTTTGCGTCCATGTTCCTATCCGACAGGACCAGCAGGGAGTAACCGTTGCGGACAGAGTTTTCCGCGGCGTAACGGAGTTCGTCGAGGGCTCTTTTCAACCCTTCTCCGGCAAGTGCCGCATTAAAAACAGCGGGTAAGGTTTTAGTGCGGAGGACGCCGTCGTCGTGATTGCATATTTTTTGTAAATCCTTGTTATCCAGCAGCAGGTGTTTAATCCTTATATGGCGACAGTGCAGCTCACTTTCCTCAAACAGGGAAAGTTCGGGACCGATGTCAGTTCCAGACGCGGTTACCAGTTTTTCGCGTATGGCATCCAGGGGCGGGTTGGTTACCTGGGCGAACATCTGGCGGAAGTAATCGTAGAGCAATGGGGTATTGCGGCTGAATATGGCCAGCGGTGTATCGGTTCCCATAGATCCGATAGCTTCACTTCCGTTGTTGCCCATGGGGGCGAGAACCATACGCAGATCCTCCTGAGTATAACCGAAGGCTCGTTGCCGCATTCGCAGAGTTGGGAAATCGTAATTGGGGTATTCCGCGGGCTTATCGAATTCGGCCAGGCGGAGCATGTTTTTGCTTAACCACTGGCGATATGGTTTTCGAGTGGAGAGAGATTCCTTTATTTCTTCGTCGGGGACGAGGCGTCCCTGTTCCAAATCTACGAGGAGCATTTTCCCGGGCTGTAGACGCCCTTTGTGCAGGATGTTTTCCTGTTCAATATCGATAACTCCGGTTTCGGAGGCCATGATGATAAACCCGTCGGTGGTTTCCGTGTAGCGAGCAGGACGCAACCCGTTGCGATCGAGAGTGGCTCCGATCATTTTCCCGTTGGTAAAAGCGATAGCGGCCGGTCCATCCCAGGGTTCCATTATGCAGGAATGGTATTCGTAAAACGCCTTCTTGGCATCGCTCATTTGAGTATGATTTTCCCATGCTTCGGGAATGAGCATGGCAATGCAATGGGGCAGAGACCTTCCGGTGTGGTAGAGTAATTCCACCATGTTGTCGAGAATAGCGGAGTCACTCGCTCCCGGAGTTGCGGTGGGGATGATTTTCTTCATATCTTCGCCGAACAGGGGCGAATCGAAAAGCTTTTCCCGGGCATGAAGCCAGTTAAGGTTGGCTCGCAGGGTGTTGATTTCCCCATTATGGCAGAGAAAGCGGAACGGTTGAGCCAAATCCCAGGTTGGAAAGGTGTTGGTGCTGAACCTCTGGTGTACCAATGCCAGGGCGGATTTCATTTCTCCGGAGGTGAGATCGGAGAAATACAGAGGAATCTGATCAGGAAGCAGGAGCCCTTTGTAAACCATGGTATGCACAGAGAGGCTGGGAATATGGAAGTATTCGCTTCCCGGAAGTTTGTTGCTTCTTACCTGGTTTTCCATCTGCTTTCGAATTATGTACAGCTTTCGCTCGAAAGCTTCGACCGTAGGAGTATCGGCAGCACGTTCGATGAAAACCTGCTGAATATCCGGTTCGACCGATCTGGCAATGCTTCCGGCGACAGAACTCACCTGAGGGACATCGCGCCAGCCGAAGCAGCGTTGACCGTTTTCCACAATTGTGGTTTCAAAGAGGCTGATAAGCTTTTTACTTATGGTATTGTCGGGAGGCAAAAACACCAGGCCGGTGGCGTAACTGTCGGGTTCGGGGAGGATAATGCCGAGTTCCGCTGCGGCTTTCAGGTTAAATTCATGCGGTTTCTGAATGAGGATCCCCGCACCGTCCCCTGTATTGGGATCGGCTCCGCAAGCGCCGCGGTGTTCAAGACGGGAAAGTATGCTCAATCCGTCTGTAATAATGGAGTGCGACCGAATACCTTTAATATTAGCGATAAAACCAATTCCGCATGCGGCCCGTTCATGGGCCGGGTCATACAGGCTTCTTTCGGGGGTATTCGGTAGCATGATATTCCTCCTTGTTGTGTAATCGAGAAAGCCTTCTGTGGCTTTGATCGCTTCAATCTGTTCGAGTTACTGACTCGGCTTGAACCTTGATCGCAATTCGGCTGAGACATCGTTCATGGTGACTCCTGCGGCATACATGCGAACGAGCAGGTGATAAAGAACATCCGCCGCTTCCCAGGTTATGTCTTTATGAGCTTTCGCTTCGATTACTTCCGCTATTTCTTCCCGTAACTTGGCCGCAACCAGGTCGGGGCTGTCGAACAGTCTACAGGTATATGGCTGGCGATTTTCAGCGTTCTTGCGTTTCCGAAGAGTATTTTCGAGTTCAATAAGTACGTTATCGTCCCTGTCTCCGAAACAGGTGGGGGTGTTTCTATGGCATGCCGGTCCCTGCTGAATTACGGAAAACACAATCGTGTCCCGATCGCAATCCCAGGAGGCGGAGACCAGTTTTTGGGTATTGCCTGAGGTAGCGCCTTTGCACCATAGTTCCTTTCGGGATCGTGAATAATACCAACCCTGGCCGGAAGACAATGCCCTGACGAGTGATTCGGCGCTGCTGTACGCTAACATCAGGATATCTTTAGTAACAGCGTCCTGGGCTATAGTTGGAACGAGCCCAGAAGCGTCGAACCGGATAACCTGTTGCCATATCTCGGCCAGGTTGAGCTTGTTTTCATATATGGCTCGACCAAGTTGAGAGTTACAGCCCATGTCCTCCAACTCTTGAATTTCGTTTATGGATGATATTCCTCCGGCAATAGTGACAGGGATATCAACGGCGTTGCGCAGAACCTTAGCTGTTGCCATATCGGCTCCACCAAGCATCCCTTCCATTTCCACCTGGGTAAAGAGAAATTCGCTGCAGAACGGTTCGAGTAAACGGGCCTGATCAAGAACCGTATTGCTGGTGGTTTCCGTCCAACCTTTGACAACTACTTCCTGCCCTCGCGCGTCGATCGCGGCGATCAGCCAATCACGGGGGAACTGCTGGAGAAATTCGGGAGTAGCTTTTGTCCCGATCACTACTTTCCGGGCGCCGCGTTTGATCCATTCTTTCACTGCTTCATCGCTGCGAATTCCACCGCCGACGCGGCAGGGAGCCAGCCGGCAGCATTCGGCGATCAACTCGGTGTTTTCTCCAGTACCGAGGGCCGCGTCCAGGTCGACAATGGCAACCTGGCCGTACCGGGCGAACTCAACGACGATGTCGCGCGGATCTCGCGGATCTGTAAGGAGCAGTTCACTTCCCTGGCGCAGCTGAACCGCTTTGCCGCTCATAATGTCAATGCTTGGTATAATCACAATCGAACCTCGATTTCACGGTAAGTCAGGTATTGTTTAAGTTTATTAGGAGTCCAGGAGCCGTCGTGGAAAATGGAGGCGGCTAAAGCGGCCGACGCACCAGTGTTGGCGAAAACCTGGGCAAAATGTTCGGGAGCTCCGGCACCGCCGGAGGCGATAACCGGTACATTTACGGTGGCCGAGACCTCTGCGGTTATGTCTAAGGAGAAGCCGTTTCGGTGTCCGTCGGTATCTATGGCGTTTAAGAGAATTTCTCCGGCACCGAGTTCCGTTGCCTGCTGAGCCCATTCCAGACAGGAAAGAGCCGCGTTTTTAGTTGCGCTGTGGGTGGTAACGATCCAGCTTTCGCGTTCCCTGCGAGTATCTATGGACAGAACAACGCACTGGCGGCCGAATTCGTCGGCCAACTGTTTGAGTAATTCCGGCTGGTTTAAGGCGGCGGTGTTCAATGCCACCTTATCTGCTCCCGCTCGGAGCAGGCTCCGGGCGTCGGCTACTGAGCGGATACCTCCGCCGACGGTAAAGGGAATAAAGAGGTTGCTGGAGATACGTTCAACCAATTCCAGGATAACCGGCTCGTTGTTGACCGAAGCGGTAATGTTGAGAAAACATAATTCATCGGCACCGTTCGCCGCGTAATCCCTGGCCAACTCCAGTGGCTCGCCCATATCCCGTAGATTGGCGAAGGAGACGCCTTTGACCACTCGTCCTTCCTTGATGTCGAGGCAGGGAATAATTCTGCGGGTTAACATCTCGCAAACCTCCGAATAATATCCAGTCCGGCTTTGTCGCTTTTTTCGGGGTGAAACTGGACCCCCCAGGCGTTCTTATCGCGTAAGACCGAAGGGAATACGATGTCGTCAATACGGGTTGTTGCCAATACGTTCTGCGGATTAATGTCGCTCGCAATAAAACTGTGGGCAAAGTAAAAGTAGTTTTCCGCCTGCTCGGGGAAAAGTTCATCCTGATTTACGGGGGTTACCTTGTTCCAACCAATATGTGGAACGCAGGTTGTTTTAAGGGTTATCACCTTGCCGGAAATTATATTCAGCCCGTTTGTACCTGGAGCTTCCTCGCTGGATGATAGCAGTAACTGCAACCCAAGGCATATTCCCAGAAGGGGAGTTTCCTTGTCCACGCGGTCTTTTATGGTATCGGCAATACCGGATTCGTATAGACGTTTGGCAGCGGGAGCGAAGTGACCTACGCCGGGCAATATAATCCTGTCGGTACCGGCGAGGTCACCGGGTACTAGGCAGACCTTGTAGGGTACTTCGAGGAATTTCAAAGCGTTGGCGACGCTTTTCATATTACCTGCACCATAGTCGATTAAACCAATCATTTTTTTGAGCTTTCGAGCAGACGTACTATTTCTTCCAGACGATTGACTATTCCCAAGGTCTGCTGTGCGTCAGCGATCTCATTTTCCTGCTCAGGCGAAGTTATTCCTGAACGGATATGGACATAGTTCATTTTCAACCCTATTTCATTACAGGCCGCTACCGCCCGGTAATCAGCCAGTGCGTCTCCGACATAAACCAGGGTTTCTGAGATCGTCGGCAACGGTTTTCCCTTGAGGCAGGCAATGGCGGGTTCAAAGCCGATAGCGGCACAAGTCGGGGCGAACCAGTGAGGTTTACCTAAAGATGTTTTTTTTGTAAGTGTCTGAGCTTTATCCACTTCATTCGCACTGGTTATCACCGAGGCGGGTAAAAAAGTTCGCAGTCCCGCCCGGGTGACCGGCTCATCGATTTCCGCATGATGACGTCCGGTGCAGACCCGTATCTCGTATCCTGCGGCCTGGAATCTGTTAAAAGCCAGGCTGGTTGCCGGATAGGATTCCTTCAACGTAGCTCTATCGAAACAAAGGTCTGGATAGTCAGGACCATTAAGCGTGCATTGGAACCAGTTTACCGTATCGCGAAAGTGTTTATCCGCACGATCAATACCGAAGCCATTTAGAGGGTCGGAGACGTTGGTTTTGCCGTTCCGCCGAGCGGGTTTTATTCTCGCGTCGTTCCAAAGAGACTGCGCGGCACCGTAGAGAGTTTCGACGGCCTTGGTCGTTCTTTTCGCTTCAATATGTGCTTGGGCGGCACCGCAAACTGAGCGGCATTCGAGGGCTTTGGCCAAGACCGCAGCGAGATCCCAATTGGAATTGCAGCCGCGATATTTGGTGACCGTTTGCAGGGAAAGCTGGTTGAACGCGTCGTCGGTCAGTTTTTGCCAACCACCATTGATCGAGGCGGATAATCCGGACATGCCGAATGCCGTGGCCAATGCCGCGTTCCAGTATGGTCGTTCCGCAAAAAACACTCCGTCCGCATCGAGTATTATTTTATTCATTTCAACCATCCTTGTATTTCTCAACGTTATATTTAACTTCTCCGGCTATTCCGCTACTCTCACCGGGCAGCCGGGTTGTTTGGGTAATTCCCAGAGATTGAGCAGTGACATCGCCCAGGGCTCTGAAAAGGGTTTCGTACAGGTGGTGCAGGTTGCCGGCTCGCCGGATAGTGGCCGTTATCGAGGCGCCGGATCCGTAGCTGAAGCCGTCGACGAACTGTCGCAAATTGGTTCCGTATGCAATTCCCTGCGTACCGGCTGAACCCGTGAACCAGGAATCGACGAAATCGTCAATATTGACTCGCTTGGGTAACAACCAGTTCACGCAAGGGCGGTTTTCCATGCTTTGTACGATTTCGACAAGGGCATCATCCATGCAGCAGGTTGTCTGCCCCCGTCCTGTAGCGCCGTATTTTACGGCTAACTGGTCGTGAATGGCTTTAACGCCGTGGCCTATCAATTGGCCAAGATCCTCACAAAGAACGTGGTCAAACGACCAGGAACCGGGCCAATTGGTTTCCACGAGCCCGATGGATATGCCAGCCGACCTCGAAAAGTGATCTATAAAATGCGACAACACCTGGTTTGCTATGGGGAGCGATGTTGCGGGTTTAACGCGAGGCTCCATGGTTATGGCAAACCTTGTTTCCGCTGTATGTCGCACGATTTTGATCGGACTGAATACTGGTGATTCATTAGTCATTGTCGGGGGCCTCGCCAGTGTTTGCGTCGCTGTCAGTTTGCCAGTTAAGGATAGCCTTATGGTGAGCGCTGAATCCCTCATCTTTACTTATGGCCGGGACGTATTGTTTCATTTTTTCGAATGCGTTTCGTGATGCGTAGCCTATGGAGGTGCGCTTCATGAAATCGAGAACAGATACCCCCGATGATGTTTTAGCCCAACCGCCAGTGGGAAGAATGGCGTTAATACCCATGGCGTAATTGCCAAGGCTGATTATTGGATAATCGCCTATGAGTATTTCGCCCGCGTTTTTGATTCTGGAAACCACGTCCCAGGGTTCGCGAACCATGATGGCCACATGTTCCGCGGCGAAGCGGTTGGCAAAGTCGATGGTTTCATCAATATTCGAAGTTACCAGGATTCCTCCCCGTGTGGAGAGTACCTCGTCCGCATAGCGTCGCCGTTGGTCGGTTAATTGGTTGCGACATTTTTCGATTTCCACGGCAACTTTTTGAGCAAACGCGTCACTGTCGGTTAGCAGTAAAGCGCAGGAGTTTTCGCCGTGTTCCGCCTCTATAAGCAGATTCCAGGCCGCGTTTACGGGATTGGGAGAGTTATCGCAAATGATTAAAGACTCGCTGGGACCGGCAATAGGACCAGGATCAAGCGTTTCCGCAAGTAGTTGCCTTGCGGCGGTTACATATACGTTACCCGGTCCGAGAATCTTGTCGCAGCGGGGTATGGTATCGGTGCCGAAAGCGACGGCGGCAACGGCTTGAGCGCCGCCTACGCGATATATTTCGGTAATACCCATTTCGGCCGCTGCGTACAGGGTCGCATCGTCAACTTCACCTTCAGGGCCCGGCGGTGTGCAGATTATCAATCGCTCGACTCCTGCCAGTGTTCCCGGCACGCCGAGCATGTAAGCTACCGAAGCAAAAGCGCCCCTTCCACGCGGAACGTAAAGGCAAACCGCGTCGATAGCGCTCCAACGCTCGCCGCACCACATTCCTCTATCCACTTCAACCATATCCAGGGTCTTGGGAATTTGCGTTTCGTGTAATTTGCGAACGTTTATAAGGCTATTATCAATAGCGTCCTTCAAGCGATCTGATAGTCTTTCTCGTGCGTTTTCAAAGTCGCTCCAGGGAACTCTTAATCCGCAATTGGAAAGATCCACACCATCGAATTGCCGGGTGTAATCCAAAAGGGCGGTATCGCCGTTGCCGCGGACATTATCAATGATGTCTCTGCAGACCGATTGCACGTCGGGGGCGTCCCAGGTTTTACGATCCAACAGTTCATTCAACTGGCTTGGATTCAGGTCCTTATATGACATTATCCGCAGGCTGCTCATATGATTACCCTCTGCAATTGAGTTTGAAGGATGTCTGTTGCGCCAGCAGATCGCAGTTTGAGTACCAGTTGACAAATATCCTTACGGGGAACAGCCGCTTTAACGGCAAAGGAACTATTGCCGTGCAAGGGTTGCACGGTGGGGGATTTCATGGCCGGCAGAATTCTGATCACGGAATCCAGGTTGTTCTGCTCCACATTCATTTCCAGAAGTACACGGTTCCGGGCATCAAGGATACTTTTCATCAGCAGGGCGAGGTTATCCAGGATATCCCTAACGAACCTATCCTTCAGCGATTGGCGGTTAGCCAGGAACCGGGTAGTGGAAGGCAGCAGTACTTCGGCTATTTCCAGGTTGTTGGCTGTAAGTGCCGAACCGGTAGCTGTGTTATCCACTATCATGTCCGCATCTTCGGGAGGAAAGACTTCGGTAGCTCCGAAGGTTCGCAGGTAACGATAATCCACGTTTTTACTGTCCATATAGGCTTTTGTCAGCCGCTCGTATTCAGAGGCTACGACAATAGGTTTGCCTGCGTTGTCGGTAAACGGATCAGTTCCAACAGGGACGGCTGAAACAATACGTACCGGGAGCAGCTTCGTATCAAGTATTGTTTCAACGTCGGCTTGAGTTTCTTCAATCCAATCCAAACCACTGAAACCGACATCGTGGGCTCCGTATTCCACCAGTTTGGGTATATTAGCCGCCTTGAGCATTTTAACTTCAAAACGGGAATCCCCCACAGGAGGGCGGTAGTTTTTTCCAGTGGCAGGTATGTATAAACCTGCTTCCTGAAGGAGGTCCAGAACTTCCTTACTCATTCGTCCGGTGGGAATCGCCAGTTTTATTTTTCGGTCAGCCATGTTTTTATCCTGGAATACGGTAATTTACGCATCAGCGAGATTTTATATTCAGATTTAGGAGTTTTTGGGTTTCGAGTTAAATACTCGAATGGAGCTCGATTGATCGGCACGAAATCGAACGAGCGTGGGGCAGGCGCAAACGATTCACCGCCGTGCGTTTTAAGGCGAATGTGAATCGTGTTGTGGACATTTGAACTATCCTTTGCCTCGTCTGGTCAACATTTTCCGGTAGCCGCCTTCACCTTCTTTTAACCAGCGACTGATCCGGGCGATGGTGCGTGAACTGAGCTTTGTCTGCTGTTCAATCTGCTTGTAGGAAAGACCCGCGTCGAGCATACGGGCGACTCTCCAGCGATCAACGACCATACGGATTTCGTCCGTAGTTAACAGGTCGCGAAAGAAACACCTGGCTTCCTTACGTGTCTTCAAAGAAAGAAGAGCGTTGATAAGGTCGTCAGCCTCTTTATTCCAGAGTTTTTCGTCAGCACTCATTAGACACCATTTATTATGTCGCCGACTATAACGCTTTACTAAAGTAAAGTCAAGTCGCAAATTAAATTTTTCTGGAAGAAGGCTTTACGAAGACTCGGCAATCCGTACTAAAAGGACCGGGAAGGGAAAGGCGAAGCAGTGGCCGATAAATACGCGGTAAAAGAACCGTTAAATCCGCAACTAAAAGGCAGGGGCCAAACCTTCGATAATCATGATATGAGTCAGCCTGCGACAGATTGACAGGTGGAGAAATGATTCGTAATCTTAAGTCTATGAAGAATCTGCAGCAACAGCTATTTCGTCTTACCATGGCGATGCCCAGCCCGAGCACGGTGATTGAGAACCGATGCCGGGCGAGAGGAATCGCGTAGTACATCTCATTCGTTAATTCCTTCTCCAATTGGTTTTTAGTCAAGTGCTCGGGCGTTTGCGAGTCGTTAGGCAGAATATGCCTTGAGCGACCGAACGGGTTGATCTTGTCGCAGGATGACAAAGAATGAGTCAATTGCTTTCAGATTGATTCAACCTGTGCAATTGGAAAACGCAATTGCCCTTTCGGTCTCCTGAGCAAAAACTTGTATTGGCACCAATACTGCAAGAAGAAGTGCTGGGGGCAGGATAAATGGAGAATGGATACTTGGCTTCGGGTTACGAAGCCACAAGCGAAAGAAGTAAATTAGCTGAAAAACGTTGCGGTTACGACCTTATTATTTCAACCAGACCGCGCAGAGATTTACCGGTCGTCTGTGCCGAAACATTGAAGGTATTGGGAATAAGGGCAAGAAAAGTGTCAATAATGTGGGATGAAAGCAGGTCGGGCTGGCAACAATTAAAAATCACCACTCGCCCCTGTGCGGAACGAGTGGTGATGGAGTTAGCCAGAGTACTGTCACAAGGAGAACCGGCGGAAATTCTGCCGATTACGCCGGAAGTGCCATGATTGTTCGGCTTTACTGGTGGGCAAGAATCGCGGCGATTCGTTCTGCCGCTTTTCCGTCCCACTTGTCGATAATCGGCGGTTCGGATATGTTTTCCGCGCGGCACTTTCTGTAAGCAGCCAGGATTACTTCGGGATCAGTACCGACCAGAGTATTGGTGCCTTTGTCGATAGTAATAGGTCGTTCAGTGTTTTCCCTTATGGTCAGGCAGGAGACACCCAGGATAGTGGTTTCTTCCTGAATGCCGCCCGAATCTGTCAGGACCACTGCGGCGCTGCCGACGAGTTTGAGAAAATCGAGGTAACCAACCGGGTCTATAATATGCAGGTTCTGCATATTTTCATAGCGGTCGGCAAGCCCAAGCCGGCCGAGATTGTTGCGGGTTCTCGGGTGCATGGGAAAAACAGTGGGAAGATCCTTCTGCACGGTTTCCAGCACCTCGGTAATCCTGGAGAAGATTGTGGGATCGTCAACATTGCTGGGACGATGCAGAGTGGCAACGTTGTAGCCCTTTGGAGTGAGGTTGTGTTGTTCGAGAATGGTCGATTCCTGAGACTTATCGAAATTGGCTTTAAGGGTATCGATCATCACGTTACCAACCACGTGGATTTTATCTTCAGGTACACCTTCGTGAAGTAGATTTTTCAATCCGGATGGTTCGGTGACAAAAAGAAGGTCGGAAATGCGATCAGTCAGTATCCGATTGATTTCTTCAGGCATTTCATTGTCGAAGCTGCGCAGGCCCGCTTCCACGTGGGCGACTTTTACACCCAGCTTAGTGGCAACCAGGGCGCAGGCTATGGTGCTGTTGACATCGCCAACTACGACGATCCAGTCAGGTTGATGTTCCATCAGGACCGGTTCGATACGGGTCATTATCTGGGCGGTTTGAGTTGCGTGACTGCCTGAGCCAACCTCCAGATTAAGATCTGGTTCTGGAATACCCAGTTGCTTGAAGAACAGGTTTGACATGTTTTCGTCATAATGCTGTCCGGTGTGTACCAATATCGGGTCGATGCTTTGATGAGATTCATAAGCTCGCATCAGAGGTGCGATTTTCATGAAGTTGGGTCTGGCGCCACAGATATTAATTACTTTCATGGTAAAGCTTTCTTGTGTGTAAACGTGTCTCTAGTGGATCAGTCGCCGGAGAGGAATGCCGCTGATCGTGTTAAAGCAGTGGATAAACAAACGGGGCTAACGTAGGACTGGTGCTAGCCAAAACAAGCAGACCACCTATTACCAGAAGGAGTACAATCAGCGGAATCATCCAGAATTTCTTTTCCTGCTTGATGAAAGAATAAATTTCGCTTATCAGCGACTGCTTTGCCATTATCATACCGTTATTCTGGAAAACCCTTGATGATTTATCATCGTAGATCAGTTTACGAGTGACCCTGCTTCCAGTTCGATACTTCGTTTCATTCCCGCATCCAGATCAACGTCGGAAGGTTTTTCGGTTATAAGAAAGTCGTCCATTACCAGGGCGTCTATGCCTGTATTGAGGTAAGTGTTAATCGCATCCTGAGGAGTACATACGATCGGCTCTCCTCTCACATTAAAGGAGGTGTTAATCACTACCGGTATACCGGTAATTTCCCCGAACCTCTTAACCAATCGATAATACCGGCCATTATCCTGCTCGGTTATTGTCTGAACTCGTCCGGTCCCATCCTTGTGAGTTATTGACGGGAGTATGTGGCGTTTGTCTTCCCTTACGTTGGGAACAAGAAGCATGAAAGGGGCGTCCATACCTTCTGGCATATCGAAGTATTCGTGAGCTTTTTCCTTGAGTACTGTAGGAGCAAAGGGGCGGAAAGGTTCCCGAAACTTGATCTTGGAATTGATTATATCCTTCATGCCCGGATTTCTTGCATCGGCGAGAAGGGATCGAGCTCCAAGAGCACGAGGACCGAATTCCAGGCGTCCCTGGAACCATGCAATCACCTTTCCATCGGCGATCATTCGCGCGGCAGTGTCGAGCAGTTCACTTTCGTCACTAAACTGGTTGTAGGCCAGCTCGCTGCCCTGCAGAGCTGTTTCGATTTCCTGGTGGTTAAAGGATGGCCCCCAGTATGCGTGTTTCATTTGGAATACACGAGGTTTTTTGCATACCGAGTTGTATAAATAAAAAGCCGTTCCCAGTGAACCTCCGGAATCGCCGGACGCAGGCTGAATGAAGATTTTCTCGAATCCGGATTCCTTTAACATTCTCCAGTTTGCTACGCAGTTCAAGCCGACACCACCGGCTACGCACAGGTTTTTCATACCGGTTGCCTTATGGACATGGTTGGCCATCTTGACCATTATTTCTTCGACGATTTTCTGTCCAGAGTGGGCGATATCGCAGTGGTAATCCTCTATTTTTGTTTCGGTTTTGCGAGGAGGAAGCCCCAGAAGTTTTTCCCAATGACGAGTATACATCTGCTTCATGGAATGGGGATGTTTGAAATACTTCATGTTCAGACGAAAACTGCCATCGTCTCGAATGTCAACCATTTCGCGAAATTGATCCACGTATCGGGGTTTGCCATAAGGGGCCATCCCCATGACCTTCCATTCCGCGTCGTTGACCCGGAAACCGAGATAAGCGGTAAGAGTACTGAAGAAAAGCCCTACCGAGTGGGGAAAATTAATGTGTTTTTCGAGAACTATTTCCGATCCTTTGCCGGTTCCCCAGGCCGTTGTTGTCCATTCGCCTACACCGTCAGCGGTTATAATCGCCGCGTTCTCAAAAGGAGAGACGAGGAAAGAACTCGCTGCGTGGGCCAAATGGTGCTGGCAAAAGCATATTTCCTTGTCAGTATTCAATTCCCTGCGAATGGTTCGAGCAAGGTTGAGACGCTCGGTCATCCACAAGGGAATGCCTGTGACCCAGTTTGTGTAGGTTAGTGGCCAGCGAGCGAGAATCGTTTCCAGTATTCGCGAAAACTTTACGAGTGGTTTTTCATAAAAACCGACGTGGTCCACATCTTCTATGTTAATGCCTGCTTCATCGAGGCAGTATTCTACCGCATGCTTGGGAAATCCACTGTAATGCTTATTGCGATTAAAGCGTTCCTCTTCGGCCGCCGCTATGAGCTTACCATCATGAACAAGGGCAGCGCCCGAATCGTGGTAATAGCATGAAAGCCCAAGTACGTACATTAAATACTGTCCTCGCCAGAGCAGTTCGGTTCAAAATAAACGCTGCGATCTCTCCAGCGTGCTCTCGTGGTGTCTATGGTCTTCCCAGTATGTTTCGTCGTTACCGAGCAATTTTAGCTGTAGTGGATCGCTGAACCGAATAAGAGAAAAAACAGGGAGAACTAGGAAATACATAAGAGTTAGTACGAGAAAAGTCAGGCACGTGCCTAACACGGTGGCCCCGGTAATCCAGGTTTTATAAATGACTTTTCCAACGCCAGGTGAGATCATCGATAAAAACAAAACCAAGATTCCAACGGCCGATACGAATATACTAGCAATTTGCCTCGAAGTACCCGCCCATAGCCAACCGGCCTGAGTATTACTGCCCGTAATCCAAAGATAAACGGCAACGGCTGTCATTCCAGTGAATACGATCAAGCCGAATCGATGTAGCTCGCTTTGTGTGGGATCTTTAACTCTCATGTATTTCCTGGTTGCTACATTTATAAAAGCGTTCTTTGGGACACACCTTGGCGCTCAGCTCATGCGGTTTTTATACGCATGGCAAGTGGCTTGGGTTCTACGCCATAACCACCTTATTTCCTTTGCGTTTGCAATCACCGGTGGCGTTTCTGGTATCCACGATCAGCTTGGCGTTATCGACTAACCACTGATAATCATAGCTGGAATGGTCGGTGGCAATCAATACGCAATCGTAAGACTTTATCGTTGCAGCAGTTAGCGGCTTGCTCTTCATCTGCAAGTCGTGCTCTCGCTGCTTGTGTGTCTGCTTGAAGAACGGATCGTTATAGTCGACCTTCGCCCCCTTTTCCTGAAGAAGTTCAATCAGCTCGATCGACGGCGATTCTCGCAGATCGTCAATATCTTTCTTGTACGCCAAACCCAAGACGAGAACCTTCGATCCCTTGATCGATTTCCGGTGCTGATTGAGTCCGTCGGCCACCTTGTGAATCACGTATTCAGGCATCTTGGTGTTGATTTCGCCGGCAAGCTCGATGAACTGCGTAGCCATACCGTATTCCCGGGCCTTCCAGGTCAGGTAGAACGGGTCGATGGGGATACAGTGACCTCCCAGACCCGGTCCTGGATAGAAGGGCTGGTAGCCAAACGGCTTGGTCGAAGCAGCGGCCACCACCTCCCAGACATTGATACCCATGCGGTCGAAAAGAACCTTCATCTCGTTGATCAGGGCAATATTGATTGAGCGGTAGACGTTTTCGAGAATCTTGGAGGCCTCGGCTACCTCGCAACTGGAGACCGGAACCACGGTTTCCAATGCCGCTCCGTAGACCGCTTTAGCTACGGCCATACTCTTCGAGCCGTATCCGCCGACCACCTTGGGAATGGTGGTCGTGGTGTGGGTCTTGCGCCCCGGATCTTCCCGTTCCGGCGAAAATGCCAGGTAGAAGTCTTTTTCCACCTTGAGCCCACTTTTTTCGAGAATGGGACACATCAGCTCCTTGGTAGTGCCGGGATAGGTGGTACTCTCCAGGGTGACCAGATGCCCTTTGCGGATATGCTGGCTGATCGTTTCGCAGGTGTCGCGGACATAGCTCATGTCCGGCTCGCGCATCTTGGTCAAAGGCGTGGGCACACAAATGATAATCGCATCGACTTTCACCAGGTCCGCGAACTTCGTGGTAGCCCGGAATTGTTTCTTTTCGAGGGCCTTTTTGATGAAGTCGGATTTAATGTGCTTGATATAGCTCTTACCGGCATTGAGCATTTTTATTTTTTGGGGGTCGACGTCGAACCCCACACACTTGAAACCGGCCTCACAGAATGAGCGGGTTAACGGAAGACCAACATATCCCATACCCACTACGCCGATTACTGCCTTGCGATTCTCAACCTTCTTTATGAATTCCTTATGCATTTCGCTTTCCTTCTAGGCTCAAACGCCGCGATTTTTTATTCTGTGTTTATTTCAATCTCTCGGTTTAGTGCATCTGAGACGAATAGAATTCGATGGTTCGTTTAAGGCCATCTTCAAAAGTTACCACCGGGTTGTATCCCAATAATGCCTGGGCTGCGCTGATGTCCGCTCTTGAATCGTGGACATCACCTGGTCGTGGCGCCTGAAATTCCGGTCGTACATCTTTCCCCAATATGTCTCTCAGAAGAGTTATTATTTCCAGTAAACTTATCTGGTTACCACAAGCAACATTTATGGTTTGCCCTTCGGTTTTTGGTAGATCCACCGCAAGCATGTAGGCGTGAACGATATTTTCCACAAATGTAAAATCCCTGGTTTGTCTGCCATCACCATAAATAATCGGTTGTCTGTCTTCCAGGGCAGCGGTTATGAATGCCGGGATGACTGCCGAGTATTGGCTTTTAGGGTTTTGCCTGGGACCAAAAACATTGAAATAGCGAGTAGTTAACGTTTCCAGGCCGTAGCAATTGTAGAAGGCGGCAAGGTAGTGTTCGCCGGCCAGTTTTTGTACGGCATATGGACTCAATGGCGAAGGAACGATTCCTTCGTGCTTGGGAGACTCTTGGGTTTCACCATAACACGAACTGCTTCCGGCATATATGACACGACGGCATTTGTTATCCTTGGCAGCCATGAGGATGTTCACAGTTCCCGTAATGTTAGCTGCATGGGTTTCAAGCGGTTGTTCAACAGAAACAGGCACGCTCGGCAGGGCGCCGATATGAAAGATGATGTCAATGTCGTGACATGCACGTTGGCATTCCTCAATGTGAGTGAGATCGCCTTCGACTATTTCCACTTTGTTCTGCAGGTGAGCCAGATTTGCTCGGCTACCTGTCGAAAAATTATCCAAGATTCGTACAGCGTGGCCCAACTCGCTGAAGCGAGTCACTAAATGCGAGCCGATAAACCCGGCTCCTCCAGTAACAAGAATATTCGGTCGTGGCATGGTTTTCTCTCAGAAACAAAGCTTTTTCAAAATGTAAAACGGCAAAAACACATCGTAGAATCGACCTATGGCGTAGTCAAACATGTTGAAAGTCATATCGATTTCCAGGGCAATATATCGCTTTAGGGGGTGGTAATCCGGCTAAGCCTGGGGCAGTGATTCCGGAGTAACAAAAATGCCCTTGTCGTATCGAAGCATGAATAGTTTATCAGTCCATGTGTCCATCTCGTAATCGGGTTCCGTACCTAGGAGAAGTTGCAGGATCCATTTGGGAGAGTCAGCCCCGGCTTTAATGGAAAGCGGTATGCCGCCGCCAAACCTGGGATTCATTTCAATAAATACGATTTCATTAGCTTTAGTCAGAAAACACTGGATAGTGATGATGCCGCAGCAACCATCAAGAGCTTCAACCAACCGACAGTTCTCACGCATCATTTCCACGTGTTTAATGGCTTGTCCCTTGGATACTTCTCCACCCCGCACTTCATGTCGTTGTCGGGGAACAGCGCATCTTGGCTTGCCGTCGAAATCGGCGAATACATCAACGGTGTATTCCACTCCTTCGATAAACTCCTGGACAATCGATTCTGGGTTCTTGGAGAGGTAATAAATTAAGTCACTGGAGTCATTGATCTTGTAAGCCCCCTTGCTGGAGCTGCCGATCTTGGGCTTCATAAATAACGGGAACTTAGGATTTTCCAGTTCAGATCCAGTGAAAATCCTTGGTGTAAGGAAATTATTCTGTAGCAGGAATCGACTTGAGATGTCTTTATGGACACAAATGTCCACTACCTCTGGCGAAGATATCAATACTCTGGTGCCAACTTCGGAAAACTTTTCTTTGGCGTTGGCCAGTGGTATCAATTCGGGGTCGATTAGAGGGATTAAACCGTCGATGTCGTTTTCCTGGCAATACTGAATCAGCACATTGCAGTAATCATCAGCCAAAACGGAAGGAACGAGCAAACATTTATCAGCCACCTGCAAAGCCGGTGCCATTGCCTGGAAATCTGCTGCATGGATCTCCAGATTAATACCCAGGTCGTCTGCGGCTCGGCGAAACTCGTTTATTAGCGAGACTCTGCGCCCGGCCGAGGTAAATAATAGTTTAATTAGTTTCCCTGATGGTTTCCTGGGACGCGGCGGTTCCATTTTTACCATTTTGGCTTTCTTGATTGCCCAGAGTGTTGCGGCACAGATAAACAGGTAGAGGAGTACCGCGTAACGAATTCTAAGGAAGATAACTAAACATCCTGCAATTGAATATACTGCCGCCAAAAGGTAGCTGATACGAACTACCCGCTTGACAGGCATTCCCCGATCAAGCAACTGATCGTAAAAGTGGCTTCTGTCACCAACCATTATTGGTTTTTCGTTCCGCCACCTGCGGACTAGCGTAAGTGACATATCCGCTATGGGGAGAGTGAACACGACAAGAGCACCCATCGCCCATCTTAATGATCCCTGTTTGGCGAATAAGAGGAGGATAATTGCTGCGTTCAGTCCCAGGAGCATCGAGCCGGCATCGCCCATGAAAATCTTCGCGGGGTTGCGATTGAAGGGGAGGAAGCCCAAGGATGCGCCTAGGAGAGCCAGGGCGAGAACAACCCGTTGCACGTCCAACGGATGCCAGTTACTCCAAAGGTGCATGTGGACGGCCAATATTAAAAAACCGGTGGAAATAACCGCAAAAACGCCGGAGCAGAGTCCGTCAACACCGTCTATCAGATTGGTGGCGTTGCAGGCTCCAACAACGACAAAAATGGTTATTGGTGCTGAATATGCGACAACCATCCATGGGCTTAATTCGGCGCCAACTTGATTGGTGATAACAAGGATTACGTCTGAACCAATACCGAAACACATCAGGACGATTGCAACGATAATGTTCCCAGCCAGCCGCGCTTTGGGCGGGAGGGGGTGTATATCGTCCAGGAGGCCTATCAGCATGATTGCTGTACCGGCAAGTACGATTCCAAGTATTATGGAGGTATCAATCGAAGGGGCGGAGTTAGTGGGGGGGGATTCGAGGGTTCCTTTCTGGAACAGCAAGAACGCCGCCGCTAATCCGGCGACCCAGCCGAGAAATACCGCTACACCACCAAGGTATGGAATAGGTTTTTCGTGCGGTTTAAGCCAATCGTCCGGGCGGTCGACAATGCCATATTTAAGAGCTATTTTTCTACAGATCGGAGTGGTCAATAGCGATATGCATAAGGATGCCGCAAGGATCGGCCAATAGGCTGAAATGACTTCAGTTAATGTCATATGATGTTGTGGCACAGGAAAGCCTCACACGTGTAGTTTGTTTCACATCAGGTGGAACGCTTAAACCGTAATGTCTTGAGTATTGACCGTTAATGTTTATGCGGAAATATTCTTGACATATACGTTTAATGGTTCTCCATGTTGAATAATTTCTGTAGATTTCTGGAATCCATAGGAAGTATAGAAACGATTAGCGACATCCAGCTTGGCACCTGCAAGTACTTTTATTGCTGGCTCGCCGTCTTTCGCTGCTTGTTCAATGGCTTTGTCGAGTAGCATTTTTCCAAGCCCTTCGCCACGTGTGCTGCTATTTACCGCAATGCTCAGAATTTCGGTTTTAGGTAAGGCTTTCGTGTTTTGCTTAGTTGGATAACGCAATGTATCCAATACTTCCTTAATTATCAGGGGATTAAACACTGCCGGAAAAGACGCTAAGCACAAGTGGAAAAAACGGGAACGTAACACTCTACTATACATTCCCGTGACGTTTCTAGAGTAGGCGCAGAATCCCAGTACCTTTTCGTCTTTAATAGCGATCCATACTTTTGATTCCGGATCATCAGCTATTCCCAGGTACAGTTGACGAAGAAAACGGATACCAAGTTTCGCCAGGAAACCCTTGTTTATGGCGGCCGCATGCAATTCTGCGACCGCCTTTGCGTTAGGCTTGTTAAGTTCGCGTATAACAATCATGATAGGTATCACAACCACTAATGTTTTAATCGTGTATCTGAATTAGCGGTTGTCTGGTAAGTTGTTGACATCAAAGGTTTTTTGGGTTTTGTCGTATATATCAAAAACATCGGATAGATTTGAGAATTCGTATTCCTTAAGAAGCCGCTTTAATTTTGTGAATACACTGCTTCGGCGAAATCCCATCGTGTATTTTAACCGTAACAAGGTCAACTGTTGTGAACAGGACAACTGTTTCCGATCAATGGGACTGGGATCTGTTTCGATCTCGTATGGATGAATATAGACTATAACAGGACGTTTTTGACTTACGCGGTTTATTCCCCAGCGGTTCCAGACGTATGGGAACATGCGGAGATATCCACCTCCCGCTGTTGGGATTCTCCGTCTGCCGAGTTCAACGACCGAAAGGGGTATTTCCGTGATTGAGCCGCAAGGAGTTTTTATTATGTACGGATCAAGAGGGCTTTCCGGCCAACCGTAGCGTCGGCCCCTGAATGGGAAAACACTACTGTCATACTTAAATCCCTCTTTGACCAATATCTCCCAGGCCCATCTGGTAGAGGCAGTTATCGAGAAAGCAGGCGACCGATGCCCCTGAACGGCTTTACTGCTAATATCTTCCAAAATAGCTTTGGCGTCGTGGATTTGTTTATTGAATTCCGCTGGTGTAAGTTTAAAAACCTGATGGTGATAGTAGCCGTGCACTCCGATTTCATGCCCCGCGCCCGCTATAGATCGCACTAGTTCCGGAAACTCTGCAGCGACTTCTCCGAGGATGAAGAATGTTGCTTTTGTTGAATTATCTTCAAGTAATTCAAGGATTCGGGTTGTGTTTCTCTTCACCCGGTCAGTTGGTGGCGAATCGATACCAAGCCAATGGCGGGAGAATAGATTATGAGAATCCTCAACATCAATAGTCAGAGCGTGTGTCATACGTTATCTGAATCTCCGAACATTAAATACCAATCACCAATTGATTGTGGATTGTGGTCCAGATTGTTATTTGTATGGGGACGATAGACATAATGGAATTTTTTGGGATTGATAGCTGGTATAAGTTTTCGAAAACCTGAGTTAACCAAGGCACGCTGAAGTGATTTTGTTGCAGCCTGGCAGGAGATTATTCCGACGCCTCGTGATTTTAAATCCTCTTGGGCGGCATGAAGAAGCTGGTAAACACTCAGCTCATCTTCATTTGAAACCAGATCCAGGATCATTCCAAAGTCAATTCCAAACCTTTCCTGGGTACCTGTGGCCACGACACCCGCAAGCGCTGCGTTTTTACGTATTTCAAATGAACGATAGTCAGAGTCCGGCCTTTGCTCATATCGCCATTTCCAATATCGTTGAGTTCTGCGGATCATTAACGTCTCATTCGTTGCTGAGAATCTATCGAATAAGAGGTCCAGTTCACCGGAGACTTCCTTTACCTGGTTTGTTTCAAAATCAACGGGAGAGCAGGGAGGTTCTCGGAGAAAGGGGACTCGGCAAGCTCCGCCGCATAGATACGACAAAAGTTTACCCAATTTCGGTTTTAAGGTAGCGCGACCGTCGATTACCTTTAAAAAAAGCGGGATTTCACCAGGGGAGATCCACTCTCCGGTACGAATGAAACCGGGGTAGGAAGCATCATTGGGCATTGTCATGCTGAATGCAGCTCCCTGAGAATTCGCATAGTCATTTGCACTGTCGACCAGAGTGCGAAAAACTCCCTTTCGTCTGTGGTCTGGGTGTGTGAGTACGCCGGTGTACATTGCTCCCTGGTAGGTAGTCGTCCCTTTTTGAAAATCAAAAATCGCTACGGGTTGAATGCCTATGGGGCTCCCTTTGTAATCAGCCAACATGATAGAAGCGTTGCAGGCTGTGTTATTAAAGAAACGCCACTCCCAGTATTTACGAAGGTCGTCGTGTTGCCGCTCAGGATAAACTGCACAAACCAAATCAAAAACGGCGGCCTCGTCAGAAGGCCTAAACAGTCTATTGTTCCAGTATTGTTCTGGCATTTTAAATCAACGGTTATTTCTTGAGGCATTCGTTAAAGACATCATTCAGCTGCGCGGCAATAATCTTGCGATCGTATTTCTGCCATGCCACTTTCTTGGCGGCTTCTCCGACTCGCCTTCTTTCTTCTGGATTGTCAGCGTAGTACTTAATCCTTTGAGCTAGATCCTGTGCGTCTCCGGGTGTTGTTGCCATGCCTACGCCGTCGGCTTCAACCAATTCGGCGGTAGTCCCCGGGAAATTTACAAGTGTGGGTATTCCAGTAAACATATAATCAAACAGTTTGTTAGGAGTTACCCAGCGTGGGCGAACAATCTGCTTGAGTATCATCAGCCCGATATGTGACGCGGCAAGGATACCGCTTAATTTCGTTTTAGAGACGGGATCGAGAAGATAAACATTCTCGAGTTGCTTTTCTTTCACCGCTTCTTTAAGTGATTCCTTCATCTTCCCTTGACCGATCATTACTATGGCGATGTCATTGCGGTCCCGCAAGTATTCTGCCGCTTCGATCAGTTGGAATAAACCGTTTGCATCACCGTGAGCTCCGGTGAAAATCGCTATAGTTTTGCCCTCCAGGCCTTGTTCTTTGATATACTGGAAATCTGGTTTAACGTCTTTGAATAAATTACCATCAGCTCCCAATAGAACGGTTTTAAGTCGGTCTGGAGCAAAACCCCTTTCGAGCATTCGATCATGAAACCCCTTGGATACAAGGATGATCTTTTTGGCCTTGGCGTAGCAGAAACTTTCGAGCCATTCCCAAGTCTTGTAGATCAAGCCAGGTTTCATTCGTCCGGCAGCAAGCAAGTCTTCGGGCCAAAGATCGCGAACTTCAAAAACGTACGGTATCCGCCTGATTGCGGCCCCGATACGTCCTGGAATACCCACAGTCAGCGGAGTGCTTGTAGCGAAAACTATTTCAATACCGCGTTCGCGAATACAGGCTATCGTGGCTAGAAAAGCGAAGCCAATAAACGACCAGATGCGTTGCGGGATATTGAGATTGTTCCCATAATCCACATTGCAGAGAACGACCTTGATACCGTCAATCCTTTCGACACGAAACAACCGATACCATGGCAGCGGCTTGAATGCGGCATTACTGGAAAGACCGCTAACTACGGTTACGTCATGGCCCATGTTAGCCAGGTATTTGCTGACATCGTAACTGCGAGTTCCGCCGGAACCTTCGTTTGTAGTAAAATATTGGTGAATATAAAGGATTTTCAATGGCTATTCCTTTTCAATCAAGCTGACGATAGTAACCGGGAGTTCACTTCGCAAGCGAACAGACAATGTTACGATGGGCGTTTTCTCCGCATAATGGGTAGATTCGACCCCGCCGTTGTTTTGTGAGATTATAATTTCTGCTTCTACTTGTTTTTCGGAAGAAACCTTAATGAGCCAGGTTGGCACAATCGAAACTATCACACGGTTTTGTTCGCTGGAGATAAGGCGAGCAGATGGTGCTAAATGCCACCGTAATTCAATATCATGCACGCCATTACCGTTTATTCGGTCGGTGATTTTCCAGTTATCGCGATTTCGATCACATGTAATATGTCGGTTATGGACGAAACCGGGTATCAAATGATCGTAAGTTGTGCTTTCGCCCTCCCAGGCCAATGTACGGTTGGTTATTCGATAGTTGTTCAGCTTTGCTTTTGGCCAGGGCAACACGGTGAATTGGGATACGGATTGTACGGGCGATTTGTTGTCCATTATAATGGTGTTATGCGCCCAGATTGATTTAAAATACGCGGAACTATCCGGTTCGGCGGGGCAGTAGTATCGATAACTGCCGCAGTCTCTTGTCAGATTGGTTCCATTCTCCCAAAGATCAAAATGCATCGGATCCACGTGGGCGACGCGGTCAATATAACTATGGCAACGAATCATCGCCCAAGAGTTTTTGCCGGCGAGAGTATAGTATCCGCCTACGGGAAACTCCTTGGATACCCTGGGGCTTGGAAGAGGTTTTTCGGGTAGTTTAAAAGAACCTAAGAGCCAGGTAATATCTTCATTCCAGTCTCCATCTGGCAGCGCTCTTTTGTTATCCAGTAGTAGTTTTGCAGTTTGTACTACCGGGCGGAAATCATTGTAATCGCAACTGTTTAACGGAACGGCGATAGCTCCATCATTGGCGCCGTAGTTCGGGACTCGCCCAGTTTCGGGTTCCATCATATAGAAAGCAAAATCGGCTGCTTTACTTATTTTCGCCAATGCTTTTTCGGCGAGTGGTTGCTTGTTAAGTTGAGCCAGGCGGATAGCCCAGATGCAGTCATGGAGCAGTACCCGGTGATAGTTCATGGATTGCTGGATATAACAGCCATCTTCATACACCTGACGATCGATTTCCTTTTCCAGTATGCGTTTCCCTGTTCGAAGCCATTTTCGTGCATTGGATAGCTCTGGAAAAAGGATACCAATAGTGAATAACCCAGTCGCCTCGCTTATTCCATGGTTGTTTTTTTGTGAGATGGCATAGTCAATATTGGCTAAGATGCGATCAGCCTGGATAGCCAGCAATTTAACCAGATCAGTCACACGTTGTGACGATGTTGCTGGAGATTTCCAAAAAGCAAATAAAGCAAAACACCAAGCGAGAGAACGGAGGGCGATTTCTTGCCCACATTTCCAGTTAGGCCCGGAATTTGGGGGGTTTTGTTTGCACCACGATTCAAAAAAATTCCAGAAGGTTTCGGCGTATTTATCCTCTGAGGTTAACGCGTACGCTCTTGACAGCCAGAATGCACATGCGAACCTGGATGGTTCCCATACGTCTTTAATATCGCCGTGTGTTTCGGAAAACGTGGGATAGTCACTCCAGTGAACCTGTGCGTTATGCTGTGATTTTGTGAAGGGCGAAAAAAGCCAATTTAACGGAATCCCGAGGGAGTGAGTCTCGTTAGTGTAGAACAGGAATTCTCCCTTTGAATACGCATTGGCCACCGCGATTATGCGATCCCGGGCGTTTCCGGAAATGGTTCGTTTCAAAATTTCCGATGAGGGAGGCGCTCCTTTGCTGAAAAAGAAGCAGCCTTTGTCGTCCAGGTTTTTGTAGTCATAATACGCTTCCGGCGCGGACGGTATCCCGGGTGACACCAGACTGGAAAAACTGACATCCTCGGGTTTGAGCGTGGGACACTTTTTTCGAAATATCCCCATTCCTTTTTTAAGGGCATACACGGCGCGACAGGCAATCCAACGGAAGCCTTGCTTTTGCATTAACTGTATGTATAGGGAAACTGAGATATTGACGTACTCTTATGGTAAGTTAAAGAACTTCCCTTGTCATGGAACAGCTAAACGGGAACAGGTGAACCGGTTGTAGCTGATTCCACTGCGGCAAAGGTTGCGTTCATCACGTTTTCGATTTGATCGAAAGGAATAAGCGGTGAACCACCTTCTGTTACTGATTGAACGAATCGTTTGAATTCGGCGTTGTGACCTTTGTCCATTCTTCGCAGTTTCATGCGAGAGAACGATGCCCAGCCATAACCTCTGAGATCACGGAAATTGTCCAACCTCAGGATTTTTCCGTCTCCAAATACTTCCATAGTTTCCTTTGGATACGCTTTGTGGCCATTACCATAGTAGTGGAGAGTGCCGATGGATCCGTCTGCGAATGTCAGAGTGAGAGACATTTTGTCATCGCGAACTGCAATAGCCGGTGATTCCCCAATGCGAGTTGCCGATACGCGTATTATCGGCTTGCCGACTATATGCATCATGAGATCGATCCAATGGCATCCTTCGCCCAGAATACGGCCGCCACCGACCTTAGGGTCGTGAACCCACACTTCGGGAGGTATTATGCCGGCGTTGATAGTAATTGTGATACATAGTGGTTCTGTACGGCTGGCAACAAGTTTTTTTATCTTCTCTGCATGTGGGGAAAATCTGCGGTTGAAACCGACCATGACTTGACAGTTCTCGGCTTTTTCATTTGCTGAGCGAATTTCTTTGAGTTCTTCCCTGGTAAGGCAAAGTGGTTTTTCAACAAACACGCTCTTTCGTGCCAACAATGCTTCTTTTACGAATCTGGCGTGAAGATCGTGTCGAGTGAAAACGAAGAGAGCGTTTACATCTTCGGTCTCAAGTATCGTCGAATAATCGGTCGTAGTCCGTTCTGCAGAGAATTTTTTCCCGACGTGAGCGGCGGCTGCCCCGTCAAGATCCGCGATACAGGCGATTCGGGCGTTGGTTTTGGCCAGACTCGGAAGCGCCGTCATCTTCGCAAAATTGCCCGCTCCGATTACTCCGATAGAGGCCTGTTTGTGGGAGTCGAGTTTCTTTTTATCCACCTGCATTTGTACGGTGGTCTCCCGAGAAACATCTGTTTCCGGGTACTCAAGCACGATTCCAAGTGTTTCGGGTTGTTCGGTTAATACTCGATAAGCCTCCCTGGCGTCGGAATTGGCGATTTTTCTGGAGACAAGGGGCTCAACCAGCAGTTTTTTAGAGGAGAGTAGATTCAGTATTGCCTCAAAGTTGCGTTGTTCCGTCCAACGTACAAATGGCAGCGGATAATCGTTACCGCGATCTTCATAATCCGGATCATAACGTCCAGGACCGTAGGAACAGGAGACTTGGAATGTGAGTTCTTTCTGGTAGAAATCACTTCGGTTTAATTCGAGGCCGATTACTCCAACCAGTACGATGCGACCTCGTTTTCGAGACATTTGTGCGGCTTGTTTTATGATTTCGTTGGTTTTTGCTGATGCGGTTATAATGACACCGTCGACACCGCGTCCCTGTGAAAAAGACATGGCCGTTTGGACAGGATCTGCTCCTGCGGGCAAATCAACAACCTCAGCGCCGAGTTCCTTGGCCAACTGAAGCTTGTTGGGATCCACATCGATCCCCAGTACGCGACATCCATTAGCAATGCACATTTGTACGGTCATCAAACCTATCAACCCCAGGCCGGTAACTACTATACATTCTCCCAATGTCGGTTGTATAAGACGCAGTCCCTGCAACCCTATGGAACCGAGGACGGTAAACGCAGCGGATTCATCGCTTACGTCGTCCGGTATGCGGGAGCAAAGAGTATGCGGAATACAAACGACTTCGGCGTGTGCGCCGTTACTAACGACGCGGTCGCCCGGTTTAAAACCGGTAACGCCATCGCCGACTTCTAATACGATCCCGGCATTGCAGTAGCCCAGGGGCAACGGTTCGTCAAGGCGGGAGAATACTGCGTCCAATGTTGGCAGGAGTCCATCCGTTTTGATTTTATCGAGTACCTGTTTGACCTTATCCGGCTGGCTGCGAGCTTTGGCTATCAGGCTGCCTTTGCCAAACTCAACAAGCATTCGTTCCGTGCCCGCGGAAATCAGGGTTCGAGCCGTTTTGATCAACAAATGTCCCGGGCGGACCTGAGGGCAGGGGACTTCAGCCACCTCTATTTCTCCGGTACGCAGATGTTGTAGAACTTGTTTCACGGGTATTACTCCTTTATTTGCTGGCCGAAATAAATCAGCCGGATATAGTTACAGGGACGCTGCCGTCACGATCGATGTAGATGACAGATTGATGAATTACAAAAAATCGGTTTAGTTTGGTCATCAGAGGATCAGAAAACATGTCAATGATTGTGGTTTTACTACTGGCACAGATCGGCGCTTCGCCTTCAACGCCTTTGGTTAACAAGGAAAAAGAAATCGTCGAGTTATTGAGAGAGTTGAAACCTCTCCAGAAAATTCACTATTCATGGCCACTGCCGACGAAAATCCTGGATAACCCGAATGATCCGCGTTATCGCGAATACGTTCGCCTTACGCATGCCGCTTGTTTTGGCGATGCGGTTACGGCTAGCCAGGTAGGTGCGGCGGTTATCGTATGTCAAACTGTAAACCAGGGAAATCCAAAAATCCGAGCATCGTTGGGGATTAATTACTCGCCGTGGCATCGCGGTTTTGGAGAAAACCCTCCTACAGAATCAGGGCTTTTGCAACTTCGGGAGTTAGAGCGTTTCGAAAAGACACTTAGCGACATTAAAACCTGGTTGTCTGTCGCTAACTCGCGACATGACTGCAATGTTGAACTGACGGCAGTAATGCTTGATACGGAGTGTTTTCATATTCGCGAGAATGACAAGCTGTGGAATGACTCGATTACGCGAAAACACAATCTGATTTACGATATCAGTAAAAAAGTATTTCCCGAGGCGATGGTGATTCGTTATGGCAGGGGAATACAGAGAGTAAATTACGGAACAGGTTGGGACCATTTCAAATACTACACTTTCGCCGAAAAAGGAGACTGCTTTAGCTGCGCTTTATATCGCGTACCGGAAATCGGGCAAATGCGAGAGACGTTTCGGCGTACATTTGAACTGGCCAAATTACACGGCTCTGAAATTGTGGTACCAACCGTTGCCCTCGGAGCCGGATACCGCCGGAAAGTGGAAAAATACCAGGAATGGCAATCCGATTGGGATTTCGATCCAGTATATTCCTGGAGTCTTGGTGCAGAGTTAAACCATCCGTGGTTCGCCGCGCGTCCGCAACGATATGCTCCTTGGGGGGCAGCCAAATACGTAAAATTCTACCCGGCACCTTTTAATGAGAAAACACCATCCTGGATTAAACATTTTATTGCTTATGTACGTGGAGCGAATATGGTGAAGGAACTCCCCGAACCGAAATTGTTCCAGATTAATCCCAAGAATAACTCAGGACAATAACAGCATTGCCGGTCAACGTAGCGGGCGAGGAACATTCGAATACTAAATACGCGAAATGACTGCCCGCAGTTTGCCGTTTTTAGTTCTTGGAATTTCATTGACGTATTCGAATTTAATTTTCATTTCCGTTCCAACTATTGCTCGTATGCGCTGTTCGAAATGCAATTCGTTTGTTGCATCGTATCCGGCCGATCGAACAACTTTTACAACTAGGTGGTCTATTGAATCCTGGACAATCTGACTTTCTCGCACGTTGGGGAGATCGGCGAAAACATGAGCCATACGGCCTATTTTCCTGCCGTCCGGTGTGACAATATAGCTTTCTATTCTTCCGTCAATACAACTTGCTGTTAAAGATAAACGCCCACACGAACAACGTTCAGTCGTAAAAGTGGCGACATCTCCGATATCGTATCGCAATAATGGAAAAGCCATGTCGACAAGCCCGGTAGCAATGATCCGGGCTGAGACGCTCGTTTTATCCGATTCGATTACCTCTCGTTCAATAACGCCCATTTCCATGTCTTCGTGGTAGACCCCATGTTCGCACTGAGACAAATTGCAGACATGCTCCGCTGCCCCGTATTGATCTGCTACCGGGCAACCAAAGACGTTCTGCATAACCTGTCTTTGGGAGGGAAGAACGGATTCGGAGCCACAAAAAACGACCCGCGGAGGTTTCTGTAGCGTGAGTTGTTTGTCTTGCATGAACTCGGCAAGAGCTGCCATAACGGATGGGTAGCCTGAAAAGTAGACAAAATCATTTTTGTTTAGCCAAGCTACATAATCATGCACCGAATCGGCAGATAGATGAAATGCGGAAAACCTAACTTGATTTACAGCTCGGTTGTTGCGCCAATACGGTTTGCGTTGTTGTCGTTGCGGAACTACAGGGTTTCCCGTGAATGCGGCATGCCTGTCATACAGCTTGATTCCGAAACGTCGCCGAAAGCGCCACCAGACAGACCACTGAAAAACGATTGCCATCGGATCGTGGTAAAACTTCAAACCCGCGCCGGTTGTGCCACTGGTTGCAACTTGTACCAGTGATTTCTTGGGGAATTTCGTGGAGATCAATGAAGAAACATTATTTCTGACGGTTTCCTTGGTTAAAACTGGCAGACATTTTAAATCATCCGGAGTCTTTATGTCTGTAGGCTTAAGTTTAAGTTGGTCGAATTGCTTGGTGTAAAACGGAACCGTTTCGTAACAGTGCTGTATTATTCGTCGTAGTTGTTCGCTCTGATATTCTTTAAGTTGCTCTAACGACCAGGTGTCAGATTCTTCGAGCCAATTCAAAAAGCGATGGAATTCCGGCGAATACCTTTTCTTTTTCTTTCGGAAGCCAATTAGCGTACAGGCAAGGTTTTGCAGGAAAACCGGGCTCTTGTTGTAGAAAGATTGAAACATGTTTACGAGCAAATGGAAGAGGATCGAAGTGGTTTATTCGTCAAGTGAGAAGTACGAGGAATTTAGTTGTGTTATTGGAACAGTCGTTTCCAGGTCATTTTAAGACCGATCAAATAGGCGCGGTCGAAGTTTTTCCACATTCTGGGGTGTAGCCACCGTATTGCCCGTTTGAAAATACGGCAAGCCACATACCTTTTGAAAAAAAAAGAGTAATCGGATCGTTGTATTGGTTCGCAGAGTTTAAGCAGAAAGCGATTTCGTGCCTTCGATTCCTTGGCACTTACGGTTTCGATGCGCATTTCATGAGAAAGCTGCAAGGTGTGGAGGAACTCAAAGGATTCCACTCTGTTGGGTGTAACCTTCACACAAGCAATGAGTGCCTTGCGGTTTTCGTTGCTCTGGTTTACCGCTTTCCCGGATCTATAAAACGGGCCAAAAATGAAGTTGCCGAGGCTATAAAGGATAAGGCCATTGTTATATTGTTCGTACCCCTGAATGACATGCGGATGATGTCCAACCACGATAGTGGCGCCGGCATCGATAAGTTGTCTGCCCAAGGATATGTGTTCAGGTAAAGGGTAGTGATAGTTGGTTGCCCCCCAGTGTATTGACACTACTACGATATTGTTATTTAATACGTATTTTTGAATTGTATCGCGCATTGCCACTGGATCGACTATATTGCACCCGGCGTCCTCGTTGGTAGCAGGCACGGTTCCTATTTCCGGAGCCCCATAAGATAAAAGACAGATAGGTAAGTCCTTCCGTTGAAAGCAGACTGGTTTCTCAGCAAAAGCTTTGTTTAGTCCTCCACCAACGGAGGCAATATTGTTTGTCTTCAATAAATCTAGAGTATTGAGTACACCAGTATTGCCCCAGTCGCACATGTGGTTATTCGCTAGGCACGCGGCAGATGTCGAGAGTTTGTTTAATACAGCTATGTTGTCCGGATTACTTTTAAGATGAAGTTGCTTATCCTTACGTGGTTCCCCAGTTGGAGTGAGTGGCCCCTCAAGGTTGACTACTACGAGGTTCGCCCGAGCGGTGAATTCACAGATCTCCGGTGAAACGTCCACTTCATCCTCGCCGAAAAAAATATCACCGGTAAATGCTAACGTGACTGTTTGTCGGTTTTCCACTATCTAAACTCCGGGTTGCGAAAACAAGAGCAGTTATTGGTGGTCCTTTTGTCTTAGAGGTAAGTTTAAGATCTTATCGATAAAACGGCGAAGTTCGTCTTGGTCTCGTTCACAATTCCAATGACGCTCGCTCTCCGTTCGGGCTTGATCCCCCATGTTCTGCATATGCGACGGATTGTCTAGTAGTTCTATTATTTTTTGCGTAAGTTGTTTGATACTACCGGCTTCGTAGAACACGCCAGTCTGGTCGGGTTTAATGAATAATCTCTGGGGAGGAAGATCTGTGCATATCGAAGGCATACCGCAAGCCATGTATTCGAAGGCTTTGCAGGCAATGTTGTTGCGGAATTTGGGCATATCCGGCAATGGGACAAGCCCAATCTTGACATTGCTCAGTATGGCAGGTATCTGCTCATGCGGTATGAATCCTGTTATATGAACTAGTTCGTGTATATTATATCGTTCAATGCGTTCCTCTATCATCTCTCTAGCACCATCGATTGGATTGCCAAGAAGCAGGAGGCGAACGAAACGAGTATGTTCATTTTTCAGGATACCAACGGCGTCAACGACGTCAACTACCCCTGTTCTCGGGCTCATTGAACCCATGACTACTAGATCATACTCTCTTTTCGCTAGGGGGTCGTAGTTTAGAGGGAATTGCGACAATAGTGGTGTATTGTAGACGATTGTTTTTCTTTCTGCCGGCATGCCGGCATGTATAGCGGCTATAGTCGGATCAGATGCTATAATTCCATCGAATTTCGTTGCTGCCCGTTTTTCAAGACGTTTAGTCGCATTGGCGAGATGTTTTCGTAAAAAAGAAGGAAACCGGGATTTGTGATCTCGCATACCGTGGTACATATCTTCAATGCAGTCATAAACAACGCGGATTTTGGAAAGAGATTTAATGGCTAAACCAAGAGGGATTTGGTCGAAAGATGGCAGAAGCAGTAAGTCCGGGTGCAACCGCAAAATTTTTGGCAGTAGGTTAAGTGTTCCTGTTGGACGTCCGAGTTTGCGTTGGCCTTGAGAGAGAACCGTGTAGTTGTAGCTATAGGGAACTTCACTCGTGGGTCGTCCTGCGGTATAAATAACTTCGTGTCCGCCGGCTAAAATTCCGGGGCCATGTCGGTGAAAGTACCGTCTTTCGTTCCAGGGTTTTCCGGTTAGTAGTAAACAAACCTTTGCCATGTTTTACTCACTGTACTGAGGTTTAGACGTCACGATAAGTGATTAATCTGATTCGGTGCTTCGTAATCGCGTCGATCACATTCTTGTCGATAAGTAGCATGTGATCGTTTATCCTTTGTTGCTCAATTGTTTTGGAATCTCCAGAATCGGGATCAGCAAAGCCTGGGTGAAATATCACTTCGGAAATCCCGTCAGGTAAAACAGCAAGACAAATTAAAAGGCGTTTCTTGGAATCGGTCAAACCGGTTATCAACCGGTGGATACTTATTTTCCGGTCGGGCATACGAATCGATTTTTGTTTAGACAGAAATTTCGTCCAGCTGTCGTATAGTGTTGGCAGTATTCGTCGTGCGTTACGGGCTATTCGCGTACATTTCTCTGAAAAGGTGGCGCATTCTGAATTGAAAAACGGTCCATATTGATTTCTGATGCGTCGTATAGAAAACTCATCAGCTACAGTCAGGATCGCTTTTCTACTGACAGGACGTTTATGAATACCATGATGACTGTCCAGATGTGAAGGTTGTATACCAAGATCTAGCGCACGCCGAATTTGTGCCGTATATTCAGTGCGTACTTGAGCAAATATGTCAATTCCACGCCAAAGTTTTCGATTAAGAATGCCAGGTGGTAGGAAAAAGCCATCCTTGTCGATTAAATCAGGTATCTTTTCGAGAGAAGAAAGAGGTTTGCCGTGGGTTAAAGTCAAGTGGACACCGACACCCAGTGTTGGAAATTTCTTGGCGAGATTGCAGGCATCTTCCGCTCCCGTCATGTTAGCCATTAAAGAAGCACTTGAGAGAATACCTTTTTCATGACAAAGGACGATGGATTTATTTACTCCTTTACTAAGGCCGAAATCATCCGCATTAACTATGAGTTGCTTGAGGTTCATGTCGGGTGATGGAGTATCGTTTATTAAAAATTGGTTTGAAAAAACACAGATAAAATGGGGACAAGGCACTTTCGCTGAAGCGGATACATCTGCCTGTTTCAGTTTCGAACGATAAGATCGTTATAGATTTTTATCAGCACTAACTTCTCTTTATCCCAGTTGACATCGTTAGCTGCACGCAAAGCTTCTTTTCGCATTCTAATATTAGTTTCAGCGCTTGATATGCATTCCAGGATCGCATCGGCTAATTCGTCTGGAGAGTCCCACGCGAAACACTTTCCATATTCGTATTGTTGTAGGAACTCTCTACAAGGCGGATAGTCGACCGCAACCGTCGGTATACCTGCCATAGCGTATTCGTATAATTTGTTGGGAGCGCAGTAGTAATTGTTACGATTAGTATTTGGATAACAAACCAAACCCACATCTCCACCGGCAACAAGTTCGGCCAGTTCTGCATATGGAACCCGTGGATAAAAGAAAACTCTTTCTGCAAGATTATGCGTCTTCATTAGCGACGAGATCTCAGGAGTGTTGCGCTGACTGCTGTAGCCGATTATAGCCAGACCGACATTCTCAGGAAGCTTAGCAAGAGCCGGTAGTGCTACGGTCGCTCCACGACCTGCAAGGCCGCCCGGATGCACAACGATTTTTTCGACCTTCGGGTTTAATTTTGTTGTGAAATCACGAAGTTTAGTATTACTCTCAGGAGGCTTTGTATAGGGGGGTAGGTTTCGAATAACTTGCGGTAGAAACGGCGCTCCGTACTCCTTGTGCATTATTTCCGCTCGTTGGGAGTTGCATGCGATTATTTGATCGGAACTACGCATCAGGAATGATTCGATTCGGGACATTAATCTGAGCGAAAAAGGACCTCCGGGAAAATCTGCTTCCCGGTATAGTTCATGAGCGTCATAAATCAGCTTGGCCCTGGTTACTTTGGAGATCATGTATCCGATTACAAATGTATCGAATTCGTGCGCGTGTATGATAGTTGGTTTTAACTTCCAACCGGCAAAGAAAAACCTGATGAATAACTCGATATATCTGAATACGTAACCGATCGAGTTTTTGGGAAGAATCCTTGCAGTTAACAATTCCTTTATTTTAAGGTGAAAGGGAACGGTTCGTGCTAACTCGTAATCAAACCGTTCTTTACGTTCAGGGCGAAGCCAACCAATTATTGTCAAGTCAAAAGCTTCTGCGATCGCATATGATTCTCGCATTACTCGGCCGTCTGATAGAACTTCGTTTGACAAAAGCATACATACTTTAGTTTTGTTGGCGTTAAATGAATCGGAATTCGTTGATGCCATAAAGAGTGCCTTTTTGACGAAAAACGGTTTTGGTTGTAAACAATAAAAGCTTATTATACTCGCTGGTGCGCTTTGAAAAACACCGTTCACGATTTACGTTATGCCACTTGGGAACGTGGATGACATTCTGCGATCGGCTGCGCAGCAAGACACCCAATGCAATCCCATAGCCACGAAAATCCAAAAGAACATGGCTGCTTTCATGTTTCCAAGTGGCGTGCTGTGTGTGTACATGCCGGCGAAGTATGCAATCCATTGCGCATTGTACATTTTTTTATAGAGCAAATCGTGGCTGGATAAGGCGTTCAGGTTTTTGGATTGTGTTTTTCTCCACAAATATATCATGCAGCCCAGGAAAGACGACAAGCCGATAATTCCGAATTCTGCTGCTAAAAACGCATAGGTATTGTGAGGTTCCTGAGCAGATTGATATCCTTCTATAGTAATCGTATTGTGTTCGGATGCCTTTTCGACAACAAATGTTGTACGATATTGGTGGTAGAGGAGACCGGGGCCGTGTCCCAATATCGGCGCTTTAAAACCGGCCACCCAAGCGCCGGTGATACCTGAAAATCTTATGCTGTCGCTTGTGCTTCCCAAGCTAAAAAAACGATTGAAGTTGTAGTGTTCCGGTATGAATCTGCTAGCGATGCTTAGGGTGATCACACAGAGGATTGCCGTGGTTATTATCATGAACAGGTGTTTTCGAGCGGCGTGGATGAAGAACACCGCGTTGAACAGGACGAAAGTGGCCATAGCGGAACGTTGTAGAGAGAACATGAGTGCAAAACCACACAATGCGATTGGAATGAAATTCAACCACTGTTTGCGATTGAGAAATCGACATAGAGCAAAACCATAAGCGATATTAACTACCATAGCGGACGCAATTCCCGAGCCGACAGGTGTTCGAGCGGTTGAGAATCCGGCTGAATGACGCTCGGCTATATCTCTCCAACCTAGAAACCGGCCTATGGAGTCTGGGGCAATTGCGCCAACGAGCATTAGGAATGGAAGAAGTACGCCACAAAAAAGAATAAAAGACGTAACCAGGTTTTCATAGGATTTTCGATTACGATTGACTACGCTGACCAGCGCAAATGATAATGCTATTGGCAATAAAGCTGTAAAAAGTACATGCAGCGGAGCCACAAATCCCGTTAAGTTGGGGCTGTTTACTAGACCACTAATTAATGCGCCGGCAATAAAAATAGATAAAAATATTAGAACCGTATTGCGATGAGGGAGGGGGGGGATACCTCGAGCGATGCGAAGAACAAAGATGATTATAATCCAGGCCAGCATGAGAAACATGATGCCGGGAAACATTCTCAAGCCTACGAAATAAGCAAACTCCAGGTTATATCGGCTAAGAAAGAACACTACGCTGGATACTGCAAGCAGCGGAATGCAATCCACGAGGCGAAAACGGGCAAAAACCATCAGGGTAAGTGAAAATGCTAAAAGACCAGTTGCCACTACGCCGAATAGTAATGGTATTGATGATGTGCTAACCATGGAAAAACCATCGTTTCTTTGAATGCCACGTGATCGGTGATTGAAATATTACCCAAAGCATGAAATGTCGAATCAGAACAAAGCGAAAGAAGATTCTATAAAGTTTAATTCGCAAACAGATGAAAATAAACTCGCTTAACCCAATTAACAAAACATCGGGGGAATGTATGTAGACTCGTTAATTGGGCCGTGCTGGAGAATTTGCGGAGGAAAATATGCAATCATATCGCTCGTTGTCGAGAGAAAAGTTTGTTGATAACAAGGTTAACCGTATTTACTATTCTCGTTTTCTCCTCCTTGTTTAAGGCTGTGTACCAAATGGTTACCATGAAGACGATACCAGTAAGCAACGCCGACACAATGAGCAGGCTCCAACCACGCAATGGCAGGAAGTCGCGTAATGGCACAGCAACAATGCCGCTGACAATTGCCGACATCGCTAATGGTGCCATCGCTCGCCATGCAAAAGTGGATACTGGCAGGTTGACGCTCCGGCACATATAAATCATTACTAACGCCCTTCTCAGTACGACACCCGCCCCAAGGGCGATTGCTGCTGAGTATAAACCCAAGTGTGTATAAAAAGCCAATATGGCGAGTAACCCAATCGCAATAATACTCGAAGCCGCGTACGTTATTCCAAGAAATTTGGCACGTCCCATTCCCATTAGGACCATATGTCCGACACCATTGGACGCCTCAAGTAACTGGACTAACGCGAAGAGGAAGAGAAGCGTTGCGCTGTCAGCTAGTTCAGGGCCTATCCAAGTAAGTAGGATTGGTTCTGACATGACCATTAACCAAACTCCCATTGGGAGAATGATCGCTAAAAGCAAGCGAGATCCGTCAATCAGCAGGCGCTGAAGTTTCTCCTCGTCCTGCAAAGCCTCGTATTTGCTGGCTACGGGCATGACCACGTTCGTGACTGAGAGGCGAGTTTGTCGTATGAGACCCGTTAGTACAAGTACAAGATTAAGTGAACCCAAAAGCGTACTGCCAAGCGCCGCACTGATTATGGCACGCATAATAGTGTTTTCAAGAAAAGCCGAGATTTGAGTAAGAAATGCCATTGATCCGAAGGAAAACATCTCGCGGAACACACGCTTTGATATCCATTCTCGACGTATAGATAGCTCTGGGTATACTCGGTACGCGGCGATAACTCTTACTAGTTGCGAAGTCGAAGAACCTACGAGTAGACTGCATGCAATTGCGATGACACCGAAGTCTAGCAAACCAAGAACCAGAAATGCTGATGACGCATAAACTATTCTTTCCAGCAGTTGAGCTACGTTCGAAAGGTCGAATCGCTGTAAACCGCGTAAAACTCCTTCGAAGGCATTACCCGGGAAACGGATAGCCAAAGAACATGCAACGATCAGAAAGACGGCAAGAGCTTCGTCATGCAGGGAATCTGGTACGCCTAATTGTGTTAAGAAAAACAACCCCAAAACGGCGACCAGAGCGAAAGCGATTAGGCCCATTATGGAGTATACAACCACCGAAGTTGTGATTACACGATTGACTTCGTTCCCATTTTCTATTGCAGTGTGTTTGCTGACAAACCTGGCAATTGCGTGCGCTAAGCCAGTATCCAATAACATTAGTAAACCGCCAGTCATTCCAACAAGTGCAATTAATCCATAACCATCCTCGCCTAAGCCATGAAAGAGGAAAGGGTTTAATAAAAGCGCTATAGCTATTAATAGAATCTGGCGGCCGTAGTTCGTTGCAATATTCCAGATTATTCTATTTCGTTGCTTCATTGCCGAATGTGCGTAATATTGAATTTTGGCCTTCTAATTTTGAAATACCTTTTTACTGCTAAGAGCAATAATCTCTTTAGTTATTTGTTTTCGGGCCTTGTAGATTGAAGTCGAACTTGTTGAGTTTTTTAAGACGCTACGCACAGAATCTTCAAGGACTTGTTTCCCTTGAGAGGCTAGTGTGTCAAAACCTGCTGCGTCCAAGTCACTTATCAATCTATCAAGCGTGACCAGATATTCGTAGTCTTCTATGCCCTCTCTCCAAGCCTCCCATCTGCGACTTGGTATAATATGTTCTTTCCCGCAATTCACTGGAGCGTTTTTCGCTAAATACACAACGTCCCATTGGGCTTTTGTGTTACCAATATCGTTCCAGCCGGAGCCCTGTTGTGTTGTGGGTTTGCCAAGGTATACCCAAAAAGCGCAACCCATGTCGCCACTGGCCCAGGCCCTCCAGGGCTGTTGGCGATAGTATAATAGGGGAGACAAAGCTTTTGCATTACCTTGGCAATCGTATCTCCAGGTAGCCTTATTCTTAAAAGAAGCCAACTTTTTTCTTGCCCTCTGGCTCTCGATGCGGTTTTCGGGCAGACACCATACGTCAATATTTGATGCGATCCTCTCGAGCTGTGAGCTGTGTTGTTTCCCTGGGCTATTGGCAAAGATACGGATATTGGGATCTACCTGTTTGATAAAGGCGGCAAGTTGTTCGAATTCCTCGCATAAACTCTCGTCGTAAGGAAACATCGCATACCGTTCATATCCCAAGCCAAGTTGGTGGAGGTGTTTTACCCATTGAACTAAGTAAATTCGCATGGATTCTTTCCAACGTTCACTCATCCAATCTCCCCATTTATGCCTATATCCTTTTTTCTCAGAAGTGGATTGAGTATATCCCCAATAGAAAAGATATTGTTTTGCATTGGGGTACAGGGCGATGGCCGAATCATGTCGAGAAAAATCGATGAAAAGTTGTCCGCTTAGTGTAGGTTTACCATGTGGCAAATCTTCGCAGGGAATTACGTAGACGTTCGTATAATGCTGTTCTAGATCAGTAATAGCATTACTAAGAGCTTTGTGAGAAATCCTGTAACGACGCAAATACGCACAATTGCGGGTGAGTAATGAAGGATCGCCGGGAAAACGGATGGGGTGTATCGTTATTGCTCCTTGTACGGCCTGTTGGAAACTCGGGATATTGCCATCGAACTCTGAATTCAAACCGATAGCGAACTTGTATTCGCCTGGTATCAGTTGGGGATTATGTACGGTTATCCATATCTGGGAGGAACTTCCCGGTCGAATGATGAGCTTGCTCGAATTAAGGAGAGGAAGCGCGTCTCCAACTAATCCTTTACCTATTGCATCCACGTTTACAGCCCGACGAATCGTTATCGTTTCTTCCGAGGAGTATTCCCGACCATCGGAACCTCTCAGTGGTGAGATGCATATTGTCGCGATCGCGGGGAACGGCGTACAATTGACGATTGTTAATGCTCCGGATTCATATTCTCCCTGCCAGAGAGATAGTAACAGGTTCGTTGCTGGGTTGTCTTTATACCAATAGACTTCATTGGGGGTTGATTGGCTAAAAGGATCAGCGTTTTTGAATATGATGCTGCTTTTGGTTTGTTCGTTGAGCCATTGGCCGCGCAAAGATTCGAAATCCTTTTGCAGGGACAAATGTTCTTCTGTTGAATACAACGACAATGTATTAACACGCGATAAAAGGGCTTTGGCTGGGGCATAAAGTTTAAGTCCGGAATTCGTGCTTATAATCCGGTTTTGAAATTCTAAAATCTCTTCTCTAAGCTGAAATACTTTCCGGTGTGCTTTGATCAGGCTTTCGAGGTTTTTTATTGTGTGTGTGTTCTCGGAACCTGAAAAGGGCGTCTCAATGTCTTGTTGGCCGGAGAGTACTTCTAACTCATCCAGGAATAAATAGGTTCCGTTAAGGACAAAAACTATTTCAACAAACCGCCCGGCAGTGTGTAAGTTCACTTCTGAAAAAGTATACGGAGTTCTGCGGGTGATGTTAAAAAACTTTTGCTCGAGGTTTGTATTATCAAACGCTTTTACTAGATGAAATCGATCCCCATCATTGCTTACGGAAACGAGTATTTGCTCGGGGAGGTGAACGCTTGCTCTCGTACCAGAAGTTGTATGGATTCTTATACCCGAAATCGTTTTGACGTGTCCAAAATCGATGCGTATTCGTGGATATGATTCGGGAGTTTGCCAACCGACCACGCTCTGTTTGGACCAATCGCACCCTTGTGTTTTACCGTCAGTGAGTTGGAAAATATCGTCTGGATCTGTACACAACCTGTAGTTCGGGGGAGGGGTCATTGTATAAGGTTTGTTCATTGCGATGTTGAAAGTTATGTCGCTACCACTTTTGGCGGATGGTGGCGTGCAAGATAAAGGGCAGAGGAAAACAACGAAGAATATTCGCCGTGTGATCGAACAAAGATAGAAATTGATTCGTTGCCTTGGCATTTATTCTAAGAAAACTTATCGAATCGATTTCGAGAGTTTAAAAACCTTGATCTTCGCTAGCTGAAGGTGATTGGGGATGACGCGGGCATATGTAAATAGGGAAAACGAAAATAAGTGTCAAAAAGTCCTGTTGTCGGTGGCAATCCCACGATTTGCACGATTTCGATCGCGAAAATGAGTCGGCCAAAACCATCGGGGCCAGCAAGGTACGCACAGACAGGATATAAAACTAAATGAGGCAATGCTATATTGGCGAAGTGTCCGACAACAAACCATGAAAAACACTTCGAGATTCGTTTAATGCGATTCTGTATCCATCCTCGCGATTGGCTAGAGGTTTCGGTATTTGGTGTTTCGTATATCTTTGCCATAAAATATCTGGATAGCGATTGTGTGATAGGCTGATGAACGTTTACGGTAAACGCCGCAAAGTCGATAACCAAAGATGGTCCGCAATCAACCACATGACCTGGCCAATAATCCATCTACATAAGGCCGCCCGCAATCAGAGAGATATTGTAAAATTCTGTGGATGGCCGAAAATCAAGCGGCGTTTTTCCTGAGTCCGTCTATGAATTCTACTCCTTTTATCACCTCCGCGAGCAAGTTCGATCCATTTAGAGCTCGCCAGTGTTTTTCCGCACATCGAGCCAGCTGAAATACCATAGTCAAGGTGGCCAGCCTCGATCCACAACCTTTTGTTTTCCGCGTTCGCAATCGCACCGTCGCAAAGGTCGATTCGATCGGATTCGTCGTACGTAAATGGCCCCAATGCTCTGCCGGAAAATCATAAAATGTCAGCAGCACGTCGCGATCCTTGGCCAGGCATTCCGTCGCTTTGGGGTACTTGGCCTTATACGTTTCGATAAACAGGTCGAATGCACTTTCGGCTTCTTCCCTGGTCTTGGCCATCCATATGTCATGAAGCATCTGCTTGGCTTTTACATGTCGTTTTTTCGGCATTTTGTTAAGCACGTTGGCCGTCTTGTGAACCCAGCAACGCTGCTCCCTGCTGTCCCCAAGGACTTTACGCATGGCCGACCAGTACCCGGCCGCTCCGTCACCGGTCACCAGCTTGGGAAGAACTTTCAAGCCGCGGGCCTTGAGATCCAGCAGTAACTCCCGCCAGGATAGTTCGCTTTCACAATAGCCGTCCTGGATGGCCACCAGCTCTTTTTTCCCATCCGGTGTAGCTCCCATGACCACTAAAATACACTGCTTATCCTCATCCAGGCGAACATTGAAGTGAATTCCATCCACCCAGAAATACACATACTGCTTGTCGGCCAGTGATCTCTTGCTCCAGGACTCGTAGTCTTTTTGCCAAACCTCCTTGAGTCGTACAACCGTGGAGGCGCTCAAGCCCGGAGCGTCCGTTCCGAGCAACGCGGACAACGCTTCGCCGAAATCCCCAGTGCTGATTCCTTTCAGGTATAGCCAGGGAATCAGCTCTTCGATGCTCTTGGTTCGTCGCAAATATGGCGGCAGGACCGAACTCGTAAAACGCATCCGGTTGCCGTCTTCGTCAATCCTTCGGTCGTTCACACGCGGCTGGCAAACCTTGATTGGGCCTATTCCGGTCTGCAACTCGCGTTCGTCCTTATACCCGTTGCGAACCACCAGGCGGTGATTATTTCCATCTCTGACGTGCTGGTGGGCCGAAATGTAATCTTCAACCTCGGCTTCTATCGCACACAAAAGCATGCGTTGAGCACCTCGTCGCAATAAACCCGTCAGGGCATCCTGGCACGATGCCTCTGGAAAATGAAGCGTATCTACTGTATCCTGTTTCATGGCGTATCCTTTGTGAATGGGTATTTCTTCTACTATCAATACCCAGGATACGCCGCTCTTTTTCCTTTCGCCATACACAGCTTTTGGTTATATCTCTCTTTACTCGAACACTACCCTATTCGCACGACTTGTGCTTGAACTCGGTATCCCCTGTATGGGTAATTCAGCTTTTTAGCTTCCGCGTTTTGGAGCGGCTTTGTCTTGAGTGGTAATTAGTAGTTGATGTTGTTTGCCCAGACTCCGTCCCCGTCAACCGCGGTGACGTCCAATAAAAAACGGCTTACAGTCACTACAGTATTTATATTGTTACACGTTACACAGTATATCGGATCACAACTAGGCCAACAATAGTCCGCGAACTGTCAAAAGGCAGACACACATTAGATTCGTTGTACTCCATAATTCGATTACGCATCAAGTGGTTTAGTTGTTCGATTGTTTGCTGAAAGAAAACTCTTTGGGTCCGTAACGCGATCGTGATCCGTAAGGATCACCGAATAGGAGGCTTTTCGCGGTGCAAGGTCGCAGAACAATCGTAAGACGAGCCATTGGCCTGTTTCGGCTGCAACGTTACAGTTTTTGGGGCATTCTTTAGTGTTTGAAGATACATGTTCCCTGATTCTCTTCAGTTTGCGGGAAGCGGCTGCACGGCGGTCAACCCGGAAAAGATAAATCATTTACGGAATTCTTGAGCAGGATAACGGCTGATTTTAAACTACAGGCCGGTGTTGGGAAAACGCTATTCATATGACCAGGCGGCCAGTTGCAATAGGTTAGCGGCAAGAACCGAAAAAATAAAGTATACCGTTACACACGCGAATACTTGCTTTCCCATCACCGTAAGGGTTTTCAATACGAGTGGCCTGATTATACAAAGTCGAATCGGTCAGGTACGAGGTTACGGTGCTGACGATTTTCTGTGCATCCCTGCCTACAAGGCAAGATGTGCCTGCCGCAATCCCTTCGGTTCGTTCTGTGGTTTCTCGCATAATAAGTAGCGGTTTGTTTAACGATGGTGCTTCCTCCTGAACTCCTCCTGAATCTGTGAGTATCAAGTAGGCTCGATCCATAAGCCATACGAAAGCAGGATAGCTCACAGGCTTTATCAGGTGGACATTGGGAATATTGGCTAGTTGTTCATGAACGGGATTTTGCACATTGGGGTTGGGATGTACGGGGTATACTATGTGTACGTCGGGGTGTATTAGAGCGATAGATCTGATTGCTTCACATATTTCGATGAATGGCTGTCCGAAACTTTCTCGCCGATGGGCGGTTACCAGTATGATCGGTTTGTCGTTCGCCTTCTGAGTGATTTCCTCCTTAAGTAATTCGACATCCGGAAAACAATTTCGCTGCATCTGGTCACGCACCCATAGGAGAGCGTCCACTATTGTGTTGCCCGTAACCATTATCTGCTGTTCCAAAACGTTCTCTGCTAAAAGAGCTTTTTGAGAGAGGCTGGTAGGCGCGAAATGGATATCAGCAAGTGTGCCGGCTAAACGGCGGTTTATCTCTTCCGGGAAAGGGTTCGACTTGTCACTTGTTCTCAGGCCAGCTTCCAGATGAGCGACAGGGATTTGCGCATAGAACGCGGCGAGAGCCGTCGCAAAAGCGGTTGTAGTGTCGCCTTGAACCAAAACCATATCGCAGGGAATTCTGGAGAATACGGTTCTCATCCCTACGAGCACACGTGAGGTGATGTCGAATAGATCTTGGTTTTTCTTCATTAACGCCAAATCATGATCTGGCTTTATCCGGAAAACTTCAAAGGCTTGTTTTAGTATGTCTGCATGCTGCCCTGTTGTACACACGATTGGTTCCAGTGCGTTATCTTCCTGCATCGCATGTATTACGGGGGACAGCTTTATCGCTTCCGGGCGAGTTCCTGCAACGATCATTATACGTTTTTTCTGAACCATAAACGTATCCCAAAAACGAATACACACTTGTTGCTCAAACAGTTTTTTTGAACAAACCCATACGCTGAGTATAGATGAAATCGTCCAGCTACGGAACCCGCCTGAAGGAGGCAAGACGGAATCGAGTGAACGCTTTATTGAGCAGGTGCTAAATCAAAGGGGGGCGAAATCGCAACTGTTAACATCCTCTACAAAAATCGTTGATTGTTTTTCGTTGGGGCAACAGTTTATATTAAGAATTCATTGTAGTTTTGGATGCGAACTGATCATCAGTTTAAGGCTGTTCGCCTAACCTTCTCATTCCCGACGTATTATTCCTTTCTATTGATACCCTCACTAATTCGATACGGCTAATCGTTAAAATGAAGCTATGAACGCTCCTATTCGCCCGAAAATAGAGTTATTTTCGGACGTTGGAGGTGAGGGAAGATTATGTAATCTAATCCCAAACCTGTTGTAAGCCGATGAAAATACGGGAAAACGTAATTAAAGGCGTGGTCGTTAAGAGTAATTCGTATTTGACTGAGGTAGTCTCAAAATCTGTGTAAATTGCAAAAAGGAGGGGCATCCCCGATAAGTGTATTTGAATAAAGCACTTATTTTGAAAGGAGACGCCCTGATGGCTACTAAACAGGAACAGAAACGATTAGTCAAGGATGGTAATGCGGCCACTATCGTGGTTCATGATCAACTGGAAGAATTAGCTTGTGCGGGAGCCCGCGAGATGCTGACCAAGGCGTTGAACGAAGAACTGGATGCATACCTGGGCCGGGATCGGTATGAACGAACCGACTCTCGCCGAGGCTACCGCAACGGTACGACGCCTCGAAAATTGACCCTGGGGAGCGGTACGATCCAGTTGGCGGTTCCCCGCATCCGGGATGTTCCCGACGGACAAGAGCCGTTTGAATCGAAAATTCTGCGTAAGCATCAGCGTCGCAGCGACACATTGGACACGGCCTTCACGAATCTGTTCATCGAAGGGCTGGCGACGCGGGACTTCGAACCCGCTATTCGCCTGCTGGCCGGTGAAGATGCCCCGTTGTCGCCGAGCACGATCAGTCGATTGACCCGCCGGTTCAAGGATCAGTACGAGGCGTTCGACCAGCAGGATCTCAGCGACCGGAAGTTCGTATACATCTGGTGCGACGGGATTTATCTGAAGGCCGGTCTAGGCACAGAGAAAGCATGCCTGATGGTTCTGATTGGTGCGGATACCGAAGGGGTCAAGCATCTGATCGCCTTGCGGGAAGGATACCGGGAGAGCACCGAAAGCTGGGGTGACCTGATTCGGGATTGTCGTCATCGCGGTATGAACGAGCCGGCCTGCTGGATCGCCGATGGTGCGCTGGGCATCTGGGCGGCGATCAACGAGCAAAGTCCTCGATCGGCCCAGCAGCGGTGTACGAATCACAAGACGATGAACGTACTGGACAAATTGCCGAAGAGCGAACGGCCGGAATACGCACAACGATTGCGGGCGATCTGGCAGTCGGACAGTGAAGATGCTGCCCGGAAGCGGACTCGGGAGGTGGTTCATGATCTCCGCGCGGCGGGATATGATCGTGCGGCAAACTGCCTGGAGGATGATCTGGATCGCTGTCTGGCGTTCTATCAGTTCCCAAAAACGCACTGGCCGCATCTTCGGACCTCTAACGTGGTGGAATCGCCGTTCGCAACGGTCCGGTTAAGAACGAATGCCGCCAAGCGATTCAGAAAAACACGAAGCGGCGTACATCTGATGCACCAGGTGATGGAGCGGCAATCCAAACGATGGAGACGATTGAGATCGGCCCATTTATGCTCGACAGTGAAGCTGCCTGGTGTGTCTAAAAAAACGAAAACGAAGGCCGCGTAAAATATGGTTATCGTGGGATGCTCAAATGCAATTTACACAAAAGTTGACACGACCTCATTTGACTGGCTGATCAACATAGCTATCGTAAGGTATGTATATTGATGCAGATAAGGCAGCGAGATAATTCGGATTGTGTAGGTTAATTCGTGAGGGATTCTTCGTTGAAACTGATGGGCGATTGTACAAGCAAGAACTCTAAACTGCCTCGAGTTTTGGCGGTAGTCGCTTTTTCTATAATTGTTTCGGTAGAAATAGAACCGACTTTCGGGCAGCGTAGCGTGCCTGCTGCACGACGCGGCTCGGGCCAACTTGGGAGCACTCTTAGATCTGCGATAAACTACAGAGGAGGGATCTTTGGTGGTAGTGGTCTTCGGGGGGGGGCAACCAGTGCAGCCGGAAGAGGGTTCGCACGATCATCTGCTTCGGCTGCTCAACAGATATATGGTGGCAGACCCCGGAGTCGATCGACTGTATATATGCCGGGGACACAGTACGCCTTTATTCCTGGACACTCTTTAATGCTTTCTTATTTGGGGCGAACGCAAACTGCGGCATGGTTTTCAGCTCCGACGTTCGCAGGAAATCGAAATCCGGCTATGGCTTTGCGTCCGACTTACGGGACGCCTGAAACTGCAGGCATGGTTCAAAGAGTTGAAGAATTAGCCTTGTTGAATAGTTATCACTATAAGATGTATCAACCTTTGGAAGGCGGTGGTATTCGGGATTCTATGACTAACCTCTCTCTGGAAAACACCGTCGAAACCCCTGAAGAAATCGAAAAAGTAGAGTTTCGTACTCATGCGGAACGATTAGCGGCACTTGTTCAGGCTAAACATGGTCGTTATCTGGATCAAGGATGGAGCTATCTCCGCGAAGGAGATTATTTAAGGGGACGGAATGCTTTCGGAAGCGCGGCCTTGGTCAAGTCGGACGATTTGGATGCAAAAGTGGGGCAGCTTATCTGCACCGTGTTAAACGAGCAGTTGTCAACGGCGGTCGTTCTTCTGGAGAAGATAAACCGTCAGGACGATGATCCATTCCGCTTCAATAGAAAGTTTACAGAGATTCTACCGGAATCTAATGTCAGCGGTACAATCCTGACCGACCTTGCGGTGGCTACTAAGAGCGACAAGACGGATGACAAGCTGATAGCTTTGAGAGCGTTTCTCCTTTGGTTGGATGGGCAGACGGACGAAGCCGTCAAGGTTGCCGATGATCTCAAGGATCGTTTTCGTGCTTCCCCATTTGCTTCGTTTGCCGACAAAATGAGGGAACATACATAACGAATCGCAATACACCTGAGACCGAATCGACGGAATTATTGGTAGATTGGGTGCCCAGATGTGTTTGGCGTTGTTTGTTGCTTCGTCAGTATGATATAGAATGGTCGCCGTTGGTAACGCGGTTTGGGCGGTATTTCTTTGTTGAATGGTGTAGAATCAACGCAGTTTCGGAGCTGGAAACAAGAACGACGTCAACATGAGTTCTAGCGATTCTTCAACATCAATTAATAAAAGTCGAAAAAACGGGGCAGGAGGATTATCTGGTTTCGCTTCTCGTTACCGGAATCATATCTCTGTTGCGGCACATATTTTCTTGTTTGCGTTAAGCCTGCTGGCTGCTTTCGGGCTTGCCTACAACTTCCATGGTACGAGCAAGTGGTTCGTTAAACAATTTTTACCACTTCTTGTTCTGGTACTGCCGATCAAACTGATCGTATTCGCAAGAATGCGGCAGTTTAGAGGTTCCTGGCGGTACGTAGGGCTACGCGATTTGGCTCTCATTGCTGTTGGTTCGCAGGTTAGCTCTTTTATATTCATTCTTACCTACTTCCTATTTGAAAACTTATACAAGTGGGCTACGGGTTCACTGTTCTTCAGTAGTGAAGGGGCGTTTCCTCAATCTGTGTTTCTGATTGACTGGGCCGCTACGATTGGCCTGGTTTCTGCCGCCCGAGTGGCCGTACGCTTTTATTATGAATTCACTCGTGGGAGTGGTGCTGCTGTTGTCACACGAATTCTCGTAGTAGGAGCTGGCGATCACGGCGTAAATCTGTTACGCGAAATTCTACGCACTCCTGAGCTCGGCTACGAAGTTGTTGGCTTCATAGATGATGAAGTAACTACACTCAAGCATCGAATCCATGATGTCGAGGTCATAGGACGTACACATCAGATTACCCAGATATGTGAGCAGTATCAGGTTGACGAGCTGCTTATTGCGATGCCGGAAGCCAAGCCTAAGGAGATCCGGAAAGTTATTGATCTCTGTAAAGGCAACAGCCTGCGCTTCCGCACTATTCCCCCGATGACCGCTCTTATCGAGGGACGCGTTCAGGTCAATCAGCTCAGGCCTGTCGACATCGAAGACCTTCTAGGCCGTGAGCCGGTTAAACTGGATACTGAAGCCATCGGCCGAGAGCTGACTGGTAAGAGAATAGTGGTAACCGGTGCGGGAGGAAGCATCGGCTCAGAAATGTGCCGGCAAATTATCCGATTCAACCCGGAGAGGCTTATTCTGCTCGAGCAGGCCGAGAACAATCTCTTCGAGATTCACCGGGAATTGATCGCCGACTATCCTGATGCGGACGTGATTCCAATAGTGGCCGACATCTGCGACCGGGAAAGAGTATTAAGAGTTTTCTCGATGTACAAACCCAACGTAGTCTTTCATGCAGCCGCTCATAAGCACGTTCCGATGATGGAATGTAACCCTGGCGAAGCTATCAAGAATAATGTTGTAGGATCTCGAACGGTGGCAACGGTTGCCTCCGAAACCGGTGTGGAGAAGATGGTAATGATCTCCACAGATAAGGCCGTCAACCCCACCAGCGTTATGGGATGCAGTAAGCGGGTGGCCGAGTTGTTCGTCCAGCAGTTTAATTCCCACGTAAGTACGCAATTCGTTACGGTTCGTTTTGGAAATGTTCTGGGGTCAAGCGGCAGTGTGATACCGATTTTCCGAAAGCAAATCGCTGCTGGTGGTCCTGTCACCGTTACTCATCCTGATATGACTCGTTATTTCATGACCATCCCGGAAGCTTCCCAACTGGTTTTGCAGGCGGGAACCATGGGGCAGGGCGGTGAGATATTCGTCTTGGATATGGGCGAGTCGGTGAAGATTGTTGATCTGGCACATAACATGATAACCCTGAGCGGCTTCAGGGTTGGCGAGGATATCGATATAGTCTTTACCGGCACCAGGCCCGGCGAGAAACTGTTCGAAGAGCTGTTGATTGCCGGGGAAAGCGTGAGTGCCACGAGTCATCCGAAAATAAGCATCTGGAAGTCTCGTCCCGAAGAGTGGGATAATCTGATTCAAGGCATTGAACATTTGATTTCAGCTGCCGATGTTGCATCAGCGGATGAGATCAGGCAATTGCTGGGTAAAGTTGTTTTTGAATACAAACCTGCCGCTGGCGGTTTGATGGGCGAAGTCTCGGAAGAGGTCGAAGCAAAAGCCCCGATGAACTAAAGCCCTTACCAGGAAACTCGCGTCTACTCTCCATCCTTCTGCCGAATTGGTGCCAATACCTGGGCGGAACGAGCCGGTATGTAAACCTGAAGACTCTGTTCTCGTCCGTGAAAACTCTTGTCCTGATAGGGATAAAGTTGGCCGCTGCTCGTATTGCCGTATCCGCCGTACTGCACGTCATCGGTGCTCAAAACCATGCGGTAGTTGAATGCTTCCGGAACGCCGCATCTATAATCGGTATAGGAGTTACTCGGATGGAAATTGAAGATAAATACAAGCGGACCGCGATGATAAACCAGTACTTTTTGTGACTCGTCCACGTTCAATTCGCCCCAGAGCGAATCTGCCAGCAGATTGTAATACACATCCAGCTTTTGCATGGCTTTGTCGAACTCGTTTAGATGTTTGTAGCGCAACAGCTCGTTGTCCACCAGCGACCACTGTCGGCGAGCGTGCTTGTGGGAGAACCCGTTTCCTTCGCGGGGGAAATCTACCCATTCGGGATGGCCGAATTCATTGCCTATGAAATTGAGATAACCTTCTCCGCCGAGCGAAAAAGTTATCAGGCGGATCATCTTGTGTAGCGCTATTCCTCGATCGATTACAGGGTTTTGGCTTTCGCAGTTCATATGCCAGTACATGTCAGCATCCATGAGCCAGAACGCGATCGTTTTGTCGCCGACTAGAGCCTGGTCATGGCTCTCCGCGTAGGCAATATGTTTTTCGCCGTATCGCCGGTTGGTAAGAGCGTGGAATAGTTCGCCCAGATTCCATTCCTCGTCAGATTTTTCCTTGAGAAGCTTAATCCAGTAATCGGGAATACCCATCGCCAACCTGTAATCGAAACCAAGACCGCCTTCAGAGAGCGGGCGAGCTAGACCCACCATTCCGGAAACCTCTTCCGCTATGGTGATCGCATTGGGATTAACAGTATGAGCTACCTGGTTGGCTAACTGCAGGTAGGCTACCGCGTCTTCTTCCACATCATGGATCAGGTAATCATCATAGCAGGTGAATGCCTTGTTGCCGTGATGGTGGTAAATCATGCTGGTGACGCCATCGAAGCGGAACCCGTCGAAATGGTATTCCTCCAGCCAGAAACGAACATTACTCAGCAAGAATCGCTTAACTTCCCATTTGCCGTAGTCGAATATCTTGGAATCCCAATTAGGGTGTTCGCCTCGCCCGCCGGGATGGAAGTACTGGAAATCTGTTCCGTCAAAAAGGTTCAGTCCGTCGTGAAGGTTTTTAACCGAATGGCTATGGATTATGTCCAGCAAAACGAGTAAACCAAGCCCGTGTGCGGTGTCTATCAGTCGTTTCAGATCTTCTGGAGTACCAAAACGGGAGGATGCGGCAAAAAAACTGCTAACATGATATCCGAACGAGCCGTAGTAAGGGTGTTCCTGGATGGCCATCAGCTGAATTGTGTTATACCCCAATTCGGCTATGCGCGGCAGGACGTTTTCGGTAAACTCTGCGTAGGTAGAAATCTTCTCCTGCTCGGAGGACATGCCTATATGGGCTTCGTATATTCTTACGCTGCCCTCGAGCTTGGGAGTTTGGCTTTTCCAATAGTAAGGTTTTTCGGGGTACCAGTACTGCCCCGTGAAGTTATGGGTGTTCTTGTCGTATTCGACATATCGTATGTAAGCCGGGATACGATCCATGGAACTCGAACTGGTTTGTACGTGGACTTTGACTCGACCTCCATGAGTGAACGAGTACTTGTACTCCGAATCGGGAAGGAAAATGCTCCATACGCCGTACTCGTCCCGGATCATCAGGTGGGCGGTTTTGTCCCAGTTGTTGAAATCGCCTATCAGTGATAATGCTTCAGCTCCAGGAGCCCATTCGCGGTAGGCCACTCCTTCGACATTGTTCTGGATCTCCCGGTTGAATCCATAATACTCATGCCCCTGGCTGAATGCTTCCAGGGAGGATTCGTTTTTCTCAATTTCTTCAAGTGTGGAGCGGTATTTTTTATAGCGGTGGCGCAAGGCGTCGGAATACGGTTCCAGCCAGGGATCAAGATCTACCAGCCCCGTACCATCATAGCGTCTGGGTTTTGCTTCCGCTTTAGCCATAACCGCCTCCTGCGTTGTACTTACCCTTGAATCATCAAACTGCTCATTGAATAGTAAGCGTTTTCGTGTGCGCAAGCGAGAGGACAATAAAAAAACGCAAGGGAAAATTTCTCCTTGCGATAGAGTTTCCAACTGATGTTCTTTGTGGGCGGTTTTCGATTAACGTGGCTGATTAAGCCGGTTCAAGTTCATCCAGCCAGCAGGCACCGTCGTTACGTTTGAAAACAAGCTGCTTGCCGCGCATTGCCTGATCTTTGGCGCGATGGTATCGCAGATAAATGCTATTCTCGTCAACAGATTGTATCTCGAGTTTGCCGGTTTCGTGGGACATTACGAAACGGGCTCTTCCCGCTAGGCCCGAACCGCGACCCAGAGCGGAATTGAAGATGTTCCACCCTTCGACTATTGGGACCCGGTAGGGGGCGTTGCCGGCTGTTGGACGTCCTTGAAATACGTAATACGGCGGACAACCGATGAAAGATAACTTCTGGAACAATTCCGCAATACTTCTGCATTGTCATTGACTCCCCGGATCAGGGGACATTGATTGACGCAGGTAACACCGCTACGGATAAAACAATCGATCCCTCGAATTGCCACATCAGTCAATTCTCTCGGGTGATCGAAGTGAGCCATTAAGTATATCCGTTGCTTCGCTGTGGAGAATTTTTTCAGCGTTTGTTGTAATTCAGGATCATCCAGTATTCGCCACGGATTGAAAGCAGGCATTTTCGAACCTATGCGTACGATTTTGACATGGGAAATATCACGAAGCGCTTCCAGGATTCCCGCCAATTTTCGCGTACTGATTAATAACGATCTCCACCGGTTAACAATACATTGGTGATATTGGGATTTGACGCGATGTAGTCGAGTCCCTGCGATATATCTCGGCAGACTTCGTCGTTTCCGTCAAAAAAAAGACGTTTGCGAAAACAATATCTACAGCAGCTTCCGCAGGCGTCAGTACAAAAGCAGCAGTGCGGTTTTCGGATACTTGTGTTGCAGCCCCTGTACGACGGTTACGGAACTCTCGTTGCATGCATCCAGTTTTCCCCCAATCATCAAGCTCTTCGGGTTTCGGAATTATCAGCTGTTTAATGGGGTCGGTCGGGTTGTCCCAGTTTATTAATCCCAGGTAATAGTCGTTAGCGAGAAACTGATATCTTTCTTCAACTTTGGCTAATGCTTTTTTACGATTGGCTGAAATTCCTGGCACGTCCGCTATGCGGCGGAAATACCGGACATTCTGGTTGGATTGATTCCACGTTTCTTTCTGTACTGTAGTAGACCTATGCAAAGAAGTCCTCCCAAGGATGCAAATGGAACCAGTCGGCTTAGCACGAACGCAGACCGACGTTTCCCATCAATATACCGTTAATTGTTTTGTTGCTTCTTAATATACACAAAATCAGGCGAAAATGAAAGTTGCCCTTGACCGCAACAACGAGAGCAACCGTTAAACGCTGTTGTCAAAAATTAAAAACCGCTGTTTAAAAGCGAAAAACTGCTATAAAGTCGAGCGAAAGGGCGGGCAAAAAAGACGGGCGTGGCTTTTTTCTCGGTAATCAACAAATACTTATTGCGGCAAACGTATAGGTGGAAAAAGTTTGTTCACCGGATTATCCGCGATCTTTACTCATTGTATACTGGCCACACTCTGTTTGCTTACGCCAAACAGCTGAGAA
>CAXXKI010000034.1:0-30479 GCA_963667855.2 Phycisphaerae bacterium | reverse complement strand
TTCAGCTCGAATGATGTGACGGAGATTGAGGCGGGGGGATCAGGTATCCTCTTCCTCGTCGTCTTCTTCCTCTTCGTCCCCGTCTTCATCATCTTCAAGCTCATCGTCGTCAACTTCTACATATTCGTACTCGTATTCGACGTCTTCGTCTTCTTCGCCGTCGTCATCTTCTTCGTATTCCTCTTCTTCGTCTTCGCCTTCTTCTTCGCCTTCCTCGTCATCTACTTCGTCGTCGCCATCTTCGTCTTCGTACTCCTCCTCTTCGTATTCTTCCTCATCGTCCACTTCTTCGGAGTCTTCTTCCTCGTATTCGCCTTCCTCGTCATCGTCTTCGTCATCGTCGTCAGACTCTTCATCATCGGAGTCTGAGGAAGAGTCCGCAGATTCCGCCCAGTGTGGTGATTGTTGGGAGTCTTCAGCCGAGTCTGCGGAGTCTTCGGTTTCGTTACCGTCGTCGTCGCCAAAGTTATTGACTAATGAGGCTGAATAGTCGTCGACAGGTTCGGTGCCGAAGTTTTCATCATCAGCGGCGAATCCGGCGTTGGCTACCTCCTGGCTGACGGCTGCCCGTAAGGCGTTCCAATCCTCCATGTCCATGATTACTTCTCTGGCCTGCGAACCTTTGAATTCACCGACGATACCGGCATCGCCATCTGTCGATAAGCCTGGATGCTCGGAATAACCAACGGTCAATCTCCGTTGCAGCAGGCTGACGCTTCCCCTTCTGGTTTCCAGGACGATTTTTACTGCTTCATCGAAAAGTGGGTCGCGATCACCACCTTCGGTCAAGCCTTTGGGCTTGATCTTCATGAGCTGCGGGTGAAATTCGGGGCTGGCTTGCTCGGTCAGGAAATCGATAATCTTGTGCAGTTCTTCGTCTTCGAGCAAGGTTCCTGGGAGCGGATCAGTTTATGCGAGCCGGGCGGGAGGAAGAGCATGTCTCCTTGACCATGAGAACCTCGGCTCCGTTTTGATCCAAAACGATTCGTGAATCCATGCGGCTGGCCACGCGGAACGCGCACCGGCAGGGCATGTTGGATTTAATAAGTCCGGTTACGACCTTCGCTTCAGGCCGTTGAGTGGCGACAACAATATGGATACCAACGGCTCGTGATTTCTGGGCGAGTCGCGCCAGGTGGTGTTCCACCTCCTTAGCCGCGGTCATCATTAGATCTGCGAGCTCGTCGATGACAATGACGATATAGGGCAGGCGCTTGGGGATCTGCGCTCTTTCCTGATCGTTGGACGGCTGGAATCGTTTGCAGATTTCCTCCGCCCCCAGCTTGTTGAACGATGAAATATTACGAACCCTTGCCTCGGCAAGCAGTTCGTAGCGTTCCTCCATTTTGGTGACTGCCCAATCGAGGATCTGTTCCGCCCGATTCATATCGGTTACGATCGGCGACATCAGGTGGGGAATTTCCTTGAACTGGGACATTTCCACCATCTTGGGATCAACCAGTATCAGCTTCACCTCGTCCGGTTTCTTGGTCATGAGGAACGAGGCGATGATTGAGTTGATGCAAACACTCTTACCGGAACCGGTGGTACCGGCAATCAGCATGTGCGGCATGGAAGCGAGGTCGGAAACAAGGGCCGCCCCGCTGGCGTCTTTTCCAAAGAAGACGGGAAGGGCCATCTTCTGAGCGCGTGAGGCGCTTTGAAGGATCAACTCCTTCAGACGGACCTTTTCCTTGTCGACATTGGGGACTTCTATCCCCACGGTATTCTTGCCGGGAATGGGGGCGACGACCCTGATGGCCGGTGCCTTTAACGCCCGGGCGATATCGTTGGACAGTGAAGCTATTTGGGAAACCTTAACGCCAGGACCCAACTGCAGTTCGAACATGGTGATAACCGGACCCGTATCGATTTCGACCACGTGAGCGTCGAGCCGGAACTCCTCCAGGGTTTGTTCCAGAAGGGCGGCTTTCCCTCTGACGATTGATTCCTGTTTTTTGCTGAAATTGGTTTCCGGTTCGTATAACAGTTCAAGTGGTGGAAAATTCCACGAATCAATAAGAGTAGGATAAGCCTTGGCCGGAGCAGGCTCCGGCGTGGGGAAGTTAAGGGTCGGCTGCGCCGGCGGTGTCGGATTCTGCTCCTCTTCCGGCTCAGGTATGACAGCTTCAACCTCCTTGTTTTTTTCTTTTTTCTTGCCTTTTTTGTTTTTCTTTTCGGGCGATTTCGCTTCGGCCTGTTGGTCTTCAAACAGCTGTCCCTGTTCGCCGATTTCGCCAGCTCCGCGATTGGCGTTTATCTTTGGTTCGGGGCGTCTGAGTTTGACTGTGACCGGAGAGGTTTCTTCGACTTCTCTGGATTTCAGTTTGCGCGAAGCTCCTGCTGTAGCGGGAGTGGGTATTGCTTCTACGATGGTATTACGGGCAGCGGCTAATGCTCCACCGGATGCGTGTCGTATTTTGCTGACCGCATTCGGGAACCGGAGAACCCAACCTTCCGCGGTGAAAAGCATGCCGACAAAAAGGCTATAAGCCAATATCAGGATTGTTCCAACACCAGAGAAGGCCTGCATGAGAAAAGTTCCCAGCCAGACGCCGAGCATTCCGCCGTCTCCAATCGCCAGCGAGTTGGAACTTCCGTCAGAGATCAGGTGCACGGAGGCAGAGGTACAGGAGACGAGAATAATCAGGCCAAATGTCCGTTGGACGATGTTGACGATTTTTCCGTGGAGAAGCCAGAGGCTCGCCGCCATAGAGGAGAACAACATAAATAGGTATGAACCGTCTCCAATCCAATAGAGCATGTAGTAAGCGATAGCCGAACCTGCTTGACCGCAGGCATTGCGTACTGGATCGTTGTGTGGGTAATGGCTGGGATTGGGCCAGTCACTAACCGAGAAGGTTAACAAAGAAGCCCATATGAAGAGGCAAGCAAGACAGAGGAAAATCGGGGCAAACAAAGACCTTGTCTTGGGTTGTTCTTTTTTTTTCTTTCGCGCCATGGGACTCCTTCCCAAATCGCAAACATATACTTCGATCCGCGTGACTGCTGAGCGGCCCCAGGCCTCCTGCCGGGATGTTGTATGTTAACCGATTTTCTTTGTTTTCGCTCCTCTAATCTCCAATTCTCCTATTATTACTATATACGGGAGATTCGATGGGCTTGAATCACTATCGGTCCGGTGGCGGAATTATGATTACTTCATCAGACAGAATTAGTTACGGCTTTGGCATAAAAGCTGCAGAGGTAACAAGGCTCAGGGTGTATCTGCAGGTTAAAATCTATGGAGTTTAAAGCATGTTCCAATCTGTCGATCAGGCACTTAAGTTCATTAAAGATCAAGAGATAGCGATGGTCGACCTGAAGGTGGTTGGCCTGGCGGGGCAATGGTTACATATAACCATTCCTGCGCGGAATTTTACGCAGGAATACTTTGAAGAGGGGGTTGGTTACGACGGTTCATCGGGTTCGGGGTTTGGTAAAGTGGAGAGTGGCGATGTCTCGGCCCGTCCTATTGTGGATACGGGATTCATGGACCCGTTTTGTGAGCATCCCACTTTGAGTTTCATTTGTGAGACGGTAGCGGCTGACACGAAAGAACCATTTTCCAATGATCCTAGAAACATCGCACGAAAAGCGTTGAAATACATGCGTTCGAAGGGGATCGCGGACGAATCGCTGATGGCTCCGGAGTTTGAATTCCATGTTTTTGATAGCGTGGATGTAGTAAACGAACCGTTTCACACTTCGGTTTCGATCTTTTCGGGAGAGACGCATCCAGACGGCAGCACGATAGCAACCCCACCGATGGGCGGGTATTTGCGGGTCCCGCCTGGCGAACAACTTCACGATTTGCGTTCGGAAATTGTCATGATTCTTGAGGACATGGGTGTTCCGATTCGTTATCACCATCATGAAGTTGGCGCTCCCGGACAGTGCGAGATTGAAACCAAGCTGGATACGATGCTAAAGGCTGCTGACCGGGCGATGATGATCAAATACGTTATCAAGAACGTAGCTCAACGTAGAGGGAAAATAGCCACTTTTATGCCCAAGCCGCTATACGGTGAGGCCGGTAATGGTATGCATGTACACCAGAAACTCGAAAAGGGCGGTGAGCCGATTTTCTTCGACAATAGTAAGGGAAATTACGCGGATCTGAGCGATTTGGCCATCCAGTATACGTGCGGACTCTTGAAACATGGAGCGGCGCTTACGGGATTGACCAACCCCTCGACGAATTCGTTCAAGCGGCTGGTGGAAGGGCATGAAGCACCGGTTAATCTTTTCTTCTCACTGGCGAATCGTTCTGCTGCGGTTCGCGTGCCTCGCTATGCGATAACTGCGAAGCAAAAGCGAATCGAATACAGGCCGCCTGATTTTACCGGTAACATCTATTTGACTTTGGCGGCCATGTTGATGGCCGGTATCGATGGAATAGAATCGCAAATCGATGTGACAAAAAGTAATTTCGGGCCGTTTGATGTTGATATATCCAAGCAGAGTGCAGAATTCGTAAACAAGATCGCGGCGATTCCGCGGTCGTTATACGATGCGTTGGACGCTTTGGCTGCGGATAGCGGGTTCTTGACGAAAAACGACGTATTCCCGCAGGAGTTTATTGAAGGTTGGATAGAGGGAAAAAGGTTGGATGAAACGGATAAGGTTGGTACTCGACCGCATCCGTTTGAGTATCAGTTGTACCTTAATGTATGAGCAAATGAGCCTCTAGTGGAGGCTGGTCGTTAAGTTTGCGGACAGACGCGTCCCAGGCGCTAGAATTGTATACAGTTGCGGGTATACGATCTCAGGTTTTGTGGTTATAGCGGAAAGGTGGCAACCGTTACGGTTGGGAAAAAGTGGACGTCGTATAGTGTTTCACTCGCTTTTTCGGTATTTCCGGATTATTTCGGTTCAGTGAACGGAGTGTGCGGATGAGTGGAAAAAAGAACGCGGAAGCTCACAACGGTTGGGTGGCTGATTCCTACGGAACCGATGGTGAGTTGGGCAGGCTTCGTCCAGTCAGGTCGTTCAAGGCTGGCGCATGGCTGGATGACTACAAACACAAGCTACGTTCTGCCGAAGAAGCGGTAAAGACGATAAACAGCGGAGATAGCGTTTTCTATAGTGGAAACGCAGCTTGTCCGTTTGAATTAATAGACGCTCTGGCCAAACGTGCTCCGGAAGTTAAAAATGTTCTTCTTAACCACGTTTTGCTTCTGGGCGACGATCCGCTTTCCAAGCCGGGAATGGAAGAGAGTTTTCGGCATAACTCATTGTTTGTGGGGCCAGCTGATCGGGCGGCAGTTAACGACGGCCGAGCCGATTATACGCCGGTATTTCTGCATCAGATTCCCAAGCTGTTTCGCGAGGGTATTGTTCCGCTGGATGTAGCATTAGTGCAGGTTTCGTCTATCGATGCGCATGGTTACATGAGCTTCGGAGTTGAGATTCTTGCGTCGGTTGCGGCTTGCCAGACAGCTCACACTATCGTGGCGTTGGTAAACGATAAGATGCCACGTGTGCTTGGTGATGCGAGTCTTCATGTGAGCCAGGTTGATTTCGTGGTTGAAACTTCCAGGTTGCTCCCCGAGTTGCCACCGCGAGATGCGTCCGAGGTGGAAAACGCAATTGGGCTTCATATTGCCGAGATTATTGAAGATGGTTCAACGCTTCAGCTTGGTATAGGTGGAATACCTGACGCGGTGCTTGCGAATCTTGAGGATAAACGCGGGATCGGCATCCATACGGAAATGGTTTCCGACGGAATCATGAAAGCGGCGGAGAAGGGAATCGTTACCTGTGGAAGAAAGAACTTCCATCACGATAAGATTATTCTGACTTTTGCTCTTGGATCGCAGTCGCTGTATGAATATTTGAACGATAACCCGCTTTTCGAGGGGCATCCCACGGAGTACGTGAATGATCCGCGGATAATCTCCCGCAATGACAAAATGGTGGCGATCAACTCGGCGATAGAAGTTGATCTGACTGGTCAGGTGTGTGCGGATTCTATTGGTTCCAATATTTACTCTGGTTTTGGTGGACAGGTTGATTTTATTCGTGGTGCTGCCCACTCCCGCGGCGGCAAACCGATTATCGCGTTACCGGCTACGTGCAAAGATGGCAAACTGTCGCGGATCGTACCCACGTTGAAAGAAGGGGCGGGAGTAGTAACAACTCGGGCGGATGTTCACTACGTGGTGACCGAATACGGGGTAGCGTATCTGTTTGGCAAGAACCTTCGGGAGAGGGCTGATGCACTGATACGGATTGCTCATCCCGATTTCCGGGAAGAATTGACCGCTGCGGCTAAAAGACGCAAATTGGTTTTATTGCGTTAACCAAGGCGTAGTGGTACGAAAATTCAGTGTAGTTTGAAATAATAGGGTTGCAGGTTCCCGTTTTCTCCCGGAATTGCTTTTGGGGAGTAACGGTGGTCTGCAACTTTTTGTATATTAGCAGGAAGCCGGGTGTCGAGGATTCTGATTTTGGTTACAGGCTCTCTGGAGTGTTATGGATGTCAATAATCGTTGCAGTTAAAAAAGCCGGAAGCATTGCGGTGGCCGCTGATACAATGCATTCGAGTGGGTCGCATCGAGAGTATAGCGATAATCTTATTTCGCGGACCAAATTGCGGAAAGTCGGATCGTCGTGTCTGGCCGGTGTGGGGTGGTCGGTGTACGACAATATTATTGATCACTACGTGAAGTCGTTTAAACGTCCGCCGGTCCTGAAAGACGAAATGGGAGTTTTCGAATTTTTCCTGAAGCTGTGGAAGGCGATGCGGAGTAAATACCAGGTGGTAAATGATCAACCGGACAAGGATGATCGATCGCCGTTTGCTGATTTGGATTCGGAGTTTATCGTCGCCAATAAGAACGGGATATTCCAGGTATCTTCGGATTTAACGGTGATGCAGTTCGAAAAATACGTGGTGATCGGTTCCGGGGATAAATATGCCTACGGAGCTATTCATGCCATTTATGACACTAAGAGAACCGCGGAGCAAATCGCGCAACAAGCGGTTCAAGCTGCGGTATATTTCGAACAGACATGCGGTGGCGAGATAGAGGTGGACCGTATTTGTTGAAGATTGCCACGGTAAGGCCCGGCGGGAAAGGTTGTTTTTGTGTATTCGGAATTAGTCAATATTGGGTGGCAGCCATATCTGGTGGGGACTATTGTCGTTATCGTGGGGGCGATATCCGGCTGGGGTATTGCTGCTACGCCCATGTTTCCGCCTGTGATCATGGTAAGGTTCTGGGTGGAAAAGGTTATTCTGCCTGCCCTGCGAAACAGGTTGTGGCTATTTCGAACTGCCGTGATTTTTGCTAATAACGCCACGATTTGCGCACTGGTTGTATTAGCCGGAGGAATTCCCGGGGGAGCGTGGCTGGCGATAGCTATTGTGGGGTTGACTATCGGAATTGGTTTTCGCCTTATAAGTGAGAGTGATATCGTTGATTCCGTGGAAGATGATTCAAAGGAAAGACCGCCGGCTGATGCATTGGTTCAAATCGGGCTGGTTTTGAACCTGCTGGAGATCCCGGCTATCGTCATTACTATAGGACTTTCCATGGGGCAATTGGCTACGCCCAGGGATCTGTCGCCGGATATGATTTGGTCGGTATTCGCCGTATGTATAATGCCCATGCTGTTTATCGCGGCGTCGGGCGAGTCGCTGTGGATCGGGCGACAGAGGTACTTTCGCTGAGAACAGTCATAAAAAAACTCTTCAATTATCCCTTACCTGGCCATGTATCCTCCTGTTAATGGTTACCTTTTGGGACCTGTTTTTATCTGACTTACCCCAGTTTCAGTAACACACGTGCTTGACCGTTATCGAGAATGAATATGCCGTTTTTTGGCGGATATGGATGAATTGCGCGGGCGGCCTTTTTGTTGCAGGGTATCCTGAAATGGGCTGCTATTTAATGCGATGAAAACCTGTGCGAACAATGGAGCGAGAGTTATGAAACAGACTTCGGTATTGGCTAGTGTATTGGCGATAGGTGTTTTAGCGATTGTTCCCGGGTGTGGTACGGCAATATCTACCGGTGATCTGGACAATCTGACTGTGGACGCCAACAATAACGGTTATCCTGATGTGGAACCACCTGAAGGAATTACCTTTTCGACCCTGGATAATGTCAATGTCGGTTTAACCAATACGATAACCTCCGGCGATGTGGCGACCATTGCCGCTAATGCCGGAGTTGACGCCAGCCTGCTTAATCTGGTTACGATTGTGGCAAACATGACCATGACCCTGGATTACGGTAATGGTATTATTGATGTTTTGAATGAAAGCGAGACATTAGAGCCATTCAGTAAGAAATTCGAGATCGCCGCGCCGGAGTCGGTGGATGTGGCGGTTAATGTGGTAGTGAATGTTCCTCTTGCCGGGCCACAAACGGTCACTAATTTCAACCTTACCCTTACAAGGGGAGTGGAATACGAGGCGGGGCAAACGATCGAGGTTACGGTTTCGGTAGACGAGAGTGGTAATCCCGATGTGGATATGAATGTAACCTAAACACAGAAATAAACCTCAAGCGTAAAATCCAATCCCTCTCCTGATTGTTCTATTTCTTGCGATCAGGAGAGGGATTTTTTATGCGATGATATTGTTCAAGAAATCTGCGCAATGTGTAAAGAAGTTTTTTGAATCATGCAGACGAGCTGTTTGGACAATTGGCGGAGAGTATAATTGGCCGATAAACTCGGTGGTTTGTCTATGTTTATTACTGATTCTGCTTGTAATGAATGCATCATCAGTAACGGTTTCAGCTATGTTGATTCGTTTTGGTTGTATCCTTTGGGGAGAAAAACGAATGAGAAAGTCGCTTTTTGGCTTACTGACTATCGGATTGGTTTGTGTGATTGCTGGATGTCAGGGCACTCCTCCCGGGGATCTTGATAATCTTAAGGACGAGAACGAAAACGGTTTTAATGATCTTCCCGCTCCTTTGGGAGTTCCGTTCGAAGAAGAATCGAATCTTAAAATTAAAGTGATAAACGAAGTAAGCCGGGATGATATCTCGCAGTTCGCCTCGCAATTCGGGATTGATGCTAGTTTAGTTAATCTTGTCGATATAATCGCAACGGTAACGGTGACGTTGAATTATCCTGACGGGGTTACTGATACGGTAACAGAAACGCAGTCAATTGCTCCTTTTGAGCGTAGTGTGGAACTGGCCTGTCCGGAGTCGGTTAATGTTGCAATTGACCTTGATCTATCTTTACCATTCGGGCAGAGTCAATCGCTGATTTCAGATGATTCTATCGTTTTATACGAAGGTTGGGATTACGATTGTGGAGCAACCCGGATTGTTCGGTTATTTGTTGGAGAGAACGGAATTCCCCAGTTGGCTTTACAGGAATAGCGATTAAAGAAGCGAAAAACAGGTTTTCAGGCTCTCATGGTTTCCAGTAGTTGGTTGTGGATTAATGGTGGGCCGGCGACGAAGGGCGTATCCCTGGTCGGTTGTTTTGACAGATCGAAGGGAAAATACTCTGTACCGGCAAGATCTGTGATTTTTCCTCCGGCTTCTTCGATCAGCAGGGCTCCTGCTGCAATATCCCATAAGTGACTTTTCTTGCATATTGATCCGTCGACGTTGTTATCTGCCAGCATGGCCAGATGCAGAGCGGTTGAACCGAGATTCCGTACATACACTTTACGCAATAAGTCTTCAGCTGTTTCATACATTTCGCCTGCGTCATCGGGCTGGAAGGTCAGGACGCTTTTCTGGTTCAAAGGATGATCGAGCAGGTCCATTTTACGTTTTCCGGAAAAGGCTCCCTTGTTTTTTACGGCTGAATAAACCTTTCCGGTTACGTGGTGTCGAATAATACCTATTGCGGGTATACCCTGATCCAGAAGGGCAATAGAAATGCAGAAATCTGGGAAACCGCGTACGTAATTTCGCGTTCCGTCCAGGGGATCGACTACCCAGCAGTAGCGGGCTTTCTCCACGGGAGGCATATCCGCGAGGTACTCACCTTCTTCTTCACCCAGCAGGCTGTGCTCAGGATACACTGCTCTTATCCGATCAAAGACCATCCGTTGGATACGTAGATCGGCGTTGGTCACCTCGCTTCCATCCGCCTTGATTTGTGGTTCAGCGGTTTGCCAATCGTTCAATGCGAATAGAGAGGCGGTCGAAGCCAAACCCGCGGCGAATTCCAGAAAATCGTTGTACGTATTGGAGCTCATAAAGCCAATCATAAATCCTTCACTCGTTTTGAGCCAGTCAGGAGGGATTCTGAGGCCAGAATCGCGTTGTTTGTCCCATAATAAAAAAGGGGTTTTTTGAGGTGACTGGCGATATTGCACCGCATATAGGAATCCAGGGCAACGAAAGACCTGTGTTGAATCTAGCCGAGTAAGGGTCGATATGGTAAACTGGAAAGCGGAGATTAGTTCTGGTCGGTTCTTTTTCAGGAGGCTGATCATGCTGAGACCACTTCAATACCAACGTCAACATACGTTGCGTGAGGTCCATCATTGGTGGTGGTATATGGCGATTGCAGCGGCGGCGGTGATTACCATACTTTGGGCGTCACCTACGCATTAGACGGGCAATTCGAATCTTCTCTTTGCTACCGCGCAGCTGGTATCGGTGGTACGCCATCTTGACGGCGAACTGTGTACGTGAACAATTACCCTTTTCGAGACGTTGTATTAGCAGGTACGGTTTATTCGCCGGGAGTATTGTATGAGTTCAGTGAGACCAGGAATTGTGGTTGCGGAAAGGTACTCGCCGGCCGCGATGGATGTTCTGCATGCACATGGCGAAGTTACGGTGCTGCCGTCAGTCGATGCTGACACCTTAATCAAGGCTGTTGGTAGCGCTGATGCTCTTTTGATAAGGAGCTACGCAAAGGTTACCCGCGAGGTTATAGAGGCTGGCAAGAATCTGAAAGTGATAGGCCGGGGAGGAGTGGGAATAGAAAACATCGACTTGCAGGCCGCTCATGAGAGAAACATTACAGTCGTGTATACGCCCCAGGCTTCAACTCGGTCAGTGGCCGAACATGCATTAGGCCTTATGTTGGCTGTCGAGCGACAATTGACGGTTTGTAACCAGGCCGCTCGAGACGGTTCTTTCAAGCAGTATCGATCGAAAGCTCAATACCGTGAATTGGGGGATTGCGTTGTGGGAATCGTGGGCATGGGCAGGATTGGATCAACCTTTGCTCGCATGTGTTCCCAGGGACTGGGGATGCGAGTGCTGTATAAAGACATAGTCGATGTTGGACCTTTTGATTTTCCTGCTGAACGTACGGATAAGGACCAGTTGTTTTCCGAGGCGGATATTGTCAGTCTGCATGTTCCGTTGACCAGTGAAACCAGGGGAATGATCGATTCTCAAGTTTTGTCCATGTTTAAACCAACATCGATTCTGCTTAACACGTCTCGGGGAGCCGTAGTGGAGGAAGCGGCTTTGGTGGAAGCGTTAAAAAAAGGCACGCTGGCCGGAGCAGGTCTGGATGTATTCAATACCGAGCCATTGGCTGTAAACGATCCGCTGTTGGATGCGCCTAACATGGTGTTAACGCCTCACGTGGCCGGTCGATCTGAATGTGCGCGGAAACGGATGAATGATGTGGTCAACGACGTGATCGCCGTATTGGAGGGCAGGCCTCCACGGTTTATGGCGTAGTTTGCTAATCGCCTGAAATGTTCCTGGTATTCAAGTGACACTTCTTTATCTTTATTCCAGATTTCCTACTTGCGGGGAAGATGCTTATTGGGATAGATTGCGGCGCGGTTTCAGAAGTTTTCACAGGAAGAGAACTGACGAAAAGTTTGGAAGATTGGGACGCGTGTCCCGTGTCACGGATGATTCCCTCAGGAAGTCTCACTGAATGCTAGTCTCCATGCAATCCGGTTTGTTGTGTGTGTTCGATATATTTGCCCGTAACTGGGCCTTGATCAGTATTGCTGTAACCCTGGTGGTATTGATTGGATTCCCAGCCTTTATTCTGCGTAAATACGTCAGAATAATCGTCAATATTTTTCGCGATGCTCCGGTTCCGCTGTCGATGGACATGCGCGATTACGGCCAGGGAGAAGGGGCTGTTTTTGATTTTTGCGCCTTTGACGGTTATCTGTTAAAGGGGATTCACTTTGCTTCCAATCCGGATCGTCCTTTACGCGGTACACTTATTTTCGCTCACGAACTCAATAGTGAAAAAACCAGCGCCTTGCGATATTGTTCTTCGCTGGTGGAGGCCGGTTACGAGGTCTTCGCTTTTGATTTCCGCGGGCAGGGTGAATCCGAGGCCGAGGATGGTTACAAATCGAGATTGTGGCCCAGTGATCGTGACCAGTCGGATATGCTGGGAGCTATTGCATACGTGGAGGATTACCTGGAGGGGCAAAAACGGGAGAAGGAAATCGGGTTAATTGGAGTGTCGCGGGGGGCGGGAGCGGCTATTCTTGGAGCGGTTGGTGTTGCGAGCGTCAAGGCGATCATGATTGACGGTGGCTTCAGCACCGATGCGTATCTGGAGTACCTGATGCAGCGATGGGTGAGCATTTTCGCCAAGGTGCGTCTTGTATACGAAAACCATCATCCGGAATTCTGGCGTTTTCTTCGCTGGCTATCGATACGCGAGGCGAGCAAGCAACTCAACTGCCGGTTCCCTTCGGTACGTAAGGCGGTTCCGCGTTTGGGTGAAATGCCAATCTTGATTGTTCATGGCGAAAAGGATGGACACATTCCGGTCAGCCAGGCTCGCCTGCTTCACGATTTGGCGATGGGGCCGAAATACCTATGGATTTGCCCGGGAGCCAAGCACAATCAGGCCGCGATTGTTCAGCCGCGTCTGTATTCGCAGTACAGTGTTCGTTTTTTCGATCAGTATTTGAGCCACCTGGCAACCGACCGCCATCTGGATGACGAGGGGATGTTGGGGCAACTCACACAACCGCTGGCGGAGCCATCCAAGGTTGCATATACGAAATACACCAAACCCAGCCGGGCAAAACGGCGCGTGACCAAGTAGTTGATTTCAATAGTTTGATGGAGCGAGGCGTTCAACGGCCCCGGGTAATTCCTTTTTCTTGTGCTTTATTCCGTTGCCCCGAGTTTTCCTCGTCTGTTTTCCAGTTCTGACCGGATTTCGTACGCTCTTTTTTCGGTGATTTTATAGGTGGCCATTATCACAATGGCTATGGCGGACGTTATCAATGGTACTCCCACGTCGTATGATTTAAGAAGAAACAGAGTTCTTTCTGTTTGCGGACCTTCGAGTTTCACGTCGAAGCCGGAGAGGTCAAGCATGAAGCCTGTAAGCAGGCCGGCAAGTGCCATGCCCAGTTTTACCATCCACCAGTAGATGGCTCCGAAAACTCCTTCTCTTCGTTCGTGTGTGCTTAGCTCATCGTAGTCGCACACATCAGAAATCATCGAACCCATTAAGGTGAATAGTGATCCTGTTCCAAAAGCGACAAATGGGGCGCAGAAAAGAAGCCAGTATGGGTGTTCCGGATTATACCCTATCCATTTTGAAGCATATCCAACGAGGGATAGGGAGATAGTAATGAGGAAGGTTTTTTGCTTACCGATTTTTGTTGCAATCCAACCAGTCAGCGGAATTACGATAAGTGTGGCCGCGGCGGTTAGAGTGCCAAAAAGCCCCTGCAATTTTCCTCCCAGGAAATCGTCTCCGTTGTAGAGATAGTAAATCATTACGTATAACGAGAAAGAAACGCCGAGCTGGTAGCCGTTAAAAACAAGAAAAGTTGCGGCACAAAGCTTCACGAAGGGCCTGCATTTGAAAGTAACGACAATCCCTTGCAGAAACTCAACGGTGTTTTCGAAAATCCCCTGTTTGCTTACCGGTTTAGTAAGCGAGACGTTTCGTTCTTTGCAGAAGAGAGCTGGGATTATGCCTAATATCGCCACAGCAGCACCGACGGCGATTGCCAATGTGCGGGCTCCATGAACTTTGCTTCGGAATAAGGTTTCGTTAGCCATTATTGCGTAAAACCAGGGGACGCCAAGCCATACGAGCTGCCCAATGGCGTTAGCAAACGTGTGTAACCTGGTTCGTTCATGGTAATCCGAGGTCATTTCGTAACCGAAAGCCACGAAAGGAGTCGCGTACAACGTGTATGCCAGGAAGAATAGTATCGAGGCTATTAGAAACGCCCAGAAATAGAACGTTTCACTTCTGCCTTCAGGGAACTGCCACATGAGAGCGAAGATAAGACCGGATAGGATCGCACCAATTAGAATAAACGGTCTTCGCCTTCCCCATTTGGTTCTCGTATTGTCGGAGATGAAACCGACCAGGGGATCTGTGATGGCGTCGAAGATTCGTGGAATAAAAGCAATGTATCCAACCAGGATGGGATTCATTCCCAGCCCCAGGTTGAGAATCACCATCATGGCCGGCAGTGCGGCCGCCTGGAGATTGTTTACCAGCATTCCTGTAGCGTAGGCCGATTTTTGTGCCAGTGGAATACGATCTTCCAGGGCGGTTACGTGGTGTTCGCTTGTGCTCATTCGTTCCTCTTGATAGTGACTAGCCTGGTTGGCGAGAGATTATCTGCCCGCAGCGCCAGTTGTGATCATTTCCGTAAACATGGTTGAGTTTAATTTTTCGTCGGAATGGGTTTGGAACATTTACAGAGATTGCTGTAAACCAGAATACTTATATTACCGTATCCGAACTTCAACCAAAGGCAATATGGCATTGAACAGTTTAATACCAACCGCGTTTGGATATTAACAAAAACCGTTTTGTTGCGATACCCTTACTGAAGGAGTCTGTCACTATTGAAACTGTTTCATCGCATTGGAAAGGTGATAATGGGGATTATTGAGAAATGAAATTGTCGCTATTGACGGTGGTTTGCGGCGAAAATTTTTTCAAATGACCTCTCTCTTATTTAAATCGCGATCGGCGAAGTTGAACTATCGGACCCTGGAAGGAGATTTTGCGATGCCGCATTTCAATGCGAAGAAACCAAGTGCGAGTGTCAACCAACTAATCATGCTGACCGATCCGCAAGGTGCTACGGTTTTAGGAGTTTCGGCCGGTGGTGCCAGTTCCTGGTAATCCGTTACGCAGCCGTCGTCGTTTACCGGAAGGCTGGGGTCGCTGCCGGGACAGAGATCGAATTCGTCGGGAACACCGTCTCCGTCGTTGTCTTCAGAGGGCACGGCGTTGGTGTCAATTTCTTCCGCAGTGATTCCGTTTGTATCCTCATCCTCGACTGGCGGTTCGGTTTGCAGGTCGCCTTTGCCCTCGGGTTCGTCCAATGGTAAACCATTGCTGGACGTTGGGGCCGCGGTTTCTCCGTTGCCGAGCCCTCCAGTATTTACCACAGGTGCGGGGATATCGTTATCCAGTTGATTGTTAGTGTCGACATCAATTGATATTTCTTGATTCTCTATTTTTGGAAGATCATCCGCCTGCTTCGCGGTTTGCGCTTCGGCGACCTCATCCAGTTGTTCTGCAATAATGGCATGCGCAGGGGATTGTTCGGGCGACTCGGCTGTCGGCGGCTCGTTCTCAAGTACGTTGGAGTTTTCATTTTCGTTAGTTTCGATAGTTTGGGATTTATCGGGAAATGCACTTGGTTGTTCAGGTTTGATTGTACTGTAAACAGGTTGTTTCTGTGGAGTGAATGCCGCTGAAAGACTGGCAATCAAATGCGATTGAGCCGGAGTGACATGGTTGCTGTGGAATACATAACCGGCCGCAAACCCGGCAGTTGTACACAGGCAAACGATTATTATAGTTGTGAAGAAGTTACCTGATTTTTGCCCGTTTCTTGGGATTGTCCGGAAATTGTCGGTTCGACGCCGTCCGGTGATTTCTTCAATAGCCATAGCAGTAACCTCCAGGTACATCTCTGCTGGTCAGGAAGCGGAGCGCGCACACTTAGCGTTTCGGGCTTCATGCTCCTTTGGGGGACCAGAAACAAGTTTATTTAAACGAATTAAAACTCTTCAATCTCGCCCGACGGTTTCTCCGCGGGCTGTTTACTGTTTTCCGGGAATAGTTCCGGTAAATCCAAATCCTGTTCGGGTTGTACGTCGCTATCGTCAACGGGGTCAACCGTATATTCTTCCTGTTCGGGCATCAGATCATTCAGGCGGTATTGAGCCCAGTTTACTGAATGGTGGGCGTTGGAAAGATTGCTGAACGAAACGCAATTGGTATAAGCGGAAATAGCGTCCGGTATGCGGTTTTCTATTTCCATACGCAAGCCGATGTAGAACCAGGGGTACGGAGCATAAGCAATACCGGAGAGGGTGATGTCGAGCCAGTATCGGGTGAAATCGTCAGCAGTAGTCATGTCCAGGAAATACGCGGTAACCCAATGGTCGGGGCAGCCATATTCCGGGGATTGAGAGTTCCACACGGCCGTGTCGCGGAATCCGTTTTCAAAAGCGAGGAATGCGTCAAGCTGGCGGTGGCAGCCGAGTAGAGCTATACCCAGAGTCTTGAAATAGCTATGTGCGGTTGCTCCTTCCTGCAATGCCTTGCTTATCGATTGGGCGGCGCGTTCGTATTCTCCGCCAAGGATCAGGTATTCCGCCTGAGTGAGGCGGGTGAATGTATGCGTGGGAACGGCTATAGCATCGCAGGCCTGAGCGAGTTCGACGGCCTGCTCCACCCCGTCGGGAGACTTTTTGCCCAGGGCGATAAGTTCGGTGAAATCAACCTTGCTGAGCGTTTCATCTTTTTCCCGCTGTGCCTTATCGAGTTGGTTACGGTATTCAACCACTTCCGGGTACGATTCGGTCAACAGGATCAATTCTTCGATGCCGGCTTGATATGCTCGAACGGAATCGGCGTATTGTGAAGCGCCGGCAAGAGTCCTGGCTCTAACTATGTGTACTTGGGCGAGATCCATCCGGTATTCCGGCAGGTGGGGATACTTGGCCGCAAGGTTTTCCTGGAGATCAACCGCCTGTTGATGGGCTTCTGCCGCCTGCTGTGGTTGGCCGGCTTTTAGCAGGGCGCTGTCCAATTTCTGATAACTGTCGGCCAGTCGTTCACTGTACCAGGGGACCTGCGGCAATTCCGCTAGAGCTTCGTCCTGGTCGGGAGGCGAAGCTGTTTCCACTTCTTCATCCGGAATGTCCGGACCATGCAGCGTCAGCCTGGTTTCATCCCACCAGCGATGGGTGTGGGCGAGTTCGGCCCCGTAGTTTAGTTTCTCGGGGAATTGATCAACCAGTTGCTCCTGCAGTTTCAGAACTTCCTCGACTGTGGCGTTTGCATCGTCGAGTTTGTTTTCCTTTACCAGGAGTGTGGCCAGGTTACGCAGTGCCCTCGACAGTTCAAGGCGGTGTTCGGAGGCTTCCGGCAGGATTTTGGTGAGGTTTTTTCTCACCTGAATCGATTCGCGAAACGAATCTGCTGCTCCCTTGAAATCCCCGGTATCCTTTAAAACCAGTCCTCTAAGGTTTAAAGCACGAGCCAGTTCGATTTTATACGAATTCTCATCGGTTTTTTCAGCACATAATTTTTTAAGAACATCAATCGCGGTGTTGGCCGAAGGCTTGGCTTCATCGAAACGGTTTCGTTCCCAGAAGAGCGTGGCCAGAGAAGCATAACAGCCGGCTAGTTGGGATGCGTAATTAGGTTCTTCGGGAAAATCCTTGGTGAGATTGGCGAAGACGGTTATGGCCTGCTCGTAGGCACTGATGGCTTCAGCGTCACGGCACAGCAGGGCGTTGATGTCGGCTACCCTCATGTAGGCGTGACCGGTATCCTGTCGAGTCTCGGTGTCGGAACTCTTTTCCTGAAGCAGGTGCCGATGAAATTCGAGTGAATCTTCCAGGAAAGCCCTGCGTATTTTTTCAGTATGCTGTTCGTCGCCGAGTTCGGAAGCTGATACTCTGGTAAGCATGCGATCCACAGAATCGCGAGCGAATCGCAAATTGGCTTCTGCCCGGTTTCTCTGTTGTTCGGCGATTAGGCGTTGGGCCAAAGCGCGGTCTCGCTGGTGGATTGCCTCCGCTCGCTCTCTGAGTATGAGCACGGTACTTATCGAAAGAGTGACCAGCGAGATAACCAGCAACCCCGCAGCTACCCCTACAGCGGATCTGTGTCGCCTAGCCCATTTGCTGACTTTATCCGCTATAGTCGGCGGCTGTGCCAGGATAGGGCGGTTAGAGAGAAAACGGTTCAGATCGTCGGCCAGTTCCTGGGCAGTGGAATAGCGGGATTCAGGATCCTTGGAAATAGCCTTATGAATAATTGTTTCCAACTCTCGGGGAGCGTCCGGATTCACCTGGCGCAATAGGACCGGTTCCTCCGTTGCTATTTGCCACAATAATTCCTGGCGGTCTTTTCCCGAAAATACGGGTTTGAGGGTCAGTAGTTCATAGAGGGTAATACCCAGCGAATATATATCGGTACGTTGATCAACGGCGACCTTTTTGGCGAGGGCCTGCTCGGGACTCATATAACGAAGAGTCCCAAGCAGGTCGCCGGGAACTGTCAAAGATGCATCGTTCTGCATGAACGCCAGGCCAAAGTCGGTTACCCAAAGGTGTCCTTCCTTGTCGAGAAGGAGGTTGGCCGGTTTGATGTCGCGGTGAATTATGCCGCGTTCATGTGCGTGATGGAGAGCGTCAGCTGCCTGCACTCCAATTCGGGCTATTGATTGGAAAAACACGGGAGCTTTGGTTATATCCTCAGACGCGTCATTACTCGAAAAACCGCTGGTCGGCTGAGGCGTTCCGGTCGGTTTGGAGAAAACCTGTTTAGGATGATCCGCCGAAGCCGGGTGCCATTGCCCCCTGGTAAGGCTGCCGGCTATGCTGGATGCATCGGTTATGGAATCAGGTCTCTCCTGTTGTTTGACACCTGCCAGGTTCTGTAGTTCACGCACTACGGCAGATAGCGGTTGCCCGTCAATGTGCTGCATGGCGTAATAATACACGCCTCTTTCGCAACCCACGGAAAACACCGGGACAATGTTGGTATGGTGTAATTGAGCTGCCGCCGCTGATTCGTTTTTGAAACGCTGCAGTTGTTTCTGATCGAGAACGGCTGCAAAGGGAAGAACTTTCAGAGCCACCCGGCGATCGAGAGAAAGCTGTTCCGCTTCGTAGACAACTCCCATTCCGCCGCGGGCTATTTCGCGAACAATGCGATAATCACCCAGTCTGCCGGGTATTTCCGTTTCACCGGGAAAGTCATCAGGCAGCGAAGAGTTGTCCCCAAACTGCGAAGGCATTTCCTGTAATGCTGGAAATACCTGATTAATGATCGCCGCTATTTCCGGATAACGGGTTGCGTATTCTTCTATACTCGGTTTTTCTCCGCGACTGAGTCGTTCGGAGAATTCGTCGGCCACTTGTCCCAGCAGTTGCTCGATAGAGATGTCGTTGCCCGCCCGTGCATCACTCATGATTGATCCTCCTGCATGGAACCGTTTAACAGGAGTGTTCTCAATCGCAACAGGGCTCGTCCATACCGTTTGCTGGTGGTTGTTTTATCGAGTTGCAGTAAGGAGGCTACCTCTTTATTGCTCAATCCTTCGAAATTGCGAAGGATTATTATCTCCCTATCAAGTTCAGGAAGACGCGAGACGGCCAGTCGCACTCGATGGTTTAACTCCTTGCTTACGAATTGCTGGCTGGGTGTAGGATCGTTGGTCTGCAGTTGCTCGGTTAATCGGGGAGACGACTTGTCTCCCTGTTGGATGTCGCGGATTAGGGCCCGTCTTTGAGCCTTAATATGCCGCCGTTGAAGCATGATCAGCCGATCATAGGCGATTTGGCGTAGCCATAGGCGGAAGATCATGGGCCTGCCCTGGACATAACTGGGCATGCGTCTTGCCGCTTCCATTTGTGCCTCTTGAACCACGTCCGAAGGATCGACTCTCTGGTAAAGTCGGGGATCCATCCGCAACTGTACCAGGCGGCGGAGATATTCGCGGTGGTGGCCAAAGAGTTCATCCAATGCGGCATCGTCACCGGAGCAGACCCGCTCCAGAAGCTGATGTGTTTTTGGATATTCCTTGTTCACCCCGTCCATGACTGGCTCCATACAGATAACTCTCATTATAACAACTGTACAAGGAGCTAAAAGTTGACAGATAAAGATGAGAAAAATAAGACAAAACGTTCCGGAGAGTGTTTCGGGGGAGTTATTATCAGTCTTACAGGTTTAACTTAAAAAGTAGGGGGAGTGATAGCAACTGCTGAATCATTGTGAGGCGGGACGAAAGCGAGCAAGGGTTGAACGCAGTTTGTCGTTAACTCTTGCGAAATACCAGTAGCATGTCAGTTGGTTCGCAAAGAAAATATCCGAATAGGAGCAGGTAATAGGTTTTGGGATTAAGCCAGAGTTTAAAAAAGTCTGGTTTTCGCTCAAAGATCACATCGAGAGTGTTATCCGCCGAGCGGGCGTAATGATGAATGAAAGGTACGCTTACTCCCGGCATATTAAGATGCGGAGTCGGGTAGTACTTAATCAGTTCCCAGGACAATCCGTTACTGCATGCCGCTTTACACAGGGCGTTTTCAGTGAAGATGTGCCGGTGATACGGTTGATGCAATTCATGCAGGTATCTTTCCGGATCAGAGAGTTTCAAGCCGGAAGCGTTAGGGGTGCCGATAACCAGCAGGCCACCTGGCGTGGTCAGGTCATCCAGTATTCGCAATATATCTATTGGATTGTTGGCGTGTTCAACCACGTCCTGGGCTATAACGCAGTCGTATAAACCGTCTTGTGTGTTAAGGTTGTTGAACCGGGTTGAATAAGGATCGTAGCCAACAGCGTTGTATCCCCGGGAATTGAGGAAATCCACAAGGGTGCCGCCGCCACAGCCGTAATCCAGAATTCGGTCTCCCTTTTTCACTCCGCAGTGAACCAGTCGTTTCAGAAACCTGGTATATGCGAGGCGAAGAACCCAATCCGTCTCCTGGACCAGGAAGGGGTAATGGCTGTAGTAGTAGTCGAGATCCGCGTCTTCGAGTGAATGGAGGCTTTTACATTCCGGGCAGCGCCAGACAGTAAACCGTTCGGAGGAGAATTTGCGCACGTTGGGCCTGACTGGAACGCTCTCCGGCTTCGTTTCCGAGGTCGTCTCATGCTGGCATATGGGGCAAATGAACGGGGTTGCCTCTCCTCTGCTACGGTGCGAGGTGTCGGTGGTGTCTGTCGTCTTAATCATTAAGGATGACTGTACTTGCTCTTATTGCCTGGGGCAAACCTGTTTACAGGAGAAGGTCTATAGTTGGATCTTCTTCTTCGTCCTCAGGCGGTCGGGTGAGTTTGCCGGTTTCGGCGGCGACCACATAACCCATTAACCGATAGGCAAGCTTGGCCGCTAGGTATTCGGTAGCCACCTGGCCGGGAATGGGAAGTACTTCGACAATATCGGCTCCGATAATTGTCTTGTAGGTTGCCAGTGATCGCAACAGGTCGGTCACGCAGTACCAATCCAAGCCGCCGGGAACCGGCGTACCGGTTCCTGGGGCAACGGCCGGATCGAAACCATCGATATCAATGGTCACGTAAATCTTATCCTCCAGGTGATCCATAATCGGATCGAGCCAGAAATCCAAATCGCCACATTCGCTGGCAGGTACCGGTTGGATGGACGCTTCTTTGATGAATTCGAGTTCTTCGACACAGATATTTCGAATTCCTACAGGGACGATGCTTTTCACCGCGGAGTATTCCAGGCATCGCCGCATTACAGATGCGTGCGAATACCTGGTTCCCAAATACTCGTTGCGCATGTCCAGGTGGGCGTCTATCTGCAAAATCGAAAACTTTTTATTCTTCGTTGCAATCGCTCGGACCAAAGCACTGGTTATGCTGTGTTCACCGCCCAGGCTAAAGAGGAATTTCCCGTCCTGGACGATCTTACGAGCAACGTGGAAGATGTCGTTGTGCATCTGCTCCGCGCCGCTCATATTTATTTCTACCGGTGGCAGAGTTGTGATTCCTGCCCGGCAGGTTTCGAATAGAAGTTCGTCATCAAGCAGTTCGAGTTGATCCGAAGCGGCAAGGATAGCGTCGGGGCCAAGTCGGGAGCCGGGCAGGTAGCTTACAGTGCCGTCATAAGGAACGGGCAGAATAGCGAAACGAGCTTCGTCGTAATCGCTGTAGGGTTTGTCCAGGCTTAGAAAACTGCCAAGCATTTCCGAGGACTGAGCCGGGCCTGGTTGCGCCTTTCGCTTTGCCATCCTTGATGATCTCCTTACCGCTTCTTTCGTAGCTTTTAGAATACGAATACGGCCGCGGCAACGACGGTAGTCCACAGCCCATCGGGATTGCCCTTGGCCGCCTGGCAGGTGGCTTGAGTTTTAACAATCAGGTTTTGGGCTTTGTAAATCTCTCTTCGTTCGTCATAAGCTTTTTCCGGATCCAGATCGATTCCGTGTGTAGTGGCCAGCATGGTGGCGGCCATATCTTCGACGTGGTTTTCGCACTTTTTCTGGGTCATTCCGAATCCATGATGTTCGGAAATATACCCATAGGTGTTTTCGTTGGAAGGAACGGCCAGACCGACTCCCGCGCAAGCCAGACGATATGGTTCGTTAGTGCGTATTTCCGCCATTACGCAATGCACGATTGATCCGGGTTGAAGTTTCTTCAGGCCCTGGGCTTTGCTTATGATTTTACATTGTGGGGGAAATATACTGGACACGCTTACCAGGTTGAATGGGGCGATACCGGCATCACGCAGGGAGGCTTCAAAGGACTGAAGACTGTGTTTGTGTGTCCCCACCCCTTTGGTGAAGAACATTTCTCTGGGTATAAGTTGATTGCCCATAATGGCGACTCCTAAATCGATAGAAAACTATATCAGCGGCGAAATTATAACAGTGGTTTATCTGGCAACAATAAGGAATGTTGATGTTGTCAAAATGGAGCATTTGTTTTCGAGGAAACAAGACGGAAAGTTGATATTGAAAATTAAATTTAGCTTTAATGGATGCGGCGTTTTGTTGTATAATCGAGCAAGCCGGAGCAGGTTAGCACGGGCCCAAGTACCGGGAAAAGAGGTTTTAATCCTGGGGCGTCAGGGCAATCGCTACGCGACTCCGATCCGGTTTTCCGGAGCGCCGACCTCAGTATGCAACCTGCTTCGGCTTTTTTTTCGCGGGGCGTCTCTCCTTCTCGTTGTTTCATGCGATTCTCGCAGCATAAAAACCTTTGCATTAGGCGATACTCGAGGCTAGGTTGTTTTTTGGGGTGACGTTCAGTGCGGGCGTCTCGAACCAGGTGCTGTCCACAACATTATCAGGAAGTTGGTTTATGGAACACGGATTTTGGTCGTTACTTCCGCCCGCTTTGGCGATTGTGTTGGCTATTGCGACGCGGCAGGTTTTTCTATCGTTATTTGCGGGTATTTGGGTGGGGTATCTGGTTCTGGCGTCGTGGAATCCGTTGCAGGCAACAGTCGATGCCCTGGCCGCTTGTGTGGCCGTCTTTGAGGATGGCGGTAATACGCGGGTGATTCTTTTCAGTGCTTTGGTTGGTTCGCTGATCGCTTTGATCCAGCGAAGCGGTGGAGTGGAGGGGTTCGTTGGTTTTGCCCAAGGTACAGGATTAGTCAAAGGCAGGCGCAGTGCCGGTCTACTGGCCATGATTGTGGGCATGATGACTTTTATCGAATCCAGTATTGTCTGCCTTGTTACGGGAGCAGTTGCCAGGCCTATTTTCGATCGGCTTAAAATGCCGCGTGAAAAACTGGCGTACGTTTGCGATACGGTGTCGGCACCGACTTGTGTGTTGGTGATGTTGAACGGCTGGGGGGCTTTTGTACTCGTTCAGATAACTGGTCTAAATCTGGTTGATGATCCGGTTACTTTGCTGATTAGTTCCATACCCTTTAACTTCTATGCGATAACCAGTTTGCTGCTTCTTTTCATTGTGCTGACCACGGGTTTTGATTTTGGTCCGATGAAAAAAGCGGAACGGAGGGCTCGAGAGGAAGGAAAGCTCCTTGCGGATGGTGCTCATCCGATGATATCGGATGAAGTTCTCGCCATGCCTCCAGAACCGACCACTAAAAGACGAGCGGTGAATATGGTTTTACCCATTGTTATTCTAGTGGCAATGGTGCCGGCGGGATTGTGGTATACCGGTACTACCTCATTCAGAGAGCAGTATTGTTCTATGTTTCTGGCACAATATCCTGCGGCGGACGAGAACGGTGACGGTAAACTGTTCGTAAAGGAAATAGCTACATTCAAAAGCAATCATCCGGAACTGGCTACGACAAATACCGAAGATGTCTGGAATCAAAGTGGTCCGCCGAAGTTAATGCAGCTGTTGAAAGCGTGTTCCGGAAGTACGGCGGTGTTCTGGGCGGTACTTGCTTCTGTGCTGGGAGCGGGGTTGCTCTACCGGGTTCAGGGAATAATGAAAATCGGCGAGTTCGTTGACGTCGCCATGAAAGGCGCGTCGGCGCTCGTACCATTGGCCGTTTTAATGATTATGGCTTTTGCTATCGGGCATTTATGCAAATACGAGTTGAAGACAGGTGATTTCGTCGCGTCGGTCATAAAGGAATCGATCGCTCCATGGATGGTGCCTGCAGCGGTGTTTGCTGTTTCCTGCGTCATAGCTTTTTCCACCGGAACGAGTTTTGGAACGTTTGCGATTATGCTGGCCATAGGCCTGCCCGTTGGTGCCAATCTGGGCGTGCCGCTTCACCTGGTTGTGGCCGCGGTTTTGGGGGGCGGCGTGTTTGGAGATCACTGTTCGCCGATTTCTGATACAACCATCGTCTCTTCAATGGCTTCGGCCTCAGATCATATAGATCATGTACGAACCCAGTTGCCTTACGCGTTATTCTGCGGAGTGATCTCTCTCGTTCTGTTCGCAATTGCCGGAGTAGTTTATACATAATATCTACAGAGGCATCGCTTAAGGCGTATAGAACAGCGTCCCCTGCGGGGGGCGGTTGGTAGCTGAGTGCCTATAAAAAGCTCGGCGGGTATCTTGTCCGCCGAGCTTTTTATTGGTGAGTGTGTTCGTTAGCCATTCTTAATGGCAGCACGCCGAGCGGGCATGTTGTTCGCGAGCGTTTTTGGACATCGCAATTGGGAAAACGATGTCACTCAGGCAGCAGGGGAAAACTACGGCGACTACTACGAAGAAGAAGAAAACGCCGAGCTGATTGATCCAGTCCAGTCCGTTGTAGCCGTCTACCATGTAGAAGATACTTGCCATGGTGGAGACGAAAACGTGCAGAGAGTGCGAGTAAAACGTGCTTTTGGAAACGCCAATTGCCGCGCAGAGTCCGAGCAGAATTCCTATTGCAGCGAAAGGCAGCACCATGCCCGGATGGTCGATAACGCAGATATGCAGGGGGATGTCATGCCCCAGAATCATTAACGACAGATGCGGTACGAATATATCGCTCAACCCGCAAACACCGATAGCGCCGATCATGCCTACGACAATCGCGCGAATTACGCGCCGATCATAAGCCCAGAACATGGCGGTTGTTGCTGCCGCCGAAAACAGCATGTGCAATGGATGGAACAAGTGAAACAGGGGTTTGAAACGGCCTTCATGGCAGTGATCGTGTCCATCGGCTCCATGGTCGTGTCCGTGGGCACAGGTTGCGGTGTGCTGATGCGCCGTTGATGTTTCTGCCTGTTCATGAGTGTGAGCTGACGCAGTGTCATGGTCGTGGTTGTGTTCTGTAGATGTTGCTTCGTGATCGTGTTGGTGAACTGACGCGCGCGTATGAGCCGCTTCTGCAACCGTTTCTGATTTCTGAGGATCGTCTCCGAATGTTGGAAACTGCAGGGCGAAGAAGCATATGATGCCAGCAAAAACCAGCCCCATAGCCGCGCTGGCGACCGAAAGAGGAAGGTGGGAGATCAATTCGCTTTTCAGTGCGGAACCGGATGTGTGTGCGTGAACCTCGTGTCCAGTATCATGCTCGTGTACGGGCGAATCAGTGTCGTGCATCGAATATCAACTTAGAAAAAGACCATTGGAATCAATACGTGCATATAGTACGTAAAATAGTGCTATATGGTTCAATAAATATTAAAAAAGGTTTAGATACCTCCCAATACGTCTAGGCGGAAGTATCTCACAGTAGTCGAATCTATGCAAACAGGAAGCGGCCGACAGCATCGCCGGATTGACGTATAATAATCGATAACGGGCTTACGCGGTGTTTATTCGGACCATATGTGGAGGTTTTGATCCATGTCTTTGAAGAGCATTTTGAATAATCACACGAAAGAGGCTGCGACTGAGTTGGTCGAAATATTGGATGGAAATAGTCTCAGGTGCAAGTCTTGTGGAAACAGGTGCGTCATAAAGGATGGTGGATCCGGAGTATGCCGGGTTCGGTTTAACGAAAACGGGCACCTTCATGTTCCCTGGGGATATGTGGCCGGTCTTCAGGTGGACCCGATCGAGAAAAAGCCTTTTTACCATGTTTTTCCGGGGCAGGATGCATTGTCTTTCGGAATGCTCGGCTGCAATTTCCACTGCTCCTTTTGCCAGAACTGGGTTAGTTCTCAAACCCTCCGAGATGATCAGGCCGTTGCGAAGCTGACAGTTGTTAAACCGGAGGAAATAGTGGCTTTGGCGGTCAGGCAACAAGCTCCAGTGATGGTCTCAACGTATAACGAGCCGCTGATTACTGCGGATTGGGCTGTGGATATATTTCGGCTCGCCCGGCAAGAAGGGATAGTGTGTGGCTTTGTCAGTAATGGGTACGCGACACCAGAGGTTCTGGAGTATATCAGGCCATACGTTGATCTATATAAGATCGACTTAAAGTCGTTCAATGAAGCGAAGTACCGGGAGTTGGGCGGTGTGCTGCAGGTTGTGTTAGACACTATCAAGCGAACTTTCGATATGGGTTTCTGGGTGGAAATCGTTACTCTGCTAGTTCCCGGTTTTAACGATAGCGAAGAGGAGCTTAAGCGAATCACTGGCTATATCGCCAGCGTTTCGGAGGATATCCCCTGGCATGTAACAGCTTTTCACCCCGACTACAAAATGTTAACGCCAGGTCCCACACGGGCCGAGCAGTTAATCCGCGCTTACGAAATCGGGAAGCAAGCTGGTTTGAAATATGTCTATGCTGGGAACCTCCCTGGCGGCGTGGGAACAAGAGAGGATACTTGCTGTCCGAACTGTGAGACTGCGCTTATAAAACGTATCGGTTTTCGTGTTCAGAAATGCAGCTTAAGTGAAGGGAGCTGCAGCAATTGCGGGACAAGCATTGCCGGCGTTTGGGGCGAAAAGCCCATAGTACCGGGATCAGGTCGAGTTCATTCGATTCCTATTGAAAAACGCTAGTGTTAACCTCGATCGATTTTGAGGTTCTGATGTTTTTCTCAACACGTTTGGCGGGAAGGATTCGCGGGGCAATTACTCTTTTTACGAATCCCGGTTTTGTGGATGACACGTGTCCGCCTCCCCAGCCGTCTTCTCGGTATTTGGCCTGCCACGGAAGAATGACTACTTTCTCGTATTCGCTTTTTTCGTTGTTTTGAAGGTCTGCCGGGATACGGAACCCCATTCGACCGGCTGCGGGGGCAGGTTTGCCGTCTGCCGTAATAGGCAGTGCTGCCAGAATCGCGTCCGATTGGCTGCACGTCGTGTATAGTTTACCTTTTACATGGGCGAGCGCTGGGGCAAGGTTTCTTGTGTCGGATACAGAAGGCTGGAACAATACGACGTAATCGACCTGGACATTATCGGGCAAGCTTTCGAGAGCGGAAAGAAGGACGGCCGAACCGGCGGAGAGGCTCATTACGGAAATATACCCTCGCGGGTGTTTTTTTCTAAATTCGGAGATCTTCCTTGCCAATTTTGCTGCTTTACTTGAACTTTTGGCCGCTAAAAGGTGATCTGCCCCCCAGCCAAGACCTGAAGTCCAGGCGAAAGCCTTGAATTCACCATTATAACCAGCTTTTCTAAGCCCGATTTCAACGGATAAGCCAGCTCCAAAGTGGCCTGCACCATCTAAAAACACGATTTTTTGGGAGTGGTCCCGGTTGGCACATCCGCTGAATACAGCGATGGTCAGGGTACAAATAATTATGACAACCTTGGGCATTCTTAAGCTTTCCGTATACCGTGTTGGCGTTGATCCGTCCCGGACTGTCGCGATGTTTGCCGGGCGGATGTTGCGTTCTTTGGCTGGCTATCATAGTTTCATTGCCGAAATTGACCAGTACGAGGTATTTGTTGTATGTCAGAAAACGTGGAAGTAGTACTCTATACCGATGGCGCGTGCAGTGGGAATCCTGGTCCTGGCGGTTGGGCTTACCTGCTGAGGCATCCAGCGAGCGGCAGGGAGAAAAGGGCTTGCGACGGTACGAGAGAGACGACTAATAATCGTATGGAAATGATGGCCGTAATAGAGGGGCTAAGAGTACTGACCAGGCCTTCGCGGGTTAAAGTCGTAACCGATAGCCAATACGTGGCCAGGGGGATGAAAGAGTGGGTTTTCGGGTGGATTAAAAACAACTGGCGGCGGGGGAAGAAGCCCGGCTCTCCTCCAGTTAAGAACGTTGATTTGTGGAAAGAGCTTGTTGAATTGTGTGATAAGCACAAGGTTGAGTTCGAGCATGTAAGGGGGCATGCGGGGCATCCGGAAAACGAAGAGTGTGATCGAATGGCGGTTGAGGCAGCAAAGCGGTTTGCAGGATAAAGAAGTGGTTGGGAGCGTAACGCTCATGTGCTGGAAGGAACGAGATAAACTCAGAGCATTAGATTCCAGGTCGAGGAAGATGAGGTTGCCGTGACAGAATATGACCCTGACTTCAAGCCGCGTTTAAGATTCGTGGAAGCTCATCCGGTGGAAACGGAAGAGGGATTGGGATACGTAATAACCGATCCGATGAACCTGGCGGGTTTCACCCATAACCGTCAGCGAAGCTGCGCTGTTTGTGTTATCCAGGTTCGATGGAAACCAATCGCCTGGAAGACGTGCGCGAGGATTTTATAAACGAGTATAACCAGCCGCTCAGCACAAAGGCGCTGACGGATATGGTGAGCGGGCTGGATAGTGGTCGGTTTCTGGCGGGAGAAAAGTTCGACAAGTATTACGATTCCCTTGTAGACGCATATCGCCGGGCTCCGGTCAGGGATATGCGAAGTGCGGCCGAACTCGATCTGGTTAACGATCCTCAGGAGGTGATTGCTGAACTGCTGCGTGCGGTTCCGGACCAGGAGAGTATTTACGAGCGGATCGTGGGAGTTGTTTCGCCCCATTTGGATTACCCAAGAGGAAGAGAGTGTTACAGTGCTGCGTACGCACCGCTGGTAAACAGGCCTGCTCCACGCCGTGTGGTGATATTGGGTTCCAATCATTTCGGGCGAGGTTCGTCAGTGGTGGCTACCGGTAAGCCTTTTCAGACACCACTGGGAGTAACGAAAAACGATACGGCTTTTATAGAGCGGTTAGAGGCCCAGTGCGGCGATTTAAGGGAATATGAATACGATCACGAACGGGAGCACTCCGTCGAGTTGCAACTGTTGATTTGCCAGCATATCTGGGGGCCTGAAACGTTTGAAGTGGTCCCCATCCTTTGCCCGGACCCCGTGCGGACCAACCGGAACGGAACCCTGGGACGGCAATGGAGTTGACTTGAGGGATTTCGGTAAGTGCTTACGTAACTGCCTGGAAGATGATTTTGAAGACACGCTCGTAATAGCCGGCGCTGATTTATCCCATATAGGCGGTCAATTCGGCGATGATCGGGTTATTGACGAGAGTTTCCAGGTTGAAGTGGAGAAAAGCGATCGAAAGGTGCTGGAGTATTTGGCCGCGAATGACGCAGAGAGCTTTTTGCAGCATGTGCGCGATACGGAAAACCCTACGAGAATATGCAGTGTGGGATGCATGTACGCCGCAATGAGTGCGCTGGGTGATACATCAGTAAAGGTGCTTCGGTATCACCAGGCGATTGACGGTGACGGCCAGGTTGGAGTTACCTGCGCGGCGGCGGCATTCGTGGTTTAAAGAGCGAGGGTCCATGGCAGTTACTTTCTTCGATAAGGTTGCATCCGGCGGTGGTGGAGTTGGCGGTGTTGTATTAAGGCCGGTCCTGCACGCAGCGGCGAAAGTGTACGAGCTGTTAGTGGAAATTCGAAATTCGCGATACGACAACAAGGACGGTCTGGTATTTAAGGTAGATGCTCCGGTAATAAGTGTGGGGCAACGTGACTACCGGTGGTACAGGAAAAACCCCTGTGGTAATGGATATAATAGCTCGATTGCAACGCCTGGGGTTGAAGCCGGCGGTTGTGTCCCGCGGTTATAAATCCGGTGCTATGGGTGTTTCAGATGAACTGTCGTTGATCGAAAAAGGCGTACCGGGGTGTTGTATGTGTGTTGAATCCGGATCGAGTATCGGGGAGCGGAAAAAGCTATAAAAGATTATGGTGCCGATGTAATAGTCCTCGATGACGGGTTTCAGCATCGGCGGCTGGAACGGGATCTGGATAATAGTACTGGTTGACGCCACGCGGCCCTTTCGGGTTCGGTTTTATGCTGCCACGCGGGCATTTGCGGG
>CAXXKI010000033.1:0-312650 GCA_963667855.2 Phycisphaerae bacterium | reverse complement strand
AAAAGCATTTCGATGATGTTAGCTCTGCACTGGGTAACCTCTTTGCTGTTATTATCGACCACAATGCCTTCGGCAATCGGCTGCGTGCAAGCCGCCTGCGGACGACCGTTCACCTTGACCGTGCACACGCGGCAGCTTCCGTGAGGTGTGAGCCCTTTGAGGTGGCACAGACGTGGAATGTAGATCCCGGCCTCCTCTGCGGCTTCCAGAATCGTCTGGCCTGGTCGGCCTTCGATTTCGACGCCGTCAATGATGAACTTGATTTTTTTATCGTTCATGCCAGTTCCCTTGCTGTTATGATTGGACCGACTGACGTTCGCGAATCGATTGGGCTGCTGCAGTAGCCTCACGAATATCGAACGACGGTTGCATTCCGCTCTTGTTTTCCTTGACCAAACCCTCGTACAGGGACCGGAAGTTCTTCAGGGTGGTGAGAATCGGATTCGGTGAGGTTTGTCCCAATCCACAACGACTGGCCACCTTGATCGACTCACCCAGATCCTGCAGGTAATTCAGATCGCCGGGCTCACCTTTGCCCTCGCGAATCTGGGCCAGACGCTCCTTTAGAAGAACATTACCGACACGGCACGGAGTGCAATACCCACAGCTCTCTTCAATGAAGAATTCCATGAATACTTCCGCGACCTCGAGAAGATCTCTGCCTTCACCGAAGATCATGAACGCACCACCGGTGGCCACGTCATCGTAGCAGATAGCCCGTTCAAAACCGTCCGGGGCGAGCATCTGTCCGCTCGGACCGCCAACCTGAACTGCGATTGGGTTTTCCGCACCAGCCATCTTGAGCACTTCCGAAATCTTCGTTCCAAACGGAATCTCGTAGACACCGGGGCTCTTGCAGTCACCGGAAACGCTGAGCAGCTTGGTTCCCGAACTGCCTTCGGAACCATACTCGTTGAATGCGGCCGGACCTTCTTCGAGAATTTTGGTCGCACAGCAGAGAGTTTCGCAGTTGTTGACCACTGTGGGACAACCGCAATATCCCTTCTGAGCGGGGAATGGCGGGCGGTTCTTCGGGTCGCCACGCAATCCTTCACATGAACTGATCAAAGCTGTTTCTTCACCGCAGATGTAGGCACCGGCCCCCATCTGAATGCGAATATCGAAGTTGAAACCTTCCTTGCCGGCAACATTCTTGCCCAGCAAGCCATCGTTACGACGTTTCTCCAGACGGTCCTCCAGGAACCGGCGCAGATAGGCGTATTCTCCGCGCAGATAGAGAATACCCTCATCGGAACCAATAGCGTAACCGGCAATGGTCATACCGGCAAAAACCCTATCAGCTCGCTCGGTAAGGATGACGCGATCCTTGAACGTACCCGGTTCGCCTTCATCCGCGTTACAGATCACATAACGCTTTTCCCCGGGCGCGGATCGCGTGAATTCCCACTTCATACCAGTGGGGAAACCAGCACCACCACAACCGCGAAGTCGTCCGGTCTTGACCGCACGGATTACCTCCATCGGAGTCATGGATACGGCCTTGCGAATTGCTTCACCCCGGTTGACCGGGCTGAATACCTTCGGGCCTGTTTTGCGTATGTTGTTCTGGACCATCGACTGCACCAGGTCGTCGGCGTTGTTGCCGTCGCCCAGGCGATGAACCAGACGCTTGGGATCCATGTGCTCCTTCAGATCCCGCACGATATCCTTCGCCAGCGATTCATGCAATTCGGTGACCACCACATCATTGACCAGTGCCGCCGGGGCCTGATCACACATTCCGATGCACGGTGCGTACTCAAGGGTGATTTTCCCGTCGGGAGTGGTTTCGCCGAAACCGATCCCCAACTCTTCTGAAAACGCCTTGGCCACCAGGTCCAAACCGGAGAACCGGTCAATAATGTCATTGCACAGCCGAATAACAACTTTACCCTTGGGCTGTTCGGACAGAAAAGCGTAGAAAGAAACCACGCTTTCCACCTCCACACGGTGCGTATCCACGGCCTTGGCAATAGCATCCATTGCCTCACCGCTTACGCAACCGAACTTGTCCTGGACAGCGCAAACTATATCCATCATCCGTCTGCGATCATTGCCGCAGGCCTGACAGATCTCCTTGATAGCTGCCTGGAGATTTTCACTCATAAGCTACCTCGATTCCGCTTCGAGCCAACACAACTGTTCAACATTAAAATCAGGATTCTCCGGGCTGAAACCACCACCCGACCAATCCTGCCATAGATTTTTTGTCGGACCACTTATCTTTTTCCCGCCTGGTCCCACATGTGATTCCGATACCCCGCTAATCCAGCATGCGTGCATCGTCAAACAGATAACTCCTTACTAATCCTCGAAAAAGGGAAAAACCTGTTTTCGAAACTCGGGAACGCTGGTGTTCCCACCTCAACGAAACCTCCTCGCATATACATAAGTCGAAGCCATACGCGGCTATCGCTTTTAACCTCTAACCTCTTTACTACTCCTCTTTACGGCGTCCCGCTCTGTCGGCAGAGGCCGGTAACGTCACACTGAATACCGAACCTTTACCCGGTTCCGATTCCACGTGCATCGTTCCACCGGCTCTTTCAATCGCCGCCCGGACTATGGATAATCCCAATCCGCTCCCCGGGATACCGGCCGATATCGCCCGGCTTCCCCTTTTAAACGCGTCGAAAACCGAACCTGCCCCGCCGGGTTTGTTCACCCCGGCCAGTTCCTCCGGATTAATTCCTATTCCCGTATCCGACACTTTCAGTACCAGGCTGTCACCGTCTGTTGCCGCTCCCCTTGTCGAACCTCCGCCGGTTTTCTCTCTGCCCTGCCTGCTGACCGATACTTTGACCGTTCCAGGTCCGGGCGTGTATTTGATGGCATTCTCCACCAGGTTTTCCACGCAATCGTTCAGATCAAGCCGATCGATGGGAGCATGCAGATCGACGTTCTCCTCAATAGACCACTCGAAAGCCAGTTCAGACTGCTCGGCCTGCAGCTTCCTGCGATTGCATACCTCGCTGACAACCTCACCCAGATCCGCGTCCGACCGCCCTTCCCGCCGGGGATCGGCATCCTGGATACGGGCCAGCGTCAGTAACTCGCCGATGGATTCCGCACCGTCTCGACACCGCTTGATGATTTTACCACAAGCGTCCTTCGCCCCGTCTCCACTGACCGTACCTTCGCGGACAAGCCCGGCCAGCATTTCAATCGCCGCCAACGGGCCTTTAAGCTGGTGTGCGGCCGTCTGCATGAACGCCGCTCGTCTCGACTGCAGTTCCTGGATAGCCTCCTTCGACTGCTGCAATGCAACCAAAGCCGCCCGCAAACGACTCTCCCGGTCGTCCAGTTCGCCCGCGATAGTCAAGGTGAGATACAGTGTCCCGAAAATCCCACATCCAACTATGAAAATGGTGCAGAACACAAGCTCGGGCTGAGCATACATCCTGCCGCATTCGACAAGGGGTAGAAACTCGTAATGCTTGAACCAGCCCTGCAGTTCGCCAATCCCGATCAGTGCGTATAAACCCAGCGCCCACACCCCCTGAATTATCGCGTGGGCCTTATCCAGAAGAAGAGAACCGATCACCATGTGGAAAACGTAGAAAACCGCCATCGGGCTTTCTATCCCACCGGTATATTGCAGAATGGCCGTCAAAAAGAAGAGGTCCAGTGCAACCTGGGCATTGGCAAAAAGCCTTGCGGTACGAACCGCGTCGGGCTCTTCACTATCCTGTCCTGCAAAACGCCGCTCAACTAATTTTGAAAGAGCAGTCCAACCGACGTTCACCACGCCGATTGCCAGAATAACGAGCAGCAATCCCCCCGGTCGTTCAGCTTCCGGAGTTACCACCCGCTCCAGGACCAGGGTACTTAGTCCTGCCAGGACCAGACCCCAGCGCAACAGAACAAACCATCGTAGTCTTATCAGAGAGACCAGAATACCGGCTCGATAAGCCTCTGGCTTTTGAGCCTCAGCCAACCTGTTTGGTCTCGTGGAAACGGTCAAGCGTCATCTCCTCGCGGCTGGCACTTCCGGGCTGCCTGTTCCTGACTCCATGGCGCGTTGCACTTCGTCCAGAAATCTAGCGTCAACGTTCTAATAAAGCAAACCGCGTGCCACGTCAGTCACCCATCAAATCGCGATTGCTACTAACCGATCCACAACACCTGGGCGTAATCCTGCTCTTTGCCACTTTTGAAAAACAGCAGGAAAATCGCTGTGAAGACAAAAAGTCAGCACGACGTTTTTGTATTACGCAATAACTGATTACCCCCTGCGAAAAATGTTGGGCACATCCAACATTCAAAAATCCCTATTATTCATTGTGGAAATATACTCAATCACTGCGGCCGACTTCTGCATGCGATTTTTCTTTTGAGCTGTTACAAAAGCGACACCTCGTTATTTGAAAAACGCCGGCCATTCGCTACCCTTCCAATATTGGTTAAAAAAGTGAGCAACAAAACCCGAACTCATGTGTACAATCTGACAATCATGAATATCTCTAAAATATCAATTACCGCCGTTACGCTGTCTCTAACAGTGCTTCTTCTTTCCACTCCCATCATTGCAGATGAAGGGAACTCAATCAGTGCGGAATCCCAACAGGAGTTGATGGGATTTTGGCCGACGCCACGCATGACCGAATCAATGTTGCGCCGATGGGCAATTGAGGCGGGCGAAAAATACGACCTCCGTCCCGACCAGCAACAGGCCGTTACCAGACATCTAATCGAACGATGGACCCCATTTCTTGAGGAGAACAGAAGCGAACTCCAGCCGCTTATCAACTCCTACATGGAAGCCCGGCTCGCACTTGAACCGCCAAAGCCCGACGAAGTCGCCCAATGGGCGGCAAAAGTCATGCCCATATTCAAGAAACTCAGAACCAATGTGGAGCAAGGGGAAGAAGAGGTTCGCGATTTACTTAACGCCCAGCAGCAGATCCGTTTCGATCAGGAACGAATGGCTAGAAGGGTCGGACTCCAACTGTTCGAGAGCACGCTGAAACGCTGGAGCGTGGGCAAGTTCAAACAACAGGAGTGGTGGAATCCGCCCGCAGGTTATGACCGGATGCAGAAACAGAAACCCGGCGATCCGGCAAATGAAAGTGAGCTGACCGGGAATAAAGGTAAACCAGCATCCCCTGAAACCGAAGATGACAAGCTTCCCGCTCGCGTTACAGACGAACTGAGCGCCTGGGCGAAATACGTGGCCGACTTCTGCGACAGGTTTGACCTGGACCGCAGCCAGAGGAACACGGCCGACTCCTTCCTGCGTGAGCTTACCGGCCGCGCCCGCGACCATGCCCATCGCTACCGCGACCGAATAATCGCCGTAGAGCAGATGATTCAAAACCCGGGAAAAGCGGATCAAGAAAAAACTCAACAAGGAACTGGCCGAACTGTACGGGCCTATCGATAGAATGTTCCGCGAGCTCGACGACAGGTTGAACAAATTGCCCACTCCGGGCCAGCGAAATCGCGTGGAACAGCTTGAGACAACACCCGCGGAACAAAACGACAACTGATCGCTAAACCAGGTAATGTCTCAACCGATGGATCAAGAAACTGCAAATAAAAAAGTCCTGGTGGCCATGAGCGGCGGAGTAGACTCCAGCGTGTCGGCCGCTCTGCTCGCCGAACAGGGTTACGACGTGACCGGCGTGTTCATGCGCGTGGGGATGAAACTGCCCAGCGAAGATAACGAGCAAACCAAGGGGTGCTGCAGCGAGTCGGACGCCGAAGACGCGGTATCGGTAGCCAAGTTATTGGGAATTCCATTGCAGATAATCGACTTCAAAGCCGATTTCGAACGGATTATCGAATACTTCGTAAACGATTACGTAAACGGGCGAACCCCGAACCCCTGCGTTCGCTGCAACAACTGGATGAAATTCGGCAAACTGGTCGAGCTGGCCGACAGCGTGGGCGCCGAGCATTTCGCCACCGGCCATTACGTCCGCGTTGACAGGCAGGGTGAGCGGGTCAAACTGCTCAGGGGCCTGGACCACCGCAAGGATCAATCCTACTTCCTTTTCGGAGTCAATCGGGAGATTTTCAAGAGATCGTTTTTTCCCATAGGGCATCTGGACAAGTCAGAAGTGCGGGCGGAAGCCGACCGCCTGGGCCTGCCCGTAACCGACAAGCCCGACTCCGTTGAGATATGTTTCGTTCCCGACGACGATTACGCCCGCCTTGTCCGCGAACGCCGCCCGGAAGCTTTCGCCCCCGGAGATGTAGTCGACAGCAGCGGTAAAGTACTGGGAAAACACCAGGGAATAATCAACTTCACCCTGGGCCAGCGCCGCGGGCTGGGAATCGCCATGGGTAAACCGGCATACGTAACCCGCCTGGATCCCAGGACCAATACCGTAGTATTGGGACCACGCGAAGAACTGATGAAACGGTCACTGGCAGCCGGTGATATAAGCCTTTTCATCGACTCACCAACAAGCCCGATCCGCTGTACGGCCAAGATCCGCTACCAGCACAAAGACGCCCCCTGCACCGCCTGGGTCGAACCGGACGGCTCACTGAGGGTAGATTTCGAGGAACCGCAGTCGGCCATAACTCCAGGCCAGGCGGTAGTCCTGTACGACGGTGAACTGGTTCTAGGCGGCGGCTGGATCGACGCGACACTGGATTAAACGACTCGGCAAACAAGAATATTACCGCAAACCGCCCCGGCCAACAGACTGTAACTTGCTCAATAACAGCAAGTTAGAAGCGTTTTTTCGCCAATTGGGTTCGTTTCGTAATTTTACTCTCCCCCAACAACGAATCCCCTGATACAGCAACATCGAATAAAAACTATTTCGACGGCTGAGCTACTGGTAAAGCCAACACGATTTAGCTATGTACCGGGGCATCTGTCAGTTTGGCAGCAAGCCGTGTGAACTCGGTTAGATCCCGCCATATTGACAGTACCACTTGATTTTTCTCGCTGAACCTTACTTTCATAACACGTTATTAGGACAGTGTTTAGTTCCGTTACTCGCTCTTAATGTGTTTGGCACTCATTATGCATTAATTAACCCGTACACGACCCAGTAGACAACCTATCGTACCCTATTCACTTAGGCAAGTGTTCGCGATTTTGGAGATGACCTCGTCGATCTTTCGAGCGAAACTGGAAAACAGGGAGGTAGTTAATGCCATATGTTAATACTGCGATATACCAAACACCATCTGACGAAACACTTGTTTGGAGGTACATGTCTCTCGATAAATTTCTATTTCTGATTGTAAAATCACAGCTGTTTTTTTGTCGCCTCGACAGATTCCCTGATAAATGGGAGGGAATTTGGTCAAAACGACTTTTTGAAAAATACGGAATTGGGAGATTCCCCGCAGTCATAGAGAGCAAAAAAGGTGAACAAACTTCGCGACAAAGTATAAATGAGATTATTCGCAAATCGGTATTCGTGAATTGTTGGCATATGAATAATAACGAGTCTGCTGCTATGTGGGATTTGTATGGCAGGCAAGGTGCGGCTATCGCTGTTGTATCTACGATCGGAAGACTAAAGAACTTTTTGGACACTCAGCGAAATTACAATATTGGCAAAGTATATTACGAAAATCATGAAACCTATGAAGATCACGATAATATGTATGTGCCTTTCCTATTTAAGCGAAAAAGTTTCGAGCATGAAAACGAAGTTCGTGTTTTTATTGAGGATCAACCCGAGTTTACTAAAATCGAGAATAAGGCCATGGCCGTGAACGTAGATTTGGCCCGACTTATTCAATCCATCTACCTATCTCCGACGGCTCCTGATTACTTAGTAGAAGTCCTTGAAAAAATCGGCAACCTTCATGTTGGCGAGGAGATTCCTTTTACAAAATCTTCATTGTACGACGACGTTATTAACTAGAGGCCCAATAAATTATGCAAGTAGACGATAGAATACTAAAGCGACTTGATGAGATGATTAAGGTAGGCGGAAAGATACTTGAAACAAAGCAATCTTCCGAAATGTCAGCGTATACATACGTGAATTCGCAGATGGCAAGTCAATGGATAACAAGTGTCCGGAACCTCCTTGCTCGTGTTTTCGACCCGAATAGCGAGTATTACAGGAATTGTTTAGTTCGAACCAATGAGAGAGAGGACTATTTCGAATTCGTTGATCGTATTATTGGTGTGCTTAAATCGGCTAAAGATGATTACGAAAATGGCCACCTATTCAACGTCCGCAGCCTCATTGAGGCAGAAGTTTTCGACGATTTCCTTGAACAAGCCAAACACCTACTTCAAAACGATCACGATGGGGCTGCAGCCGTCATTGCCGGTGGTGTGTTGGAAGATGGTATGCGAAAACTCTGCGCCAGAAACAATATTGCAATCCCCGCAAAGCCAAAACTCAGCTCGATGAATGACGAGCTACGAAAAGCTAATGTATACTCTAAAATAACCTTCAGAAAGATCCAAGGTCTTGCAGACGTGCGGAACTATGCGTCACATGGGGAATGGGACAAATTCAACAAGAACCACGTGGAAGACATGATCAAGGATGTAAGACGATTCATGGAGGATCACTTTAATTGATCCCATATTGATCAGGACTTAGAACACTAACAACTGTATCAAGAGAAGGCCTCGATATTGGTAATCCGGGACATCAATCCTCTCAGCCCTTTCGAAGGACGTTTACCGCTCAGATAAAGGATTATACGACGGCTAGGCGCGTTTTTGCGCTTCGCGCATTACTCGTAGAATATTCTGGCCCATGATTTTGTGGATGTCTTTTGGGGAATATCCACGGTTTAGCAGTTCTTGGGTTATATAGGGAAAACCGGATACGTCCTCGAGCTGGACGGGCAATTTGCCTACTCCGTCGTAATCCGAGCCTATTCCCACGTGATCGATTCCCGCCACCTTAACGATGTGGTCTATATGGTCGACTACGGTGTGTACAGTGCATTCGGGGATTGGATTCTGTTTTCGCCATTCGTTCCATTCCTTGTAATACCCCTCGGCATCGTTGGCGTACTTTTCCTTCAACTCCCGTTGCTTCTGGAAGTAATTCTCCATCGACACGACTCCGGCGGGATCGATATAACCCGGAAACAGGGTAGCCATAACAACTCCGCCGTTTTTGGCTATTTGCTTCAGAACATCATCAGGAACATTGCGTTTGTGAGGGGCAACAGCATACGCGGAGGAATGCGAAGCGATTATTGGAGCTTTGGAAACACGCAGGGCGTCGCGCATGGTATCGAAAGAGACATGGGAAATATCAACCAGCATCCCCAGGCGATTCATCTCCCGAATCACCTGCTCTCCGAATTCGGTCAAACCGCCGTGCTTCGACTCGTCCGTCGCCGAGTCCGCCCAGTCGTTGTTGGCTGCATGGGTCAAGGTCATGTAGCGTGCGCCCAGCTTATGGAATCTCCTTAGATTCTCCAGCGAGTTGCCGATGCAGTGACCACCCTCCACCCCGATGAGCGAGGCAATTTTGCCCTGCTTGTGAATTCTCAATACGTCATCAGCGGTCAGGGCGAGTTCGAAATCATCGGGATAACGCTTGATCATCCGGTGAATGTAATCGAACTGCTCCAGAGCCATCTCCACCGTCTTGTCGACGGGCATGTCACTGGGCACGTAAACAACCCAGAACTGCCCGCCCACGCCCCCCTCCCGCAGCCGGGGGATATCCGTATGAACCGACTCCTGCCGCTTGGCCAGGTCCAACTTATCGAAAGGATTTTCTCCGTACTCGCGAAATGCCCAGGGAAGATCGTTATGCCCGTCTATAAGCAACCCCGAACGATGTACTCGCCATCCCTCAGCAGTCATGGTCACCAGCTTCTTCTCAGAAACCCTCTGCGGCTTATCCGAAACCTTTTCCTCCGCACTCGCGATGGGATTAATAATGCACAGGCAAATACCCAAAGCCATGAATGCAGCCGTGTTCACAAATAACGAGCGGACCATACGACTCCTCCTGTTCAACCGGGACTCATTGGCAAAACACTAAACGCCGTCAACAACTTTTCGGACCCGGTTGATCAGATCCTCAGCCGTATCGGTATCTCCCGCTTCACCGATGACCCGCATGATGGGTTCGGTGTTGGAGCCGCGAACGTGTACCCAACCCTGGGGCCAGTCGATTCGCACACCGTCTATGGTGCTGATATTTTCACCGGCGAATTCCTTCTCCACCGCCGCAAGCGCCCGGGCAATACGCTCCTGATCGCACTCGAATTTCTGCTTGACCATAACGTAACTGGGCAGCGCCGCCACCACCTCCGACAGCGGCTTGCCTTCGTCGGCCATTACCTGAAGGGTAAGAGCCATGGCGGTTATACTGTCGCGCACGTATACAACCCGTGGATCGATTATTCCACCATTTCCCTCTCCACCGAAGACGCAATTGTGTTTTTTCATAGCGGCAACGACGTTCGCCTCCCCCACCGCGCTGCGATAAACCCTGCACTCCCCTCCCGCCTGGGCGGCGAGATCGTCGATCATCCGGCTGGTGGAAAGATTGGCCGCGGCCGGTCCGGGCTTGTCAGCAAAAAGGTGTTTGGCCGCCAGGGCGAGAGTGTATTCCTCGCCGATGTAGCCCCCTTTTTCGTCCACAATCGCCAGGCGGTCGGCATCGGGATCCTGGGCGAAACCCACGTCCGCTTTTTCGCTTAGCGTCTGGGTGCAGAGATCGCCGAGGTTCTCCTTCGTCGGCTCGGGCGTATGAGCGAATATCCCCGTCGGCTCGGCGTTGACGTGTACGACCTGGCACCCCCAGTTCATCCAGGAGCACCGGCCGGCCGGTCCCCCGGCTCCGTTCACGCTATCACAGAACCACCTTGAACTTTTTGCTCCGGATCTTATCCACGTCGACGATCCCCTTGACCACCGAAACGTGGTAATCGTGCGTTGTATCGTCACTGCTGAGGCTGCCGAGTTTTTCAACCGGAACAAGTTCGAACTCACCCGATTTGAAAACGCCGAGGATCTTCTCCGCCAGATCGCCCTGCGGCGCGCATCCTTCAGCGGTGAGAAATTTGATACCGTTCCATTGGATCGGGTTGTGACTGGCCGTCAGCACGACTCCCCCCGTCGGCTTTCAGCCTGCTGACCATCATCGCCGCCCCCGGCGTGGTGACAATCCCAATATCGATAACCTCGCACCCTCCGGCCATCAACCCGCTGACCAGCGCGTTTTGCACCATCACCCCGCTGGGCCGGGAATCTCTGCCAACCACCACCCGTCCCCCTTTGGTATGGGTGGCCATGGTGAGACCGGCGGAAGCGGCCAGCTGCGGCGTCAAGGTGTTCCCGATTATCCCTCTAATACCCGAAATAGTTACCATCAAGCTCATCGCAAAATTCCATATTAAAGGCCAACAATTGTTCATAACCCACTCATGACCGAGATTATGCGCGAAGCTCGGAGAAACTCGCCACCGACGGGCAACGATAGAGCCATAAAAAAAGCCCGCGACCGGCACAAGGCACCAGCCGCGGGCATCTTCAGAGCTCGTAAATCACTTACGGGAGGAATTCCTGTCCGTTCCCCTTTGGCGATTGTGGCTCCGTGTTATCCATCCCCGCTTTTTGCCGGTACTCCGAGCGCAGTCTCTCCAGAGCAACAGACATGGACTCGTTGTACATAGGGGGTGGAGCTATCCGTGTCGGTCTGCTCGGAACCGGCGAAGCCGGTGGGATCGGAGCAGTGTCAACCGGATTCGAAACCGCGGCAGCGGTATCAACCGGTCCCGTCACGTTTGGAATGGCAGGTTTTTTTTCGACCACTGGCGGGAAATGGGTCGTGGGTAGAGCAAGCTGTTCCTCAAGCTCGGTCACGATTTCCCGGAGTTTGCGTTCCTTCTGACCGGCCGGCGTGATCCAGCGGGCGTAATCATCCTCCTGGAGAACCTTGTTGATTCTTCTGCAGGCGAGGATAACGGTCGAGTGGTTCTTGTTTCCCATGAAGCGGCCTATTTCGGGAAAAACTCATCTCGGTATGCTGGCGGGCAAGATACATGGCCGTCCCGCGAGCGAGAGCTATGGTTCGGGTTTTCCTGGTGGTGTGCAGATCAGCGGGCGTAAGGCCGAAGTAGATGGCCACCACGCTTTCGATATCGGTAAGCTTCACCGCGGGCACGGTGTGTTTTCGATCATATTGCCCAGGGCGCGTTCAGCCAGCGATAAAGTCAGCGGCTCATCGCTCAGGCGTGCCAGGGCAACCAGCTTGAGCAGTGCGCCTTCGAGCTCGCGAACGTTCGCCTTGAAATTGCGGGCGATATATTCGACCACCTGGTCTGATATATTGAAGTTGAGCTTGGCAGCCCTTTTCCGCAAAACCCCCATACGGGTTTCGTAGTCCGGCGAATCGATCTTGACCACCATTCCGGAGATGAACCGGCTGACCAGCGATTCGGAAAGCTGCCCGATGAGTTTCGGGTGAGCATCTGAAGCTAGGATTATCTGCTTGCCGATGGCGTCTATGGCATTGAACGTGTGCAGGAATTCCTCCTGCGTCGCCCTTTTGTTGGCCAGGAAATGCACGTCGTCAATAACCAGCACGTCAAGCCTGCGGTAGCGCTGGCGGAACGCGTCGCGCTCGCCGGTCTTGACCGCGTAGACGAACTGATTGGTAAAATCTTCACCGGAAACATAAGCCCAGCGGAGGCCCGGCTGCTTTTTCCTTCAGCTCGTTGCATATTCCCTGCAGCAGGTGGGTTTTACCAAGTCCGCAACCGCCGTGAATGAACATGGGGTTATACCTGGTAGCGGGGTTTTCCACAACGCTCTGGGCACAGCTGAACGCCAGGCGGTTGGAATTGCCGACCACGAAATCATCGAGTTTTCCGGGCAGCGGCGGCGTGGGCGGCGGTGAGCCTTCCCGTTTCTGCCGGCGGGCAACCCGCTCGGGATTCGCGTCAACGTACTTGACCTGCGAATCGGGCTGCTTGCGGCGAAGATCCTTGGCAACACTCGGATCGACGGAGAAGGTTACTTCGTGGTTTTCGCCGGTTATTTCGCGGGCGGATTCCTGTATGGTCTCGGTGAAGTGTCTTTCGATCCACTCCCCAACAAACACATTGGGAACATCCACACGGACAACCCCGTCAGCCAGAGTCAGCCGCGTAGCGTTTTTAAACCACAGCTTGAATCGCTGCGGTCCCACCTTTTCGGCGATACTGTTTTCGAGTATAGAGACCGGTTCCGTAGCGCATGTAATCATCGCGCACGTTCCTCCTGAAAGGAATTCCAAAGTATCAAAATCGTCTTTTACCAGTTGATTTTTTTCGTTTACAAGCGGCGATTGCAGCGCCCTTCAACCGCTTGTGTGCCTCGCAACGTTCGAAAATGTACCACACCCGCGGGAAACGGGTCAATAGGTGTTTTTAACCCCCTCTTCATTAACAGCACCCTTGTTATTTACAAAACAAGTGTTTACCGCTGATAAAAAAAAAAACACCCAACATGTTTTACACAACATGTTGAGCGAATTGTGGACGAAACGTGGAAAACCAACTTTTCCTCTGTATTCACAAAAGATTACGACGATTTGCACACGGAACTATCCACGCCCGACGACGACCGCGATCTGTGAATCCCCAGTGCTGATACAGCCGCCGGGCCGGTTCGTTGATACTGTCTACGGCGAGCGTTAACTCTTCCACGCCTTGAACTTGCGCTCTTTCGATCGCCTTATTCATCAGCATTCCGGCGATTCCCTGCCCGCGCATATCGTGCGCCACACCGATATAAACAATCTCGGTGGCGGATCTATCGGCAACTTTCGCAGTTAATAGCACTCCTGCCGGCTTGTTTTCATAGATGGCCAGATACCAACCGGCCGGATCGAAGATACCGGTGGCTTTGTGCCCCGTAAGCACGTCATCCATGTCACGCAGCCCGTTCAAACCCGGACAATCAAGACTATCAACGTATGACGCTTCCAAAGCGCGAATGAACTCCGGGCGAACAGACTCGGAGTAATTGATAAACTGAAGCTTTAAGTCTTTAGACAGATGCACCGGCTGTAGTTGCGCCGGGCGATCCATGTAGATAAGTTCGGCCAGAAATCTGAAACCCGCCGTCGCGAAAACTATTGCCCGGTTCGTATCACCGGGAACGAGCAGTGATTGGAGTAAGGTGATCCCCTTTTCGGTCGCCAACTGACGGAGTTTTATCAGGGTGTCAGAGACCGCCTCTCTTTCCAGGGACAAGACATCGCCCGGCGGCGAATAGACCAGCGCGGTAGCTCCCGGCGAGACGATAGCAACCGAAGAAGCAACCAAGGTTGCTTGGGCATAGGCTGCCGCCAGGAGCTCCATTCGCAGCCCCTGTTGCGAGATCACCTCGACGAGGTGGTTGATCTGCCCGGCAATGGAATCCATCCCAGCACGGGCTTCCAGAGAGCGCCAGAGCCAAAGCAGAACGGTACCCCGGGTCGCTCGCTGTAAGAGATTGAACCTCGAAGTTTCCTGATAAAACAGGCAAATTAGCATCCCATTCTTCCATCGCGTCTCCACTTCTACCGGCAAAAAGATTTCGCGGCAACAAGGTAGGTGTTTTCTACGGTTTGCGCGGATAATCAGCCTCAAAGTATTCAGGAGAATTCGCGGACAATCGATTCAACAAAAACAGTGGCAGAGCCACAGCAGGTATACTCTCCACAACTCATTGCGGGACAAATAGATGCGTTCAGAAATGTGGTTGCCAGTAACGATTTCGCCCTTATAATCCACCTGTTTTCAGAACGAATACTACCTTGTGTGGGTACAGCAAATTAAAGCATGAACGCGATATTAAAAGTCGGCGGATATCTGGTTTGCCTGCTACTGCCATGGGTTGCCGGCTGTGCTCCAGGCATGGCTGATAAAAGCCAGTGCATTCGACACAGGCTGGAAGAGTACGATCCTGCGGATCGTATCCGGGCCATTCGCGATACGGTTGACCTCGGCGACGAATCGCTGATTCCCGCACTGGTTGATCGCCTGGGACGACGAAGACGCCGCGGTTCGTTTTTATGCCATCATGGCACTCGAGAAATTAACCAAAACCAGACGGGGTTATTCTTACAGCGATCCGGCAACTAAACGCAGCGAGGCTATCGACAACTGGCGAAAAATGGATAGCAGCACACGGCGATGCGATACAAAAAGAAACCGGAGATCGAAGAAAACCCTAGTTAGGATATTTAGAATCGGCTACCCTTGACTTGTAACTCGGGCGGATCGGCTTTCAACTGTAGCCCCCGTCTACAATGTTAAGGTAGATAAGGAAGCGAACTGCGGAGACGGATGCCCGCAGGCAACCTGACACAAAATACAACAGTTTCCGCCGACAGAAGTCGGGCGGGGAGACTTTATCTTCTATGAATTCAGTAGTTACCGAAATTAGAGAAATCGGATCGGCAAAGGTGGCGGTTGCCACCGGCGAGATCAACCTGGATCGCACTCCCGCTTTCCATAAGGAGTTGATCTCCATCTGCGAAGGCAAGCCGGAACATTTGATAGTCAACCTGTCAGATGTAACGCACATAGACTCGGCCGGGGTAGGTACGCTGGTGGAAATCTTTCGGCGAATAAAACAGAACAACAATCGCATGTCACTGGTTGGATTGAGCGGGCGGGTTCTCAGCGTCTTTGAAATCTCGAAACTGGATCAATTCTTTTCCATCTATGAAACCGAGCAACAAGCGTTGGATTCATGAGTGACAAACCATCCAACTCCGAAACGCCGGCCCGCGGTTCCGCATTAACCAATGCGGTGGAAGCAATCGGATCGGCCGTCGGCGATAGATTGGATCAGGGTGCGGAACTTATCGAAAGCGTGGGCGAAACAGGATACCTGCTGTGGGACACGCTCCGCTGGTCGGTTCGTGACACTCTGCGTCCCAGAACGCCACTGGGACGAGTCGCGCTTACGGACCAGATGGATCGGGTGGGAGTCAAAAGCATCGGTATCGTGATGCTGGTGCAAATGTTCATCGGCTGCATTCTGGCATTGCAGTTGGCCCCGACAATGGAGAGTTACGGGCAGTTGGAGAAAATCGCGGACGTGGTGGCTATCGCGGTAGTGAGAGAACTGGGACCGCTGATCACGGCAATCGTCCTGAGCGGTTTCGCTGGAGCTTCCATCGCCGCGGAGATCGGAGCCATGGTGGAATCGGAAGAGATAAAAGCTCTCCGCGCCCATGCCATCAACCCGATTCGATTTCTGATAGTGCCGCGATTCCTGGCTACCACGATCATGATAGTGGGGTTGGCCATAATCGCCGATGTCATCGGAGTATTCGGCGGCTTGACCACTTCGTGGCTTGCACTGGGCATTTCCCCGACAACGTATATTGACGCCACGCAGAATATCATCGGTACCAAGGATTTCATTACGGGCCTGATCAAGGCGGGAGTTTTCGGCGTAATGATATCCATGATCGCCTGCCACGCGGGCCTGACAGCCAGAGGAGGAGCGGTCGGAGTAGGGAAAGCCACAACATCGACGGTGGTCAAATCCATCGTGGCGATAATCGGAATGGACGCCGTGTTTACCGCGATTTTCTACGCCTTCAAGCTATAGCACCGGGGAGCGAGCGACTGGCATGAGCGAAAACAAGGTGGTCATCAGCGTCGAGAATGTGCGTAAGACGTTCACCAACGAGGAAGGAAACGAGGTTACGGTTCTCGACGCCGTAACCTTCGACGTCTTTCACGGTGAAACCGTAGTAGTAATGGGCGGCAGCGGTTGCGGTAAAAGCACATTGCTGAACTGCCTGATTAGCGAATACCAGATTGACGGCGGAAGCATTTCCTACCAGACCAAGGGCATGGAAAAGCCGTTGAATATAGGCATGGTTTCCGCAAGCGAACTTGATGAAATCAGGAAGCGTTTTGGAATTCTCTTCCAGAGCGGAGCGCTTTTCAATTCATTGTCGGTAGCGGAAAACGTCGCCCTGCCCCTTCGCGAACACTCGTTTGTCGACCCCGCGGTAATCGATATCGTAGTGACCATGAAACTGCAGCAGGTGAAAATGCTTGCCCACCGGGACAAGTATCCGGCACAGCTTTCGGGCGGACAGAAAAAACGCGCGGGGCTGGCCAGAGCAACGGCGCTGGATCCGGAGATACTATTTTACGACGAGCCATCGGCCGGTCTCGACCCGGTAACCTCGGCGGCTATCGACGAGTTGATGATGGACCTGTCCAAAAAACTCCAGGTCACCAGCCTGGTCGTCACCCACGAAATGGACTCGGCGTTTCGCATAGCGGACCGCATGGTCATGTTGGAAAAAGGTAAAGTTCTCAAGATCGGACCGCGAGCCGAATTCGAGGAAATTCGCGATGCCGATCCGGCTACATTAAAGACTGAAGCGCAACGGCTTATGAACCAGTTTCTCAACGGCTACACCAGCGGACCGCTGACCGATGCGGAAGGGACGAGCCAATACGAGAAGCTGATCATTAACGGCTAGCGGGACAATACGCTGATGAGCAAAAAAAGAAATAACTTTCGGCTTGGTTTAACCATAATCATCATGGGCTCGCTCTTTGTTGCCTGCCTGATCTTCATAGGCAGTGGCGCGATGTTCAAGCCGCAGACGAGAGAATTTGTGGTACGCTTCACCGCAGGCTCGGGAATGCCGGAAATCGTGGCCGGCTCCAAGGTCACCTGCTTCGGGCAAACCGTCGGCAAGGTTACCGAGACCTCCTTTGAATCAGAAACCAACGGAGACGATTCGCGATTACCCGACCACCAATTCCTGGAGGTGCGTGCAACCGCCCTGGCCACATTAAACCTGCGGGCGGACTGCATAATCATCGGCGCCGCCCCGCCGCTTGGAGGAACGGGGCACCTGGAAATAGTCGACCGGGGAATGTCTCAAACGCCGCTGAGTGCCGACAGGCCCATCGATGGTAAAATCGCCGGGCTGGCAACTGCGTTGACTCGAATCACCAGCGAACTGGATGACAACAATCCCAACGGACTGCTTACCGTGGTCAAGCAGCATTTCGACACTACCAATGAAGATTCGCTGCTCTCGGGTATACATCGGGTCGTCGACAATATCGACAGAATGACCGCGTCCCTGGCAATGGAGGTAAGCCGGGAAACGGACAAGACCCTGCTGGCCAAAGTTCACGCCAGCCTGGAAAAAATAGAAACCACGCTGACCGAGGTCAATGACCTGGTCAAACATAACAGGCCGGCAATTGACAATTCCCTGACATCCCTGGAGCACGCCCTGAATACGGCCGACACCAAAGTGATAAACAGCCTGGCTGATGAGCTTAACAAGGAAAACGAAGCCAGCATTTTAGCTCAGGCCCACCAGGCATTCGACAAATTGAACAAATCGCTGGATAACATCAAAGCGGTCAGCGGCGACGCAAAAACCCTGGTGGCGGTCAACTCCGGACAGATCAACGAATTAGTGGAAAATGCGGTTCAGGCAAGTGTTATTCTGCGAACCGGCATTAAAGACCTGACCCTGCACCCCTGGAAACTGCTGGCCAAACCAGGCAAGGCGGAGAAGAAGGAACTGGAGTTGTTTGAAGCGGCTAGAGAATTCACCCTGGCAGCCGCTCATCTTGATGATTCCACCACCAGGCTGCAGGCCTTGTTAAACAGTGGCGACGGGCAGTTGGCGACCGACGACGAGGAACTGCTAAAAGTACGCAAGGATCTGGAGGATTCGGTGAAGAAGTATTTCGAGATCGAGAATATCCTTTGGGAAAAACTAAATCAATAGCAACAATCAGAGACAGACGGAATCCCCGTCACCGGTCAGAAGCGGCAGGATACAATGCCGGATAAACGGCACAGACATGCAGCCCACATGTTGACCGTAATTACCGAAGGCTTTCATTTCCGGTCGCCAATCGATCTGCACCAGCTTGCCGGATACGTCATAAGACGCTGCGGGCTCACGAAAACCAACCAGCCCCGCCGCGCGGCCGAACTTCCTGTCAACTGTCCCGAACAGGCTCGTCCCCAGCCCGAGTAACAACCAATCACGTGAAGAATTGATCGCGTAACATCTGTTAACATTTTTCAGAGCTTTAGCCAGAGAATAACCTGGAGAAAGAGCTGATGCCCCGAGAATCAGGGTATCGATGCGGGCGTATTTTCCCAGCAATTCCGCGGCAAACACGGCCACCCCCGTCCCACCACTGTAACTCACCAGGTGGATTGGGCGCGTCAGGATACCTGCGGCGATGGGAACGAATAATACGAGCGAGTTTCAATCCCTGCCGCCGGTTTCTTCGCAGCCATACTAAATCACTGAGAAAATCTCCGGGCAATCCGATGTGCCAGTCGAAGTAACAGGTAGCCAGAGAACAATCCGTTCCAGCAATCGCGGCTCGAAACATGTGAGGGGCAAGCTGGAGCCCGGCAACACCATCAAGGATAAAGATCGTACCGCGAGACGGGTCGCCCGAGAGTACGGGCATTTTCCATCTATTGGATAATCCCCATTTAATCCTCGAAGCCACTATTCGGGGTATGGAAACAATGTCGGAATCCACCAGCAGCATCAGTTATCCTGCATATCAAAAACTGTTACCGGCAAAGAATCAGATCACGCCGTTTTAATCTCGTAAAATTCCACCACATCGTTTTCGAGATCGAGGGTGGCCACTGAATGCACGTGAGCCCGGTGCAAGGCTCCGGAATTCACAACCCTGGTCGAGCCGATTCTCTCATCCCGTCGCAGATGCGTGTGCCCGTGCAGGATATAGTCACTTCGAGGTGCGGCCATAGCCTGGCGAAACTCCGGCTCATGGCCGTGATACACCTCTATGGTTTTCCCACAAAGCTCAAAACGCAACGGAACTGTTGCTGGAGCGACAATACCTGTACTGTCCAGGTAAGTGTAAATCCCCGGTCCGGGCATATCAGTATTTCCCCACACAAAGCGAAAATCCCGCCCCACGAACTCGTCAAAGACAGCCATCCCCCCCACGTCGCCGCAATGAACGACCGTTTCCACTCCGAGGGAATCAAACAGTTCGATCGCCACCTTCAAAGAACGCGTGTGCCCGTGCGTATCAGAGATTATTCCGGCAAGTTTCATTCACTTACTCCGTCCGATTTGCCGCCCAGTGATCGATCAGAATCGATCGAATCGATTACGGCTTGCCAGATAGCCTGATCCCGTCTCTTATCACTTCCCAGTGTTTGTAGTTCCACAGTGTACGCTTCTTGCCGGCCGTCATCCGTCGTGGAAATGGTGGACATGACCAGGACGCTGGCCAAACGGCCACTTCTGAATGACTGGCCATACCACTTAACGAATTTGGCCGGCGCCGTTCCAAAACGGGCGTCCTCTACTACCGGATCGGAAAGCGACCCGCGAGCGAACTCCTCGTGGTATTCATTTAGTATCCGTAAACACAAGCTGTCTGCAGTGGCACCAGGTTCCAGAAACAGCCACCGAAACCGGAGAATCCTGCTTAAATCGGGCTCTATGTAGCATTCCATGGTTCCACCTGGAATCTCCAGACTCTGGCAGTCATCAACCCACCCCAAAGGAACGCGAAAAGCACATTTCCACTCTTTAGGAGCGGTGTAATCCGTCAGAGGAATAATACGCTTTGAAGAAACGTACAGGTACCCGACAAGCGTTACACAGATAAACAGCACAAAACTGAATAGAACCGGCTTGGAAATCCTTGCCCTGAAATGTCTTTGATCGCTGTCATTCATACCGCCGATATGGTACGCCAGTCGTATTAAGGTACAAGAACTGTTGACCAAGTGAACATATAAACCTAGAGTCCACACAATTATTATAGGAAATCGACTCGGTCTAACAGCCGCCGGTCGTATTTGGTCGAAAATATATAAACGGCCCGATACTACTGCAAAGGAAGCCGTTGCAAACTCATGGATGAATTTAAGCGGTTCTTTATAAGAGGTCTGGCAGCAGTACTACCGACACTATTGACGGTAGCCGTATTCGCTTGGGCATACAGGCTGGTAGACGACATCATGGGGCAACACATCACGACCGGGATGCTGAAAATAGTATCTCTAACAGGTCCGCCTGACGCGGTGGATGAGGATGAAGATGCCCTGATATACGGTGAACCAATAAACGAATGGCTGGACCAAGGGCATGGGGAATTGACCGGACGCAGAGCCACCGTCGAATATAAGATCATTCACAACAAGGCTTTATCAAGCAAAAACGAAAAAATACGAGCCAAAGCGGTACACGAAAAAAACGAAACTCTCTGGAGAATCGCATTTATCAAGTACAAATTACACTTGATAGGTTTTTTGATTGCGATCATTGTCGTATACTTCGTCGGGTTCTTCTTGGCGAGCTTTTTCGGGCGCGCGACATGGAGATTCGCCGAGAACGCCCTGGGACGCGTTCCGCTGGTTAAGGATATTTATCCCAGCATCAAACAGGTAACAGACTTTCTGTTTAGCGAGAGTAAGCTTGAATTCTCGGGAGTTGTAGCGGTCCCATATCCAAGAAAAGGTATTTGGTCGGTTGGTCTCTTGACCGGGACGCCTATGAAGGCGATACAAGAGCATACCAAGCAGGAGATGGTGACAGTTTTCATCCCCAGTTCGCCGACGCCGGTCACCGGATATACGATTACGGTGCATCGGGATGAGATAATTGAATTGGCGCTTTCGGTTGATGAAGCATTACGGTTTATAATAAGCGCGGGAGTAATAAAACCGGACACGCAGTTAACACACGAAGTGAAACAGATAGAAGATTAGGTTTGGCGCACGCATTGCGGGAGGCAAACGAGTGCAAGTTTCAGTAACAGGACGACATTTTGAAATAACGAGCAAAATCCGGAGTTACGCCGAGGAGAAAGCTGCCAAGCTACCTCGGTTTTATGACCGGGTTCAATCCGTAGAGGTCGTAGTGAGCCGCGATGGAGATTTGAATTCAGTAGAAATGATAGTCACGGCCGCGGGAAGCCAGACTACGTTTGTGGCCAAGGAAGTTGGGCCTGACGTAGCCGCCTGTATCGACCTTTTAATTGACAAGCTGGAACGCCAGCTCACTAAACACAAGGAGAAGTATCGCAACCGAAAACACCTGGGGAAGAAGCCAGACATTACGGAGGAAGGCTGACCGCCTATTCGGCGACGAAAATATAACTGTTTTTACCGAACGTCTGTTTTCGGTAATATCCGCAAAGCTGTAGTCGAATCACTGTGGTGCATGATCAGGCTCGCCCCGGTTGCGGAAGTTATCGAGGTATAAACGGAAGTTGTAGTTGAATTTGTTGTCAGAGGGTTACGTTTTAATAGAACCGTACCCAGCTGCTATGAGGCCCATATGAAACTTATTGATTTCTTCGACATTAACGCATGTATACCGGAATTGACCGCAACAGATCGCAACGGAGTCATTCGGGAGATGGTAGACTCTCTAGCTTCGAGTGGCTCTATAGCCGAAGAAGAGAAAGAACAAGTAACCAAAGCATGCATCGCTCGAGAAAACCACGGCAGTACTGGGTTTGGTAAAGGGGTGGCCGTTCCCCACGTGAAGCATGCTTCGATCACCAAGATGACGGCGGCCATCGGCCGTTCCAGCGCGGGAGTCGACTTTGCGGCTCTGGATCGTGCCCCAGTCTATACGGTGGTTTTGCTGCTGAGTCCCGCTGACGATCCTGATACGCACTTAGCGGCTATGGAAAGAATTTTCCGCCATCTGCAGCGGGATAACTTCCGTCGTTTCCTCCGTCAGGCGGATACGAAAGAAGCAATCAAAGATTTGATAATAGAAGCGGATGAAATGCAGGATGCGTGATTATAGCTAAGGAGACGCAGAGAATAACTGCTCTTTTATAGCCGATTGTAACTGTTCCTTATTTGTGAGAGTCATCAACTGTGTGCCGGTCGGATAATTGTGCAACGACCGAAGTGGAGATAGTCAACCAACAGGGATTGCATGCGCGTCCGGTGATGAAATTCGTTGAGATTGCAAGTGCCCACGAAGCAAATGTCGAAGTCGATCAAGGGCAAGGCACGGAACGGGTAGATGGCAAAAGCCCGATGCATATGATGCTTTTAGCCGCGCCCAAGGGTACAAAACTCCGGATCAAAGCGGAAGGGAAGGATGCGGACAAGGTTCTAGAAGCACTTGTTGAACTTGTCCGGGGAGGTTTTGGAGAACCCTGATCGCACCTGCAGTGAAGCCTGTATCAACTGGTAGATGACGCGCTTCACTGAGGTTCAAAATAAAAGTAGTGCAAGTGCCGCAAGGCTTTCGATACCCATCGGAATTGCGGCTTTGATAGAAAGAACCTAAAAGGATATGGAAATACTGCGTGGCATCGCTGTCTCTCCCGGTGTCGCTATCGCTGAAGCGGTCGTATTCGATGCAGAGGAGTACCGAATTCCTCGCCGCACGGTCGCTACCGACGAAGCGAGCCAGCAGTGCGCCATTCTGGAGAGATCCATACAGGCTTCTATCAAAGAGCTGGAAATCCAGAAGGAAGATACCACAAGCCACCTGGGCAGTGACGCCGCGGATATTTTCAGCTGGCACCTTGGCGTTCTGGCCGCTCCCCAGCTTAAAGAACAGATTATTGCCCTGATAGACGAAAGTAACTTCTCCTCCGCGTACGCAACCAGCCTGGTTATGCGCAACTATCAGCGGCGATTCATGAAGATGAAAGACCCGCTGATCGCCGAGCGGGTCAGAGACGTGCAGGATATAGAAAGAAGGCTTCTTCGCCACATTCTGGGCGAGACTCGAGAGGATCTGGCACACCTTTCCCAGCCAGCGGCTCTTGTCGCTCATGACCTGTCTCCGTCGCAGACGGCAATGCTTGGACAGACCAGAGTTTTGGGAGTGGCTCTGGATGTAGGAGGTCCAGCATCGCACACGGCTATCCTGCTTCGTTCCCTGGGACGTCCGGCGGTTGTCGGAGTCAAGGATCTGGCATCACGGGTCAGCGGCGGCGACCTGCTCATTATTGACGGTGTAAATGACATAGTCATCGTCTCTCCGGACGCCAAAACGCTTGAGCAATACCGCAGCCAACAGCAAACCTACACCCGCATCAGAGACGAGTTGGCCACTCTCCGCGACTTACCCGCGATTACTACAGATGAAACCCGGTTCCAACTATTGAGCAATATTGAATTTCCCGGAGAGGCGAAAATCGCCATCGAGCAGGGAGCAGACGGAATTGGGCTTTACCGAACAGAGTTTCTGTTCCTTCGCGGGCAAGGTGAACCTTCGGAAATGGAACAATTCGACGCGTATCACGAAGCAATTGCAGGTACCGAAGGGAAACCGGTAACCATCAGAACCTTTGACCTGGGGGCGGACAAATATACCCAGGAAAAATCTCTTGAGCCCGAGCCAAACCCGATGCTGGGGTTGCGGTCCATCCGTTACAGTCTGCAGCACCTTGACATGTTCAAGGTCCAATTACGGGCCATTCTTCGAGCAGCCGCTGACGCCCAGATAAAACTCATGTTCCCCCTGATCATTAGCCTGATGGAATTTCGGCAGGCGAAAATGGTCCTGCACGACGCCATGGAGGACCTGGAAGAGGAAGGTGTACCTTTCAACCGGGACATTGAAGTGGGAATCATGGTTGAAACTCCGGCGGCCGCCATCCAATGCCGCGAGTTTGCCCGTGAAGTTGACTTCGTCAGCATAGGAACAAACGACCTGGTACAGTACACTCTGGCGGTAGACCGAGGAAACGAACGGGTGTCGCGTTATTACAGCGCGGGGCATCCAGCTGTATTACGCACGCTACACGAAATTATAAAGACTTGTAATAAAGCCGGGATAGACTGTAGTCTATGTGGAGAAATGGCGGGACAGCCGTTATTCACTATGCTGCTGGCCGGCATGGGGCTAAGGAAGTTTTCGATGGCTCCTCATAACATCCCGGAGGTTAAAAAGCTCCTGAGGATGTGTACTCTCAAGCAGATGGAGCGCGTTGCGAGACGCGCCTTATCTTTTGAGACGGAACGGCAGGTAATTAATTACCTTCGTTCGCAGACACGAAAAATTCTGCCGGAGGATCCGATTTAAGGATGCGTTCCGATTTCCGAAACGGAATCGGAAGTATTGCGGACCTTTGGCAGCACGATTATTTGCGTAGGTGGCCTGAGTGTGTACTCGGGACCGGCAGACAAAGTAATTTGTATTGGGATTAAGGTTTACTATTTGTGACGGAGTGACTCAACCGCCCCTTCGACAACGTTACGCCATCGACTTTTCGATTGATGGAGATTTGCGGTACCTGGCTCACAGCGACATGGTGCGTCTGTTTGCCCGGGCGTGTGCTCGATCAGGATTACCGGCAAGTTTTACTGCAGGCTTCAACCCTCACATGCGGATTTCGTTACCGTTTCCGCGGCCCGTGGGACAAGCTTCAGACGCGGATCGAGTGTTGATGGACATGACCGAGGAGGTCTGCGAAACGGACTTGTTGAAACGTTTACAGCCGGAAATGCCTTCCGGGTTAACGTTATTCCAGACAACGAAGTTGGAACGATCAGACTCGTCTCCTCCTGTCTGGGTTAAATACAGGATAAGCTCCCCAAATATTGAACTGCCAACCTGCAAGGCGCAAGCCGAAGCTCTGCTAGTCTCCGAGAAAACTGAAATCACCCGTATCCGGCACAAGGATGGAAAAACCCGGACGGTGAACATCAGGCCCTTCATTGACACGATTGCGGTCGATTCTGACGACATAACCGTGTCCGTAAACATTACGAACCTGGGGGCTGCGACTCCAACGGATGTGTGCCGTGCCCTGGGCATTAAAGCCGACGAAGTGAATCACCTGACTCGTCGCCTGGAGATACGATGGCAAAAAAGCCAACCAAACAAAGCAGTGATGAAGCAGTAGTCCAAGAGCAGACAGAAGGCAAAGAAAAGCCCCAGACAACCGCGAAAACAAAAAAGAAGACGACTACAGCCAAAAAGAAAACCACGCGGAAAACAACAGCAAAGAAAACCGCTGCAACCAAAAAAACGAAGCGCAAGACGACCACCTCAAAAAAGGTCAAGTCCTCTACCAACGAGGCGGCCGAACAGGTCGAACCCGAATCCGTAACTGAGGTAACGGGCCAACAAGAGCCGCAATCTCAGAATAACGATGCAGTTACCGATAAAGCGGTCGCGGACAGTAAAGCTGAAACAGCTTCCAATACTACCGCCCCAAAACAGACCGGGGATGCGGCAGAGCCGCAAGAGCCGCAGGAAAAAACGGCTGATTCCAGACCGGAAACAGAAAAACCCGCATTGGCAGATGACAAACAGGAGCCGGAGAAGAAAGCCACCCCGCAGCAGACGCGAGAGGCGGTTAAAGTCGAGCGGTCTTCATCCAAGCGAGGTAAACGGGGAAAACGCAAATCATCCACCAAACCCGCGGAAACCTCTGAGCCCGCTACCGGGCAAGCCGAAATTCCAGCGGAAAGATCGCCCGAGAGAAAACAGGAGGCGCCTTCCGAACAGCCCAAGGCGGCAGAAATCCAAACCAAACCATCGGCCCCTCCTGCAACCGGAAAGAGCTTAAAGAATTCAGAGCCTTTCGGCTTTGGTATCGAGCCGGCAACTGCAGCCGTCGAACCTCAATCGCGAACGGCCGCCGAGTCTCTCAAAAATCCTCACCAAGAAAACGCGCCTGGGCAGGCCCAGGATTCAGCCCCAAAAGAAACCAGGGAGCAACAGAAATCCCAAAGGAAACGGCGCAAAAAGCGGCGAGATAAACGAGCCGATCAGGACAGGGCGGCTGACGGGAGAAAACAGGAACCCCAACAAGCCAGAAAGCAAGAAGAAGATATCGCGGGCAAGGAAGAAAAGGAATCAACAGCAGAAGAGTCAGAACCGGCACGCCTGGTACTGAAACAGCGCCCGGTCCGGCGAGGTCGAGGGGGACGTAAACAACGCCAGTCCGACAGGGAAAATCGCCAACCGGTTGAGGAGCAGAAGACAGAAAAGCCTCCTCAAACCGCCCAAGAGGAACAAACGAAACAAGGAAAGCAGAACAGGAGAGCGGAACGTAAGCGCAAGGCGGCGGCAAAGGAAAGACCACAGGAAAAACCACAAGAACCCGCTGCCCTCGAAATAATAGACAATTCCGCGCCGGCAGATCCCCCACCATCTGAGGGGCGGGAGATGATAATCAACGTAACGGCAAACGCGGAATGCCGTATCGCCATCCGCAGTAATAGCCGCCTTGAGGAACTGTATATTGAGCGGCAGAGCTCAGCATCCCACGTGGGCAGCATATACATGGGCAGGATTACCAACGTGGAGCCCAGCATTCAGGCGGCGTTCGTTGATTTTGGCCTGAACCGTAACGGATTCCTGCACATTTCCGATGTCCAGCCCAAGTATTTTCCCAATAACAAGGGAGAATCGGAACAGGTAGGCAAAAAAGTCCCCCGCCGTGACCGTCCACCTATCCAGAAGTGTTTCCGGCGTGGCGACCAGGTCATAGTACAGGTCACCAAGGAGGGCGTGGGAACCAAGGGGCCTACACTGACAACTTACCTGTCCATTCCCGGCAGATTCGTGGTTATGATGCCGGGTATGAACAGCCTGGGCGTGTCCCGGAAAATAGAGGATGAAGTGGACCGGCGGGCCATGCGCGACATGCTTAACCAGCTCACGCTCCCCAAGGGGATTGGCTTTATCTTAAGAACGGCCGGACTCAACCGTCCCAAGAGGGAACTGCAAAGCGATTTGAATTACCTCAACAGGCTATGGAAGACGGTGGAAAACCGAATAGCAAAAGAGTCGGTCCCGTGCGAGCTTTACCAGGAATCAGACCTGGTAATCCGCACTATCCGCGATGTCTATTCAAGCGATTTCAAGAAGATAGTCGCGGATAATCACGATACCGCGATAAAAGCGAGAGAATTCCTGCGCATAGCCATGCCCCGAACGAGTGGCGCGGTAGCGGAATACAAACGTCCCGAACCCATCTTCCATTACTACAAGATCGAAGAAGAGATCAAACAGTTACACTCCCGCCACGTTCCCCTGCCGTCCGGCGGTTCGATTATCATCGACACCACCGAAGCAATGGTAGCTATCGACGTCAACAGTGGTAAATTCCGGGAGGTACAGGACGCCGAAGAAGCGGCTTTCCGGGTAAACCTCGAAGCGGCCGCTGAAATCGCCCGCCAACTTCGCCTGCGCGACCTTGGCGGCCTGGTCGTCTGCGATTTCATTGATCTCCGCCTCGACCGCAACAAGCGGGCGGTGGAAAAGGCATTGCGCGACGCACTCAAAAGTCACAAGGAGCGGGCGAGGATTCTGCGCATGAGCAAATTCGGTTTGATCGAGATGACCCGCCAACGGCAGCGGCCTTCGATCAAGCAGAGCATTTTCGTTGATTGCCCGCATTGCACCGGCAGTGGCTTGATAAAAACACCGGAATCCATGTCGCTCGAGGTACTCAGGATATTGCAGCTTCTGGCACACAAGGAACAGGTAAGGAATATCACAATTACTGTTGCTCCACGGGTTTCGTCGCTGGTATTGAACGAATCGAGAACCTATCTGTATCAACTGGAAACCGAGTGCAAAAAGACGATTGCGGTGGTCCCGGATGTAATGTATGCCCACGACCAGGTTTCGTACGAATGTACGGACGACCGGGGTATGCCACTGCGGATAGAGTTATGAGCTGAATAGGTCAATCGCCCATTCAGTCGAATTTTTCAGCCAGGTATCTTATCTGCGATATGATGTCGAGTTTCTGTGTGCATTTTTCCATACAGGAACCACAAGCTGTACAGAAGCCCGCAGCGGTATTGTTTTCCGCTTTGGCGATAAGCCGATAATGGTGCTCGGCGATTTTATCGCACTGAAGCAATCGGGACAGGTACGCGGCATGCATCATCCCGGGGATATTCAATCCCTGCGGACAGGGCATGCAATAGCCGCAATTCGTGCAAAAACCCATGCCTTTTTTTGAAATCTTTTGCGCTTTTTCCTCTAGACATCGACATTCCTGCTGAGTTAATGGCGTTTTTTCATAATTCTCGATAGTGCTGGTAATATCAGACGAATTCGCGAATCCACACAGAACGGTATCCACGTTCGGATCGGCTTTCAGATAACGATGTCCCATTTCGACCAGCGAACCATCGCCAAAGGCTGCCTTCAATACCGAAGATTCCTGAGCGAGAATTCCCCCACCGGCCGGATTCATTACAACGGTTGCGATTCCCCGGCCATGAGCCTTGGCAATAACCTCCTGGTAAGTCTGGTTCAGCACATTGTAGGTAAAGAGGATCGCCTCGCACCAGTCGGCCTCATCGATGTAACGGGAAACGTTTTCCGGCGAATCGTGCGTAGTAAAGCCAATGTGTCCGACGAGCCCTTCTTTCACCGCCCTTTTTATCCCGTCGAGCATGCCACCCACTGCTACCGCCTGCTCGTAATGCTCTTTTTTGCTGATACTCCAGATCTGGTAGAAATCTAGATATTCGACATCCAGCCTTTCCATGGACTCGATTATGCGTTTATAGGTACAATCGGCCGATGCGTCATCATCCTCTTCAATCTTTCTGACCCATGGAGACCATTTGGTGGAGAGGATAACCTTGTCGCGATACCCATCCTTAAGGCTTTTGCCAACCTTGATTTCGCTGTCGCCATAACAGCGACATGTATCGATATATATCAGACCGGCATCGATGGCCTGCCGCATAAGTTGAACGGCCTGCTCGTCATCCTGCGGGAGGCGCATCGCCCCCGTACTGACCGGATAACACTTCAATCCGCTGCGTTTGCCGAACTCAACCTGTTTTTTCTGTATCATCACTACCCCTGATCCCCCTAATTCTCGCTACGACTCGTCCGGCAGAATAAATGGCGAATTTTCAGTGCCATCCCCCATTCGCCGGACTCGCAGTTCGTCTATTTTATCCACCTGGCGTTGCAGCATGCGCGATCGCGTCCCGGTCAGATCATGGTATGATTTCATGGCAACATCAAGGTTCTTTCCCAACTTGTCTACGACTTCCCCATATTTCTCCCATTGCTTACCGAAAGCCGCAAGCAGTTCCAGTATTTCGTTACTGGCTTCGTGCAAACGGAAATTGTCGGCCGCCTGGCGGATAACCGCCAGAATGGCAAACAAAGTCAACGGCGAACAGAGCACCACCTTCCGCCTCATTGCGTATTCCAATAGATCGGGATCCTGTTCATGAATAAAGCCATACAGTTGCTCGTTTGGGATAAACACAAGGACGAAATCGATGGAGCCGGCCGCGGGGTTTATATAATCGCGGGTAGTAACTTCTTTCACCCTATCGCGAACATCCCTTAAAAACGCCTTCTTGTGCGTTTCAGACTCATCGCCCTGGCATTGGAGAAATTTCAAGTAATTGGAAAGAGGGAATTTAACGTCCATATTCACGTGCGGCCCGGTCGGCAGCAGGAAAACGAAATCGGGTTTAGTGCCGGATTCCGTTGTCGATTGTTTTCGATAATTCACCCCTTCTATCAAGCCAGCGAGACGAAGTACGTCTTCAGCCATCCGTTCACCCCACTGCCCGCGATGGCTGGGACTGGCCAGCGCGGCAGAAAGCTGCTCGGTCGTTTCCTGTAGTCGGAGCCTGGTCTGATTGGCGTTCTCCAATTCCTTGAAAAGCTTTCCGAATGATTCGCTCCGGCTTTTTTCGGTATTCTGCAGGGCGGAGTTCAATTCGCCGACCTTCAACCTCAGATCAGACAACCCCTTATCGATAAGTTCCTTTTTCGCCTGTAAAGTCGACTCGCCCTGAAGAGTCTGTTGTTCCAGCCGCGTTTTTGCCAGCTTGAGAAATTCCTCACTGTTGCCCATCAGAGCATCCCGGGACAAAGAGCCGAAGGCATCCTTAACCTGGCTGATAACGCGGTTAAGGTCGTCGATACGCTGCGACTGGCTTTCCTCCAGCAGTTGCCTGGCAACCTCCGCCGCGGGTTTGCGGCGAAAATGGCCAATAACACCAACCAGAATTCCCCCAATGAGTATACCTGAAATCGCAATAAGAGCTTCAGTCATGACAACCCCGATCTATAGCCTGGAGATATAATCCATAATCAATCGTACACCGAAACCTGTCGCCCCTTTAGGGCAGTAGTGAGTATCACGATCGACATCGGACATGGCCGCAATATCCAGGTGAGCCCACGAAGTTTTAGGTTCCACAAACTGCTTGAGGAAGATGGCTCCGACGCTGGCGTGCGCCTCTCTGCCGCCAGAGTTTTTAATGTCGCTGTCATCTCCCTTAATAAGGTCGAGATACTCATCCCACAAAGGCAGAGGCCAAAGCCTTTCAAAAACCCTATCCCCCGATTCCATCAATGAATGCTGCAGTTTTTCGTCGTTGGTAAACAAACCGGCCGCCTGCTTGCCCAGGGCCACCGTCACCCCGCCGGTCAGGGTGGCAATATCTATCATGCAGCGGGGATTGTAATTCCTTTGAGCGTACGTGATGGCATCACACAGAACGAGCCGCCCTTCGGCATCAGCACTTACGATCTGCACCGTTTTCCCGCTCATGGTTTTTATTATGTCATCGGGGCGGTAGGCGTTTCTGCTAATCATGTTCTCAGCAGCGGCTACGATGCCCACAACCGGAACATCAGGTTTGGAAGCCGCCACAGCCAACATTGTGCCGATCACGGCCATCCCGCCGCATTTATCGTATTTCATTCCCAGAATACTGTCTCTGGGTTTAAGCGAATATCCCCCGGTATCAAAAGTAATGGCTTTACCGATTATGACGACAGGTTTTCCGCCCCCCCTTCTTTTACCCGGATATTCCAGCACAATCAGGCGAGGCGGCGTGGCACTCCCCTGCCCGACTGCAAGAATAGCGCCGGCTTTCATACGAGCCAGTTGCCGGTGATCGAGAACCTTGCACTTCAATCCCGATTTTGTGGCCAGGGTTTTGGCCCGTCGAGCCAGACTGACCGGGTTAATGACGTTCGGTGGTTCGTGTGCCAGATCCCGTGCGGTTAAAACGGCCGCACACACTTTCTTCAAGGATCGGAACTTTTCACCCAGTTTTTTGCCGACTCGTGGTACGAGAATATCCACAGTGAGTTCTGCTTGCTTATCCGATTTACTTTTATGCTTATCGAATCGATAGTCGCGAAGCAGCAATCCTTCGCCCAATGCGCATAAAGCATCATCGCGAGGTAAATCTCTTAATCCGTCCACCTCCACTCCCGCCCGGTTTTCCGAGTTATCCCGTAACCAGTTAACAATAGTAGCCCCCGCTCGCCGGAACGATTCCAATCGTACATCCTGCTCTTTCCCCAGAGAAACGATTATTCGAGCTTCTTTTTTATGGAGGTCACGACTGATTATTACCGTTTTTCCTTCGGCACCGGGAATCACCGTACCTTTCGGAAGAGAGGACGGAACGCGATCACACAATGCAAGCACAAAGGTTATTTTTCCCCGCCAATTTTCCACTGCCGAAATTTTAAGTTTCACAGAAACCTCCCTGCGATCCACACCGCATCGTAAAATTACCACCTGAACAACAAAGCCATCGTATATGCCACATTGCCGGGTAGCAAACGCTTATCGGAACGCCCTTTTCCGCTAATCATGTTGCCCTATAGCAACAAATCGAACCCGATTGCGTCGCATTAGGGAAACGATCCGTATAAATGACATAACTGCCAGAACCTGACTTCACCTTGAATACCAGACTTACAAGTCAATCCAGGGGGAATCGCATTGAAACGCACCCGACCTTTGAATTGGCACCAATGATGCATATTCGATTTCCAGGAAGTAAGGCGGAAAGGAACTCTCATGCTACGGCTGGTTACCCTGACAATTATCTCTTTAGCAGTGTTGACTGGTTGCAGCCAAACGCACGTTTATACACCTCCAGCCAGAGTTTTTGACACTGCATTGCTCTTTGATCGCACACCAGGCTATCCTACAGCAACGCAGATGGTATATCGAAATGACTGGCCCTCCACGCTTTCGGCCTTTCCGAAACGCGAAACACTGCGGTACAGGGAATCTTTTTACGACCTCCAGGGACGCGGCTCCCATTCTTATGATCATCTGGTCAGACGGTTCCGACTGCAGCGAAACGGCTCATCCCATCGTTGAGAACATCCCGCCCCTCAGAGTTAATTACAGTCCGATAAGTGAGCAAAACTGCTTCCAACGAAATCCGCTTGATGCCGTAACCAGTTTGTACTAACATGGTTGTGTTAATTCGGGTGCTGTGAATGAATCGTCGTGAGGCGGTTCGGCCTGCTCAAAAGAGACGGCTCAGACCCGAGGAGAGTGATAAACGAGTCGCTCTCTAGACACCATAAGGAAAGGCGGTTGGTCCCAGGACTGCGGGAGCGCGCGATGGCAACGGTAACCAAAAAGGAACTCATCGATCGAATCGCTGACTCAACTGACACTAAACGTGTGTTGGTCAAGAAGATAATCCAAGAATTCCTGGATGAGATTGTTGAAGAACTTGGAAACGGTAACCGCCTGGAATTCCGGGACTTCGGTGTATTCGAATGCAAGGTTAGAGCCGCCCGAACCGCTCAGAACCCCAAGACCATGGAGAAGGTCCCGGTCCCAGCTAAGCGCACGGTCAAATTCAAGGTCGGTCGCTTGATGAAGGCCCAACTCATTGGTGACGGATCACCACCTCCGGACGCCTTGGACAGTGTTGCCCCCGCGCCTTCAGAATAACGTACAAACCTAATTGTAATATTCTATGACTGATGAAGTTAACTCCTGGGTAGTTTAGCTTCCGAACTACGTTATAGGCACAGATTGACCGAAGAAGCTGGAACAATTAGATTCCAAGCGGGTCGGCTTGCGAAGGTGGTCTGATATAGCCAAAACCAACTGACTGTTTTGACTCGTTCACCATAGACGGCCTGCGCCACGATACGCGGTTCAACTTAGACTCGGAGATAATCATGCCCTTTTTCGATCAACATTTGCATTCCTGGAACTCATTCGACTCCCAAACGCCACCAGAAAAAAATGTTGAACAGGCAATAAGAACCGGCCTCGGCGGCATTACATTCACCGAGCATTTTGACACACACGAGGATGAATGGGAGGCCTGCGTTTATGACGACGATAAGATTACCGGTGAAATCAATGCTGTACGCAGTAAGTACGGAGAAGAGATTTTTATCGGCAAGGGAATCGAGGTCTGCTACCAACCGCACCGAATGGAATTCATCCTGGATTTCCTTTCCAAACATCAGTTCGATGTCGTCCTTTTAAGTGTACACTGGGCCGAAGGAAAACCCGTTCACGTCCCTGAACATTTCGTCGATGTTCCTGTAGATCTTTACATTGAGCGATATCTGAAAACGGTGAAACAAGCCACGCTGGATGTCCTGGAAATAAAAAACAGTGGTTTCCAGCCGTTCAATATTCTTGGCCATCTCGACTTTGCTAAACGATACACCCAAAGACTGTACGGCGTGGAAAAATCAGTGGAAGGAGGTGACCTTGTTGACGAAATATTGTCGAACTGCCTGACCGCCGACCTGATTCCCGAAGTTAACACGTCACCATTGAGAAACGACTCTCCTGAACCGATGCCCGGTTCTTCGGTAATAAAGCGATACGTGGAACTGGGAGGAACAATGATGCCACTGGGTTCCGACGCGCACTCGGCCGAATTCGTCGGCAGCCATTTTGGAACGGTGGCAGAAATACTGCAAAAAGCGGGCATAACCCATCAAGCCGTCTTCAAGAACGGCCAGGTATTGGCTAAACCATTAAATGATGATTGATCTCCATATTGGCAATCCTACGAAGCCGAACCATTCTCGGGGGATTCAATCGCCGGACGCGTGGCTTTCTCGATCTCGATAATCATCTTTCCTCGTCGCCAGAGGCGAACGGTACCTGTCGATTCGGACACGGTTACGGCCAGGCTCCTCGTGGAAGCGGTTATCGCCGCGGCGGCGGCATGCCTCGCCCCCAGCCCTTGTGGTAAATCTTCACCACTTACGTCGGGCCGCAACGTGGTTCCCGCCGAAACTATCACGCCGTTCCCCTTAATGATGAAGGCACCATCAATCGCGGAGAATTCCTTAATGGTATTCTTGATATGGTCATCAAGAATATTGCGTTCCCGTTCCTGGTATCCACGAAAAGGATTGATGATGTGCTGATTGATGTACTTCTGCAGTCCCCGCACGTTACCTATTACGAATATCGCCCCCACCGATTTACCTTCACGCCCTTCCTGGGCTAGTTCGATAGCGATGTTTAAAACTCTCTGAAAAACCACGCGTCGGACATGTTCGGTAAGCTTCGGCTGATCAACAGAATCGAATAATTCATATTCATGTCCTACGCACATCACGACCATCGTATCGACAGGTTTTCCCGCCACTCCGGTGAGCGCTACAAACGTATCGCCGCTTCCAAGGTATCCCTGACTGAAAGCAAGAACGGTGGCCATTTTAATCTGATCCAACCTGGTGAGTTTGAAATCAGGAACATAAAGGTAATGTATGTGTTTTCGATCGTTTGACTCCGGACGGCGTTCTCCGCGGCGGATAACGATCAACTTGGTATTTTCGTCCAGATTAGTAACCAGGCGTTGAAGATCAGGAATGGCTTCCTCACAAAACATAACCGCTCGCGCTCCCACCTGGGAGACAACATTGCCGGCTGACGCGACTATGGCATTGGCGTAATTAATCTCGCTGTCGACCATCGTTTCCTTTAAACCCGCAATTGGTGAGCCAAACCAATCAGTTGAGTACCTCCAGCTCGCCCATTATACTGCCCCAATGCAATTAACGACGATACTTATCCTTGTGACAGCGATAGTGCAGCCATCGCTTTTATCGGCGGATTCCAATGTTGAATCGATATCGAAGCGAGACAATACGGTAGCGAATCTCACTGAAGTCAACCAGCGATTTCTAACCCAGATTGCTCGGCGAACCCTGACATGCGGTCTCAGAAACGAGACTCCCTATGTTCCCAAGTATATTCCACCGGCATTGAACTCCGTCGAGTGCCAGATAGTAGCGACCCTGCGCCAAAGCGGCTACACTCGAGGCATAGGTGTTTCGGTAATTAAACCGATAGTCGAAGCCTGCCAGGAGGCGTCGAATCTGGCGAGAATAAGCGCCAACATAGGCGATGCGGACATTGACCATTTCCTGGATACAGTACGGATTGACCTGCAACTCCTGGAAGAACCTCAACCCTATACATCCCAGATTCCCTGGACCGAGCCAGGAGCGTTGGACGACTTCGTGGTCCCAGGGGGTAGACGGAATTCGTCTCGCCCTCGATGGTGAACAACGCTGGTTCACTCCGTCGGAAATGATCTCCAAGAATCTTTCACTCAAGGAGGCGATTAACACCCTGTCCAAGGAAATCTGCCTGGATCCCAAAGAGTTATCGAGATCCCAACTGTCCAAGTTTTCCACAATTCATTGGATTGAAACAGGTTCAAATGGAAAAATAGTAAACCTGCATAGGGGTATGTCGCTGGTATCACCGGACGAAGTATCTCGTAATACGCTTACCGAGTCGATAAAGAACCTGTGCCGTTTCATCGTTTTTCGCCAGCAGCCTAATGGCCGTTTCGCATTTGAATATTGCCCCGCAACAGATGCCTATTTCAACAAGGATAACGAAACTGCCCAAACAGGAGCGGCAAGAGCTCTTGCATACTACTCGTCTCACGTAAACGGGGCACTGGGACGAAAAGAGGCAGCTAAAGCCATCAATTGGCGTTTGGAAAACAGGGTAGATATTCCCAATTCCGATCATGGTTCATTCATATCAGCCAAGGATTCCCGAAACAATATAGCTATAACCGCTCAAATGTGCCTGGCTCTGGCCGACTTTCCGGAACTTGACAGGTTTTCACGTGAACGCAACTCTCTGGTTCACGGCATCCTCTGGCTGCAGTTGCCGTCGGGACAAATCGCTTCGTCTTTTCCACCTTTACCGGTCTCCGACAGTCACCACCGTTACTCCAGCCAGGCTGTTCTGGCACTGGCTCGCTGCTATGAACTTACCCCATCATCCGAGTTATTCAACGCTCTCAGCCGAGCCTATAGCCACTACAGCAAGGAGTTTTCCCAATCAGAATCATTGGCACTGGCCGCCTGGCAGGTACAGGCTTTCGCCATTATGGCGAAAATGACCAAAAGAAGGGATTTCACCGACTATGTGTTCAAAATGAGCGACAAAAATATGCGAGTTCCAATTAACGGCGGAGAATCACGCTTACCCGGAAATATGGGGCGCTTTCTGTAAGCCTCAGTCTCTATCGGCCGACTCTTCTACCGCGGTTTTCGTTTCCGCACTCGCCGATGCCGCTGAGCTTGCCCGGAAAACCGGCGATATTGAACGATATGAGCGTTATACGAAAGCCTGCTCACTGGGAGCGCGTTTTATCCTTCAACTCCAGTTCAAGGCAGATGAATGCTATTACGTTCGCAGCATACACGATACGGTGAACGGTATACGCTCCTCGCCTACCAACGTACGAATCAATATAGCCAGTTGCCATCATGCATTAATCGCTTTAATTAAGACAAGAAATCTTTTATTCCCAGAATGACCGTGCGCGAGATTGCCCAAGAGAATCCAATCGAGTTACCTGGAAAAGCAACAATTGCGGTTTTTATATGCGTTGTTTTTCTGACCCTACTGACAGTCGGGCTGCAATCCCATTACGCTCTTTTAATCTGGCTTTTCGACGGTACGATCGCTTTATTCACAACCTTGCTCGCCGCTTTCACTGGCTTGGGCATTCTCAAGCTATTCCAACTGGGACCGCTATCCCACATTCAACGCGGGCTGTTGGGAACATGCCTGGGGTTTTGGATTTGTCAGTCTAGCAACGCTGGGATGTGGAGTCACCGGCTGGATTGGCGACGGGCATCGCCACGTACTGCCCCTGATACTTGCCGTGTGCGCATTCATTGGCCTGAGTATCCATTTACTGACTCCATCGGGTGCAACCGTTGCACGCGTGGAAGACGATTCCGGAAAATTCAAGTGGTTGTTACTGTTGCTCGTTCCATTCGCAGCCATGGTTATGATCGTAGCAACCATTCCCCCGGGGTTCCTCTGGCAGGAATCGGGGTTCGGATACGACGTTTTAGAATACCACTTGCAACTCCCCAAGGAGTATTACGAAAACGGTGCGATTACCTATCTGCCGCACAACGTATACGCCAATTTTCCATCGGCGGCAGAGATGCTCTACCTGTTTATGGCCAACGTCGGCGGAGAGTCAATTGACTTCTGGCCTTTGGCTAAAGCCCTAAACGCGATACTCGCAGCGGCAACGGTAGCGGCTGCCTGGTTTGCCGGCCGGGAGTTCTCAGCCCGGTGCGCTATAGTAACAACCCTGCTAATGGCATCGTGCGGGTGGGTTTTGTATCTAAGCGGCGTAGCCTACGTGGAAAACGGAATGATGTTTTCCGGAATGTTATCGTTCGGCTGCCTGCTGAAAGCCTGCAAGGAAGAAACCTGGTCGATAAAGTTCCGCTGGATAATCCTGGCAGGCATATTGACAGGTTTTTCGTGCGGCTTCAAATACACGGCCGTGGTTATGATCGCCCTGCCGCTGGGCATATTCATACTGGCTGCAATCGGACAAAACAGGATTAAAGCCGGCTTGACTTTTGCCGTAGCCGCCCTGCTCACCTTTTCGCCCTGGTTGATAAAGAACGCAGTGTTTACAAGCAATCCGTTTTTCCCCCCTGGCAGCCCGCATGTTTCCATCCACTCCCGCCGGCTGGGGCCAGCAGGAAGCAGTACACTTCGCCGAATCACACGCTCCGGCACCGGAAGATTCAGCCATTCCGGCAAGATTCGGGCATATCTGGGATAAAATAATCGCGGAACCTCCTCAACGATTCGGTGCAATAGTCTTTGCTCTGACGGCTATATGTTTGATTCGCCACCGCAACAAGCTGGAATTTGCAATTGCAGGAATGCTTATCGTTCAGCTGCTGGTTTGGGACATTCGCAACTCATCTTTATTCCCGTTTTGCTGTCCCGATACTTATTCCGCTGATAATCCTGGGTGGTAGAGGCGTACTTAACCATAAAGGAAGTGTCAATGGTGAACTGCTTGCCCTGCTGATAGCCGGAATCGGGTTCAATCTATTCAGCGGCATACATCTTTACGGCAAACACATATATCCAAACGGGTTCAGCGAACCGCGTTACAATGTGGAGGGTGCAACACAAGCTTTCACCAAAGGAATAATCGATCCATACAAGCATATGGAAAGAATCAACACTGCCCTGCCTCCGGACGCAAAAATCCTCCTGGTGGGCGAAGCCAGAGCCTTTATATTACCAGCGGAGAGTCGACTATACGGTAGTTTTCAATCACAATGATTTCGCGGATATTGTTTACAATGCGTCAACCATCGAAGACATCATCGGTTTTCTGCAAAAGCGAGAATACACGCACGTTTTCGTAAACTGGAACGAGATACATCGTTTGCGTTCCTCCCGTTACGGTTTTCCCGAGGGGATCAACCTGGTATTGTTCGAACAACTGGAAGAGAACGGGCTAAAACTGCTGGAGATTTTTTCCTACGGCGACTTGAATATCCCCTATGCCAGCCTGTACGCCGTTCCCTGATTACACGATCAGGAAACCGAATACTAGTAATCCAGGCCGAAAAATTCTCGCGTATTCCGTAAGGTCTGCTGAGCCAGTTCATCAAGAGGAACGTTTCGCAACTGAGCAAGGAACCGTGCGGTGTGAACTATATGAGAAGGCTGGTTCGGACGAACATGCCTGATCGGAACAGGAGATAAATACGGACTATCCGTTTCGAGCATCATCAGATCCGCAGGATACTCCCTGGCCAGTTTCTGCAATTCAACCATCTTGTTGAAGGTCACCATTCCGGTAAAGGAAATACGCCAACCGTGATCGGCAACCCGTTTCGCCTCTTCGGCCGTCCCGGAAAAACAGTGCACCACCACCCGCTTATCCTTGAACCCATGGTTTTCCAGAAGCTCTATGGCATCATCAAGCGCTTCCCGGCAATGTATAACCAGTGGTAAATCGTGAGCCTGAGCGATTTCCAATTGAGCTGAGAAGACCCTTTTCTGGCTTTCCCCGATCAGAAAAATCATAGAAGTAATCCAGCCCTATCTCGCCAACGGCCGCTACCTCCGGCTCAGAAAGCAACTCCGCTATCCGCTCCAAATCACCATCAACCACTTTACAGGCGTCGTGAGGATGAATACCGGCAGTAGCTGAAACCATTTCCTGCTCGCGTGCGATTTCCAACGCTGCTTCAGCATCTTTCCGGTTACCGGCAATGGTAATCACGTGCTCAACGCCTGCTTCCCGGCAATTTGCCAGTACCTCATCGAGTCGCTCGAATAGACCTTTGCTGGTCAAATGAGCATGCGAATCAATCAATCTCATGGTTACTCCACTTACGAATCCAGCCGCGACACTTACAGCATCTGCAGCAGGAAAACCCCTTCAAACACTTTTTGTAATCCTAACGCTATACAGGTGCAAAACGCATCAACGAAGTGTTCTATCTCCGGATCTGACCGGGGTTGATCGGGAATAATTATGGACAACACGTCAAACCTGGCGGGCACATTTTCCGCACGCATCTGGGAGATAAACGTTTTCGCCACCCGAGTGATTTTCCGGCGCTTGTAAAAATTAACGCGGCCCCCCCCCCCCCCCCCCCCCCCCCCCCCCCCCCCCCCCCCCCCCCCCCCCCCCCCCCCCCCCCCCCCCCCCCCCCCCCCCCCCCCCCCCCCCCCCCCCCCCCCCCCCCCCCCCCCCCCCCCCCCCCCCCCCCCCCCCCCCCCCCCCCCCCCCCCCCCCCCCCCCCCCCCCCCCCCCCCCCCCCCCCCCCCCCCCCCCCCCCCCCCCCCCCCCTCACCCCCCGCCCCCCCCCCCCCCCCCCCCCCCCCCCCCCCCCCCCCCCCCCCCCCCCCCCCCCCCCCCCCCCCCCCCCCCCCCCCCCCCCCCCCCCCCCCCCCCCCCCCCCCCCCCCCCCCCCCCCCCCCCCCCCCCCCACCCCCCCCCCCCCCCCCCCCACCCCCCCCCCCCCCCCCCCCCCCCTCACCCCCCCCCCCCCCCCCCCCCCCCCCACCCCCCCCCCCCCCCCCCCCCCCCCCCCCCCCCCCCCCCCCCCCCCACCCCCCCCCCCCCCCCCCCCCCCCCCCCCCCCCCCCCCCCCCCCCCCCCACCCCCCCCCCCCCCCCCCCCCCACCCCCCCCCCCCCCCCCCCCCCCACCCCCCCGCCCCCCTCACCCCCCACCCCCCCACCACCCCCCCCCCCCCCCCACCCCCCCCCCACCCCCCCCCCCCCCCCCCCCCCCCCCCCCCCACCCCCCCCCCCCCCCCCCCCCCCCCCCCCCCCCCCCCCCACTCCCCCCCCACCCCCCCCCCCCCCCCCCCCCCCCCCCCCCCCCCCCACCCCCCCCCCCCCCACCCCCCCCCCCCCCCCACCCCCCCCCCCCCCCCCCCCCCCCCCCCCCCCCCCCCCCCCCCCCCCACCCCCCCCCCCCCCCCCCCCCCCCCCCCCCCCACCCCCCCCCCCCCCCCCCCCCCCCCCCCCCCCCCCCCCCCCCCCCCCCCCCCCCCCCCCCCCCCCCCCCCCCCCCCCCCCCCCCCCCCCCCCCCCCCCCCCCCCCCCCCCACCCCCCCCCCCCCCCCCCCCCCACCCCCCCCCCCCCCCCCCCCCCCACCCCCCCCCCGCCCCCCCCCCCCCCACCCCCCCCCCCCCCCCCCCCCCCCCCCCCCCCCCCACCCCCTCCCCCCCCCCCCCCCCCCCCCCCCCCCCCCCTCCCCCCCCCCCCCCCCCCCGCCCCCCCCCACCCCCCCCCCCCCCCCCCCCCCCCCCCCCCCCCCCCCCCCCCCCCCCCCCCCCCCCCCCCCCCCCCCCCCCCCCCCCCCACCCCCCCCCCCCCCCCCCCCCCCCCCCCCCCCCCCCCCCCCCCCCCCCCCCCACCTCCCCCCCCCCCCCCCCCCCCCCCCCCCCCCCCCCCCGCCCCACCCCCCCCCCCCCACACCCCCCCCCCCCCCCCCCCCACCCCCCCCTCTGGAGCCCGTCTCTTCTGGTTTTTACTTCAACAAAGACGAGCGTGTCACCATCCGCAGCGATCAAATCGATCTCCCCGATTGGGCATCGATAGTTTCGCTGCAATATCCGATAGCCTAAGCGTCTGAGGTATTTAGCCCCAACTTTTTCGCCCAAGGGTCCGAGTTTTTTCACAACGGCTATCCCTTAGCACCGGATGATCGGTAAGGCTATTCGCCGGCACCGACCGGTTCGGCTGTCTCGTTAGCGGCAGGCGATGAAGCCGGCTTCGGTGTCGAAGCTGGAGCGGCATCGGCCGCAGTAGTCTTAACCCGGCTGCGACGCACTTCGCGAAGACGACGGGCCTTTCCAACCCGATCTCGCAGGAAGTACAACTTCGCCCGACGGGTTTTACCCTGACGCTTAACCTCTATCTTGCTGATGAGAGGCGAATGAAGCATGAAGATTCGCTCCACGCCCTCGTTATTGACGATACGACGAACGGTGAAGGTCTCGTTCAAGCCACTTCCCTTGCGGCCTATAACCACACCATTGTAGATCTGCGTCCGGCTTCGATTCCCTTCGACGATCTTCTGGTGGACGTCAACGGTATCACCGACCCTGAACTGGGGAACCTTGGATTTTTTGTACGCATCTTCAACATGTTCGATGATCTGCTGACTCATGACTCAACTCCGAAACGTCCGGCTTGTCCGGTCTACCTGCCTCAAGCCTTAAAAAAGTTTTGCTCTTTGCGGGCTTGACCGTCTATCCCGCATTTAAACCTAAATATACTCACTCGCCATCAGACGAGCTTTCCCACAGATCCGGTCGACGCTTCTTAGTTCGCTCGACCGACTGTTCATATCGCCACTGGGCCACCTTCTCATGGTGACCGGAAAGAAGTATCTCCGGTACTTCCATCCCCTGAAAAACTCGGGGACGGGTATACTGGGGATACTCCAGTAAACCGTGCGAAAACGACTCATCGTCCGGAGACTCCTCACTGCCGAGGGCACCGGGTAGCAGCCGCACCACACTATCGATAAGGACGTTGGCGGCAACTTCTCCGCCGGATAATACGTAATCCCCTATCGATATCTCCCGAGGCTTAAGCCCCAGGCGAATCCGCTCGTCAAACCCTTCGTAATGCCCGCAAAGGAACATCAACCTGGGCAACTCAGCAAATTCCTGCACAACGCTTTGCGTCAGCCGCTCCCCTTGAGGGGTTAACATAACCAACTGCGGTTCCGCGTCATGCAGAGTCCTGGCGTGCTCATAGGCGTCAAACACCGGTTCACACATCAGGACCATACCCGGTCCTCCGCCAAACGGCCGGTCATCGACCGTGCGATGCCTGTCCTTGGCGAAATCCCGAATATCGGTGAATGCTATATCCACTATTCCAGACGTTCTGGCTCTGCCTACTATACTGCTTCCAACGAAACCATCGAAAGCATCGGGAAACAGAGTAAGAACATCTATCCGCATAGCTAGCCGCGATTCACCAAGATCCGTTGCGCAAGCAACCGCTACTTGGCTTTCACCTCAACACCGCTGCGCTTCAAAAGCGCCTTTACGGTATCGCTCGGTTGTGCACCAACGCTCAGCCAGTACTCGGCCCGTTCCTTGTCGACTTTAAACTCAGCCGTTTCGTCTTTGGCCAGCGGATCGTAAAAACCCAACTCTTCAACTACGCGACCATTACGTTTGGTTCGCGAGTCAATCGCCGCCAATCGATAAAACGGGCGATGCCGCCGTCCCAATCTCGATAATCTTAGCTTTACCGCCACTACATAAACTCCTGTCGATAAACACGTTCCAGGATTCCATCCTGGAGTCTGCATAGAACGGTGGAGTATATCATCTTCCTGACAACCAACAACCCACTAAATTCAACTACCACTGACATAATGTCCTCCACATGCCCCTTGAATCCGCAGAACTTGCCCCGGCGAGATAAATACCTGTCATTGTTAGAGTTACAAAAAGAGCAGTCGCGATTCACCTTCCGCTGGCTTCGCCACAGAATATAATGGCCCGTGAAACCGTGGCCTCCTTCAGGGTCGCGTCCTATAATTCATCCGTCTCTTTGAGGCTTCTGAAACGATTTCTCCGCTTCGACTCACCGTCAGTTACGGAAGGGATGGCCCGAGTGACCAGATGTTTTTTTGCATCCGACCTTCACGGCCGAACTCATCGCTACATGCGACTTTTCGCGGCTATCAATGATGAACGCCCGGAAATCGTCTTTCTAGGTGGCGACCTGTTACCAAACGCGTTCAGCCACGTCATGGATGATCGCCTGAGCGCGGATTTCATAGCCGACTTTCTGGCAGTCGAGTTAGACAAACTGAAAAACTCCCTCTCCACCGCCTACCCGAGGTTCCTGGCCATCCTGGGAAACGATGATCCGCAGGCTGAAGAACCAGCGATCCACGATTTGGAGCAGGCAGGCCTGCTGGAGTACCTGCATAATCGGCCCACAAGCATCGGACCGTACCAGGTATTCGGCTACCCCTTTACCCCGCCCTCACCATTCCAGTTGAAAGACTGGGAACGATATGACGTATCCCGCCACGTCGATGTGGGAGCCGTCTCACCGGAAGACGGGTACCGTACCGTCCCCGTTCCCGAAGAGGTGATCAGGTATTCCACCATAGCCGAAGACCTGGAAAATCTCGTAGAAGATACTCCCCTCGACCAGGCCGTCTTCCTTTTTCACGCACCGCCATATCAGTCAAAACTGGACCGGGCAGATCTCGACGGCAAGACAATCGACCACGCACCGCTGGATGTCCACGTAGGCAGTATTGCAATCCGCAGATTCATTCAAGAGAAACAGCCATACCTGACCATGCACGGACACATACACGAATCGCCACGTATCACCGGCTCCTGGCGGGATCAGATTGGCAAAACCACATGCCTGTCCGGCTCGCACGATGGCAAAGAATTGTCCCTGGTAAGATTCGCTCTGGAAAATCCCCAGGCCGCGACACGGGAACTTGTTTGAGCAAACGGTTTCGCCAGTGACCACTGAACATCTACAACTGCTCGTCTTTCATAGGTAAGCGAAGCGCCCCATCGTCGACGGCATCTATTCGGAAGGCGTGCCCCGTCTTCTTTTCCACCTCCTCGTCCGTTACCAGGTGTACATCCAGCAGCCCTTCCGTATAAAACCCGGTTAGTTGCCGGTTCACCTCGCTCAGGCGGCAGCTCCACTCATCGAACCATTTGAGTAAAAGCTTCTTCTGCGATTCGGTGCTGTCGATGTGTAATAGAATATCGATATCGCTGGCCGGTCCGGACTCGGCGTTTTTCGCACTACCGATAAGGTAGAACGCCTTTATTCCAAACCTTCCGGGATCGAGCTCCCGGGCGATGGTTTCGGCCATCTCCAGACGCCATTTCCAATGAATGTCGTCCTGCTTATTGCAGCAGTTGCTTGCTGAATCATCACTCATAATAACCGTATGCACATTCAACGATATACCAAAGAGTCAGTAGAGCATGCCATTTCCCGATTACTATCATAATATCGGTTAATACCATTGCATCGCAATCAGCATTTCACTTAGAAGGTTGGCTCGCAGCAACCAATACGAGTGGATAAATTTAATACCACCATACAGGTTACCCGGTAAATATTGGGGAACCGCCAGCAGCCTCAGACACCATGGCCATCCCAGGCGTCAGGTTTGAGATTTCATATCTCCAATTATCGTCTACATGTTTCCCATGGAAAAGGACAATCGTATAGCCTATAATACTGGTATACGCAAAGTGATACTTGTATCTTCAACTGGAAACAGGTTATGAAAAAAAAGTGGCTGCTGATCCTTTTTATCCCCGTCGCTTTCATTGCTTTTCAATGCGGATACACCTTTGTCCTGCCTTCGCTTCACAAGCAACGACTCCTGGCAGCCTGCGAAAACGCAAACAGATTAGTGGTCGATCTGAACGTCTTTCCGGAATCGCAGAATCAGCCAGAATTACCAACCTACGAAGTAACCGGTAGAGAAGCTATATACGACCTGCTGACTGCAGTTGAGTTTGAACACGCCTGGACTGCATGGCGCTGTATGTGTTACGGCGACATCTTGCTGAAGTTCTACGCCGATGATGAGCACCTTGCCACGTTGAGTTTTCACCATGGCGAAAGCTTCAGATCCAAGAATGAACTATGGTACGGCAACTCGAAACTAACTCCAACCGCCTGCAAGAGCATCTCTGACTGGCTGAAACACCACAATTGCCCCGATTGCGATATGGCTTACAAGATGCGACATCCATCAGATGAATCATTGCCACCATCTAGATCTTCGGAATCTTCACCCGCAGCGACAGAACATACTTCAACCAGCGGCGCTCAAAATCCTCCGTAATCGGCCCGAAGACGTGCTCAAACTGCATCAGTTCCTGCTCCGGCGTATATCCCCGGCCAGTGGGCCTCTTCGCCAGAACCGTCAAATAAACACTCAGATCATCCCGCCGAAAACGCTGCAAATAATGCATCAAACTCCACGCCTCGGCATATACGCCATCGATATTCGCCCGCCGGACATCGAAAATCCGCTTGTCTCCGATCAACTCCTGAAGCGACACTAACCGACCGGCTCTTACCGCCTTTTCGAAATGGTCAATCCGGCCCCCTGCCTCACCCGCAATTCCGGTCAGTGCTTCGTGGAAATTCAGCAATCGATACTGATTAATCACCCCCAACCCGGCACCATCGGCACTGGGCGGCGGCTCGAACAAACAAGCTAATCCCTCCACTACCCACTTGGGATTATCGCCATCACGAGTATGCAAGCCACAATTGTAAAATATCTGGTGAGTCACCTCGTGTTGAACCACCAGTTGATTGAACGATTCGACAAGATTGTTCCGCCTGTTGCGCAACAATCTCATCTGCGTGTCCAGTTCGTCCCGCTGCTTTTTGTTTTTCCGCTTCGGCAAGTTACGCAGGGAACGACGGATCGTCTGTATCTCCTTATCCACCGCAACCAGTTGGGGCAGGCTGGCCGTATCAAAAAACGCCGCCCGGTTTGTTTTCGAATAGTAAAACCCCGCCGCCCCTTCACCTGGCGTTCCCAACTCATCCGCGTACCTCAAAAACTCATTCCGCTGAGAAAAGAATATAACCTCCAAGCGATTCCGGGGACGGTCAAAGGGAATATCCAGGACCTTTAGAAATCGCTGCGTGCTGTTGTACGTCGCCTCCAAACGGGAAATGAAGTCGTACAGGTTTTCACTATCAGTATTGTATGCAACAACAAAATGATCGGTACGCTTAATATAAAAACCATTACCAGCCGCGGAGAGAAGTTCGCGTTCGGCGTTATGATTAATAGGTATGGGCTCGTCCCCGGCCGCCCAAAGTATGCCAGGCGAAACACACACCAACATTCCGATTACTATCCTCGCAAAACGGTTCAAGACACTTACCTTTTTGATAGCTTCGCCCCGAAAAAAAACTCTTACAATCCCGCAACTTTTCGAGTTAACGATGGTGGTGTACCAATATCCGCTACAATAACGTCTCCGACACAAGCAGGCCCCTGCTCCAGTTCAAAACCACGCTTGGCCGCTACAAACGTAACCGTCGCATCTGCTTTAACCGCCACGTTTCCAACCTTACCCGAATCACAATCCAATCCCGAGGGTACGTCTACCGCAACAACCGCCTTGAGTTTACGATTATTTATATCGAGAATAACATCGCTCATCGGCTCCCGTACCGATCCGGAAAACCCTGTTCCCAGAAGCGCGTCCACCACGATGTCTTGAGTTCCCAACGATTCACACGCGATGTTGATCTCGTCAACACTCCCCAGAACCATACACGGCAACTTCATGGCCGACGAAATGCCATAATTAGTTTTCGCATCTGGAGTGAGCTTGTTCAGATCTCCCACCACGAATATCCGCACGTCGATCCCGTGGTTATGCAGATGCCGGGCGATCGCGAAACCATCGCCACCGTTATTGCCCACTCCACAGAACACCACCGCCCGGAAATCATTGAAGCGGGTCAGCATCCAGTCGGCACAGTTCTTACCCGCGTTTTCCATAAGGACAATCGAAGGAAACGCCAGTTCACTTATCGCCAGAGCGTCAACCGTGCGCACCTGGTCCCTGGTCAGAATGATTGTTTCGCTTTTCATGGCTAACATCTTAAACAGATGACCGCTCCGTTGACACCCCAAAGAGCTAATCTACAATCGAAACCATGAGAATACTGCTGACCAACGACGATGGAATACTCGCTCCCGGGCTGGCCGCCCTGTATCGCGAGCTGATTAAGATTGGCCAGGTCGATGTTGTCGCCCCCAGTACCGTTCAGTCGGCCACCGGGCACGGCATTACCATTCGCGATCCGCTCACCGTACGAAAAATCCACGTGCACAACGAGTTCTACGGCCACTCCGTAACCGGCAGACCGGCCGACTGCGTCAAACTCGCCGTCGCCGAACTCCTCGATGAAAAGCCCGACCTCGTCGTATCCGGGATTAACGACGGGGCCAACGCCTCAATCAACGTCCTTTATTCCGGCACCGTCGCCGCGGCCGCCGAAGGAGCCATCCTACGCATCCCCTCCATTGCGGTGTCCATGGAATGGGGAGACGAGATGAATTTCGAACGGGCGGCCGGCATCGCCCAGGGCATTATCGCGACCTATGCCGAAACGGTTAAAGCTGGAAAACCAGTCTGCCCGTTACTCAATCTCAATATCCCCACCCTGAAAGAGGACTGGCCCAAGGGTTTGAAAGTTCTCCCCCAGGCCGCATTGAAAGCCGACGACCGCTACGAAAAAACGGAAAACCCGGACGGCACCTGCCAATACTCCCTGAGCGGCTGGTTCAGCGATTTCGGTCCCAACCATTACGACCTCGGCGCTCTTCAGGAAGGATACGTGGTTTTAACGCCCCTGTATTTCGACATGACCGATCACGATAACCTGGAAGCGGTACAAAACCACGATTGGCCCGCAGTACAGTAATTACTCCTCGGGCCTTCGTAAACGAAAACCCGCCCCAAGGATGGTATGGCCATGCTCGCATGGCCATGCATTTGAAAACCGGTTACTGTTAACCACGCGAAAACGCGTTACTTCACCCGGTTCAGCACGTCCGCCAGTTCTCCCGTCAAATGTTTCCGGGTCAACGGCTTCAGCTTTTCCGCAGAACACCCATTCGGCAATTCACCATCCGCCCACTTCAACCACAAGTTTTTTAACGCTTCGAAAATAGCCTTCTCACTGCACACTACCGCCACACCGGCGTCGCATTCCTTGACCAGTTTATACGCAACTCCATTCTCGCTTGGAGCGGCCACCAGGATAGGTCTTCCCGAGGCCAGATACTCGTATGATTTTCCCCCAGCACATGTATCACCAATTACTCCGGGCGACGCAGTCAGCAGTAAAACATCCGTGGCAACCAGATACTCGATAGCCTTGTCATGAGGCAGATATCCCGTTGCCCGTACTTCAATATCGTGTTTATTGAACAGGTCCAACATATCGTTAGAGATTTTGCCAACCACGCGAAACTCGAAATGCCCTTCTCGCTTTTTAACCCACTTGCTGAACCGCCCCAATCCTTCCAGCAGACCTTCACCTATCCTGTTCTGCAAAAACCACCCGACAAAACTTAAAACGAAACAATCCTCCGCACCGTGCAGACGAGCACGCACTTCACGTCTATTCATCCGCTCGAAGTCTTCCGCATCAACACCGTTGCTTATCGTTACAACCTTCTCCTTATTCGACGTAATGCTGTCCCGAAAAATCTCCGACTGCCCTTGAGTAACACCTATGACAGCATCCGCATCTTCGAGAAACTTGCCCTCGAATTTTCGATCCAGCCACTTGTGAACTCTCCCGTAATCGGGATAACAATAATCCTTTGTCCATAAATCGCGAAAATCAGCCACCCATGGAAGTCCGCTCACCTTTTTCAATAACCAGCCAAGAAGATGGTTTGAAGGTGGACTGTAAGTGGAATAGATAACATCGATTCCCTCTCGTTCGATTATCCGCCTGCATTCAAAGAAACTTGTTAAAACCCAAAATACCGCAGGATCCGGAATCAGCCCCGCCCGCAACCGGCTCATTATTCTCTGGAATCGCCACTCCAATGCCCGGGCAATCTTCCCCCGCTGCGCCCCGGAACCATCCTGTTTACCAAAACCAAGAATATCGCAAACGCAATTGCATGGATCGGGGTTCTTGCCTCGGCGAATATCCAATCCTCCCGGCAGATCGGTAAGAAGGGACTTGTCCTCCGGCAAATCCACGATCCTGTCCGCCGTCCACACTATAGGCTCCCAACCCCAACAGCCCAGGTACTTGGCAAACTTGGCACTACGTTGAACGCCTGACCCTCCGGCCGGAGGAAACGCCCAACTGATCATCAGAACTTTACCGCGGCAATCAGTGTTTAACCTTTCCTTGCCCCGCAGAGCATTCGCCAGCAGCTCTACTGAGTCACTAACGGAGTATATATTACGTGTAACAGACAAGTCTGCTCCTTAAAGTTATTCAACGAAATAACGTCAAGTCACCACAATGATCATCGTAATTCAGTTCCAATGAACTAATACTGTATCGACAAAACAGCAATTATGGGAATTGGCTATTACACCATTTACCACACTTTCGTTATCGGAGAAACATACCGGATTTGTATTGTACCAAAACCGATATTCGTCTTGATTGTACTGTTTCATTCAAAAACTACCGACAGGCAAAACGACGCAGTACCTTTAAACCACAATCCGATAACAACTCAGGAATCATAGCGCGTAAACATCACCAACCGCCTCGAAATGTATCGATTAAGGTATGCGGCAGGAGATCAAAGGTGAAATTAGTCAGTATAATCGGCACTCGACCACAGTACATCAAGATCAAACCATTTTGCCTATGCCTTGAAGCCGAAAACATCAATCACGTCTTGGTGGACACCAATCAACACTACTCCGCTAACGTTTCCGAGGCGATCATCCATGATTTGAACCTGCGAATTGACTACAACCTCTACGTTGGTAATACCAATACCCAATCCTTTCAAAAGGAAGCTCGCGAAAAAATCGCCGCTGTTCTGCTGAAAGAATCACCAGACCTGGTTGTTGTCATAGGAGACACCAACAGCACGGTAGCCGGCGCCCTCGCGGCTCAGAAAACAGGCTTGCCCCTGGTTCACCTGGAAGCGGGCATCCGCTGCGGAGACATCAATCGTCCGGAAGAGGCAAACCGCATCCAGGTCGATGAAATCGCGGACCTCCATTTCATCTCCAGGGAAAAGGACGCCGTTAATGTAGCTAATCCGCAATACATTGGCGATCTGGAGTACGCCCTTCTGAATCTAGGCAAACCAAAACCGGTCAGCTATAACCAGCGTTTATTAATGACTGTCCACAGGCAGGAGAACACCAACAAGAAACGCCTGAACGATATTTTTGAATTCTGCTCGCAATTGGGTCCCGTGCTTTTGCCAATACATCATCGCACGAAATCGGTGATCGCAGATCATTCTGTTGCCGTCCCATCAAATATTAAAATATGCGAACCCTTCACCTTCCATGAGATGGTGAACCATTTGACAACCTGCCGCGGAGTTCTTACCGACAGCGGAGGCGTCATAAAAATGTGCCCCTTCTTTGGGAAAAAATGCGTCATCCTCATGAACGCGGTAGAGTGGGATGATGTGATAAGCTCAGGATACGGCACTACTGAATTTCAACCTGATTGGTTTAAGCCAATACTGCGTAACACCGGGTTTTACTACAACCGAAACTATAGAGCGGAAATACTGGATGCCATGTTCAAACTAATGCAATACCCACTAAGTATTCCCACTAAACGCAAGGCCCTGAACACCTGCAACTCGTAAATTATAATAACCTACATAAAACCGCTTTCCCCGGCATTTGTCACACTAAAGCGTAATCCGCCGAAGCGCGAGCCGTTGCAGCCTGTTTGTTTATTTGTTTATCCAGGATAGAAGCCAGCCTTCCCGCTAGATTCTCTCGTGTCATGGGTTCGATTTTCTCCGCCGAACAGCCTGGCGGCAAATCGCCAACTCTCCACCTCCGCCACAATCTCTGAAGTGCCCCAAAAACGTTTTCCGGCGTTGACACTACACATTCACCGGAATCACATTCTCGAAGCAAACGAAATGTTTCCCCTGTCTCACTGGGGGCATCCAGAAGTATTGGCCGACCAGAGGCCAGGTATTCATACGTTTTACCACCTATGCACGTATCACCGATAATTCCCGGTGAAGCAGGGAGAAGCAGAACATCCGCGGCGACGAGGTGCTTGATAGCTTCCGCATGCGGCACATATCCCGTCGAGGTCACCTCTATGCCATGCCGGCTGAGTATTCGTGTCATATCACGGGATAACGTACCCACTATACGAAATTCGTATTCGCCATCTTGGGTTTTCACCCATTCAGCAAACCTGCCGAGCCCCTCTAACAACCCATTTCCCAGGCGATTTTGTAGAAACCAACCAACAAACGTCAACAGAAACTTGCCTTCCGAACCGTGTAATTGAGATCGAAGCCGCGACCGATCCAACACGTCGAAATCTGCCATATCAACGCCATTGGTTATGGTAATCACCTTTTCCTTGTCACCTGCAATACTTTCACGGAATTTCGCCGCTTGCCCGTCGGTTACGCTTATCACCACATCAGCGTTTTCCAGGAATAACTTTTCGAATCGCCAGTCGATCTTTTTTCTGAAGCTTCCGTTATATGGATAGCAATAATCCTGCGTCCATAAATCCCGGAAATCGGCCACCCATGGTTTACCGGTGGCCTTCTTCAACATCCACCCCAGAAGATGGTTGCATGGAGGGCTATACGTCGAATATATGACGTCGATTCCCTCTCGTTCGATAATCCGCCTGCACTTTAAAAAACTGCCCAGTACCCAAAGAATCCCCGGATCGGGAATCATTATTTCTCTCATCTTCGCCAATAGTCGTGCTAACCGCCAGTTGTACCCACTGCGCCAATCCCATCGATCGGCTTGTTTCCCTCGCTTCTCACCAAAAGAAAGCACCCTCCGCAGATAATTGAACGGATCAGGATTGTGTCCGCGACGTATATCCAACTCCGCAGGCAAATCACTTAATAACGATTCGTCATATGGTAAATCTACTATTCGATCTGTTGTCCAGACTATTGGCTCCCAGCCCCAGGCCGGCAAGTACTTGGCAAACTTCGCACTCCGCTGAACACCTGAACCACCGGCCGGTGGAAACGCCCAACTGACCATTAGAACCTTATTGAGATTCGAATCATGAGATAAGACTCTTCTTTCAGAGCGAACCTGTTCTTCACCACTTTTAACAAACAAACTGAAAATCCTCTCTACGACGCTGCCATGACACATTGTCAATTATCGGTCTACTTTTTTTATCGGATTCTTCTCGCCGGTTCTTGGCAAGTGCAACGAAAACTCCCTTGTGCCTATTATAACCAGCAAAAACCGGCATATTGATGCTGATATGAGGGGCCTGACCACGTTTAGGAGAACCATATCAGCCATCCGCGGCCTCGCCATAACGGCCATTGATTGCCATCTGTTTGGACTCACTGGCCTGACAAAAAAAACTCCACTTGAACTGCGAGCCGGGAAGAAAGCTGGCAGAACACCGGCAGTGCGCGAACACCTAGCCCGCCGGGCTATTAACGGCCACTCATCACCAACGGCGTCTATGTACGTGGTCGATAATCACCCCGTCGCAAGTTAGACGCCCCAATCCAATGCAGCGGCTCAACTGGCAACCTTCACACATGCTCGATACGGTAATTTCCAGGACATAAGCCATTTTGCCCCTACCAATTTATTATAACGTTGTAGCCCCTCAAAGCCCGATGCTCGCCAATACGCAAACACTCAATACCACCAATTACCGATTCACTCGCCCCACCAACAAAAACCCACGGCCCAGGAATACTCCTGTCCCCATCCAATAGGTCCCCATGTCAAACCATCAGTTTTTGTACTTCATCCAATACATTCCCAACCAAAGGCAATTCAACAGTTCTAACAACAGACGCTCCGTAGCCGAATTAAGATAAGATCGAACCGCAATATCTTAGTCGGAACTTAAACACTTAACCACAGTCGAATACTGCGTTCCTCGTACTACGCTACTAATCCTTATATAAGCTACTGTTTTTGCTATAATTTTATATTTTTCGCTTATTTTAATATATTGTTATTTTATAACATTAGTTATAGCGAAGAAAGACAATACGAACAATTAACAAGCGAGAATCTCTCGACGATTCTCGCGAAAGCCAAGATGCCACGAACAACTATGCCCCCATGAAGAACCCCGACGCGGCCTGCCCCTTTCAGTCTACAAAATCTGCCTACCAAAACGGTGATTTCGAAGCCAAATACCTAACCGCACAGGTGCCGGTTGTTTTCAAACATGTGCCCTAAAGGATCGAATGGGTCATATTTCATACCCAGAGCTTCAGCAACTCGGTCCAAGTAAATTTCCGATGGGTCGTGGGCTGCACATAAATCTATTAAAATTCCACCAACATTCTCTTCGTTGGGCCCGGTCGCTGTAGCGGCGACAGCAAAAGCTATTCTTGATTCATTATATGGTATTTCCCATACACATGGTGGTTCTTCGTCGTGCTCTAAACGCAAGTATTTTTCGTCTAATTTTTCCGCAATAGCCTTATACGGATGTTCGTCTGATATGAATGTATTGCCGGAATTAATATTCCGTAGATATTCTCTGATTTCGGCATTACGGACCGAATTATCATCCATTTCCTTAAACAGTATGCGAACAAATGGATCGACCTGATTCGGTTTAATAAACTTCGTATATTCTGCAATTGCAGGATGTATCTGCCTGAGTAGATTGTATATTCCAGCATTCATCCGGTGTCCCCTTCGTTCCCGTTCATCTCAACTACTGAGGCATCTACTGTTCAGGCGCCGCATAAACCAGACGAAAACTCGCACATCCATGTTCCAATAGATCCGTAGATGGAAACCTAAAAGCTGATATACACATCCCCCACTCATCGCATTGCCACGGCCACAAATCCCCACCACCACCTCTAACCACAAAAACATCCGCGGCGGCGTTTTCATCATCTCTGTGACTCGGTTTCCACTTATCCACGCACCATTCACCAGAAAAAAGACTGTATAACCCGAAGCCGTTAGCCCGTAACGGCTGCAGTCCAGAAAAATCTTTTGAAACCCATTCCTTCAACTCGGTTTCCTCCGGCAACTCATCCCCCCAGCAAAAAAGCGTCTCTGTTCCACCTCGGCATGCGTATTCCCATTCCCGTTCGTACGGCAATCGACAACCAAGGCTCGCAGCAAACCTTTGGGCTTCCTCTTGCTTGACCACGAGGGGGTGATTCAACTGATCAAGATGGTATGGTTTATGATTGCCTATTCTACAATAGTCTCGAGTAAGCACCGGTGTAACCGAGATAAAGAAAGACTCAACCTTCATGGTGGTGACCGGTCGCATCTCTTCTTTGGTAATCGGAGGAGTATTAGATATGCATGTCGCGGCCTTTTCTTCTTTATCCCCCAATCCCATCGCGTAAACACCGGTAGGAATCCACTGAAACTCGATTCCACTCTTTCGATGAACGAATGGCCGGGTCAAACCTACACCATAGTGTTCTGTCTGATCGGCAAATACATCACTCACTTCTGCGAGAATAGCCTGCCGTAATTGACCTCTCTGGCGAGGCTTCATGGCTTTCAGTTTCTCCAACGTTATACTCCGGTATTGCATTTTGTTTCACCGAATACGAGAATAGTAAAGTGTATTGTAATCACATATTTTATTCGAGCAGGCATAGAGCTTTCCCATGGATGTATTCAAATCCTGAGTTCGATTTTAAGGCCCTCCAACCACGGGACCACAAGGATAGGCGCAGAATTCGTCAGCCCATGAATAGATAATCTTCACATTATATTCTACCGCAAAATCGTGCATTTGCGGATGACATCCTTGCCCGGTCCCCCACGGACTATTGGGATGCCCAGGCTTACAGGGCGGCCGTGTACCTTGTATTGTTACAATATCACCCGGTTTAACCTTATCCTCCAGCTTTTTAAGTATCTTTTGCTCTGTGTGGCTTTGCAGTTGCTCAGTAGGCGTCGGCCTGCTTTTACCAGTACCACCACTGGTCTCCGTACCTCTCGTTTTAATTCTACCATTGCTCGCTCGATGTTGCCATTGTGCTTCATGTCCCTCCTTAGCGAAGTACGCTAAAGTCGCTAAAGCTGGAACCAATTGCGTCATAATCCACGCCAAAAAGGCTGGATTCACCATTACTTTCGTCCATATTAGCGCAATCGTACCACTGCCACACGCAGCAGATAAACCACCGGCCAAACCCGATGGAGGAGGTGGAATCAAACCCGCTTTTAGTCCTATCATATTCAAGCATGCAAAACCTGCATGCAATACGGCCGCGAATAGGTATAATCCTGCATCTATCGGTAAATCATCCGCAAGACAAGCTATAGCGGACATTACATAGCGCATCGCTTTATTCGCATGATGAATGAAACCGGCGAGATTGATTGTAAATAAAGTCGCTTGAACAAAACTAGTAATATTCAACTCGCCTAGGGAAAACATACCTGCCGGATCGCGCATCATTACTGGGTTTGCGTTCGCATATAAATATTTATGAAGCGATATCGGCTCGTTCGCAAACCCGTCGAAACTATCCCTCGTCGTAAAACGCCCGACGGACTGCTCGTAGTATCTTGCGCGAAGGTAATACTGCCCAAGGTCGGAGTCGTACTGCTCTCCGGTGTAGAGGTATTTGGTGTTTGTGGGATTTCCGTAGTCTTCGCGATCCGTTATCTGGCCGAAGGCGTCGTAGGTTATTTCGTCGGTTATCCAGCCGGTGAAGGCTGTGTTTTCTGTGCCCTCCGTTATCAGGCGGGTCGACATCTGGCCGTCGTAATGGTAATACCTGATGGATTCTTCAGGATCGCCTGGCTTGCTCGCTTGGCTGATCAGATCGTGGCCGTACGTGTATTGTGTCAGCAGGTTGCCGTCTTGGTTTCTTTCTTCCAGGACTTGAACGTAGGGGCGATTTTTGTCTGTGGTGAAGTATGTTGTCTCGCCCGATTTGGTTTTCGACAGGCGGATTCCGTCTGCGTCGTAGGTGTAGCTTATTATGGTGTGCGGGCCATTGTTTGGGTCTACCTGGATCAGGTGGTTTTCCGCATCGTATGTGTAATCTATTGTGCTTGTTGCCAGGCCGTTATCTTCCGCTTTGCTTATCAGGTTTCCGGAATTGTCGTATGTGTAGGTTACTGTAGTGGTGGTTGGCCCGGGCAGTCCTACCGCCCCGCTGGCCACCGCGCTGTACCACATGGCATCGTTGTGCAGGTAGGCCAGGGCGTCCGGCGTAATTACGAACATAGGCGTCATGAATGCGGAGATGGCCGCTATGAAACGCCTGTTCCTTCCGGCCCGTTTACCTGCTCTATTGGTTTTCAGCAATACAAAGGGTGCCAGTAAGCAAGTCAAGGTGAGCGATGCGAATGACAGGAGCAGTCGCCCGGACCATACTGACGGCGTCGGCGGCGCGTGGACGTAGTAGCTGCCGTCAGGCTTGAAGGTAACTTCACTGACCTGGTCGAAAACTCTGGTTTCGGTGGTTAGTTGATCCCGTTCGTTATAGGTGTAGGTTACTTCCAGATGTCCGTCCGCGTTTGCCACCTTCATTGACAGGCGATTACCGACTTTATCGTATTCGTAGGTCACTGACCGTTCGATACTGCCGGTGTAATCCAAAACCGTTTCGCCAGTCAGGCGGTAGAGCTTATCGTACTTGTATTTCACCTTACGATACGGACCGTTTTCGTATGGATTTTCCATACTCGAATAGTATTGGTATTCCTCAACCTGCTCGCGATTCCCCGTTGGTCCCAGCGTATAGACGTATTCTACAATTCGATCGACGGGGTCGGCCATGGTCACCTGTTTGACCGATATCAAACGGTTCAAATCGTCGTATGTGTAGGTCGTGTTGGTGTTATTGGGATAATGAACGGTGGCCAGATTGCCCACCTCGTCATAGGTGTAATCGGTTCGGCGATTATCACCTTTCGGACCGTCCCAGACGTGGTCTATTCTATTTAAAGCGTCGTACGAGTAGTGCGCTTCAGTTGTGATCTCAATTCCATCTTCCGCGTAAATGGTTACAGATTTCCGATTACCGGCTTTGTCATAACCGTATTCGATAATCTGCCCGTTGGCTTTGGTTTCCCGGGTCAACCTGCCCCTTTCGTCGTATATATAGGTATCCGCCCCGGCGCCGCTATTCACTTGTCAAAGAGCATTAGATAGATAACACGCAAAATTCGTTTGTTTTCCGAGCAACTTGTTCAGGTAAAGCATTAACGCGAGCTTTACGCTATTTCCACAACCACGTCACCTTCCATTCCATCTAGCATTTTAAGCACTTTGTTAATCCATTTAGTCACCGAATCTGTGACCTTTTTCCTCTTAATTCTTATTCGACCCATGTTATCTGTATCAATGTAACCGAGATGCCCCACGTCTTCTTCAGAAACTATTTCACCTTCCCCGTCGTCCCTCACCCTTATATGCCTCAATAAACACTGTTTTCCCATTATCGTTAAACCATACCTCTCCCCATCAATGCGAATACCAAAAATACCGCCAGAACCAGAACACTCCGCTTTGAATTCATCATCCGTTCCGGTACTTTTGTAAATCGTATAGTTATATATATCTTCCTTTGACGTATCGCTGATTTTCCTCTTTAGTTCCATCAATTCGATTCGAAGTCTTTTTACTAAAACGCTACAATCCCAATCTGGCTCGCCCTTCCCGGCCACGAGCTTGCGCCTGCCAATTCTAAAACGTCACCGTACTGTTGAAACGCCCCAGAGACTTCCGGTGGAAAAGAAACTTCGAAACTCCTGCTATCTGCCGTAAAACGCATTTTCATCCCCATCGTAATCTCCTACAAGGGCACTCTCGCATACGCCGCTTTAAACATTACTGCACCGTGAATTGCTCGCGTTAACGCAGGAAGAACACGAACAACTCCCAAGATCTTCGCTTGCGATATTGCCGTCGCCCCCCAAACAAATGCTTTAATCGCCAATATACTTAACATAGTACAAGCTAACGCTGGAACAGATATCAATTCACCGGCAAAAGCATGCTTGATTTTATCTAAAACTTCCTTTGCATTCCTAAGTAGCTTTTCAACAGTATCGTATGGATTCGGCAATCTTACATAATATATAACTCCTTGTACATTATGTAATGTAACACCAAAGTGTTTAACGCATCCGGGCACAACAAAAACACGGAATCCCGGATCCCACGTATCCGCACGCCATAAAGTTCCCGTCGACATACTAAGAGCCGTTAAGTAACCGCGCAATTGTACATGCCCGGTATTAATTCCATACATCGATGACGGTTTTATCTCGGCTGCCTTTCTTGTAGTATAATTTGCAATATCTGGAAATAACTTTATTGGAAAACCAGTTATTTTATTATTTAGATAAACATCATCATCGATATTTCGATAATCCATAGCATACATGATCCCGATTTCAACATGTGCGAGAATTCCGAAAATCCTTGCCGTGCATAAACCACTAGGATCCACTCCGCTAACCGGATTAGCAAAAGCGTATAAATACTTATGCAAACTAACTGGCTCCATTGCCGATCCCAAATAATTATCGCGCGATACAAATCGCCCCGTTATTTGATTGTAATACCTTGCTCGGAGATAGTAAAATTCAGCATTGGCGTCATGTTGTTCGCCGGTGTATAGGTAATCGGTATTGACTATGCCTTGTTGGGACTCAATATTCCCGAATGCGTCGTAGGTTATTTTTCCTATTTTGCATCCGAGCAATGCCGCGTTTGGGGTTCCCTCTGATAAAGCCCTTGTCGACATTTGTCCGTCGTAGTGGAAATATCTTTTGGTTTCTTCTGGTTCGCCTGGTGAGTTTGTTTGGCTTATCAGGTCGTGGCCGTATACGTAACGCTTGATCACCTCGCCGGATTCGTTTATCTCTTCCAGAACCTGGGCGTAGGGGCGGTTTTTGTCTGTTATGTAGGTGGTTAGGTTATTTCCAACTCTTTTGCTGGTTCGGATTCCCTCATCATCGTACGTGTACGTTGTCAGGTTTATTGCCCCGTTGCCATTATCTACCGTGATCAATCGATTTTCGGCGTCGTAGGTATATTCGGTGATCGTTTCTACACCTGCGGCATTTACCAACTTAGCTATCGTATTGCCTTTCGAGTCGTACGTGTATTCCGCCACAGTTGTATTCGAGTCTATATTGGCGACTCCGGCGGTAACGAGAGCCTGGTAGGCTAGCGACTCGTTCTGCAAGGCGTAAACCGTCGTCGGATTTATGGCCATAAGCGGCACGAAGAAAGCTGATATGGCCGCAATAAACCTTCGGTTTCTTCTTGCTCTGCGACCTCTTGCGTTGGTTCGCAATAATGCGAATGGCGCCAGGGCGAAGGTCAATGTTGCTGCAGCCAGTACCGCCAGGGTTATACCGGCCGACTTTCCTGGTCTTGGTTTGGCCGCGTAGGTGCCTCCGTCGGCCGGTAGCGTTGTCTGGGTTTCTTCTATTAGTTGGTCGGCCTGGTTGTATTCGTAGACGATTTCCGTTTGAGCTTCCGGAGTCTGGCGAAGCAGATTCAGACGATTGCCTACCTTGTCGTACGTGTAGGTATCCGTACGCTGCCAGCCATCGGCGGCTGTAGTTACAATCTCTTTGGTTAACCGGTAGAGGTCATCGTACTTATAGTCGACAGTACGATCGGCCGCGCCGGGCTGCGTGCCTTCGGCATATCGATACTCCTCGACTTTTGTCCTATTACCGGCCGGTCCCAGCGTGTATGCGAATTCTTCTATATCCACACCGCCGCCATCGGCTGCGTAGCGGTGTTTTACACTGATTAAACGATGTAAACCATCATAAGTGTATTTCGTGGACCACGTGTCCATTCCTCCCAGGCCGTTCGGATAGGTTACAGTTTCTAAATTTCCAACATCGTCGTAGGTGTAGTAGTTCGACTACAAATGGAATGTTTGAATCTTTCTAATGCTGTATTATACAATACACAATGGGTTCATCTCGACCGACAGATCCAAAAAAATAGCATTGATTGTCATAGAACAAACTATAGGATCGCCTGAACTTTTCGGTAACCGGTAACTTACGAAACTCAAATGCTCTAGAAGGTGCGGTTGGAACCAACGGAAAGTATGAATCTACTGCTATTTGTCCCAAAAACTGCATAGGCCATTTACCATCTAATTTTGCCAACTTTACTGCGTCGCCCAACCAGTGCGGATAACCACCAATCTTCGTCCCAGGGTGCCCCATATCCGCAATTCGCTTATATTTCAGTGAGCAATATCGTATCTTTTCTTCATAGTCTTCGCGTAACACCCCCTGGTCTGTGCGAAATATAATGAAACGATGATCTTGTTGAGAATTCTTAAGATCTTTAGATGTCAGACAAGGTTTGCGCCAATCCTCTCGAGCCAAAGGCGAAACTGTATGCTCAGTATCCCATGTAGCCGTACAACTAAAAACTGCTAAGGTTCTACCCCGCCAAACATGTTCCTCAGGAAACCCGATCTGCAGAAAAAAAGTAAGTTGCTCTCCGCAGAGTTGACAAATTGGCAATTCAACATCAATAGGAATACGGGGTTTTCCACCAATAAACGTCTTATCTTTCACAAACTGCTTCTTTCCACCGAAAAATGTGACACGGGGAACCATTAATAGTGTACAAGACATTATCTAACCTCATTCATTTTCCCAGACTTTTCTTATCGTCTTCCCATTCACACGAACGTTATACACTATTCGATCTGGACGCATTCCTTTCGGATGATCGTATACGGCCTTCACTTGTACGTAAACATCATTACCTTCTTCTACTAAACTCTTAACGAATATTTCGAATTGCCTCATCTCACGATTATTCAAATTCTCAGCAATCGGTACTATGTTACCGGAATCTAAACCACCGGGACCACCTAACGCCTCGCCAATCATATGTCCAGCCTGATCGCCTGGCTTCCCATGTTTCCTCACAAGATCTCGTCTAGCAGCTTTCGTAGGCTCTGTGCCCGTATGTAGATTATTTATTTCTATTTTCGCAAATATGCTCTCTACACGAGAATCGTGCCCCGTTTTACTCCAATACTCCAAGGGTAGTTTACCGCCTGTTCGAGCTACACCAGCGGCACGACGAAGGATGCTCTTGCCCACTATAGCAAGAAATCCTACGAAGAACACTGCAGTTGCCGCCAGCGCCAGCCCCAGAGCCAAACCAACGAGTTCATCAACAACGAAACCGGTTATGGCCTGGCTGAGCGTATGACCAAGTAAGACACTTTGCGTGACACTAACAGCAAACCGCCCAGTGAACGCAGTCAACATACCGAGAATTCCCTGAGTATAGTTGGCCGCTAAAATATCAGGTAAAGAAAAGTAGCCACTGGGATCGATATTACCTATCGGGCTGGCATTCGCATACAGATACTTGTGCAAAGTAACCGGGTCGGAGCTAATTCCCTGATACGTATCTCTCGTCGTAAACCGCCCGATTGCCTGATCGTAGTACCTTGCACGCAGGTAATACTGCCCAAGATCGGAGTCGTATTGCTCGCCGGTGTAGAGGTATTTGGTGTTTGTGGGATTTCCGTAGTCCCGTCGATCTGTTATCTGGCCGAAGGCGTCGTAGGTTATTTTGTCGGTTATCCAGCCGGTGAACGCGGTGTTTTCTGTGCCCTCCGTTATCAGGCGAGTGGACATCTGGCCGTCGTAATGGTAATACCTGATGGATTCTTCGGGATCGCCTGGCTTGCTCGTTTGGCTGATCAGGTCGTGGCCATATGCGTTTTGGATCTGCAGGTTGCCGTCTTGGTTTCTTTCTTCCAGGACTTGAGCGTAGGGACGGTTTTTGTCTGTGGTGAAGTATGTTGTCTCGCCCGCTTTGGTTTTTGACAAGCGGATTCCGTCCGCATCGTAACTGTAGCTTATTATGGTGTGTGGGCCATTGTTTTGGTCTACCTGGATCAGGTGGTTTTCCGCATCGTATGTATAATTTATCGCGCTTGTTGCCAGGCCGTTATCTTCCTCTTTGCTTATCAGGTTTCCGGAATTGTCGTAAGTGTAGGTTACCGTAGTGGTTGCTGGTCCCGGCAGTCCTACCGCCCCGCTGGCTACTGCGCTGTACCACATGGCATCGTTGTGCAGGTAGGCCAGAGCGTCCGGCGTAATTACGAACATAGGCGTCATGAATGCGGAGATGGCCGCTATGAAACGCCTGTTCCTTCCGCCCCGTTTGCCTGCTCTATTGGTTTTCAGCAATACAAAGGGTGCAAGCAAACAGGTTAAGGTGAGCGACGCAAATGACAGGAGCAGTCGCCCGGACCATACTGACGGCATCGGCGGTGCGTGGACGTAGTAGCTGCCGTCGGGCTTGAAGGTCACTTCGCTGACCTGGTCGAAAACTCTGGTTTCGGTGGTTAGTTGATCCCGTTCGTTATAGGTGTAGGTTACTTCCAGATGTCCGTCCGCGTTTGCCACCTTCATTGACAGGCGATTACCGACTTTATCGTATTCGTAGGTCACTGACCGTTCGATACTGCCCGTGTAATCCAAAACCGTTTCGCCAGTCAGGCGGTAGAGCTTATCGTACTTGTATTTCACCTTACGATACGGACCGTTTTCGTATGGATTTTCCATACTAGAATGGTATTGGTATTCCTCAACCTGCTCGCGGTTGCCTGTTGGCCCCAACGTATAGACGTATTCTATGATTTGATCGACCGGATCGGCCATGGTCACCTGTTTGACCGATATCAAACGGTTCAAATCGTCGTATGTGTAGGCCGTGTTGGTGTTGTTGGGATAATGAACAGTGGCCAGATTGCCCACCTCGTCATAGGTGTAGTCGGTTTGGCGATTATCAAATCGTATCTCTCACACATCGAAAGCCTATACGATCCAAATACTTATTCGCCGCATATGCTCCACGGGTAGCACACCGAAAATCACTTGAAGCATTAGCAAACCAATTTCCGCCTCTACCAGCTCGACAATTCTTTTCGTATTCGATCCCTTGACTTCCATAAGGTAGCTCTTGATAATCTTTAATCGTCGCCCAATCGAAAAGCCATTCGGAAACGTTGCCTGCCATATCGAAACAACCATAGGGGCTACAATCTTCAGCAAAAAAACCTACGGGAGACGTGTCTTTCAATCCTGCTTGCCAACAATTACATTTACTCTTACTCCATTTATTCCCCCATGGATACATTCTTCCATCTACACCACGTGCAGCTTTTTCCCATTCCGTTTCCTTGGGCAATCGTTTACCTGCCCATTTTGTGTACTCGTTAGCATCGTACCAAGTTATATTTACAACAGGATGATTTCTTCTTTTTATAGAGGCCTTCTTTTCCCACGGACCTTGCGCACGGTACCCCGAATCTACAATAAAATCGTGAAAGAGAGCATTCGTAACTGGGTAAATATCAATAGCATAAACCGGAAGATAAACTTCGTGCAATGGGCCCTCGTAAACTTCCCCCGAATCAGTTCCCATCAGGAAAGTTCCCTCTGGAATTATAACCATTTCCGTAGAACGTTCATCGACGATTTTTTGCATAATCACGTTCCCAAGCGATTACGATATCTAAATCCTCTTACTATTCGATTTCCAAAAGCTTCCGATAACCTAAAGCTTCTGTATCTGCCCCAGTTCGCTCAAAGAACTGATGCACTCTTTTTGGTGCAATATAATCTCTTGGCTTCCAATCGAAGTTCATTATCGGCTTTCCTTCATTATAAAGAACGTAGTCTATACGGATACTGCCCTTTGTTCCATAATTAACCAAACTACCATCTGCCGCTAACGAGACCTCCACTTCCAAATTAGTTAATCCTAGCTCACGCACAATGTCTGCACATTCGCCATGCAAGAGCGAACCCTGTGCCGAAGCATCGCCTCGGCTTATCGCGTTTTTCCATTTGAGTACGCGAGCAGGACCAGCAACGGACGTCCCCTGTTCCAAATTACTATAAGCTTTTTTCATGCTTTGGTTTAGAATCTGTTTCGCTTCCTCAATTGATGTTCCTGGACTTTTTGCAGCGATAAGCAGAATTATCCCGACTGCCATCATCACGGCCATTTCGGCCACATCTAGCTCAGTTAGTTGTGGTCCTTGAGCAATTATCGATTCTTCATTATGCGAATAATTTCCCAATAGATAAGCGCATATACCGAGCCCAATAAATGGCTGCTCAATGGATACTAAGGAAATCGCAAATGTAAGACCAAACCTCTTAGCTGCTAACCACAAGCTCTGGGTTCTGGCGTATTCAAAGGCACCAGCAATTGCCCCGAACAAAACAGAAACCAACAGAGCACCGATGGAAATCGCCTTTAATTGCCCGAGGATCGTCATACAACCAGACGGATCACAGGAATCTATAGGGCAAGCATTTGAATACAAGTACCGATGCAACGAAACGGGATCTTGAATCGTTCCGCCATAACAATCTCTTGAAATAAACCGCCCAGCTGATTGATTATAATATCTTGCCCGCAGATAGTAGAAACCAGCGTTTGCATCGTATTGTTCCCCGGTGTATAGGTAATCGGTATTGACTAGGCCTTGCTGGGACTCAATATTTCCGAATGCGTCGTAGGTTATTTCTCCTATTTTGCATCCCGGCAATGTTGCGTCTGTCGCACCCTCTGATAGCGTCCTTGTACTCATCTGGCCGTCGTAGTGGAAATACCTTTTTGCCTCTTCAGGTCGGCCGGGGTTGTTGGTCTGGCTTATCAGGTCGTGGCCGTATGTGTAACGTTTGGTTACCTCGCCGGATTGGTTACGTTCTTCCAGAACCTGGGCGTAGGGGCGATTTTTGTCTGTTATGTAGGTGGTCAGGTTATTTCCAACTCTTTTGCTGGTTCGGATTCCTTCGTCGTCGTAGGTGTACGTTGCCAGGTTTATTGCGCCGTTGCCATTATCTACAGTAATTAGGCGGTTTTCGGCGTCGTAGGTGTATTGTGTGGTTGTTTCTACACCTGCGGCGTTTACCAACTTAGCTACCGTGTTGCCTTTCGAGTCGTACGTGTATTCCGTAACAGTTGTATTCGGATCTATATTGGCTACTCCGGCGGCAACGAGAGCCTGGTAGGACAGCGACTCGTTCTGCAGGGCGTAAACGGTTGTCGGATTTATGGCCATAAGCGGCACGAAGAAAGCGGAAACTGCCGCAATGAACCTTCGGTTTCTTCTTGCTCTGCGACCTCTTGCGTTGGTTCGCAATAATGCGAATGGCGCCAGGGCGAAGGTCAATGTTGCTGCGGCCAGTACCGCCAGGGTTATACCGGCCGACTTCCCTGGTCTTGGTTTGGCCGCGTAGGTGCCTCCGTCGGCCGGTAGCGTTGTTTGGGTTTCTTCTATTAGTTGGTCGGCCTGGTTGTATTCGTAGACGATTTCCGTTTGAGCTTCCGGAGTCTGCCGGAGCAGATTCAGACGATTGCCTACCCTGTCGTACGTGTAGGTATCCGTACGCTGCCAGCCATCGGCGGCTGTAGTTACAATCTCTTTGGTTAACCTGTATAGGTCATCGTACTTGTAGTTGACAGTACGGTCGGCTGCTCCTGGTTGTGTGCCTTCAGTATACCGGTACTCCTCGACCTTTGTCCGGTTACCTGCCGGTCCCAGCGTGTATGTGAATTCTTCTATATCCACACCGCCGTCCGCTGCGTAGCGGTGTTTCACGCTGATCAGACGGTGTAAACCATCATATGTGTATTTGGTGGACCACGTATCTATTCCAACCGGGGCGTTCGGATAGGTTACAGTTTCTAAATTCCCAACATCATCGTAGGTGTAGCTGGTCGTTTGGATTCCGGCCGTGGTTATGTCGTTTACTGTTGTTATGCGGTTGAGTTCGTCGTAGGTATAGGTTGTTTCTGAAGTGTAAGTTGTATCAGATTCGGATGTTTTGATTTTTACACCGGTTCGATTGCTCGCTTCGTCGTAATCATATCGAATCACCTGCCCTGTGGGTTTGATTTCCTTGACCAGCCGGCCTCTGGGATCATGTTCGTAGGTGGTTTGGCCGGTCTGCGTCCGTACGCCCGCCGGTGTCTGTTCGTATTCGATGGTTGGAGATATGCCCATTATACTCGCGGACATTTTACCGCCGGCTATGGCCGGGTCCACCAGTTCGAAGTTGTACTGACCGGCCACGATGCCTTCCAAATCCCCAGCGGCGATTGACCATGTATTTACCACACCGCTTGTGGTATCTGGCAGTTGATAAGCTATGGCACCGCCTTCTGTTACCACCTGTATAGCGGCTACCGTTGTCGACTGATGCGTACAGGTGATTTCGCAATTGTAGTTACCGCCGCTTTCCGGTTGGCCGGTAATTTTGAACATGCAGTTGGCATACATGCCGTCGGCTGAAGCGGTTACACCGAAAATCGAATACGGCAGGGTCTTGGCTATCAGGCGATTGTTGGAGTCATATTCGTAATACGTAATTTCCCCATTGTAATCGGTGTGCGAGATCATGCTGCCCTGGATATTATAGTCGAAGGTTTCGTACAGATCGGCCTGACATTCATCGTCGATCGATTCAAGCTGACAGGGCATGTACCTTTTGACCAGTTGGCCAAGGTCATTGTATTCCATTACCGTAGCACGCTTTTCGGCGTCAATCTGGCGGGTACGGTTACCATTTTTATCGTATTCGTAATACGTGGCATGCCCCATATGATCGGTAACCGAGACCAGCCGCCCGGCCTCGTCGTAATCGAAACCGGTGCGTTTACCGGCCTGATCGATCTCGGCGATTTTCCGGCCCGCATGATCGTATTCCGTGGTTACGACACTTTCGACGCCGTTGGAATCGATGAAGATAGTCTTGGTCTGCTGGCCGTAACCGTCGTATTCGTAGCGGATCGTATCAAACAGTTCGGTTATCTCCAGATCTTCATTCAACCTAGCGTGTTCGGTACGGACCAGTCGGCCGCTTTCGTCGTGGCTGCTGATTGCAGAAACGCCGACCGCATTGGTTACTATTCTTCTTTGTTGATCCTCTTCCGTCAGACCGTAGAAGTACCTGGTTTCGTTCCGGCGCTCGTCGAACCTTGAGGTCACCCGCCCCGCTCCGTCGTAACTCGTTTCGGTGTAGGTCCCTTCCTGGCCCTTTCTAGTCGTAACGAATCCTTCGTACGACCGACTGGAAAGTAAACGGTTCTACTCGAAGTTCATCAACGTACTTACTTACAAAATATGCCACACTACGAGCTTCGTCCAACCCAAGCTCCTCGGAGAAATTTCGCGATGACTCTCCAGTACGGATATACGAAATGAAATCGCGATAAAGGTCTATTGCCCTGTCTTCTGCGAAATCATGCTTTTTGCTGTAGTCCCAAGCATTGATCAGTTCTGCCAATGTTCTCGCTAACGTATATACATCTTCTTTGATCTCGCGCTTCGATCTAGGCCAACGTTCCTGGTAAAGTTCATAAGCTTCGCGAGCTTCATCTGCTAAGCCACCAGCCAACGCTGCATGGAGAAAAACGTGCGTCCTAGCCCTGTTTGACGTACTTCTTGTGTTTTTAGTGATTAAGGCAAGTCCCTTTCTGGCGTAATTAATATAGGCGTCGGTAATACTGCTATCCTCTTTGCCATCCACAATCCAGACAAAATCACGTAACATGCAATAATAACATGCCATACTCGTATCAAAATCAGGAAACGGACCGCTTACTTTTCCTCGTTTTTCACCGTTTCTAATTATTCTCTCCGCGAATACTCTACCACTAGCGGCACACCTAATGACCTCCTCATCCATACCTACCAAAACGTATTGATCGATAAGCATAGATAAGGTTCTAACACTCGTTCTGTGAACACCGTGTTTCAGGTTCCAGTCAATGTCAAGACATTTCTCCATGTATTGGAAATCCCGCTTGACTTCACTATCCCATGCCTCTGTAAAACACCAATGCTCAGAAGCCATAATCGCCTCCGGATCATATTCCGAACGTTCTTGAGCTTAACATAGCACGCGTATATACGGCAGCACCTAATGAAAGAGCAAATGCTGGCGCGGCAATCGGTACGGTACGGGCTAATCCTCTGGCGATATACGGAACCAAATTAGGTAACGCTGGCGACGGACGCCAAGCTGGTTCCGGTATCGCAATGGGCTTATGATTATAGACTGGCGCCTCCTTGCGTTTGCGTAGATCCTGCCAGTCGTACTCATAACCCATGTCGCCCCATATTGAGTACCCAATAATCCCCGGAAATCCAGGAATCCTTTCAAAAATTATCATTCCGCCGAACGGCCAGGGTAGTACGTGAGCCCCAAAATCTGGCCATGTCGTTCCCGGAGTTACACCTCTTAATGGTGCGTTTCGGTTGTTTCCTTTAATGGCAGCAATATAACCAGCTAGCTGTGCTACACCAAGCGCAATAGCAGCGTCGTTATTGGGTTTAATTTCATATATCTCAGGGGGCGTGTGCTTAATATCAAGAATGTCCGCAAACCCGAAATTACCATTGCCTTTTGAACTCCCTCCGGCGATAGACACACCGAAGAGCGTGTTCCAAGCTCTTCCGTTGCCCCGTTGTTCATAATAACATGATTGTATAAGCCAATGTGCCAAGATTCCTCTTACAAGACCACTTATCCAACCAGCATTATTTGATACCGATACAAAGCCACTCGGGTCGATCCAGTTTAGGGGATCGGCGTGAGCATATAAATATTTATGAAAACTCACTGGATCATACTGAGCCCCTTGATACGTGTCTTGCGCGATATATCGTCCAATGTTCGGATAGTAATACCGCGTTCTCAGATAGTAGAAGCCAGCATTGGTATCGTATTGCTCACCGGTGTAGAGATAGTCGGTAACAACGTCGACGTTGATACTTCCCTGCCTATCCTGGACTACTCCGAAGGCGTCGTAGGTTATTTTTCCTATTTTACATCCAAGCCATGCCGCGTTTGGGGTTCCCTCTGATAAAGCCCTGGTACTCATCTGGCCGTCGTAGTGGAAATACCTTTTTGTTTCTTCGGGTTTCGTCGGACTATTGGTTTGGCTGATCAGGTCGTGGCCGTATACGTAACGCTTGATCACCTCGCCGGATTCGTTTATCTCTTCCAGAACCTGGGCGTAGGGGCGGTTTTTGTCTGTTATGTAGGTGGTTAGGTTATTTCCAACTCTTTTGCTGGTTCGGATTCCCTCATCATCGTACGTGTACGTTGTCAGGTTTATTGCCCCGTTGCCATTATCTACCGTGATCAATCGATTTTCGGCGTCGTAGGTATATTCGGTGATCGTTTCTACACCTGCGGCATTTACCAACTTAGCTATCGTATTGCCTTTCGAGTCGTACGTGTATTCCGCCACAGTTGTATTCGGGTCTATATTGGCGACTCCGGCGGTAACGAGAGCCTGGTAGGACAGCGACTCGTTCTGCAAGGCGTAAACGGTTGTCGGATTTATGGCCATAAGCGGCACAAAGAAAGCGGAAACTGCCGCAATGAACCTTCGGTTTCTTCTTGCTCTGCGACCTTTTGCGTTCGTTCGCAATAGTGCAAATGGTGTCAGGGCAAAGGTCAATGTTGCTGCGGCCAGTACCGCCAGGGTTATACCGGCCGACTTTCCGGGTCTTGGTTTGGCCGCATATGTGCCTCCGTCGGCTCGTAGCGTTGTTTGGGTTTCTTCTATTAGTTGATCGGCCTGGTTGTATTCGTATACTATCTCCGTTTGAGCTTCTGGCGTCTGGCGGAGCAGGTTCAGACGGTTACCTACTTTGTCGTAAGTATAGGTATCAGTGCGCTTCCAGCCTTCGGCTACGGTAGTTACTATTTCTTTGGTTAACCGGTAGAGGTCATCGTATCTGTAATCGACTATGCGGTCGGGGGCGCCCGGTTGCGAACCTTCAGTATACCGGTACTCTTCGACTTTTGTCCTATTACCGGCCGGTCCCAGCGTGTATGCGAATTCTTCTATATCCACACCGCCGCCATCGGCTGCGTAGCGGTGTTTTACACTGATTAAACGATGTAAACCATCATAAGTGTATTTCGTGGACCACGTGTCCATTCCTCCCGGGCCGTTCGGATAGGTTACGGTTTCTAAATTCCCAACATCGTCGTAGGTGTAGCTTGTGGTTTGGATTCCGGCCGTGGTTATGTCGTTTACTTCTGTTATCCGGTTTAGTTCGTCGTACGTGTAAGTCGTGTTGGACGATGCGGCATCCGAATCCTCGTCTGGGTAGATAGCCACCCTCGTTCGGTTGCTGGCCCTATCGTATTCATAGCGGATTACCTGCCCTGTGGGCTTGATCTCCTTAATCAGCCGGCCCCTGGGATCGTGTTCGTAGGTGGTTTGGCCGGTCTGCGTCCGCACGCCCGTCGGTGTCTGGTAGTATTCGATTGCTGGAGATATGCCTATTATATTCGCGGACATTTTACCGCCGACTATGGCCGGGTCCACCAGTTCAAAGTTGTACTGACCGGCTACGATGCCTTCCAAATCCCCAGCGGCGATTGACCATGTATTTACCACACCGCTTGTGGTATCTGGCAGTTGATAAGCTACGGCGCCGCCTTCCGTTACTATCTGGATAGCAGCTACCGTTGTCGACTGGTGAGTGCAGGTGATTTCGCAATTGTAGTTACCGCCGCTTTCCGGTTGGCCGGTAATTTTGAACATGCAGTTGGCATACATGCCGTCGGCTGAAGCGGTTACACCGAAAATCGAATACGGTAGGGTCCTGGCTATCAGGCGATTGTTGGAGTCATACTCGTAATACGTAATTTCCCCATTGTAATCGGTGTGCGAGATCATGCTGCCCTGGATATTATAGTCGAAGGTTTCGTACAGATCGGCCTGACATTCATCGTCGATCGATTCAAGCTGACAGGGCATGTACCTTTTGACCAGTTGGCCAAGGTCATTGTATTCCATTACCGTGGCCCGCTTTTCGGCGTCGATCTGGCGGGTACGGTTACCATTTTTATCGTATTCGTAATACGTGGCATGTCCCATATGATCGGTAACCGAGATCAGCCGCCCCGGCCTCGTCGTAATCGAAACCAGTGCGTTTACCGGCCTGATCGATCTCGGCGATTTTCCGGCCCGCATGATCGTATTCCGTGCTTACGACACTTTCGACCCCGTTGGAATCGATGAAGATAGTCTTGGTCTGCTGGCCGTAACCGTCGTATTCATAGCGAATTGCGTCAAACACTTCGGCTATCGTCAGGTCATGATTCAGTATGGCGTGTTCAGTGCGGACCAGTCGGCCGCTTTCGTCGTGGCTGCTGATAGCAGAAACGCCGACCGCATTGGTTACGATTCTCCTTTGCTGGCCGTCGCCGGTTTGGGAATAGTAATATCGGGTCTGGTTACGTCGCTCGTCGAATCGAGACATTACTCGCCCCGCTCCGTCGTAACGCGTTTCAGTATAGGTCCCTTCCTGGCCTTTCACCATTGGCGGCAATGATCTGGTAATCCGCCCGGCCTTATCATATACGTTTTGGACCATGTTACCGTCGCGGTCCCAGGATTTGACCGACCGACCAGCGGCGTCGTATTCCGTTTGCTGGCTGGAGCCGTCGGCGTAGGTTGTTTTAATGAGGTTGCCGCGGTAGTCGTATTCATAGAGCGTGTGGCCACTCGGAGTTATGACCTCCTTGGGTTTCCCGATTTCGTTATAGACGGTTTCAGAGAAGTTGCCGCCAGGACCTTCGTAGCGGGTCAGCTTCCCGTTAAGATCGTAGTCGTAGTTGTATTCCAAAGATGGTTGACCGTCTCGATCAGGGCGTTTTTCGCTGATGCGGTTGCCCATGGCGTTGTATTCATAAGTAGTAACGGCCCCGATAGCGTTTTCGTGACGGAACATCCGCCCGTCGGAGTTGTAGCGATACGTAGTTGTTGCCTCATCCAGATCCTTCGACCAAAGCTGGTTACCACTGCTATCATAGCCGTAAGTAGTAACCCGAGGCCGCGAACCGTCATGCGGATACATGGTCGTTTTTTCGAGATTACCTTTGTCGTCATAGACATTGACCGTTTCATTACCAATGCAATCCACCGTCCGTTCGAGACGGTTCTTATTGTCGTAGTAATAGTGGGTTCGATTACCATACTGGTCCTCCGACCATTCCAGGCGATCCCGATCATCGTAATGCTGTTCGGTTACAATCTTCGGCTCTGTCGGATCACCAATTGTCGCACCGGGTTTTACGTATACAGTAGTAACAGTTTGATTGTGCCTGCCGTCGTATTCATACGCCGTGATTTGCCCCAAAGCGTCCTGCTGGACAGTGACATTACCCCAGTCATCGTAGGTGTAAACGGTAATGTTTCCATTACGATCAGTTACGATCTCCTGGTTACCTGCAATATCGTGAGTGTAATCTATCCTGTTCCCTTCAGCGTCTATGTGGGCTATTAACCGGCCTTTATCGTCGTAGATGTTTCTGGCTACGGATATTCCCCTGGGGTCTATTATATCCGCCAGGTTGTGTTTTTTATCATAGACGAATCTGGTTTCGTTGTTTTCTCTATCAGTTACTTTTATCAGATCGCCATTCTGGTCGTAATTATAGAGGATTTCGTTACCTTCGAAGTCTATGACCTTGTAGATACGGTTTTCCCCGTCACGTTTCATGCTTATTTTGCGATTACTGGGATGGTGGATTACCGCTTCCTTCTGGAATTCTATCCAGTTACCGTTGGCATCGTTAATGGTAGTCAAGCGGGCGGTGCGGGAATCGTAGACATCGGCGTTTTTCTCGAACCGGTATTGGGTGCCATCAGCGGTTTCCAGGATGTAGGCCCGTGACTGCCAGACGTCACCGGCCACGTCTACCAGCTCTTTCTCATAGGGTTTCCAGTAGTCGGGATAGGAATCCGCCAGGCGGAGTTTCGACGTACCGCCGGAGGTGTTATCGAAATCCCAACTGTCCACGCGCACCTCGGAGCAGGAATCGGTACTCAAACCGGAGGCTACCGCGCTGGGACGGAACTCGAAAACCTCGGTATGCCCGCCCGGCCAGGTTATCATGACCGAGTGGCCCTGAACTCCGTAGATCGAACAGCCCGACTCCAGATCTTCAAGCGATGGCCAGTACATGCCCATGGGCATGGTTTCCTGAAGAGTCAAGCTGGAGAAAGCCAATCGCCAACCGTAGCCGAAGTCGCCCTTGCTCTTGTTGCGGCTGTCGTAGGTGCGGGCGATGGTTATGGGTATTCCCTGTACGGGAACCTCCAGATCTACAAAGGACATGCTCAGGTTACCGATCTTCTTGTTTCCCACCACGGAGTAGAAGAACGAGTAGGCCTCCGACTGGTTATAAAACGCATCAAAGGCAACCACGCGAACTTCATATAGCCCGTTTTCCAGCATGGAGGAATCAAGCTGCCCCAGCGTATTGGGATTGTCTATATCCTCCTCCACATCCTCGTAGCCGGTGTAAAATACGGTAAACGGCTCCGACGGGTCGTCATTTACCGGGCGATACTGCAATTCGTATTTGGCCAGATCTCCGTCCGGATCGTGAGCATAGCCTTTAATGTCGGTCACATCGCTGATAAGAACCTGCTGGAATTCATCGCTCGCGCCGACCGGCTCGTTGCCTATGGGGTCAAGTATACAGGCCACTGGAGCTTGATACGTAACATCCGAGCGGATAGTGAAATCGGTGCGGGCGGTAGTGGCCTGCTCGACAGAGTCGGTTGCGGTCACCTCGACCAGGTAAACCTCGCCCGGCGTGAGGAGGGAATTACTGACTTCGTATAGACAGCTATTAGTCGCATCGATATCACCGATCACCTCCACCTGGTAGTGGCCCGCGAGCGGCGTGCCGTGGCGGTCAGTTACCGTAACGACCACACTGGCCAGCGCACCATCATCGAAAACTTTGGTTATTTCCACATTAACATCTTCATCCGGCGGGCACGGCCTGCAAGGCACATCAACCTCCACATTTGGATATGCGAAATCGCCCTGATCGGAGTCGACGGCGTTAACGGTGAAGGTCTGTTCGGCCGCTCTTCCCTGCTGGTCGGCCGCTTCGATCGTAAAGGTGTAAACACCGTTGGTACTCGGAGTCCACAGGAATTCACCGGTAGATGCGTTGAAATCGGGAGCGTCGTCGGAAGACGAATCGGTAATGGTAATATCAACCGTGGTACCTTCCGGATCTACAGCTTCCGGGATATAAACGTATTGCCGGCCCGCAACTGCCCAACCGGGCGCAAGCGAGCGGAATTCCGGTGGCAGGTTATCGTCGACGTATATCTCAAGCTGCTGAGTGATGGACCGGCCGTAATCATCGACAAGTTTCACCTTGGCCAGATATGGTTCCTCCCGGATATCATCCTCGGCAGTGGACCAGGAGATAGTGTTTCCGCTAACCAGGGAGAGGTCTGCCGGGTAATCGACACCGGCCGACCCGAGAAGCTCATAGGCAGAACCAGGCACCGGCAGGTTTTCCAGCGGATATAAGTATTCCGCACCGCCCACCACGCGGCGCACAGGGTTCGTAATTATCCACGGAGCAGCCTCGGTAATCGTGTCGGGCCAAAGCTGCCAGGATCGCGTAGCCATCGCACCATCAAGATCCGCAACGGTTACGGTAACATCGTACGTATCGCTCCCGATTATATTGCCATCAGAAAGGAGCAACCCGGCATTAGTCTGATCGAAATACAGATCGGCGTCACTGGCAACGGTATACGCCGCCGCCGAAAGTGGATTGTTCTCGTAATCAATAGCATGCACCGACCCGGCATAGGCTGCATCAGGAGTATATGTAGAGGCCGGAACAGAGTTGATAACCGGCGGATCGTTTGTGCCGTCGGCGGAGACGGTGATAACAAACGCTTGCTCGGCTGAGGAGAACTGGGAATCGGTCACGCGGACTGTAACCTCGTGAGCACCGACAACCATATCTTCAGCCGCCCATTTCAGGATATTGGGTTCTTGGGTATCAAACGCCAACCCGATAGCGGTTTCCGACCATACACTCCAGGTAAATTTCTCACCGGGATCGACGTCCGCAACGAGAACCGGATATTCGTAATCATAGTGGATCGATGCCCGCGTAACCGGATAGCTGGAAATACGTGGAGCGTGATTATCCCCATCACGGGAAACGGTTACCGCAAACTTCCGCTCGGCCACCGCTCCTTCGGCATCCGTAACCCGGACGACAAAATCTTCGACACCAAGCTGGCCATACGATGGCGTCCAGCGAACAAGGCGGCGGTCCGGCTGCAGCTGCTGCTCGACGTAAACATCCTCGAAAAGGGCCGTAGCACCCTTTCGATACAGGGTGAACTCGGCATTGGCTAAATCATCATCGTCTTCAGCAATAACCGTATAGGTGTACTCCTGCCCCACCGCCGCCGTTAACTGCGGCGTCGAGGTAATAGTCGGAGCTCGATTGGTACCGTTATTGGAAACCAGCAGGGTGAATTCAACCTCGTCGCTGATCTCGTCGGAATCGGTAACCGTAATGCCGATCTCATATGAACCGTTTTCGACATATGCCAGAGGCCAGCGGATCTCGTATTCGTATAAACCGTCTGTAGAGTTGGTGTCGATATCCACCAGCTCCATACCGCTCGGGAATCCTTGTTTTCCAATACTCCAGCTGTCCGGATTATCATAATCAGTAAAGGCGAAATCGATAGCCAAATAATCGTTCTCGCAACACAAACCGCCGGTACTCGAACAGCGAATGCGGGATTCTGTCGGCTTTACGATATTCGGGGCAGCTGAATCCAGCGAGGAACCTGACGGATAGACGTTTACCACGCAAGGCTGCTCGTACCAGGAGCCGCCGGAATCGGTCACGAGGATTGTGAAATACCGGGTACCAAGCTGGGCAGTTGTCGGGATCCAGGTGATCAGCCCGGTAGCGGGATCGATCTCCGCGTTGGCCGGGCTCTGTACGAATTCAAAAACATGCGTATCGTCGGTATCGTCGTCCGATATACTTATGTACTCTTCATACAATTCGCCGGCAACGGCCCGGTCATAAATGCAGTTAGTAATGGTTACCGGTTTGTTTTCACCATATAGGGATACGGTAATCGGGAAAGTCACATGGGATTGCAAAACCGGATCGCCGTCATCGGCAGCGGTAACTTTCAACCACCATGTACCCACCTGGTCAGCCTGCGGCCGCCAGGAAATTGTCAATTTCCCGTTATTGGCGGCAAAATCGAGCCCATTGGGTAATTCACCAGTGGAGCCGCCGCTGGAACCCGGCTCCAGGGTCAAGGTAATATCATCTCCTTCGGGATCGTAAGCTCGAATCGTATGCTGATAGTCCTGATCCACCGTGGCCGTCGTCAGAAGATCATCCTCAATCACCGGAGGATTGTTCGGGCCGTTACCGTCGAGCACGTCGAGTGAATATATAACGAAATCGTCATCGCAATCGTCTTCCACTCTCGCCAGTATAAAATACCTTTTACCAATATGAGATCTGTAGAAAACCCATCTGATGACCGCCCGTGAATACGGCTCCATGGCGACATGATAGTGCAAAGACGGCCCTTCATTCTCGGGAACAGCTTCCAGCGAGCCGTCGGCTTTCAACTCGACGGCCGTTACCGACCATTGCAGATCATCCGCGAGAGTATCCGGATCGGAGGCGAACAGGATCGACTCGTGTAATCCGGAACGAGTATATGTTCCATCCGGTACGCGAACGGCACCAACGATTACGTTTTGGCTTTTATCAAGACTCGGCCCTTCGCACTGTATGTACGGCCGGCGAACATCAATCTCGTAACTCAATTGATCGCCGTATCTCTCCGGCGTGTATTTCTCCGTAGCGGAAACCGTTATCAGGAATTTCCCCATATCGGCCGTTCCCTCCGCCGGCGTCCAGCGAAGTTGCCACCGGCCCTCCACCTCTTCGATAACCATTTCGCCAGTCGTTAATAAATCATCGGGACCAACCAGCAGTTCGTATTCGAGCTCGTCACCATCTTCATCTATAGCCCAAATATTCTGGACATACTCCTCACCTTCCCAGGCATAACGACTCGGGTTCACGTGGAAATCAGGCTCTACATTTACCGCGGTAACGTTTATTACGAACTCCCGCTCGTCAAAAGCACCATGCTCATCAATGACGGCCAGGTGAACCGTACGCTCCTCTTCCGACAGTTCCGCGGCATTTTGCGTAATATGCCAACTGATAAAACCAGTAACGGGATTTATCTCCATCCCCGCGGGATGCCGCTGCAGGAAGAAACGCAGCCGGGCGGTCGCCAGCGGTCCATCGTCGTCAACTGCGGTTACCCGCCAGGTGTAATGCTCTCCTTCTGCAGCTTCGGTCACCGGCTCCGAGGTTATCCTGGGCGGAGTGTTACGGTCGGCCACAGTAAGCTGGAATACCTCGGTATCGAAACAACCGTACACATCATATGGATCTGTGGAAACCAGCACACGCACAAGGTAGGTACCGTGAGCGTTATACCCCGGAAGCCACTGAATATGCCCATCGTCGCTTATGGTTATTCCTTCAGCGCCGTCATCATTAACTTCGATCTCGTAATACTTGAAAATCTGCGGATCCGGATCGTCGATAAGTTCAACGCCTTTGCTATATGGTAAACCCTCCTGAGCGAATTGGTCCTGAATATCGCGTATATTTAGCGGCGTCGTGCAGGAAGTAACCACAACCGGAAACTCCTTCACAACCGATTGCGCGTCGTCATGAATACCGTCGTCGTCATCAACAGTGAGAACCACCCACAACTCCGGCACCTGGGCAAGGTCCACCTCCGGAACATTCAGGACGGCCTCGTAATGGCCGGGCATTCCCGTAACCGGCTGGAGATTCAACTGCGCCCCGGAGACACTCACCACCGGATAGGTTTCAACCGTAAGTGTAAGATTCTCATTGGTATTGCCTTCATACGCTTCATCCGCATCGAAAACACCGATCGTGGTTATGTAATCTTCGCCGGCGTAAGCTACCGTATCGAATTCCGTCGTGAATTCCGGAGCGACATTCTCCCTCGCGACAATAAGGTTAAAATTCCATCTCGCGTAGCTGTCCGCAAAACCGTCCCGGGCAAGCAGTGTAACCGGATAAGCGACCGAATCCGCCCCCCTGGTTTCCGCCTGCGACGGGGTTCCCATCAAAACACCGCCTATACTGTCCAACGAAAGGAAAGCGGGAGGATTATTTTCAACCGCGGGATCTGTCGACTGGTCGGCCAGTTGATAGGATACGGTATCGCCTTCATGATCCACCGCGGTTACTTCCGAACGGTAATACCTGCCCTCTATAGCGTGCTCATCAGGTAAAGCCGTAAACTCGGGCGGTTCCTGTAGCGCATAGGCAACCATTTCGAAAGCGAACGCGCCCCCACCATCCGCAGGAGCCTGCACTTTCCAGCTCACCAGGAAGAACTCCGTACTCTCACCGGTGGCAATACTGTAATCCTGCTCCGGATTGGGAACCTCTATATGGGGATAAACTATACCGGCTACCGGCGTTCCCGCTTCTAGCAGGTCGCCCTCCAGCCTGGTTGGGTTTATACCATCATCCGGCGATAATGACTCAAATACGAGATATACAGGCCAGCGAACCTCAGTCGTACCTGTATTTCTCAGGCGAACCACCGCCTGGTGCGTTATGTAGCCATCGACATCCACCCCGGGCAGATAGGTGTGGTAGCGGGTTTCCAACTGCAGTTCGCTGGATTTTTCCGAATAGCCGTTGCTGTTCGGAACGACTTCCACCGCAAGCCAGGCGCTCAGATCCGGATATTCACTATTTTCAAATGCGTCGCCGTCTTCATCGATCGCCTTAAAAGCCACCCAGTTCATCCCCACTTCGGTAAAAGTAAAGCACTTCTCCCAACCGTCAGGCACATCAGAACATGGTTCCGCAAACTGCGGATCGGGCTCATTGTCGAAACCATTATCCCAGCATATACTGGAAATCTCATCGCAAGCTGCGATTGCCGCCGCACTAAAGCAAGCGGTTGAACCCTGTACTACGCGATGCGGACCGAACATTTCGGCACGTTGCGGGCACATATCCGCTATGGATATCTCCTTGGATGTCACGGAAGAAATTCCGTACTCATCGGTAAGCCTCAGCCATACCGTATAACTCCTGCGATCATCCTCCAGGCATAACCCGGGAGTACCAACATTAGTCCACGCGTATTCCACCTCCATCCCCACCGCGTCAACACGTTGAAACGAGTCTCCTCCTGAAAAATCCCATTCGCTTTTAACCCACCGGCCTTCAGTGTCGGAATTTTCACTGGTAACCCTAATGACATCACATTCGTCGGCAACGCAGTTATCACCATCAGCGTCACAATCGGCATTGAGAAAATCTATAACCGGAGTTATCAATCCGCGAGAAATCGGTATCTCGCAAACCTTACCGACACCATCGGTGACAATTACCCGCCCGGCACCAATACCAGTAACCTTGACATTAGCAGATTCAGAGCCCTGAATAAAGCAATCAGCATCCTCAAGCTCCAAATCACCTTCATCGACAATAAGTTCTATCCAGAAAATACCCGTGTTTTCTATATCATCTATCTGGCCATTACTATTCAGATCTTCTTCTAATAACTCACCATCAGGATCTTCGTAGCTATCGAGAATACCATTATTATTTACATCTTCAGTAAACGAATCCCGAACCAGGCAATCGAGTGTAAATTCGGAAGAACTATCACCGCATAGACCGCAATACGGTGAGGTAGAATCAAGGATATCTAGTCGTCTAAATTCCGCTCCGCCTGTGTATGCGTATGATTCAGCGACATTATAACCGGCAACCAAAATGCCGTGCGGCACGCCATTTGGATAACTGGCATTTATCTCAGATGAAGTGTAGTGCCTGCCTTGTTCTATGTCTGTCCACGCATACATATAATTACCATCCGCAGTTTCATTAAATGCTAATGAGGATGAAACACCATCTAAAGAAATATAATCTTCTCCCCCTTTCTCAACAAACACAACTAGAATATGTTTTCCTTCTTCAACAAAGTCACCGTCGCGTTGCACTAACGTCGGCGTAGTAAAAGTATATGATGTTTGATATTGATCGGAAGGGATCAATGCCGCGATACTTGGATCCCCCATAGAACTTCCGCACCACGCTTCGCCCGACACACAATCACTGTGCGTTTCATGCCCGGGGAGATACTGCATTACCATTATGGGCTTGTTCGCCGAGAATACATGTCCGTCCTTAACACCACTTATCTCATAGCATTTCTTTCCCACATCGTTTTGCAGATCAGTTACGCTATCATCATCATTGGGGTTAAGTTCAGTACCATCGTATTTAATTACCGTATTTTCTTGCGATGCTAATACCCTGAATATGGAACCATTGCAATAGCAGGGTAAACCGTAAACCGGTATTTCCGTTCCCCACGTGCTTACAGGAAAAGCTGTTTCGATTGTGTGATCGGCCGCTGCTTTATCAGCCGGGTATCTCGCTGCACGCTGTCCAGTTATTACTCCAATGGGAAAATTCAAAGATTTAATGCGAGTTCCAGTCAAATCGGATTCCTCCTCATCTCCCGCGGATTCTGTCATATACGCTTCACCGCGGTCCAATATAATGGTATAAGAACTCCCTGCCGTATGAACTTGATTGTTCTCGGAATCACATGGTGGGAAACAAGGACACGGAACTGAACTAGATTCCGGGCAACAATCCTCACTCACTCCACATTCGTATTGTTTTATCAACGCCTTAGGCGAAGTAATCTCGATTTCGGTACGATCATATGCGGCAACAATTGCGAATTGATTACGATCACCCATAAGTCCGTGCCCATCCCAGGTACTGCCACTATACCCTACGACGTAATACTCTTGTCCCCACGCATCCACAGGTAAACACAATGAGGCCTCAGAAGAACACCCTGAACGCACGTCAACCGGTTTTACCCAAATATCCGAAAGATCCTCAGCACCGTCACGGTCAAATCCCTGTAGCCTGTCGGACATATAGCATATTACTGAATAATCAGCACACACATGAACGGCATTATCCAACGGCATTCGATTTACAGGCTCCTCCTCACCGGCTTCATATCCACCATATCCATGTTTAAAACTTGATGATACTTCGTACGATAGTGTTACCGTTTTAAGTTCTCCGGGGGCTAACTCAAACGTTTCGCTGAAACGAGGGCAGATAGCGGGATACTCAACCTTCACCGTCGTGTTCCGAGACCCTGTTGTCGGTACAGTTGAAACAATCGTAATACTAGGAATATCTACATAATCATTGTCGATCGTTTCACTCCTCCATCCGTTATTCAAGAAGGCCAAAAAGAACTCTCTCCCTTTATTATCTATTACTTTGTCGTCATACTCCGAAACTGCGGGTCCACATGAAGGGCATCCCGTATAGTACACTCCACACTTCTCTTCACAATATTCTAACGAATCATTTATATCACAGCAGTTTACACGTCCTTTACAATGCTGATCTCCACATGGAACACAATCGTTTAGATCGTTGCAATCGGGTCTGACATACGACAAAGGAACCCTGTAATGGCATTTCTTTACTGAACCTCCCGAGCATGAACCGTTATTTTCATCAACGCAAAACCCCCAAGTCCCCGGATCTCCATCATTGCAATCACCACAATTTATTTCCGGATTCGTGCAATAACACTCGTTAGTGCACGTATCATCCCTGCAAATATCACCAACGAATTCATAGGCTCCACAATCAACTACACCAATAAATCGTTCAACTCCCGAAAGATCCTTAGTTTGCAGGCTTCCGGCCTTTCCTGGATCACCCGAATCGACAGATAACGAATCGCAACTAAGCCTGAAATCCTGCGCCAAAGGATCCACAAACCCTGGCAATTCAGAGCTATTCTCAGTTCCAGGAAAACCCCCTTGAATATCGCTATACATAACTTGGGTTATACCAGTCTCGATAATTATTTGCTCTCCCGGCCCTCCCATTGGTGACGTTGGTTTACCATCATTCCCCCACAAAATACTACTGTTAATCGTAGTCGTCCCCCCAGTCGCCCCGCCCAGGTAAATACTACCAACACGCACATCACCCTCTACACCGGCCCTATTTTCCACAACCGTACAGTTATTCAGCCGGATATCCGCATCATTGGTATAAACCGCACCACCATTATCAATAGACCTGTTGGCATAAATCAGGCAACTGTTCAACTCCAACCCACCACCTGCACCATCGGCGTAAATACCACCACCGGATACGTTCGCTTCGTTCTCCTGGGATGTAGCACGTATTAACCCTGGATTCGCCCCTGTAATTGTAAATCGCCCCACCGTAATCCCCAGTGTTATTGATAAACTTGCACCAGGAAACCTCCACCGTACCGCCATCGTTGTACCAGCCACCACCTTGCCCATCAGAACCTGCCCCATTGGCTTTACCATCCTGAATGGTAAAACCATCCAGAACCGCACCATGAACGGTTTCGCCGCTATAGACAACGTGATAAACATTATCCGTACTATCATCGATAACACCAATGTCGCCACTTAATATCGTAACATTAGTTTCCCAATCACGTTGTTCGCGAGTCGTCTCTGCGCCAGAGAATCCCCCGTAGATTTTTACACCATCGACCAGCTCAAACGAAGCGTTGCGATCACTTCCATTACCAGGATAATAAACACCCTGCGCTACCCATATCTCATCTCCAGCCCGCGCGTTCTGCAGAGCCAGGTTCAGATCACTAATGGCATTACCCCAATCAGAACCATCACCCGCTCCGCTGGCGCTGGCATCCACGTAGACAGGCTGACACTCATCGGGAACTCCATTTGAATCCGCATCAGCGCTACTGCCGGCCGCTATGTCAATATCATCGGGGAATTCCATTAGTATTACAATCCCCGGCCCCGCTGACGACATGCAGCACAAACGGCTGCCACATCCCTTCAGCATACCACTCGTTTCTATTATTACCATTTGAACACGAAACCAACGGCGGATCATCAGGATTTTGAAGAACGGCATAAACCGTGTACGTGCCGGCCACTGTAATATCCGGCAAAGCTCCTCCACCATCCCACCAGGTGACTGTAACCTCCCCGCCGTAAATGTCAGCAGTCGTCGACAATTCTTCGTATACACAATTGCAATTGACGTTTATCCAGGTCCCCTCGTGCGCAGTATCGTAGTCCATCGCATCGGTAATACTCAATCCAAGGTAATTCGCCCAGTCCTCAGCACTCCAGGTATCGCTTCCCTCGGGATTCTCCGCAGCTACCACGCGGTAGATATCGGTATCACTCATCGCGTACTGGATAGAACTCCCCGCCGATACCCAGCATACATCATCCGGACAACTGGTGGGGCAACTGCCATTGGCAACATTAATAGATATCCCAAGCATTCCCAGCGCGGCAATCAAACCAAGCGAAAACGTATTTTTAGTTGTCACTCGCTTTGCTCCTTATTCCCCTCTGTCCATATCAGCACCGGCTTCGCGTATTGCGAATCAGGAAATCGTGCCAAAAGTACCTGAGCGGCAGTTCGAACTTCCGATTCGTCAGCCCCCTGCTTCCTTAAGGGTTTCCCATATCCGGTAACAGGCCCGAGGCAGATGGTCCATCCCCTTCCACATCTCCTTCTCGTTTTCATACAGAGTAACCACATTCTGGAAATGCCTTAGGGCATCCTGGTATTGCCCCAGCTTCAGATATTCCTCGCCGGCAAAAAAACAGACAGTTGCCGTATCCAGTTTGTATTTATTCCCATCGTACGTACTTAGAAATGCTTCGGCCGCCGCAACCGCCTCTATCGGCATCCCTTGCCAACAATAGGATTCCATATTAAGAAGCTCGGCCCTGACGACATCCTCTTCCCTTCCCCCCGACCGCCGTACCCCCTCAGCAAAAGTACGTACGGCCGCCCCACTCTTCCGGCAATACCGTCTTCTCGCCGGTCAGCCTGGCCTGCATGGTTTCCAACTGCAGACCTGCGGCTTGCGCACCGGCCTTCGACGCAATCCGCGGATCCTCAGCCAACAGGGCAAGTTGGGCATACCGAGCCAACGCCTGCTGCTTGTTTCCCAAGGCGTGGTCAACAGCAGCCAATCGGTATTCAACATCGTAACGAACCCTGGAATGCGGACTGGTATATTCCAAATCGCCAACAAGGGCCTGCAGTTCCACAGCGGCCTCCGTTAGCCGCCGATTCCGTATAAGCAGGTAACCTCGTACTTTCCCTCGCTTCAATCGCGGCACACGTATCGGGAAAAAGAGATACGACCCCATCAAGTGCGGCCAGGCGTAATATCATCCTGCATTTTTCCCTTCCCGCCGCCCGCATTCGCCCTTTTTAGCGATTCCCAGGCCAGGTTTTCGCGAGCTAATGTCGTGTCGATGGCGGCCGCTTCCGCTACAGATTCAGTTGCCCCCTCTTGATTCCGCCCTGCAGTGTTTATTGCGGCAGCCAGCACCGCCCGGCCTCTTGCACGCCAACGCGATTCGGGAAAACGTTTTTCCAATGTGTCAACGCATAACTGTGCGTCCATCTATCCTGCCATTATCAAGATGGAACCTGGCCTCGTAGTAAAGCCCAACTTCATTCCAATAGCCATATGGGTCCACCGCGCGTGCGGTAACAAAACTTGCCGCCGCATTCGCATTATCCCCCGCTCTTTGCTCATTCAGGGCAATTCTTAGGGCCGTTCGCTGAGATTTTGGATAATCCAGAAGAAGATCCCGGTATACATTCGCTGCGTCCGCATAGTTGCCGGATTCCTTAAGGGAAACCGCCTGTTGCCATCGAGGATCATTTTCCGCTTTCGATTGGCCCGCGCAATCTGCCAAACAAAAACTGATGGCCACAAAAACAGCCAGAATACGATAAGAAGTACACACAGAATGCCTCCTTCCGCCAACTGAAATGTAAACTATTGCGAAAATCGAAATGCCTGAGCCACATATGCCACTATTCCGGCAACGCTCATCCTACGCCCGCATTAATGGCAAAACAAGAAATAACCCAAACGTGTAATTATTCAATCCAATACCGCAGTCGCACTTCTACTTCCTGGGTTTTACCGCACACTGCAGCCTTCCGCCCGCACCAGGCCGGAGAAACCCAACATATGACATGCTCATATAAGCTTAATCGCTTAACGAACAGTTGCACCGGCAAAGCGACTTAATCCACTTGCCAACGGCAGACAAAGTAAACGATTGAAAAATCAACCTCAACCGCCCAGCCGTCCCCATCTCGAAATATAACTACACCCTCCTCTCCACCTCATTCCATTTCCAATATAGTAATATAGATCGTATGAAATACAGTAAATTGGCAATACAGCCACTAACCGCGCCGACCGGCATAGGCAACGTCAATAAAACAACACCAGGGGTAATCAGCCCGGGCCAGACAACTGCCTCACCTTTTGCCATTTCACACCTCCGACCTGACCCAATCCATCCATTGTGGATGGCCGCGACAAAAAGATATGCTCGTTAACCGCCGCGCGTCCTTTAAACGTGAACTGACAGAACGCAATACCTCTGGGCCCTACCTGACATGTACAATCCAGGCCTCTATTCTAATCGTATTATACTGCTCCGGGACAATCGGTTAAACTGTTTTTTACTAGCCTATCTCAATTTTTCACCTTTTAAATAAGCATCCAAGAGTACCCAGTTTACCCCGCATAAAACAACACCGGTTAAAATCGGAAACAATCAAGACAATGGGGAAGCCGTGCCCCCTCTTAATCGGAAGCTCAACGTCACTGATCAAACATTATTCACAATCCTGCTCAGAAATGCGCAAATACACCTTCATAAGGCCGGTTTTCAGGAATGAATACGGAGATCATAAGCACAAGACAAAATAATAACCAAATGTGGGATAAAAACCGGACCTCTCCGTGAGGATATGAAGCACAAACCGCAGCATGGCAAGTGCGGGCCAATCCGGTTTCAGTCACATAGCACGTTACAGGGCAATGCCGGAAAAATCAGCAAAAATCCCGTTTAACGCTCCGTTCTCGTCGCAACAACGATTTCCCAAAGATGCCCCTGAATTACCAGCACACGATTGGCTAAAGCCAATAACCAGTTGTATCCACATCATTAAGTATCTCTCCTAATTGCCCCAGCCCCAATATTATAACATCAACACTTGAAACTCCGAATCAAACTCGATTTAAAGCAATCCAACCTGCCACCCGCAGCCTGTACTTGAAAAACTTTATCGCGATTTCCCTACGTTTTTTTTAGCAAAACTATTCCCCTACTTGTATTTAGCAAAATGGCAAGCAATTGCATTCGCTAACAACGCTCGCAAAAACCTATACACATATAATTACATCCGCATACTCGCCCAAGCATCTCTCACTTGGTACAATAACAATAAATACAAGGAGCATGATATGAATCGCCCGAAGTTTTCACTGCTACCTCAAACCCGCCGCGCATGGGTCAGATCCGGAGCTGTCCTGGGTGTTTTCCTCATTACCATCCTGAGCAGCATTAACTGCATTACAAAGATGCCGGGACAGAACTTCACCGGACCTCTCCCGCCTCTTACTGCAAACCAGAATCTTCTGAGCTTCGCCCTGGAAAAACACGTACGCACACTGGCTGTGGACATCGGCGAACGTAACGTCGCCAATCCGGATGCCCTGGAAAAATCAGTAGCCTACATAACCAGGGCTTTGCAGGATTCCAGTTATACCGTAACAGAGCAAAAGTACACCGCCATGCATACAACGGTTAAAAACATTATCGCCGAACTGCCGGGTGGATCCCATGCCGACGAGATCGTAATAATCGGAGCCCACTACGACGCCGTACTCGGATGCCCGGCCGCAAACGATAACGGCAGCGGAGTCGCCGCCGTCTTGGAAATAGCCAAAGCCATGGCTGCCAGTAAACCTGACCGCACTATCCGCTTTGTCGCTTTCGTCAACGAAGAACCGCCATTCTTCCAGACCGAGCAGATGGGCAGTATGGTTTACGCCAAAGCCTGCCGCGAGCAAAACGACAACATCGTGGCTATGCTCACTCCCGAAACAATCGGCTGCTACACAGATGAACCCAACAGCCAGCATTATCCCCCGCCGCTGAATCTCCTCTACCCCGACACCGGAAACTTCGTCGCCTTTGTCGGCAACTACGCCTCCCGCCCACTCGTTCACCAGGCGATCATTTCATTCCGCAAGCACGCCCAATTTCCCTCAGAGGGAATCGCCGCTCCAGGATTTATCAACGGAATAGGCTGGTCAGACCATTGGAGTTTCTGGCAATACGATTATCCCGGCATCATGGTCACCGATACGGCCCCCTTCCGCTACAACCACTACCACAAAGCAACCGACACCCCGGACAAAATGAACTTCGACCGAATGGCCCGAGTGGTTGAAGGCTTAATCCACGTTACCAGCGACCTGGCCAGCCACAATAATGCTGATTCTTAAACAACGAAAAAAGGAGTACGCCTCGTCCAACCCGGCGTACTCCCTTTCAATAAACGCTGATTAACGATAAAACCTATTTACTGCTTTTCAAGAACACGAACCGGTCGTTTCCGCCGCTGCTCACCTGCAGCCGGACCCCCTTGGTTAAATCACGCTTGGCGATTAACCGGCGGAACTCGCTCACGCTATCGCACTTTTCCCCGTGAACTTGAAGAATCACATCCTTCTCCCGGATTCCCGCCTTGAACGCCGCTCCCAAGGGCTCCACGCCGGTCACCAGAACGCCGTTCTCCTCTTCGATCCCGAGTTGCTCAGCTATTTCAGGAGTAATATTCCGAACGGTCATCCCCAAGTCGCTAGCCGAACCACCGCTCTCGCCCGGAGCTTGTTCGCCCTCCAATTCTCCGATCTTCACTCGAATCGTCATCGATCTTCCATCACGAAAAACCGCCAATTCGGATTCGGTGCCCGGTTTCGTTTCCGCCACCTGCGACCGAAGCATGGTCATGTTCTCGATGTTTTTCCCATTAAGCTTGTATATGATATCGCCGGATTTCAAGCCGGCCTTGTCTCCCGGCCCGCCCGGACTCACTTCACCAACCAGGGCGCCTCCACTTCCTTCATACCCGAACGACTGGGCTAAATCCGGATTCAAATCCTGAATCAATACGCCCAGATACCCTCTCACCACGTGCCCGTGATCGATGAGGCTGTCCATAACCGACTTGACCATATTTACCGGTATGGATAATCCAATACCCATGTAAGAGCCGGTCCGCGTGAAAATAGCCGTATTAATCCCAACTACTTCCCCCCGCAGGTTAACCAGAGGTCCGCCGCTGTTTCCCGGGTTAATGGCCGCGTCAGTCTGGATGAAATCCTCGTAGTCGACAATCCCCATATTCGAACGCCCTTTGGCACTGACAATACCGGCCGTCAGCGTGTGGGAGAGGCCAAAGGGATTCCCCAATGCAACCACCCATTGCCCGACTCGGACCTTGTCCGAATCCCCCAGGTCGGCCGGATGCAGGTCGCTCCCCTCGATTTTTATCACCGCCAGGTCGGTTTTCGGGTCCGTACCAATCACTTCAGCCTCAAACGTGCGATCATCCAGCAGTTTTACCGTGACTTCATCAGCGTTTTCCACCACATGGTTATTGGTTACGATATACCCGTCCTTGCTGACGATAACCCCCGTCCCCAATCCCTGTTGAACGTATTCCCGCGGACTGTTACGCTGCTGGAAGAACCTGTCAAAAAAGTCGTCGCCGAAGAATTCCCGAAACGGATCACGGAACTGGCTGTCCGGCAATCGCCGCATCGTGTTCTTGAATCGCACGCTCCTGGTCGAGCTTATATTGACCACCGAAGGCTTGATAGCGTCCGACACATCACTGAAAACGCTGGATAAATCCTCCACAGACGCCAGTCGATCGCGGGCGGCCGAAGCCTGCCCGCTCTCGATAGCATACACGACCTGGGAGGTCATACTTGGGACAAAAACGCCGGCTACCAAAACCGCAGCTGTCACACCTATCGTCAACTTCCATCCCATTGACAACCTCATCTTTCTACCTTCCTTTCGTAGTCTCTTGGTGTAAGTAAATACTGGTTTCTAATTTTACCTTAGCCGCATCCTACCCTTCTTTGATAGCTATTTTGCGGGGCTTCACACGATCAGTCTTGGGCAAGTGCAGGGTCAAAACACCATTGGTAAATTCGGCACTGATTTTCTCCGCATCAATCGCCTCGCTCACCTGGAAAGTGCGCAGGTAATCGCCAACACCATACTCCTGCGAAACATACCGCACCTCCTCTTTCTGGCGGTCGGGTACCTTGCCGAAAATAGTCATCTCGCCGTTTTCAAAACGGACATCGATATTCTCCGTGGTAGTACCCGGCATATCAGCGATCAACAGTAACTCATCACTCTTTTCGATTATGTCCACGTTCGGGCGATACGTTCGCCGGTTCCTCGTACGCTCTCGCGGAGTAACCTCGGTATCGACCGGTTTTTCAATTGCTTGAGTAGTCATTGCGTTTTCTCCTATGTCATTCAAATGAATATCATTGATGAAAACCTATCCCGCCAACGCTTTAACCTTCACCTTGACCGGCTTCGCCGACTCCGCCTTGGGCAATTTGATCGACAGAACGCCGTTCTTCATCGACGCTTCAACCTTGGAAGTATCTATATCGATGGGCAACCTGAAAACGCGGCAGAATTTGCCGCCTCGCCGCTCGCGACGATGGTAACTGCTCTCTTCGCCGGTATCGGTCGACCGGCCACCGGTGATACTCACTTCATTACCAACCACGGACACGTCAATGTCCGACATCGGCACCCCCGGCAGTTCGGCCTCTGCGTATAAACCATCATTATCTTCCCACAGGTTTACCGCCGGGAAATTACCGGTAAAACCGCTTCGGCACTCGAAACCGGGAGCGCCTTCGCACATTCTGTCCAGCAGGCGGTCCATGTCGCTCCTCAAACTCGCCAACGGGTGCAATCCACTGTAAACTTTGTCTAACATTGAAACCTCCTTTCTGGTTCAATGAATTCCAGGTAAGACAAAACAACTTGATTTACACACCTGATCATGTAGCAAAAGCCGTGCCAGGCTCAGCCATATCGCCGCACCACCGTAACTCTTTGATAGACATATATTTCCGGAATCAATAATGATAAAACACTATCGAAACTGCCAGACTGACACAGTCGATTTGACAGTTGGCATACTCTTTACCGGTCCCGAAACCATACCAAACACCGAACCCGCCAAAGTTCACTGCCCCGATACCCTCCCCCCTCATTCTTCACATAACCGGAAAGTAATTGGCGTTTCAACACCGCTTTGCGTATCCTTACCCTCTCGACCTGCTCCAGCAGTCGAAAACTGGCGACCATTAACTTGGGATGGAATGATTTGTCTTCACATATGTACACTTACCGGCTCGGACGCTTCCTGATCAATATCGGAGCTACCCTGTTCCTGCGCATTAGAGTCTCCAACATCGAGAACATCCCCGACGAAGGACCGGCAATCCTCGCCGCCAACCACCAGAGCTTTCTGGATCCGCCGCTGGTCGGTGCCAGAGCCAGCCGAATCCTCAGCTTCATGGCTCGTGACACATTGTTTAAAGTACCCCTGCTGAAAACGATTCTCCCGAAGGTCAACTCTTTTCCTGTCAAGAGAGGGGCGGCCGATGTAAGCTCCTTCAAGCAATCGCTTCGCATACTCAAAGCCGGCGGTGCATTGGTCCTGTTCGCCGAGGGAACCAGAACCGAAACCGGAAAGATAGCCGACCTGCAACCGGGAGTAATAGGCCTGGCCCGTAAAGCCAACGCCCCTATCGTCCTCGTGGCCATCGAAGGGGCGTTTGAAGCCTGGCCCAGAACAAAAAAACTTCCCCGGCCCCGCCGTGTCTGGCTCGATTACGGAGAGCCGATCTATCCCGCCGCATTTGAAGGCCTCGACAACAAGGAAGCCGCAATAATGCTCACCCGGATGCTTCGCGATCAGCATAATCAATTGCGAATACGTGCGGGCAGCCAGCCATTCGAGTATGCTAACACCCAACCCGCTGCCGATGCGGAAAATTAAACGATCACCAGAACCTTGTTCACAAAGGATTCGATCCAGCAACAACCAATATGGAACTCTTCTCCGAAAAACTGATGACCGTAATCGAGGTTTCCTGGTGGCTCGCTTTCTGGGGAACATTTGGATTGTGCGTAGGCAGCTTCCTCAACGTGGTCATATACCGAATCCCCCGGGAGATCTCCCTTCGAGAACCAAGGTGGTCTTTCTGCCCCGGCTGCTCATCACGAATTCGCTGGTACGACAACCTTCCCGTATTAAGTTTCCTAAAACTCGGTGGCAGATGCCGCGACTGCAACATGCCCATCTCCGCCCGCTACCCCGCGGTCGAACTGCTGGGCTCCATCGTTGTATTACTGATCTTCGATGCATTCTTCATCGCCCATACGCATATTGGCCTCGGCGTGAACATCCCAGGACTCACCTGGCAGTTAAGCGAGGATTGGCCAATATTCCTCGCCCACGCCATCCTTTTCACCGCCCTGTTGGCCATGTCAGCCATCGATATCGAAAACTACTGGGTCGATGTTCGCTTTACCACCATCGCCACCATCGCCGGCTTCGTTCTCCACGCGATGTGGACTCCAGACCGGCGCGTTGACTGGTATCGCCCCAGCGAAGAATTGGGCGCCGCGGCCATAGTCACCACCGCCGTTTTACTGGTCACCGTGTTCATTCTCAGACTAATCTTCAAAGACAGCCTGGAAGAAAAGGATGCGCCTGAAGAAAACGCTTTTTTACGAAACGAACCCAAATCAGAGGGAGAAGAAACGCCGGAAACGTTTTTACGAAACGAACCCAATTCCGCCGAAACGCTCCCAACCGCCTGCAACAAATGCAGTTACAACGATAACCAGACACAACCGATCTCGTCCGCCAGCGAACATACGCCAGAAGAACAACCAGCATCAGATGATAATATACAACCAGCAGAAACACTTTCCGAAGAATCTGCAGTTACTAATACACCTGATACCCCAGCAGCCGAAACAGATACCCCGAAACAACCCAGCAGAATTCCCGGAGCAATCGCCGCCATCTTCGCCGGGCTGTGTGCCCTGGTCCTGATTTATGGAGCGTGGGTCCAGCGATCCGAAGTAGGTTGGACTGTCCCCGCTTATATCAGATGGGCTCCCGCTTTAATTCTTCTGTTCGTCCTTATCCTTGCCGGTGGTATACCAAAACGGGAATCGGACACGGAGATCATAGAGGCCATCGAATCCGAACGATCCACCGCGAGAAGAGTTGCCAGCCTGGAAATGCTCTGCCTTCTTCCCGCTATTATTGCCGGAATTCTTGTCATCTACTTCGCTCACCAGGGAACCGGTTTTTCCGAGCGTCTTTCCGACATCTATGCCTGGTCACCACGTTATTACTGGCACTGGAGCCCAATCAAGGGTTTGGGAACAGCGGCCGCCGGGTTCATAATCGGCGGCGGAATCGGCTGGCTGGTCCGCATCGCCGGAACCTTGATACTCGGTAAAGAAGCACTGGGTACCGGAGATATTCACGTGATGGCCGCGGCCGGATGTGTCGCAGGGTGGCACGTAGCTCTAATCGGGTTTGTACTCTGCTCCATCCTTGCATTGGCCGGTATTATCCTCATGCTCCCCTTCAAGCGCGCCCGGGCAATCCCCCTGGTTCCCTGGCTATCCATCGCTTTTCTGATCACGGTTCTGTTTCACGATCCGATCATCAAGTCGGAAATGATCCAGAAAGTAATCTACCTTTTCAACTCTCCGGGAGAACTGGCAACCGCATTCCAGGGCTTGTGACTTTTGGGAAACTCACAACCTTACTGATAGTGAAAAACAAATGAATCTTGCATTTCAACGTGTCAAAGTCTATTTTAAGCTTATACTCCTTGTCGGAGTAGCATTCCTTGTCCTCCTCACGGTGTGGATGAACAGAAATCATCAGGTCACCGTCTGGTTCTTCAGGGAATTTAAAGACATCAATGTTTTAGCATTGATGGCTTCCACCGCTTCGGCGACAATCTTGATCTGGCGCATTCTCGCTTTCGCCACCAGGGTTTTCCGGGATTTGCGGGAATTAAAACGCCAGGAAAAGCAGGAAGAAATCGAGAATAAAATCGCCGAACACGAAAAGAAGCTGAACGAAACGGAAAATTCGCCAACTGATTAAATGGCGAACAGTATATAAAGAGTAAACACTATTCCTGCCGTTAAGGCGGGAACGGAATCCGGCACGGCATTGCTCAACCGCCGTGCAGTTCATGGAGGAATTCAAAAATGATCCGCGCTACTAAACCACTTATCGTTCTGTCCCTTGCCCTGCTCATTCTTACTACCGGCTGTGAAGACCACAAAGCCAGAATCGCCATGCTGGAAGACAGTAACCAGCAGTTACTCGGCGACCTGCAGAATGCTCGGGAAGAACTCATCGCTTTGCGCCAAGCGAACGATAACTGCCAGAACGATTTGTCCAAGGCAATGACCGATGTAGAAAACCTGACCGCTCAACTGTCCAAACCGGCCGAAGATGTTCCCGAAGGTTGGACGCCCGTACCGGGCGGCGCCATGATCGCCATCGAAGGCTCAGTGCTCTTCGCTCCCGGCAAGGTAAACCTCCGCAGTGGTGCCCAGCAATCGCTGGAGCAACTTGTCAACGCTATCCGCAGCAATTACCCGGACAAGGACATCCTTGTTTTCGGACATACGGATAACACCCCTATCCGCAAGAGCGGCTGGAAAGATAACTACGAGCTAAGCACGGAACGAGCCCTGGCCGTGGTACGCTGGCTTAACGGTCGTGGCTTAAACCCGGAAAAACTGGTCGCCTGTGGATGCGGCGAATATCGCCCGGTGGTCCCGAACGATAGCGATTCAGGTCGGAGCAAAAATCGCCGCGTCGAAATCTACGCCCTTGACGCCGAAGTGCGGCCTGCAACTTAGTAATTCCTCAGTACAGAGGCTTTTACATAAACGAGCACCTCGTTCGACAACTGCAACCGGTTGTCCGAGATGCTCGTTTGCTGTTTTATAGGTAATCCTGCGGATTTCTCTTGACGTATCGCCTCGCTGCGAACACACATACAATTCCGGGCTTGTTCAAAATCGGCTTTCGACGGAGATGCTTACGATGCTCAAAAACTCGTACCCCTTGTATCTGGCGAACGAACCGCTTGCTCCGAACTGTGACCTTGAAGTAACCAACAAATACACCAACCAGGTCGCAACACGTGTCGCTCTCGCGAATGAAACCACAATAGACCAGGCTATATCGGCCGCAGTAAATGCAACCGACGCCTGCAGACGATTACCCTCTTTCAAACGTGCTGACATTCTCAACCACGTCGCAAACCGTATAGCACAGCGGGCTGATGAACTCGCTCACATCCTCGCTATTGAAGCGGGAAAACCAATAAACGACGCCAAAGGAGAAATCACCCGTGGAGTTGACACCTTCCGCATTGCCGCCGAAGAAGCTACACGCATATATGGACAATACGCTCCGCTGGACATCTCCGCCAGAGCTCAAGGGTATGAATCGATTTGCAAAAGAGTTCCAATAGGACCTTGTTCATTCATTTCTCCCTTTAATTTCCCAATCAACCTGGCCGCTCACAAAATCGCACCGGCTATCGCCGCTGGTTGCCCGTTCATACTGAAACCGGCATCTCAAACTCCAATAGGCGCACTGATCCTGGGAGAATTACTCGCAGAAACAGACCTGCCGGCAGGAGCTTTCAGCATTCTCCCCTGCCCGAGAACCGGAGCGGGCCTATTCACCACCGACCCGCGACTGAAACTGCTATCTTTCACCGGTAGCCAGGACGTCGGCTGGAATCTCAAAACCCAGGCAGGGAAAAAACAAGTCATTCTGGAGCTTGGCGGCAACGCTGCATGCATCGTTGATAAAAACGTGGACCAGGATTTTGCCATCAAACGTATAATCCTCGGCGCGTTCTATCAGTCGGGGCAATCGTGTATTTCCGTTCAGCGGATAATAGTACACCAATCGATTTACAACGAATTCGTCCCCAAGCTGGTTGCCGCAGCTTCAGTCCTGAAAACCGGCGATCCACTTGATCCCGACACTTTCCTGGGGCCTCTGATAACTGAAAACGACGCCATTCGTATTGAACAATGGGTTAACCACGCCGTATCGAAAGGTGCAAACCTGCTTTGCGGCAACCAGCGGGAAAACGCACTCCTTACAGCCACTCTCGTTGAAAACGTTCCATACGATTGTGATCTATACTGCAAAGAAGCGTTTGGCCCCGTAGCCACCATCGAATCGTTCGATACATTTAAAGAGGCCTGCAATCGAGTAAACAACAGCGTGTTTGGCTTGCAGGCGGGTATATTTACCAGGAACATTAATTCCGCCTTCTACACTTTCAACGAACTTGAAGTCGGCGGTGTCGTAATTAATGACATCCCCTCTTTCCGCGTTGACTGTATGCCGTATGGAGGCGTTAAAGATAGTGGCTTAGGCCGGGAAGGTGTACGATTCGCCATCGACCATATGACGGAACCTCGGCTCATGGTTCTCAACAAAATAGGACTGGAACCCGAATAAAAGCGGGGGTCGGTCGAATATAAAATTAGTTCTATAATGGCCGGCAACAGCCGGAAGGCTATCCTCTAAAGACTGAACGAGTGAAAAGCGAAAACCGGTTTCGATTAACCGACCCCAAGGAGTAGCAGAATGACTACAACCGTAAACACCTACGACCAATTACCTGCTGAACTGCAACCAGCCATCCGGCAGTTTGCGGAGCTATTAAAGAAGCTTGCAGGCTCAAATCTCCAGGGACTCACCCTTTTCGGGGCCATTGCAGCAGGTACCTTTGATGCCACCCGGCACACCATACGCAGCGTAGCTGTTGTAGAGAAAGTTGACCTGCACATGCTTCGCAAGCTGGCCGACCACGGAGCCAAACTGGGGAAAGCCCATCTATCCGCTCCCTTGATCATGACCCCCAGCTATATTGATGAATCTCGCGACACTTTCCCCCTGGAACTGATTGAGATTCACCAGAACCACATAAACCTGGCAGGAACCGACTACTTCAACGACCTCTCTTTTGAGGACAACCACGTTCGCCTGCAGTGCGAAAGAGAACTGAAAGTAATCTCCATCGGCTTGCGCCAGGGTCTGCTGGCCGCGGCAGGCCGGGAAAAATTCCTCGCCGAACTCGAAACCAACATGGCCGAAAACCTCATGCGCACCTTGCGGGGCATGCTCTGGCTCAAAGATCGCAAGGAAGCTCAACCCGCTCTCGAGGTTATCGCGGAAGTGGAAAACCTGACCAAGCGAAAACTACCCGGAGTAAGAGCGGCCCTTAATCCTTCCGCCGATCACTCGTGGGAACAGTTTGAAACGCTATACGGAGACGTAGCGGCTCTGGGAGGTATAGTCGATGCGTGGTAAATCCCCATTAAGACCTTTATTGGTGATAATATTACTGGCAAGCCCCGCGTTATTAGTTGCCCAGGTAACGGTTCAGGATCCAGGAACATACGTTGTGGACAAAGCGGGAGTAATAGATCCGCAGACAGAACAACGCCTGGAGGCCCTTCTGGTCGAACTGCATCAGAAAACCACAGCCCAGATAAAAGTTCTGACTGTCGACACAATCGGCGACGAAGACTGGAAAGGCTGGACCATTCGCCACGCTGAAGCGTGGAAACTGGGAGAAAAGGGAAAAGACAACGGTGTACTGATTGCCTTGACCGTTAACGAACGGAAATTCAGAATCGAAAACGGTTATGGCCTTGAAGGAACACTACCCGATTCCTGGTGTGGTACGGTATACCGCCAAATAGGAACAAAGTATTTCAAACAAGGAAACTACTCCGAAGGCTTATTTCAGCTAACAGCACTCACGGCCAAAAAAGTCGCCGATGACGCCAACGTCCAATTAACCGGAATGCCAAAGATGCGAACGCGCAATCCGGGTGTATTCTGCGGCGGCGGACTGTTTCCCATCATAGTCTTCTTTTTGATCATGTCTTCTATCTCCAGGCGTAATCGCAATTATGGACGCTGGGGAGGCGGCGGTCTTATCGAAGGCATGTTCTGGGGCAGCATTATGAGCAGCATGCTAGGCGGAGGTCGATCACACTCCAGTTGGGGTGGAGGCGGCGGTTTCGGAGGTGGCGGCTTTGGCGGCGGTGGCTTCGGAGGAGGTTTCGGTGGTGGCGGAAGCTTCGGAGGAGGAGGAGGCGGTGGCAGCTGGTAACAAATGTAAATCATGCTCAACAGAGAATGCGTTCGGCGCAAAATACTGTGCATCATGCGGAGCGCGACTGAAGAATAACGGAGGTAGTACGATGAAGTTAGCAAAAGTATTGGGACTGGTGGCCGTGGCGTTCGTCATCGGTTTGATTGTAGTCGGATGTTCCTTTGTCAGCGGCTACAACAAGGCCGTCACTCTGAACGAAAATGTTAATAGCGCCTGGGCCCAGGTCGACAATCAACTCCAACGGCGGTTTGACCTCATTCCAAACCTGGTCGAGACAGTCAAAGGCGTAGCCAAGCAGGAAGAGAAGGTGTTCCTTGGAGTAGCTGAAGCAAGAAAGGCCTACACACAAGCCAAGTCGGTTCCGGACAAGGCCAAAGCGGCCACCGGTTTCGAATCCGCCTTATCCAGGCTATTAGTCATCCAGGAACGATACCCGGAACTTAAGTCCAACCAGTCATTCCTCAAGCTTCAGGATTCTCTGGAAGGTACTGAAAACCGGCTGGCCGTCGAGAGAAAACGCTATAATGATAGCGTCAAAGAGCTCAACACCTTCACCAGGAAGTTGATGGGCAGTATCTACTCCCGACTGGCCGGAGTCGAACCTGCCGAGTACTTCCAGATTGAAGAAGCGGCCAAGAGCGTTCCCAAGGTCGATTTCAACAGCGATAACAAAGAGAGTTAATCGCTCGCCCTGAAAAAACAGTACTATTTGAGACGCCTCAATTATGGGGCGTCTTTTTTTTAATTTTTACGCTCTAAAGCAAGGCAATTCTCAAGTGAAGTACTAATATACCGGTAGAAGATGTAGAGGTTTCTGCAGGGGGTTCGTACTCGCTTCAGCGGCCTTGTTTCGAGATTCGAAAGGCTTTGCTGAAACGACCATTCATGGGGCAATCTATCCCGCACACTGGGAACAAAAACGCAATTGACGCAAATCGGAGACTCTTTCAATGCAACTGTCTGGCCTGAAATATGGTGCTCAATTACTAAGACTGGTTGATTTTCCCGTCCCGGCGTTTGCCACGGGCGGAGCTTCCAGCGGTGATCTGCAACGAATGCTCGACAAATACGGAAAGCTGGTGATCAAACCAGTTTTCCACGAAGCAGTAGGAAAGAAAGGGAAAGCGGGTCTGGTCCGCATCGTAGATAACCTCCACGACGCCCTGCAAGCCAAACGCGACTTTTTCTTCGCCACACACACCTACGGCAATCGAGTGGTTCGAGCAAACGGGGTGACCTTCGAGGAATTCGTCGAGTCCGATATAGAGGTGTATTTCAGTATCACCGAATCGACTCGAAACCGAAAACCGATCTTCACCATTTCCCCGCACGGTGGTGTGGACATAGAAAGCCTTCCCGATGAAAAACGAAAAACGATCTGCATTGATCCGTTCATCGGAATTAAGTCTTTCGATATAACCAACGCCCTGACCGACACCGTATGCCCGCCGGCCGCTATCAGCCCCCTGGTTCAGACCATTCCCAGGCTCTGGGATCTCTATGACAGCTACGGAATGTCCACTCTGGAGCTGAACCCGATAAGGATCAAGAAGGAAGGTGCCAGGCTCATTCCGGTCGCCTGCGACTTGAAAGCGGCTTTCGACCAGGACAATCTGGCCTGGAAACGGGCAGGACTGCCGGAAGGTATTTTCCAACTGGATATCAGCCCGTTCGAATCGGAGATCAATAGGCTCCGAACCTACCAGGGGCAAAGCGACGTGCTTGAACTGAATCCCAGCGGGACAATCCTCCCCTTCATGTTCGGAGGTGGTGCGAATTCCGCAGCGACGGAAACACTGGGCAGCAAAGCCATCTTCGCCTCCGACTTCGGGGGAAATCCTCCGTACGAGAAGATGTACGACATTGCCCGTATTGCATTCAAGCACCACCTGGCAGCCGCCAATGTGGTTCTCATCATTGGCGGGAAAGCCAACAACACCGATATTTACGTCACCTTCCGCGGCATATTCGATGCCTTACGCGATCATTACGCTGAAAACGGTTGGAAACCTGTATACGTGGTTGTAGGACGCGGTGGACCGAATCTCATCAAGGGCATGGCATATGGACGGGATATTCTCGATTCACTCAAACTGCCCTACAAGATGTTCGGCTACGACACCTCCATGATCCTCACTTTGGAATACGCCAAGCGAGTTGACGACTGGTGGGGTTCGGAAGGCAAGCACAAATACGGCAACCTCAACAAACAAGCGATTTGACACAGGTATTGAATTTTAAGCAGCGTTCCTGACTGAACGCCTTTACAACAGGCTCTCAATAATCGGACAGCAGTTATCATGCGACAACTTAAAACCAAACCGTTTTCCCATTATGTCGGTATCTACTCCCTGGAGGAGCTGGTCACCAAGGATTCCAAGGTTTGCGTAATCAATATTCTTGGTAGTGAAAGCCGCAAAGTAACCCCCGTTTCTCACGAGTATTCCGGTGGAAACGTCGTAGCCGGTGTACAATACGGACGCAGCGGAAAGCTGGAAACAAAAATCGGTGATATACCGGTATATCCCAGTGTCCGCGAAGTAATGAAGCAAGGCCACGCGTTTGACTGCGGGGTGATCTACCTGCCGCCTACCGCGGTCATGCAGGCGGTCAGCGAACTTGTATCCTACAATCACCTGCTCAAGAGGATAATCATTGTCACGGAAAAGGTCTCCACGGCCGATTCCCGCAATATCCGTTTCCTTTGCCAGGAGACAGGTATTGACGTTATTGGGTGTAACTGCCTGGGCATAGCCAACGTCTGGGATCACATCCGAATCGGTGGCGCGTTGGGCGGCGATACACCGGACGAAGCGTTACGTCCCGGTTCCATCGCCATCCATTCCAACAGCGGTAACTTTACGACGACCATCGCTGAATACCTGCGAATAGCCGGATACGGTCTTTCCACGGTAGTCAGTTCCGGTAAGGATGTTTACATCCACTTTGCCCTGCCTGAGTTTTTGTTCGCCGCCCAGAATGACCCGCGTACCAAGGCTGTGGCTCTGTATGTCGAACCCGGCGGCTACTACGAAAAAGTCGCCCTGGAAATGATAAAAGCGAGGAAATTCGGGTTTAACAAGCCAATCGTGGTTTGCGTGACCGGCAGGTGGAAAAAAGACATTGCCCGTTCCTGCGGACACGCGGGAGCGATGGCCGGCGGCGGCGACGACGCCATCAGCAAGGAAAACTGGTTCGACGATTACTTCGGTGTTCCGGTATTTGATCCGGATAACCCAAAGGTATCCAAACACGGCGTACGGGTTTCCTCGATCCAGGCATTCCCCGCCGCAATGAATGCTATTTTCCAGAAGATCGACGACAAACCTGATTTTGAAGCGGAAGGCGACCTCTCGCTCAAACTGTGGCTGACGGATAACATCGTAACCGTCCCCGAAGAACTGCACCTGCCCACGGTTAAGCCACTGGAACCGTACGCGGAACAGTTGGCGATTATCAATAAGCAGGTCGGCGCTCAGCCCATGCGTCAGAACATGGCGGATACGTCAGGCGCGTCACGGATGGATCCAAAAACCCAGGTATCTGAATTGCACGGGAAATCCATTCTTGATCTTTCCCAGAACACGCTGGAAGAGAACATCTATTTCTCCCTGGCTAAGATAATGCCGGAAGCGGACGACATCCCCACGATCAACCTTCTTTTGAACCTGCTGATGAAGATGGACAAAGAGGAAATGGCCGTGGTGCAAATGGCGCGTAAAAACAACGCCACCCCAAATGCGTATCTCGCGGCGGCAGTGGCGGCCATTGGCGACAACGACCTTATCGCCAAAGCCAGAATGCACACCAAATTCGTCATTGACCTCATCCGTGAATTCAACATTGATGACCAGGTCAAAGATTTCCCTAAGGAAATGAACGACTTCGTGGTTAAAAACCTGCTTACCTCTCCCAACGGAGATTCCAGCAAACTAACCGATTTCCTGATGAAAGAGGTCACCAAGAGTCGCAAAAACTGCAGGGCATTGAGAGTCTGTCAGCACATCATCAAGCTGGCGGAAGAAAAGAAGATGGAAATCAAGGATCTTTACGCTTTCCTGCTTGCCGCCCTGTCGGTCTGCATCATGTGGAAACCCATGCTCCGCAAACGGATAAGCAGAGCAACTGTCGAGGATTCCATCGGACACTTCCACGTAATCGCCCGTCTGTTCGCCTATTCGGTAATCGACCAGGAAGGCAACAAGCACTGGCAGAAGATGACCGGCCCGACCCTGAGTAACCTGACCTGCTCTTTTTCTGAAAACGCGTACCAGATTCTGTTCAATCAAAAACCCTCAGAAAACGAGCTTCGCGAATTCACTTACCTGATGGGCTTAACGCTTACAAATGGACCGGGAACGATCTCGGCCAAGGGAGCAAAAGAAAGTGTCAGCGCCCGCAACAACATTTCCATGACCTACGTGGGATTCCTGGCCAACACCGGTTTGGCTCACGGCGGCAACGGGTTTGAGGCTGTCGAATACCTGCTGAAGAATTTCCAGGAATGCAAACTTGAAGATCCCGGCAATCCAGATCACGGTATAAACCTCAAGGAACTGGCCGCTGAGGCAACAAAGGAATACGCCGAATTCAAGCAGAAAGCAAAATCCATGGGTGAACTGCGGGCGAAACCAATCCCCTGCATCAATCACCCCGTTTTCAAAGGAGCGGCTATCAATGTTGATCCGAGGGAAAAATTCATCCGCGGTGAATTCACCAAAGCGGGAATCCACAACGTGTTCCTCGATTTCTACCACTACCTGGTTCAGGAGCTCTTCGACCAGGGCGTAACCAGGAATGTATTCTGCGTAAACATCGACGCGGTACTGGCCACCATATCCCTGAAGCTGGCCTGGAACGGCCTGAAGGCAGGAAAAATGTCAGACAAGCAGGTCCAGGATCTGGTATTCACCCTGTTCCTCTACGGTAGAACCATAGGAGTGGCCGCTGAAATAATCGACCACCGCGACCGGGGCTTGGATATGGACTGCCGTACTCCCCAAAGCAAGCTCTCGTTCGTGTTTTAGAAAACGACAAGCAAGATTACAGGGCGGGCTGTTAAAGCCCGCCTTTTTTTATGGCTCACCAGGCATTCCTTCAATCCCAGTAATTCACCCGCACCCCAAAGAAGCCACCGCTGCTTTCTTCTCGAATCCCCGGGAAATAGCTTATCGGCCCCGGTACCGGTCTAGCATATAAATATCTGGTGTTATTTTAGGACGATATAAAAGCCGCCCCCTGATACTGCCGAAAAACATATAGAAAACTATAGCTGCATTGTGCGCAATCGTTTTTAGGAAACCGAACCAGTGCACCCTACTATTGTCAGTCATATTGTTTCTCCCCTACTCGAGCGAATGCTAGGCCGGAAAACGTTCGCCAATCTGAAAGAGCTTGAAACAACGCAATGGTGGCCACATGATCAGATCAGAGAGATGCAGGTTCACAAACTTGGCAGGCTTTTAAGTATCGTACAGGCCAATTGCCCCTATTATAGCAGCCTTTTCGCAGATTTGGGATTAAACCTGAAAGAGGATGATCCGTTCAGTCTTCTCCCACGCCTTCCGTTATTGGGTAAAACACAAATCCGGGCAAACCTGGAGGCTATGACCAATCATAATACGCCAGGAGGCCCGATTCAGTTTAATACCGGTGGATCAACCGGAGAGCCGCTCGTTTTTTATTCTGATCGCAGGCGTATAGGTTACGACAAAGCCGCCCGCTTGCTGACCCATAACTGGTTCAATGCGGCTCCCGGTGAAAGAGAGGTTTATCTCTGGGGTTCGCCGGTGGAAATCCGCGCTCAGGATCACTTGAAGCGAATACGCGACCACATCACCAATGAAATACTGCTTGAGGCGTTCAACCTATCTCCGGAAAGTATGCAACGATACCTTGCTCGGATACACAGTTTCGATCCGGTAAGCATATTCGGTTACCCCTCAAGCCTGGCAAAATTCGCCGAATACTGTGAATCAGAGGGTAAGCGGTTTGAAGGTCGTAACCTCAAAGTGGTTTTCGTAACTGGAGAATCGCTCGTAGCGGGTCAAAAGGAAACTCTGCAACGTTTTTTCAAGGTTAGAGTGGCTAATTGCTATGGCAGTCGCGACGGAGGATTCATCGCCCACGAATGCCCTCACGGGCAAATGCACCTTTTTGACCAGAACATTATCGCTGAAATCGTTGACTTGAATGGTCAACCGGTGAGCTGCGGGCAAGATGGTGAAATAGTGATCACTCACCTCGACGCCTGGGCAACTCCTCTGCTGAGATACAGAACGGGAGACCGAGGGCGATTACTTTCCACCCGATGCGAATGTGGTCGGGGCATGCAATTGCTGGGTGAAATATCCGGTCGACAAACAGACCACCTGCTGGCTACTAACGGTTCCATGCAGCACGCTCTCTCAGTAATTTACGTCATCCGCGAATTAAAAACCGTAAGGCAATACCAGGTTCACCAATATGCCAATCTGAACATTGACGTATTAATTGTTCCGGAACATGGATTCGGTATTGATGATCGACAACACATAGAAAAGGGGATCAAGAAACAGCTGGGCTCAACAATCGACGTTAAGGTTGCCATGGTCGACTCGATCAGTGTTGAGAAATCGGGTAAGTTTCGCCACGTAATTTCTGAAGCGATTAATCCATATTCAAAAAAGACACACGTATCTGACAGGAAGGAGGATGCGGCATGAATCCGCCAACAACAACTTCTCCCGTGTTAAATAATCCAGGTCTTCTCCCGGACGCACCATTACACGCCCAGGTTTTCCACGTCAGGTGTAATCGTTGTTGTGCTACGACCTCATTCGATATAAACAGCGATGCAGTACGTATCATTTGTCCGTCCTGCAATCGCCGCATAACCTTGCCGGCCACCCTTAAAACCACTTGCCCTGTCTGTCATACAACCAGCGAATATAAACACACTTTTGCCGGGCACTCCACAACATGCAGCAACTGCGGACATGTCATGGTTCTGGACGCAATTCTCGGTAAAGCAGAAGCGTCTCACCACCGCCCCATAGTTAACGCACCAGGTACAGTCATTCACCATAGACGACATTCCGCAACCCATCACACTTTTGCTTTCAGCGAAGGCGCGGAACGATCGCTTATACTGCTTGCCGCAGCTATTGCCACTTTGATATTCGTATTAGCGGCGAGTATGAGATAACCTGATAAAAAAGCGTTTCCCTAATCCTGAGATCAGGAAAACGCTGAATATGACGTATCAAACTTCTCTCCCGGCTTTAAACCCGGTATTCCCAAGCCACTTATTGCCGGCGACGTAATTCCCGATATTTGCTGTCTTCCAACGGAGGCCAGATCAAACGTTCGATTTCTCTATCTGGAACCCAGCCCTCAGGTACAACCGGCTCAGCGGGATCATCGTTGGCCATCAAAGCCAGTAGACAATTGCGAGCGGATTCTTCGAATTTACTGACACCGATTAGACGAGGATCTCGCTGTTCGATTTCCTCGGCCAGATCGTGATCATCAATGCGTGCATTCATGGCAACCGGGTGCTCCACATAGGCGTCAGAATGGAGAACAGCCATTATTCGCCCGCTCGAAACATCGTATAAAGCTCCGCGTATTTCGGCTTCATGCACGGTGGGGAACACCTCGGTGTAAACCAAAAGCAACTTGGCTTTCAGGGCTTCGGCTGCATCCAATATGGAAATCACCGATACATCCGAACCGTCCATAGCCATTTCGTTAAGTGGAAACACCTCACTGATACTTCTGAAATCATCAAAAACAGAATTCCAGGCGAGAAAGTCCACCTCCGGTTTCATATCCAAAACCAGTTTTTTTTCCTGATCTTCGTCACCCTTTGCCGCCAGGCGAGCAACTACAACAGATGCAGGAAAAGCCCCTTTAGTTCGTTCAGTCAGGGTAATCTTGAAATCCTCGCCAACCTCGATCGGCTGCCCACCGGCCAAATCATCCCATTCCACTTCCGTATACGTAGGGACAAAAACAATAGAGCTCTTTTTTTCACAACCGGCTGTAAACACAACCAAAGCAAAAAACATCGCCAGTATAGTTTGCATTCGAATCACGACATTTATCCTCTAATGCTTCCGATTAACCGGAATATTCATAGTCCATATTCGTACGACCAATAATATGATCGACATTTTTTAACCATGACTGGTCCATAAAAAACGGCCTTTAATCCACAAGTTGCGTTTTTTTATCGCCCGGACAGTGCCCCTGTTCGCCGTATTATTATCGGTCCATTCCGGCGAGTTCCCCATACCGGTTAACTCCTATTATATAACTTCGGATATACCGATTCAGGCCGTTTTTACGGACAAAGTCATGCCCCATAATTCACGTCGAGAGTCTAATAATCCGATTTGCAGTTAAGAGTTTTTTACACTACGCGTAAGGGAGTGCGTTGGAATGAGTTCACAATGTGTATTAGGTGTCGAATCCGGAGCGGTACCCTCAGTAGGTACCAGACCTCCCGCATCTGTCATAAGCCAAACGAATAACTCCCATACCGACTCCTGTCAAACTCTTTCCACGGTTTCGTTACCGCGTCCCAGCACCTCCACCCTGCAGGTTATCGGACAGGTTCTTTTCAATATTCCCCGCCCCGCATGGATCGTAATAGACACGGCTATCATATGGCTGGCGATGATCCAGGGTTACGGCTGGTTCACCGTCTCAGAAATTCCCAACCACGCCCAGGCATGGCAGGCGTTTGGCGTATTCGCCCTGTCACTTACGATTTGCAGCCTGGTTTTTGGTTTAAACGAGCACAAAACACTCATAAACAAATGGTACATACTGACACGCATATCGCTGGTCACAACCGTCAGTGCAATTGTCGCTTACGCCATAATTTACGGCGCGCTATATATGAGTTTCAGTCGCCGTGTCGCAGCAATAACCATACTTGCCTATCTGATTTTTGGTATATTAATCCGCCTTTTTGCGTGTTTCTCCATACACAAAATCAAACGCAATCTGCTTTTCGTCGGCAAGCGCAAGGCGTGCGAATCATTCTCCAATCGACTTAAAGATGGTTTCCTCAATGCTCATACTCTGGTCGGATTCATTGATGCCGAGGAATCTCCTAACGCCAAGGCCAAAGACGGGGAATTACGTAATCTCGGAGCAACCGAGGACATAATTCGCGTCTGCCAGGAATTGAACATCCACGACATCGTGGTTTGTAATGGAAGTGCGGTTGACTCGGAAGTCACCAGTTGGATGCTCCCCTGCCTGCGCAGAGGGTGTCGAGTAACGAACGAGGCGATTTTCTACGAAACAGCCGCCGGACAGATCCTGGTCGATGAAATCACCCCCGACTGGTTCCTGTTCAGCGATTTACGCGCCCATTGTGAGCAATACGCGACGATGAAACGGGTATTCGATATCATCGTTTCGTTGGTAGGTCTGTGCGTATCACTCCCGTTTTATCCCCTGTTGGCTCTGGCCATCAAACTGGAAGATGGAGGTCCGGTTTTCTATTACCAGGACCGAGTAGGCAAAAACGGAGAAGTATTCCGTCTATATAAATTCCGTACTATGAAGGTCAGTTCAGCCAATGACGAAGCAACCTGGACTGCCCGAAACGATCCACGGGTAACACGAGTCGGTCGAATACTGCGGTTGGCCCGTTTGGATGAATTTCCGCAGTTCTACAATATTCTTATGGGCAAAATGTCGGTAGTGGGCCCACGTCCCGAGCGTCCGGCTATCGTGATGGAATTATGTAATAAAATCCCCTATTGGTCCGAGCGGGAACTGGTTAAGCCGGGCCTGACCGGATGGGCACAGATCAGCTTTCACTACGGCAATACCGTTGAAGATGCCAAGAGGAAACTCCAGTTCGATTTCTACTACCTTAAGCACATGAATCTGGAACTGGACCTGACGATTCTGTTTCGAACCATCGGCACATTCCTCCGCGGCGCCTGTTAGGCGGAGAAAAACGGCCTACTCCGTAATCAAACCTCATTCAAAACGCCAGAAGCTCCGATAAATACGTAGCAGCCATGCTTATGCAGCTTGTTCATCAGGCGGTTCTCCACAGGAAACCGCCACGTACGGAGTAGTAAAGAACATGGATAATCGAGTATTACTGGTCAATCCGCCCGCTGAAGTTCCCCGGGAATGTTATGATACCCCTAACTATCCCGCGATCGGGATAGCCTATATCGCTTCCTACCTCAAAAGACACGATATCCCGGTGGAGGTCATCGACGGCAAGTTAGCCCGAATGACCGTGCAGGAGACTATTGAAGCAATCATTAGAGGCAAACCCCGGATACTGGGTTTAACTTCCATGACGCATATGATTGTCACCACCCACAAAATCGCAACGGCAGTCAAAAAAGCCTGTCCCGATGTGACCATTGTACTGGGAGGATTTCACGGCACATTCATGCCGGAGAGAACGCTTAAGGAGTTTCCGGCATTCGACTACGTATGCGTGGGTGAAGGGGAAATCGCTTTCCACAAGTTCACGACCAGAGTTTTTGAAGGCGGAGATCCGTCTGACATTCCCGGAATAGCCAGCCGAACAGCTGATGGAATACGACTGAATGGCCGTGGAGAAATCCCCAAAGATCTCGACGAATTAGGTACGCCCGCGTGGGAACTGTTCCCTCCCGCTGAAATGTACCCGGTAATGAGTCAACGAGGATGTCCGTTCTCCTGCCATTTCTGCTCACGCCCCTACGGCCGCAAGCTGCGTACGCGAAGCCCGCAACACGTAGTGGACGAGATCAAGCGCAATTACGAGGTTTATAACTGTACTCAGATTGATTTCTACGACGAAACATTCACGGTTCGCAAGGACTACGTCAAAGCGTTGTGCGATGCAATCGAGAGTAACGGTTTAGCCAATAAACTGCGCTTATGGGCCTATGTGCATGCCAATACGATCGACCTGCCCACGGCCCAAGCCATGAAGAGAGTCGGCTTCAAGGAAGTCGGTATGGGAGTTGAATCAGGCAGCCCGCGAATCATGAAAGAGATGGGCAAAGGTGTCAATCGGAACGACATTCTTCGCGCAGCCAACGTATTCAAGCAGGCTAAGCTGAAATTCGGTGCTTATTTCATCATCGGCCATCCCTACGAGACTGTTGCGGAGGTGAAAGATTCAATCAATCTGGCATCAGAGATCAATCCTGACTCGGTCGCATTCGGCATAATGACGCCCTATCCTGGTTCGAAACTCTGGGACCTCGTGACCAATGGCCAAAGTGGCTACAAGATGCTCACAACCACCTGGGAAGATTTCAACAAGCAAACTGGAAAAGCAATCGAGTTGGAAACGATGAGCCGTCGAACAATGGAACGGTTACAGTTGCAGGCCTACCTGACCGTGTATCTGCGCAACCATCGTTTTGGCGAGATGTTCCAGGCCATCAAGATCAATTACAAAAGAATCATTACGATCTGTAAAAAGATACTGCTTCCCAGTCACGATGACCGCAGCAGCTCTTCTTCCTGGTTTGAAGGCAGCAGCAAACCGCAAATAGTGACCGATACTCCACCAACGTGATTGTCGAGTGACCTGCCCCCGGAAATTGTACCACCCCCTATGTTAGTTTTTGATACTCCAATTTATCTGCAGTTGGCGGGCGTAGCGTAGCGAGTGGGCCGAGCGGAGCCTGCCAACTGCGTCGCGTTTGTTTGATCCAGGGATTACTGTTTGACCGAGCCTCAGAGGCCGGTGGACGGCACCCAAGAGAACTATGCAGTCTGACCGTATTGTACACTCGTCGCCAACGTTCCACGAGAACTCTGACCACCACGAGCGCGTAGAAGATCTCACCGTTAAGTAACTCATAGCGAAGCACTCCCGAGCAAACTCATTCACAATGGTTAGCATCCCCAGTGGCTGGCCATCATCGATACGTGCGTGAACGAAATCATATGCTCACACGTGGTCTTTGTGCGTCGGACGATGCCGTAATCACAAGCCATCGTTCAGCCAGATTCTCCCGTGTTTTGGCTGCTTCTTGGGGACCTTCAAGCCAGCCTGCCACCAGATCCATTCCACTCGTTTGTGATTCACCTTCCAACCCTCGCGATTAAGTAAAACCATAATCCTGCGGTATCCGTAGCGGCAATACTGGCTGGACAGCTGGATGATCCGTTGGGTTAACCGATCTTCATCGCGTAACACCTTTGGGCGGTGACGTTGTGTAGATCGAGGTTGCTTGAGTACCCGACACGCCCGACGTTCCCAAACCCCGGGAAAAACATTACGGACCCGCTTGATCTCCTGTCTACGGCACATCGGGCTCAGGAGTTTGGGTACGCGGCTTCCCGTGGTATGGCGTTGCCTAATGCTTGATCCGCGACCAGCTTCTTCAAACGGGCGTTCTCCCGTTCAAGCTCTTTTAGACGCTTGGCTTGGTCCATGCCCAGCGCTCCGTACTCATTGCGCCAACGATAATAGGTCTGATCTGTGATACCCAATTGCCTGCAAACCTCAGATATGGTTCGGCCCCCGGATAACTCTACCTCGGCTTCACGCAACTTGTAAATGATACTGTTCTGTCGAATAACGCTTCCGGCTCATTGTATAACCTCCATCCACGAATGATCCTCGCTAAGAATATATCACTCTCAGACTGGACCGGTATCTGGGAGGGCAGGTCACGAGTACAAAGCTCAATCTGCACCATATCACTGGAAAACTGCTTTGGTGTTTTCATGATTAATTAACTTCTATCGCACTGCAATACGACGAGATACTCCAACACCGTTTTTCAGTTTGTCATCTTCACTTCTCCTGGGTAACAGCCGTTAAAACTGGCGTCTAGCGGTGTAAAAATGGAGGTTTACGCATGACGTCATGTTGCACCGAAGTTTGCAATGAATACGATGAAGACACTAAATCCGGCCGTAAATCGGAGTGCAAAACCTTTCGTATAATAACTATTGCCCTTGCCGTTTCGTTTGGGCTTATCGCCGCAGAAACCGTTTTGCGAATCAAAAACATGTCAATGAAGAATTACGACATCGAGATGTGGCGATACGGCAAGGAGTTACAGAAAGCCAGTACCAACCCTATTCTGGGACACGAGCATCTGGCCAATAGCTCCGCCATGCTGGAAGGCGTAGAAATCAAACTCAACAATCGTGGCATGCGTGGAAACCCCATAGAACCGCGTGTCCCGGGAAAACGAAGAATCCTGTTTTTGGGCAGTTCCATAACCCTTGGCTGGGGTGTACGCGCAGAAGATGTATTCACGATCAAACTGCAGAACATGTTTAAACAGGACAACGTGGACGTAGATGTATTGAACGCGGGAATCGGTAACTACAACACCGAACGTTACGTGGAACTGTTCCTGTCACAGCTTAAAGATCTCCAACCTACCGATGTCGCAATACATTACTTCATCAACGACGCCGAACTATTAACTCCGAGTAACCGAAATCCCATTTTGCACCATAGTCAACTTGCCTTTACCGCTTGGACCATGGCGTCTCAAAAAACCGCCCCAAATGAATCCCAGGAGGATCATTACCGCAAGCTGTATGCTTCCGATTCACCGGGATTTCTCAAGATGAAAGAGGCTTTGACCCGGCTTGGTAAATACGCCAGCGAAAACGATATTCGCCTGCACCTGATGATAGTACCCGATACTCATAACCTGACAGAGTATCCATATAACGATATACACCAGAAAATCACGGCACTGGCGACCGAATTGGGATACAACGTCATAGATTTATATCCCGGTTTCAAAGGTTTAACCCATGACGATATATGGGTTCTTCCGTGCGATCCCCACCCTAACGCACTCGGGCACAGGATCATGGCCGAAACGATTTATAGGCACTGGAAAGAGAAACCGGTATTGGCAATCGCCGGCTGAATGTTTCGCCCGGCAATAAGAGTAATCAAACATGCTGTTCATAGAACCGCGCTTCATTGTATTCTTTGCAATTGTACTGCTGGTACACTGGAATTTGCGTACCAACCGTCAAAGAAAAGTGTGGTTGCTCATGGCCAGTTATTTTTTCTACGGCGCATGGGACTACCGTTTTCTGAGTTTGATAATAGCCTCAACCCTGATTGATTACGCGGTCGGGTTACTGCTCTCTTCCAGAGATTCCACGCAATGGAGAAAAACCTTTCTGGCGTCGAGCCTGGTCTGCAACCTGGGATTATTGTTTTTCTTCAAGTACTATAATTTTTTCATCGAATCCGCGGTGAGTTTCAGCGCCACCCTGGGGCTACCTGTCTCCGCAGGAACATTAAACATCATTCTTCCTGTAGGAATAAGCTTCTATACCTTCCAGACATTAAGCTATTCGATCGACGTATACAGAAGAAAGCTGGAACCGACCAGAAGTTTTCTGGACCTGGCATTATTCGTAGGCTTCTTTCCCCAGTTGGTTGCCGGCCCGATCGTCCGAGCGTCCGACTTTCTTCCTCAGCTTAAAAACACACGTAACTTTTCCGATGTGGGAATACGTTCCTGCATGGTGCTGTTTCTCGTGGGGTACTTTAAAAAAGCGTGTATTTCAGACAACATCGCCCCGATTGTAGACACATATTTCGCCAACCCTGCCGTTTATGATTCGCTAAGCGCCTGGATTGCAGTATTGTTTTATGCCATACAGATCTACTGCGATTTTTCGGGATACAGTGATATGGCTATCGCCTGCGCAGGCTGGCTGGGGTACAAGTTGTGTTTGAATTTCGATTTTCCGTACTTTGCTTCGAGCATTACTGATTTCTGGCGCCGCTGGCATATCAGTCTTTCCGGATGGCTTCGGGATTACCTTTATATACCGCTTGGCGGTAACAGAGGTTCACGAATATTCACCGCAAGAAACCTTATGCTGACCATGATTCTTGGAGGGCTGTGGCATGGTGCCGCCTGGAATTTCGTAATCTGGGGCAGTCTTCATGGTTTCGCGCTAATGGTACACAAATGGTGGACTCGCCGACGCGGAGATCGTCCTCAACCAACAGGCGTTGCGCAAATCCTCGGACCAATCCTGACCTTTTACTGGGTTTGCATCGCCTGGGTATTCTTCCGATCGCCAGACCTGGCGACTTCGCTCGTGATTCTAAAGAGCTTCATCCTGTTTAAAACCAATGGTACCGAGCAGGTTGGAATAAACATGCTCTGGTTATTCCCCTGCTTACTCGCAGCTCATTGGATAGTCTATAAGCGGTATTTAATAGAACGCCTACGATGGATGGCGGATTGGGCATTCGCGGCATGGTACAGCCTGGCAACTTCGTTAGTGGTGGCCAGTATACCAACGGGTTACCGTGCGTTTATATACTTCCAGTTCTAATGTACGTGGTGGTTAACATGTCAAACGATACTCCTGAGCGAATGCCGGCCCAATAATAGAAAAAGGATCACATATTGTGAAAACACAGACCAATACATTCTCGGATAAACAAGACGGCTACACTACCGGCAGAGATCAAACACCCACCACGGGCTTCATCAGTGCCTACTTGAATTATTTAAAACGAACGGGAAAGTGGTGGATTGCTTTAAGCATATTGATGGCGTTTTTCCTCGGAATACTGGCCATTGTGGGACACACTAATAACACGAGATTTTTCTACGGTTTACTGTAAAAACGTCCCGTGCTAACAATATTGGGTTCACAACCTTATGCTTGAAAAGTTCTCTTCAATTGGAACCACAGCAAAACGCAAGATGTTTTTAGCCTATCGAGTGTTGGCTTTCAGAATGCTCGATCGACAACGGAGACTATTTCGGAGACATCCATGAAGTCGGAACGGTTCCATCAGTTTACCCTGCGTTTTTTAGGCCTTTCACTGGCAGCAACCGGAACAGCGATGCTTCCTCCGATCCTTCGCCATACGCTAAGCGCCTATGTATACATAGATAAAAGCACAATAATAGCGGCCCTGTATATTACCGCGATTGCGGCGTTATCATGCGGTATCGTACTATTCTTCAACGCAGCACGAATCTCGAGGAAAATCCATCAATGCAACCGAGCTGACCTCAAATTCGCTTGCTTGACATTGTCATTAGTTGCTATCATCGGTATTTTCTTCCTCGAAATCGGTGCGCGAGCAACTCTCACTCCCCGACAAACGCTAACCGGCCGGGACTGGTGGATACAGTGGCATATAGATTATGCCAGAGATCATCAGACTGAAGACAAAGCCTTCCTTCCAAGGTGGGAAGGCATGGGAGAGTATAATCCCAAGTTGGGCTGGATCCTGAAACCGGGTTACCGGGACGAATTGTTGACAGTGAACCAGCAGGGAATTCGCGGTGATTCACCGGTTCCCGAATCGAAACCCCTAGGGGAAAAACGAGTCTTATTCCTTGGAGATTCCTTCATGCTCGGGCTGGAGGTTAAAGACAATGAAGCCGCCGCCCACGTTTTGGAGGATATGCTTGATGGTGTTCGCACGATAAACCTCAGTACACCGGGTTATGGCACGGACCAACAGTACCTTACCCTCAAAGAACGCGGACTTAAATTCAACCCGGATCTGGTCGTGATCGGCGCTAACGCCCTATCGGCGGATAGAAACCTGATCCCGTTTCAAGAGCAGGCAAAACCGTTTTTCGAACTGAACAACGAGGAACTGGTTCTAAAAAATGTCCCTGTACCCAACTACTCACTGGATGAACTTCGTGAACAGATAACAGCCCCCCCCTCATATCTTTGCCGATTGGGAAGCAAATGCATTACCGAACTGTGTGAAAACGCCCCAAACTCCTACAAATGGAAATTGTACACCAGGATACTGGATAACCTCGTTGCTGACATGAATGCCATCAACGTCCCAGTCATGATTGTGCATATTCCGTTTTCGCCTTCGCTCACGCCTGATCCTGCTGAATCTGTATTGCACAACTGGGCAGACGATAAAAACGTAACATTTCTAGCGTTTCGCGAGGTCTATTCAACTCTTACGGATGCCCAAAGAAAAGAGGTATACAAGTACCATCTTTCACCATTTGGAAACCGAATATTGGCCGAAGCGATATTGACTGAAATCATGAAAAATTCACTTTTACCGTGCGTTGGTGAAACGTCGCTGGCCAGTTCTGACTGAAGCATTACACATTCTCTCAAGTCGCTCTTATTTGGCCTGACTTCCACAAATCGTGCAATAAGCCCGATTCTGTACTGGACACCCAGCTCAAACTTATGCATGATGAGCGGCGTTGCAGGCCCCTGCCGCTTGAATACCGGCGGAGACAGGCTGTCTCAACGGCCTGATGAGTTGAAAACGAGTAACGCAACCAGACAAGGATGAGCTGAATGAGCGTTCGATTAACGACCATAGCACTATCTATCTGCACCATGCTGTTGGCCACCGGCTGCGTACGCAGAACGGTAACTATCAATACGCAGCCCCAGGGAGCCTTGATCTGGCTTAACGACGAAGAGGTGGGCCGCTCACCCGTTACCGTCGATTTCCTCTGGTATGGCGATTACTCAGTCACCGCCCGGCTGGACGGATATGAAACTCTGAACACCCATCAGAAGCTGGCCTGCCCCTGGTATCAGTATCCAGGCATAGATTTCGTAACCGAGGTGCTCTACGCGGGCCAGATCCATGACGAACAGGAAATGAACTTCGCTCTGAAGCAGGAAGAAACCCCGGATCGAGAGGGATTACTGCAGAGAGCCGAGGCGTTCCGAGACAAGACGCTGTTTGAATCGGAATAGCTATAGTCTGAACATATCGAGCATCCACACTTTCCGGCAACAGTCGAGATCTAAAGGTGCGATGTAGAACGCTACAATGTAAGTTGCACACAACGTAGATTCGCCTGCTTTCAGCTCAAAACGGTCAAGGCGGCGGTCTATTCCAGGACTTATATCGAATTGGGACTAAATCCAACGAACCCCACGTACACGACCTACGTATAAAATCCAAGAAGTAGCAACAACTAAAGAAAGGCCGATATACTCATTGGCGTATTTACGAAAATGGATCATCGGAATAAACCCAACGTCGATAACGCCGGTGCCTGTCGATCATGCCACCAGAAAAGCCTGGAGGTTACTTAACTTCGACCACGCAGCTAATAGTGACCGCCGCGGCCTCATTTGGATAATCATAATAGGGAGGTTTTCAATGGGACTTGTTCTTGCAGGTGCAGGCCTGGCCGATGCGGCGGGGGATGTCGCTTGCGTTTTCCTGGGCGGTTTGGGATTGGGGCTACTACTCGGTATTATCGCATGTATATGTGCCTACACTTGCAGATCTTCCGGAACATGGATTTTCCTAAACATAGTCTTAGTGGGTATTAGCGCATTAATGATGCTTATCCACCTGTCTTTCAACGGTTTCGATTGGAGATCTTTATCCATGATGGGGGTTTTATTGGATTCGATTCCTGCAGATTTCGCGTTTCTGTCCGTGGTCATCCGATTTGCAACGCTGCACAAGCGGTTGGGCAATGAACATTGCCATACGTGTGGACACCTACTAAGAGGATTGACTAAAGCACGTTGCCCGGAGTGCGGCACACGATCCGATCCCAGCCCTGAAGTCACAATGTCAAAACAGCAAGACGACAGCTGAACCCTTCACTCTCGTATCTGTCCGTAGAGTTCGAGAGGCCGCTCAATCAACTCGTGTACGAAAAGTTCTGATATTTCCGTTTCGATCGATAATAACCGGAAGCGAAAGCGAGATGTACTCCTAACGGGACAGGTCCGTCTCACGTGTGTTTATCAGTCAAACAGCACTAAAGAGGATTTCAACGTACAACGCAAGTTCGCCCCCCCTAACGGACCAGTCCCGTTGGCCGTTTTGCTCATGCGTGACTCGCGGAAGCCCAAGCAGGATTATCTCAACCGGTGCTTGCTGGACTGATAAAACGGAATGACCGCTCCTAGAGAAACGAGAATCGCCCCAATTCCCCAATAAGGAATAGCATCATTCCACCAGAAGTACCTACCTCCCGCGTCCCAGATATCCCCAAGTAGTCTTTTGCTTTCCAACTGAGTTATCTCATCGATATCTACCTCCCGATTGCTGACGCCCGGATACAGTTTTTTCGACTCAAGAAACATACTGACCTGATCGCCGGCTTTGGTCAGTACATGCCTGGTTGTCCAGGTCCGCGTTGCGGCATAGGTAAAGACCACGGTCCCGATCAGTAGAAACGCAACTGAAAGATAGTACCTGCCGTAGCTAATGGATTGCCTGCCTGTTGAGTCGCGAACCGATACTTTACCTGTATCACTCATGATGGTTTTAACCCGCCTTATTTATTCCGCTACGAAATCGAGTAGTCGCCAGGAGTTTTACAGCCACTAGTTTATACGGTTGCGACGAAACTCACCTCCCAAAAACGCCACTAGATCTCCCTGAATCCTCCACACACTGGATGCCGGCGAACTGCCTCCAGAGATCATCCCACTCCGAGCGACGGGCATGATCGATACTCGACCTACCAAGGTGTCACAAAATACGCACAATGAGAGAGGCGTTTCGAGGCATTCGGGGATATCTCGTGGCACACAAAGGCAAGAACCGCAAACAAGAACTAACAGCCCCCTGCCGAGTTCAGCTTGTTCACAACCTCATATTTCACAACCATTTGGCACAAAAAGAAAAGCCCGGCACCAACTGGCACCGGGCTTAACTTGAAAGCGGGTGATGAGATTCGAACCCACGACATTCACGTTGGCAACGTGACGCTCTACCGCTGAGCTACACCCGCGTCGCTTTCAGGACGGGTAATATAAATGCAAGACGGGGAAGATTGCAAGCCACTTGACGTCCTTGGTGTCATTTTTTTTATATATCGGCCTAGTTTCTTTATTTCAGGGTCCGCCAATCGGCAAATAGCAGCAATATTCCAGTTGAGACAGAAGCGATATCTTACGTTGCTATCTCTACAGGCCTTTAATATCCCTCAAACGGCCTCATGAAATAGCCATACCCGTTTTACTTGCCGCTTTATCCCTGGTCCTCACCTACCGAGCCAAAACCTCAAGGACCAACACTTGAGTCCGAAATTTCGTACCACCACGGGCGCTCGTATTAGGACTTACGGCCGTCGGGTAGGAGTTCATAGTTCAGGAAAAGACTACCAGAGGACTATTGTTTCAAAAGGGAGTACCAGTGGCTGGAATGCGATCAACCGACCAGGCGGTGAAGCTAACTGCTCAATAGATCAGTTCGCCATCGCCGCAATTACCCCCGCCGTTAACCAACTCCTGCCTGACAAGTCCCAGTCCATGAGCACAAGTTTCAAAATCCTCACTCAGTCGCTTGAGCAGGTCAGACGGTGGAACTTCACCCGCCGGCGTCAATTGCGATGCTATCGCGTATGCTCGTTTTCCAAACACCACGTACTCAATCAGATGATCCCGCCAACTGGGGCCGGAAGTTCTCGGTACAGATTCCGGATATATACCACTCCAGAACAGAGTGTAATCACCAATACGCCGGTGAAGAAACCGACCACGGTCACCGGTAATATCAGTTCCTTCAAGTTCGAAGTTGGCGATTATTTCGGCTATCTCAGCAATTGGTCGACCGGCCGCGTCTCTGGCTACCATCATTTCGTCAACATGGGTAAAGGTCACCAGCAAATCGGCCACGTAGTCGGAAAGCTCAGGATCACAAATCCCCAGCTCACTTTGAAAAGCGTGCTCAACCAGTCCTGAAAACAGATGTTTAAGCGGATGATTTTCCCGAATCGGTTCCACGTTACCCTCCCGGGCGACCACCTCTCCTGCAGACAAGATAGCCCCCCTATTATCGCCGTCAGTTCCAATTCAAACCTATATTCTGAAAACAGGCATGGCAAACCAAGATGCGGGCTGCTCTTCTGCGCAGACAAGTTAATGTCCATAGGCGAGTTACTGGGCTATCGATTTTCGGACCAGGCAAAAAATGCAGGAATTGCATTATGGGACTCTTTACCACCCCAAAACGACTGGCGTTTTCCAAAGAAAAGAACAGCAACAAAAAGCCCTCGCCTGCTTCATTGCGAGTTGCAGACGAGGGCATTCAGTTTTTCCAAAGAAGAAAACCGGATCACTCTTGCGACTTATCGTTCTCCGCAGGCTCAGGTGAGCGTAACGGCTTATCTCCGGATTGATCCTTCGGCGTAGCCCTTTCCCCTCTGCGAGGAACATTCCGGCCATTCTTCTTACCGTCGGCACGGGCTTTTTGCGAATCAGTAGGAATACGGTCAAGGCGATCCTTCAACTCCTGGAAAATATCGTGTACTGGTTTTTCCATTCGTTTTTCGATTTGCTTCCACACACGGAGCTTGTGCTTCTTAACCTCCGGTGAAGAGTCCGATTTAACAACATCCGTAAGCTGTTTCCTGACCCTCGCAAAATCCCGTTCCTTTGACGTCAAATAATCATCGGCACGTTTCTGGCATTCACGTAGAACCGAAAACGCCGATTCGCTCTGAGCATTATCCAGATCATGACGAGCTACGAAATCCTGAACGTATTTCAACCAAGCATCTGTATCAGCTTTTTCCACATGAGCCTCACCGCCCATGGCAGGTTTAAAGTCCGCCTTCGGTTTTCTCGGCTGACGGGGTTGTGGCTCATCCTGATTAGGCGCCGGGAAAGGGCCTTGATTATCCGCCTGCCCCTCGGCCATCTTCTGGAATCTCTCCTGCATCTTGGAGAAGGTTTTATTCATATCCCGAAGATCCCAATCGTGCATTTTTTTCTGATCTTCGTTGAGTATATCCCGCCACCGAGTATTAGCGTTCATGATGGCGTTTTGAACTTCGGCAAGCAGTGGTAGTGCGGCCTGCCCGATCCTCTTGGCAACATCGCCATCGGGAGCACGGCCTGCCATCTGCTGGCGAGTCAAATCCCGAATCAAAGGCCAGATATCCTCATGCTCATCCAGGAATTGGGTGACTTCATCGACCAACAGTTTTCGGGTGAGCTCGGTCTGATGTTCATTCAGATTGTAACGTCTGGCGATATTGGCAGCCGCCTGACGCATCATCTGGTCAATATTCCACAGAGTGGATATTTCGTTCTTCGCATCCTGTGCATTACTGGCCAAAGCTGAGGTGGTTACGCTGACCAGAACCATAACAGCTAAAATAATTTTTATTCGTCGCATATGCTTGAGACCCTTATTACACGTCTAGTTCACCTACATGCCCCTGTTTGATCGCAACCATCCGTGGCCGCGCCCGGAGCCAAAACGGTCTTAACAGTATTATTCTACAACAATACATATGTCCAGGTTGCATTTGGAAACTGGAACTTAAACAAAAAGATTCAATACCGCAGTTTCAATCGAAATATTCAGGAAGGGTTCCGCCGTTTCCAACGGCAGGTTAATCGTTTTTGAACCAGTTCCTTGAGATGGATAAGAAAACGAGTCGCCCTGCGCCAGTAAGAACGGACCTGATATCGCCACAACCTATCGCGCAACTGCTTTAGAGCCGCATCCTTTGGATCCACTTCCAGCGCCCGATCAATCATGTCTCTGGCATCGCTCCAGCGATTAACATGCATAAGAACCAACACGGCCTTGTGCATAGCCACCAAATCCTGCGGATTAACTTCGATCGCCCGGAGAACATGTTTAAGACCACTCTCGTATTCACCCTGCAGAAACAGACATACGCCCAGATTATGATGAGCGGGAGCTGATTCCTGTTCAAGGCGAAGGAACCGTTCGAATTTATCGGCCGCTTCCTCCGTGCGTCCCAGACGCAACAGGCAATTACCCAACGCCATCAGAATGGCCTCATCCTGAGGCTCCTCGGCATAAGCCGTCGTAAGATGCTGAACCGCACCGCCGTAGTCGGCCAGTTGCATCAACGCTTGCCCCAGCCTGAAATCAAGTCTCGGAGCCTCGGGAAAAAGTTCCCCCGCAGTACGGATCGTCTCCAGAGCTTCCTGTGGCTCATCCATCTCCAGCAAGACCTCACCAAGAGCAAGATGGGCTTCGGAATACTCGGGATCCAGTTCGATAATCTGCCTGAACTTCCCGGCGGCTTTGGGTAAGTCGCCGACCTCCAACTCCAATTCAGCCATGTCGAAAAGCAAATCGACGTTACCCGGATTCTGCCTGATTTCAGCCAGGAAATATTCACGAGCTCGGCCGTAATTGCCCTGATCCCTGTAGGCTTGACCAATCATCTGCTTGACGATGGGGAAGGAGGGCTCGATATCGAGCGTTCTACTCCAGCAGTAAATCGCCCGGTCGTAATCCCGGCGAGCAGCGAGAGAGCTTCCCATATGGAAGAAGCAATGCGGACAGTCCTCTTTTATCTGCTGAGCGAGATAGAACATTTCCTCGGCTTTGTCGTGTTGCCCCAGTTCTGCATGGGCCAATATCCGATAGCAGTAGACGGCTTCTTCATCCGGGGCTATCCGCTCGGCCTGGACAAAGAGTTCTATCGCCTCTTCGCAGCGATTAAGCCTAGTCAGGTCTATTCCCAGGGCGATCATAACCTCCGCATCGCCAGGATCCAGGGCAACTGCGGTCTGATACGCCTTGATCGCGTCCTCGAATCGCTCCAACTGATCGAGGATATAACCCCGGTGAGCCTGCCAGGAGCCGATTTCTGAATTGATCGCAATGGCAGCATCCAGCTCAGACAACGCCTCTGCCCACTGACGTGAGTCGGTAAGCTGTTGAGCCTTTTCTATTCTCTGTTCTGCCTCGAACCAGTCGTTCATCGGTCCATTCTCGCCACAAAAACAACATCCTCTCTAACTAATAGTAGCTGTGTTACCGGACGGAAACAACTATTTGCTTACCATCCGATTTGGAGGATAATCACTGCCATAATTATTGGTTGCCGAGTAATACGACCTCTCGGGTAAGCCAGATACCATTTTATCAGCCTTTCCGGAATTCTCGCCGGAATAATGGGTGGTAAGACTCTTTTTTTTACGAAACGAGGCAAAATGAAAGCCGCACTCATTGGACCTCCCTCATCCGGGAAATCGACACTGTTCGCAGCCGCCACCGGCATCAAACCGAATCCGGCCGAAATTGGCCAGGAAAAACACGCGGTGGTTCATGTTCCCGACTCGCGGTTGAAGTTCCTAACCGAACTATATAAGCCCAAAAAAGTAACAAACGCCACCATTGAATTCATCGATATCCCCGGCTTCTCCATGGTAGATCCGCTTGGACAACAGGCGATGAAAAAGCACATGGCCACAGTCAGAAACGCAGATCTCCTGGTGTTTGTTGTGCGCGATTTCGAAAACCCTTCCGTTCCCCCGTACAGGGATCGTGTAGACGCAGCGTCAGACCTGACAGAAATCCGCGACGAACTCATTTTTGCCGATCTGGAAATCGTCACGAACCGCGTAGAAAAATTAGAGAAATCAATCCACCGTCCAACAAAAACCCAAGACAGGGATAAAAAAGAACTGGCAATCCTGACCGCGTGCAAAGACGCCTTGGAAAACGGCGATCCACTTTCGACAGCGATTAAAACGCCGGAGGAAGAAGCTATCCTGGCCAGCTTCTGTTTCCTCACGGAAAAACCAACTATCGTCGTATACAACGTCAATGATGATCGAGCTGCAAACCAACAGGCGGTGAAGCCACCTCATTCACACTCAGCAGTATCGCTATGTGCTGACGCTGAAGCGCAAATAGCCGATTTGGAACCTGAAGATCGCGAGTTATTCCTGGAAGATCTGGGGATAGAAGAACCGGCCCGTGATCTGCTGATTCGTAACTGCTATGAAGCTATGGATTTCATATCGTTTCTTACGATGGGACCGGATGAAGTTCGAGCCTGGCCTATCCGCAAAGGAACGTCGGCAGTTGACGCAGCGGGAAAAATCCACTCTGACCTGGCAAGAGGATTTATCAGAGCGGAGACGGTCGCTTTTGACGACCTGGTCGAAGCACAAGATTTTAAAAATGCCAAGGCTGCGGGCAAAGTCAGACAGGAAGGCAAAACCTACGAGGTCAAAGACGGCGACATCCTGAATATCAAGTTCAACGTCTGACCAGGAGCGGGAGTTAAACAGATGAGTAGCCTTGTTGAATTCACAATGGCACCTTTGGGAGCGGGCTCATCAGTAAGCGAATACGTCGCGGGTAGCCTTGAAATAGTCGAAGCAAGTGGATTGCCCTACCAACTGCACGCTATGGGAACGATCCTGGAAGGCGATTTGTCGGAGTGCCTGGAAGTAATCAGGAAATGCTATGATCGAATGAGCGACAAGTGCGAGCGGATCAGTTGTTCTATTAAAATTGACTTCCGCAAAAACAGTTCAGACCGGCTCACAGCCAAGGTCGCAAGTGTGGAAAACCGAATAGGTCACAATCTAAAAACCTGATTTATTTTGATAAGTCGAATGTAAAAAAAGCGTGCGGCACCCCGTAAGTATTGGCGCGGTCATAGGGTGCCGCAACGAGTGGAAGGCAAATCGATATATTATTTTCGGCGCAAACCCGGGTGTTTCCCCACACAATTTGTGTTAGCTGAGGAACCGGTCTCCGCCAACTTATTATATCCCCCCAAAACCCCTCAATCCACTATATTCCGAAGGTGGGGAATTGAGACTACATGTGTATTGTCGGAAATGAATGGAGGTAGATTGTGCTATTTAAACAGTGCTTTTTATCGGGCAGACAGAACAGTACAAAAACAGGAACCCGCCTTCGGGGATAGCAGTCAACCAACTCCCGTTCAGTCGGCGCGCAGGGATAAAAGTGATATCTCCGGTGGACAGAACAATCTCAAACGCGGCGCCTGCCCCCGCTCACACCCCACCCCCCGGGAAACATAAAGAGCAGTTCCATTGAGATCACTCAGCCCTCCGGCAGCTGAAGCGTTTGGAATTGGGCTGGCGGTCATGATAGGACCTACTCCAGGAATTTGAACCTGCCCACCGTGAGTATGGCCTGCAATGAGCAGATCAACACCTGAAGGATTCTCCAGCCTCATGGCCAAAGCTGGTCGATGGGAAACAAGTAACGCAATATCTACACGTTTTGCCGCCTGTTTGAGGCGCTTAGCCATGTCAACAACAACAGGATCCAGGTAATCTAACTGCGCACCGCCTACAGCGATGTTAATACCTCGGATTTCGGTGAAGACAATCTGGTTATGCAGGAAGGTCACATTTGTACCTTGAACCACCCGGCGCAAACGTTCCGGGGAATCAGTATCCCCTTGAACGAGGTAAACACCCCCTGGTGCTTTCAACATAGCAAAAAGGCTTTGGATATCAGCAAGGTTTTTATCGAATTCGGCCCCACTGCCCTGGAACACGTCCCCCGGAAGACAAATGATATCGGGCTTTAAGGACAATGCCTTTTTGACCGCATTAATTTCGTAATCGGTCACGCGCTTAAACTGCAAATCGGCCAACACGCAAACGGTCACCTCCCCCTCTTTTTCAAGCCCGGCGAGAGGGATAGTGGTTTCTTCCAGTTGAAGCCTGAATGGTTCGACAAACGTGGCATAAACAGAAACCGGCACGGCCATTATTGCCAGCAGACACAATACTATGACTCCGGGCGTTACTTTGACTCGACTCGGTTTGTCAACTTTCCTGCGGGCGAGTATCAAAATACCTACTCCGATCAAGGGTAAGATTATCGCACAATCGGTATACACCAGATTGATCACACCGAACCCTCGCAAACCGAAAGGCACAAGAACCGCCGCTTTGACCACAAAAACCAGACAGGTAAGCATAACCGCAAGACAAACTTGAATAACACCGATTTTCCGCGTGCAATCATCTCCGCGGAAGAACATGGTAGTCAGCCACAGAGACGCCGCGGAAACCACGCCATCCATAAAAACCGATCCGATTAAGACAATGGTAAAAGAATTCATGATGTTTCCTACGTCGATTCCAGTGTTCCGGTTCTATATCATTCGCAAAATCGTAACTAAAACACTATACTCCGGTCGTAAAGTGAAGGGCTGTTCGGAATAGCCTCTTCGCATTGATTTCCGGTGACGAGCGGGAATTAGCTTAACGATGCGTTTATGGTCCCTATCAAAAATCTCGCTGGCAAGGAAATGCCAATTTCTCTTCGGCGCGGCCGTCTTGAGCATTGTATCTGCGTCTCTGATCATTCCCGGCATTCGCATGAACGACCTGGTTCTCCAGAGACACCTGGCAATAGCGAAAGAGGCGGCCACTCTCGCTTTGGTTACTACCGACCTGGAGGGTCAGCCTTGGGATACAGCCCAAGAAACAATCAATCGTAACTGGCCCAAGCTCTCCAAGCTGGGCGAGGGGACGTTTTCGGCAACTCCTCCTCGACTCATATCGGCAGATGAAGCCAAGGCTCGAGCGGAAATGGGCTATCACGGTTTTATTGATGAAACCATAAACCACCTTCGGGCAGACCGGCAGGCTTTATACAAATTCAAAATCGATAAGGATGCCAACGGTAATGAGCAGGTTCGGCTGGCCATGGCCGTCCGCGCGTCGGAGGGTTCGAAGAGCCCTGGCTCGCTTATCGGCATTATCGAGGTGAGTGTTCCTACGCACGAAGGTCCGGCGATGATGAATGTCTTCGTGCTGGGCGCGGCGGTATGTTGTGGAGCGTTGCTTGCAGTATTGGTTTTTTACCTGATAACGCAGAAAATCCTTCTGTCACCGGTCCGCAAGCTGCGAAGGATAGCCGAGAAGGTAACCACCGGTGATATGGAAGTGCAATCCATGATTGCCACGGGAGATGAATTCGAGGAGTTGGGAACGGCATTTAACGCCATGCTTACCCACCTCCGCGCTTCACAGGAGGAATTACGAAAAACCAACAAATCCCTGGACACGCGGTTGGGAGAACTGGCGGAACGCAACGTGGCTCTCTTCGAAAGTAACCGGCTGAAAAGTGAGTTTATCGCCAACGTCAGCCATGAACTGCGTACTCCCCTTGTATCGATAATCGGTTTTGCGGAGTTACTGGCCGAATTCGGCCACCGCCCCCCGGAAGACATGACTCGCCTATTGCGATATGCGAACAACATACTTACCAGCGGGCGAAACCTGCTTGACCTGATAAACGATCTTCTGGATTTAGCCAAGATAGAAGCGGGCAAGTTGAATCTGCACATAGTCGATCTCGACCTGACTCCATTGTGTACGGCACTGATTGATTTTGTGACACCGCTGGCGGAGAAAAAGGATTTGACTCTGACCCTGGACATGGCCGAATCATTACCGTCGATGTCCTCGGATGCGGGCAGAATAAAACAAATCCTGTTCAACCTGTTGAGCAACGCGATCAAGTTCACTCCAGAAAACGGTTCGGTAACACTTTCCGTACATAAAGGCTTCGACGGCGGTATCGTGTTTGACGTAATCGATACCGGTCCGGGTATTTCCGAAGAGGAGCAGGCAATCATATTCGAGAAATTCCGCCAGTTGGATTCTTCAGTAACCAGGGAATTCAGCGGCACAGGCCTGGGGCTGGCGATTACCCGCGAGCTGGCCCACATGCTGGGTGGCAGCGTTTCTCTGAGCAGTGAGTTGGATAAAGGCAGCACGTTTACGGTAACACTGCCGCTCAAGGCTCCGACGGAAGCCCGGCTGCCACTTATCAATCTTACTTAAGCTACTCCTCTTTGGATGTGGATCGTCGGCTATTTTTATTCTCGCAGATTAAAACGTTTTGCAAGATACGCAACCGAGTTCCCGAGAGAATCACCGAGTTCTTCCACGAATCCCCTGACCTGGAACCCTGCTAACCGCCCAATACAAGCGGCCGTCCCCTTTCTGATTACTTCACTATAGCTCGATTGAGAACTGGGTAATTTTACCATATAATCGCCCTCGTTATGTATTCTGGAGCATTTTATGATCAGCGTAACCATAAACGGCAAAGGCGAGGAATTGAGCGACGGGCTAACAGTGGGTGACCTGCTGAAGAGCCTGGACGTGGAACCGATTCGCGTGGCCGTCGAGATAAACAAGGATCTGGTGACCAGATCGACCTTCGATCAGACCGTCATTAATGACGGAGACGCGATCGAAATAGTTACATTCGTAGGAGGTGGCTGATGTCTACCGAGACTTATAAAGTCGGATCGTTTGAGTTCAAATCCCGTTTGTTCGTGGGTACGGGGAAATACGAGACTGCAGAGGTAATGAAAGACGCGCTGGCAGCTTCGGGAGCCGAAGTGGTAACAGTGGCTGTCCGCCGGGACTGTCTCACTCCGGAAGGCGGAGCCAAGCCCGACAATATTCTGAACCACCTGGACTTGAAGCGTTACACGATCCTGCCGAATACGGCCGGTTGCTTCAACGCGGAAGACGCGGTGCGTTCGGCCCGTCTGAGCCGGGAGTTGCTGGAAGGTCTGGAAAATCCCGGGGCCAAATGGGTCAAGCTGGAGGTGCTGGCGGACAAGAAGACCCTTTTGCCCGATCCGGTGGGAACCCTCAAAGCTACGGAAGAACTTCTGGGGTACGGGTTTGAAGTACTGGTTTACAGCAACGACGACCCAATCCTGGCGAAAAGGCTGAAAGATATGGGAGCGACAAGCGTGATGCCGGCAGGCGCTCCCATTGGAAGCGGACTGGGAATATTAAATAAAAACAATATCCGAATCTGCCTGGAATATCTCAAGGATGGCGATCCTGATTATCCGGTAATCGTGGACGCTGGCGTTGGTACGGCCTCTGACGTAACGGTAGCGATGGAACTTGGCGCCGACGGCGTACTGCTTAACACGGGTATAGCCGGAGCCAAAAATCCGGTACGGATGGCCAAGGCAATGAGCCACGGAATAGAGGCCGGGCGTATGGCGTATCTGTCAGGAAGAATCGCGAGAAAAGCTTACGCCACCGCGTCTTCACCGTTTGACGGAATTATCGCTGCGAGTTAACGGTCCAGTCGAGTGCCAAAGCCTCACCGACTACAGGGATACTGTTTGATCAGAGAGACCGATTGGTGAAACGCGTCACCCGCAACAAGATTTTGATATGGGTAATACTACTGGGTCTGGCGAATTTCGCCATTTACACCTTTTTCTACTGGTATTTCCAGGGAGACGCTCGGAACGGTTTTATCTGTGACGGCGAGTATTATCTTCGGGGACATTTTCTGCGGATAAGGGAAGGTATCGCTTCGGCCCCGGTATCGCGGTCGGTGTGGATTTACAGTTATATCCACTCGATAAGTATCTGGCCGACGATCGGCTCCATGCTGGTGTCGATGTTTATCCTCGCCCGCCCGCACATAATGGCCACTATTAAATCGGATTCCATGGTAACCGGTAAAGGTTTTGTAAATGTATGTATAAGCCTGGTTGTCCTGGTAACACTGGTGAGTACATCTGTTTTTGTGGTCAACCTGTGCCAGGCACTGAATGCATCCGCCGCGGGCAACAACTTTGGCATGTAACGAAACGAGCTTCCCGCATATTAAGGAAAAAGCGAATACGGAATGAGAGAGCCCTCGACGATCAAAATCCTGGAAAGGAATCTGGAATCCCTTACCGGGAAAAAGATACTGGTCTTGAACTCCACAGATGGCGAATTACTGCCTTTACTCTGTGAGCATCGGGCCGAATCGGAGATAACCTTCGCACACACCGATTACGGTGATGCCAAAATGGCAGAACGCAGAATTCCCCTATCCGGCAGATCCCGGATAACCATCAAGTATGGTGCGTGGTTTGGAGATTCGGCTGACAGATTCGATCTGTGTATCGCTTACCTGCCGAAGGGACGCGAACTCCGCGATTTAACCTTTGCAATGCTCGCGAGGATAACAGACTCCGCAGGCAAACTAGCGGTAGTCGGTCCGGTCCGTGGCGGTATCAAGTCGGCAGGGAAATCGCTGGAATCTCTTTTTAACGAAGTGACCAAGGTGGATACTGCTCGCCACTGCGTCTTGTATGAAGCAACGGGCCGCAAAGCGGATAAATCAGAACCAATCTCCCTGGACACGTGGCGGAAGGAATCCACCTATACCGTCGGGGATAAAGAGCTGAGTATATGTTCCTATCCCGGAGTTTTCAGCCATGAAAAGCTCGACGACGGAACCAGGATGCTCCTGGAAACCATAACGGAAATACCGAACGGCAGAGTGCTGGATTTCGGGTGCGGTTGCGGAATCATCGGAGCCTGGGCACATAGCTGCAACAAGGATGCCCGGATAGAAATGATCGACTCCAACAGTTTGGCCATTGAGGCCGCACGCGAAACGGCAAAAATCAACGGGATGTCCGCAGATTGCGTTTACCCATCCAACGTATTCTCAGATGTGACCGGGGATTTTGACCTGATACTCTCCAACCCCCCTTTCCATACTGGCATTGAAACTAATTACGAGGTCTCAGAAGAGTTCTTTACAGTAGCAGCGGCCAGATTGACGAATAATGGTCGATTAAGAATCGTAGCCAACCGGTTTCTGCCTTATCACAAGATGATAAAGAAATTCGTAGGCCCTTGTCGCACAATCGCTGAGGATAAGCGTTACCGAGTGTACGAAGCGATACGACAATCCGATTAAACCCTTTTACGTTAATGGAAAAGAGTTTTACATGAACCACAAATTCTTTCTATTGCCGACACTGGCGACAGCAATTCTTTTAATCTCCGGATGTGCTACGGAAGATACAACTCCGCAAGTGCAGGAAATCCAGGTAGGAGCACTTTTACCGCTGACAGGTGAATTGGCTTCGCAGGGGCAGGCTAGTAACGCCGCGCTTGAAGTGGCGCTGGCGGAAATTAACGCTTACCTCACGAACGCCGAGACCAACAGGCAATTGAAGCTTACGGTTGAAGACACGCAATCCGACGCCGATAAGGCCTTTGAAAAATTCAAGGAGCTCAGCGACGAAGGCATAAAACTGGTAATCGGACCATTAAGCAGCGATGCCCTGGCAAAATGTAAACCCTATGCTGACCGCGTAAACCTCATATTAATAAGCCCAACCAGTGGTACAACTGCACTGGCAACGGGAGATGACGGCGTATTCCGACTGGCCACCAGTGACACAGAGCAGGCCAAAGCCATGGCCGAGCTGTTCCATTACGATGGTATTTCCACCATTGTCACCATGACTCGCGACGACAACTGGGGTAACGCACTACAGGATCTGGTAAAAACCGAACACACCCAAAACGACGACGAACGGTGGCGGGTAATGTAACTTACTCCCCCGATAGCGCCGAGGTAAACGACTTTAGAACCAGTGTGGAAGAACTGTCCGGCATAGTGGCCCAGGCGATAGCCGACTTCGGAGAGGAATCGGTCGGAGTACTCCTGACCTCGTACGGTGAAGGCTCCAAGATTCTGGAGCAAGCAGCAAACGATGAGGTTTTAGGGACAGTGAACTGGTACGGTAGCGCCGGCATCTGCCTTTCAAAAACGATTACCGATTCAAACACGGCAAGTGCATTCGCCCAATCCACATGGTTTACCGCGCCGGTTATAGCTCCCGATTCCGATCGATACACGACTATCGCTTCGCAGGTAGAAACGGAATTGGGAAGAATCACAGACCCATACGCGGTAGTTGCATATGACGCGTTATGGATAGCCGCAATCGCGATCGGACAAACGACAGATCCATATGATGTTGATTTCCTAAAAGACGCAATCATCCCCACAGCAGAGGTTTATCTCGGAGCAAGCGGCGAATTCGAGTTTGACACAGTAGGTGATCGAACGGGTCTGAATATCGATTTCTGGTCACTATCGGTCACCGAAGAAACGAGCAGTTGGAAGAAGATTTCAACTTATGCAAACGGACTAGTGACTCAGGTAGCGTCTTAACCAGGAATATGCGCAATATTCGTTCATCCCATAATGATATGATGGAACGATTGCTCATTAATGACGGTAAAACGGGGAACCGGCGGGTTGCGCAACGAAAACCGCTGTTCATGACGGATAGGCCGTTGTATGATTCCGAATATCTGGAACTAAATGGTGACATTCAGCGAAACCCAGGGAAAAAATGGCAAAAAGCAAAAAAACTCACGCTGAACTCCAAAAAGACCTTCTTGGCTTTGTAACGAAAACGTGCCCGGGAGTGGATGTAGAGGTTACCCACTCTGATCGATGGGACCGAACGTGCTTCACTTTTCGCTGGCCCGGATTCGCCGGTTTACTGCTGGAGGAGAGGTTTCGGCTTGTAGCCCACTTGGTCCCTCCGGACTATTTCGCCGCGCATTGCAGCCAGGCCGTCTGGCTGGAGTTGGAACCAGCGGAGACGATAGACGAATATCTGGCACAACCTCGTTCAGAAGATATTGATGGAAAAGTTCCGGCAATCTGGAAGATGCTGAAAGAGAAAAACTTCTTTGGTGTACTGGAAGATGAGCTGGTAAGAATTCCAATGCACCAGTGTCCGAACGATTTCACCTACACCAAGCGCTTACTTGAGGTAAGCGGCTTAAACGCCGACCAGAAACGGGACGCGCTTCTGGCGTTTATGCGTCATGAGGCTTATACCGATTGGGAGGTACTGCGCAAAGTGCGGCCAATTGCAGAAAAGAAACAAAAGGTGAAGAAATGACCAAACGCGACCTTTGGCAACGATATTGTCGTAACTTATGTGTATGCGAACAGGTTGGACTACAACTTGATATTTCGCGTATGGCTTTTGAGAACTCCTTTTTGGAGCAAACCGCAAACACAATATCCCGGGCGATGGACAACATGGAAGCCCTGGAAAAAGGTAGCATTGCCAACCCCGATGAAAAGCGAATGGTTGGTCATTACTGGTTGAGAAATCCCGACCTGGCTCCCGAACCGGAAATAACGACAGCGATTAACGAATGCGTATCCAGAATAAAAACCTTCTCCGAGAATGTGCATAGTGGAAAAATATCACCGCCGTCAGGAGGAACATATAAAAACCTGGTGATCATTGGCATTGGCGGTTCCGCACTGGGACCGCAATTCGTCAACGACGCGTTGGGCGGTGCGAACGCAAAAATGCAACCGTTCTTTTGCGATAACACCGACCCCGATGGGATCGACCGGACTCTGGCATCTATCGGCGATGGACTCAAGGAAACGCTGGCATTAGTCATTTCCAAATCCGGCGGAACCAAGGAAACGCGCAACGGCATGCTGGAAATCATGCGTGCCTACCAATCGGCAGGATTGGATTTTGCCAAGCACGCTGTCGCGGTTACCGGTGACGGCAGCGATCTGCACAAGACATGCCAGGAACAGGGCTGGATTGACTCGTTCCCCATGTGGGGACTGGGTGGGAGGCAGAACCTCGCAAACCGCAGCCGTAGGTCTTCTCCCGGCAGCTTTGACCGGATTGGACATCGACGGACTGTTGGCCGGTGCCCGCGAAATGGACGCCATAACCCGTTGCCGGGACATTCGATCAAACCCGGCCGCCCTGCTGGCCCTGATGTGGTATGACGCGGCGAAAAGCCGCAACCTTCGCAGTATGGTGGTTATACCATATAAAGACCGACTTAGCTTACTATCAAAGTATCTCCAGCAGTTGATAATGGAATCGCTGGGCAAGGAACAGGATCTGGACGGCAAGACTGTTCACGAAGGTATAACCGTATACGGGAACAAGGGTTCAACCGACCAGCACGCTTACGTACAGCAATTACGAGAAGGTCACCACGATTTCTACGTAAACTTCATAGAAGTGCGCCGCGACAGGAAAGGCGAATCTCTTCAAGTTGAAGACGGAGTCACCAGTGGAGACTACCTGGCAGGTTTCCTGATGGGGACAAGGGAGGCTTTATATGAAAACGGTCGGGAATCAATGACCATAACCGTCGACGAAGTGTCACCGCGAAGCGTAGGCTCGTTAATTGCGTTGTACGAGAGAGCCGTGGGACTGTTCGCCTCGCTGGTCAACATCAATGCCTACCACCAACCCGGCGTTGAAGCGGGGAAAAAGGCGGCCGGAAGGGTCATCGCACTTCAATCCAAACTGGTCAGAGCGTTAAGGCAATCCGGGCAAGTCATGACCGCCGAGGAGTTGGCCTCAGCCGCCGGCGAACCGGAAGAAGCCGAATGGAGCTACATGATCCTGGAACATCTGGCTGCCAACAATTATCACGGCGTAAAGAAAATCAAAAAGGCCACACCGGCAGAGACGCAGTTTTCGGTTTAAACCAATCGCCTGCGAATCAGCCACGATTACGATAATTGATCACGACGCCGGTCTTGTCGAAAGACCGGCGCCTTTATTTAATATCTGACGCAACACCGATTATTCGGCAGTGAAAACCTGCTGAAATACCGCGAAGTCTGAAAGATCGACCTTGGAATCCCCATTACTGTCACCCGTAAGACAAAAATGGCCTTCACCGGTATAGACCACATCGGGACCGGAAAGGCAATATCGCATTGCCGGCAAATCAGATATATTTACAAGGCCATCATCGTCGAAGTCAAACTTCAATGGAGGTGTTCCCAATTGCAGATCCATCCTCGACACGTCCCCGGCATAAACAGTAACCGAGCGATGAAAATCATCGTCGTATTCATCGTGAGATGCGATGACTTCGTAATCGGTCCCTGCCGCAGTAGCGGGGAGAAGTGTCAAAACGTAATAACCGTTTCCATCGGTCTGTTCGGAAGCATAACCGTTAACCCGTACATCAGCACCGTCTACGGGCTCGCCGGTATCATAATCGGTAACCTGCCCCCAAATAGTACCTTCGGTTGCCAATGCCGGGTTGCGCCAGGATAGTGCAGGAGTTAACGCAGGATTGGTAAAAAGGTTTGATCCAACGTACGAATACCACGTCCAATCAGCTTCCGCGACATCATCATCGTCCTCATCTGCGGTCGCTCTGTATGAGTAATTAACCGTACCCTGTGCGCCGGCGTTATAAACATACTCCATTTGAACTACACTGTTAGCTTTGCTGTTCATGTAGTTCCCCTGACCGCAATACACGTGCCGATCACCGCTGTAATCGACGGCGGCATCAATCCAGCTCCGATAGTAGGCTGCGTGCGTCGAGTTTCGATCATCTTTATAGTTCATTGTCATTCCGGCATCGACCCACCCTTTTTCCAACCAGAGTTTCCAATCCTGAAAAAGACCGTAGGGGCTGGAATCAGTAAAGTCAGCAGGAGCTCCGCCCGCACAAATCAAGTCCGCTGACAGGCAGATTGGCTGCATAGGGTTTGACGTAATTGCCGGGATTTCCGCTCGGCAACGTCGAATCAGCTCATTGATAGTCTGCCGTCTGAAATCAGACCAATTCGAATCGTTATAATCCGGCGTACCTACATACCCGGTCAATTCCCTGAACCTGGCCAATGAGGATTTATCGCAAGTGGTCACTGCAGGATATCCTGCATAACTGCTCGTGTAGCGGATATAATCGAAATTGATTCCGTCCACTTCATAGTTTTCAACGATTTCACGCACCGTTTCCACTATGTATTCCTGTACCTCCGGGTTGCCCGGATCCAGTATATAATGACCTCCGACCGAGGCAATCGACCCCATATCGTAATCATACACGCTTAGCCATTCCGGGTGAGAAGCAATAGTGCTGTTACCATAAGGTGGCCACGAAGTACTGACCCTGTAAGCAACCAACCACGCATGCACCTCCAGCCCATTCTGATGAGCCTTCTGGCACAAATACTCCAGGGGATCGAACCCTCCGGTTACAACCGAAGCTCGAGGAATAATGTTTGATTCCCAATATGCGCCGTGGCCGTTATCTGACGATGAGGTATCCTTGAATGCCAGCACCTCGGCAACGATCGCGTTGTATCCGCCGGCAACGGCCCTGGCAACCATTGTGTCTATCTGCGAAGTGCTTTTGAATCCTACTCCGAAAGCATCCACCCAGAATCCACGAAACTGAGGAGGATCGTACGCCATTGATTTAAACCTTATCGCGTCTGCAATAACCGCCCCGGATGAAGCCTGGTCAGACAGAACAACGTACCCGCCAGTCCCGGCGTTTAAAGGTAAACGTTCCAAGGGAAAACCATTGCCCACCATTTACTTGCTGGTCGACAGCTACAAGGGTCGACCCATTTGCATGGTATATGGTAAAAGGAGCATTCGCGGTTCGACTCGCACCGGCCGGATAATACGTGGCAACTTCATACTCGCCTGCTTCCGATATTTCCGGCACCCACGAAACCTCACTCAAAGTTCCGCCTGCGGAATTGTAACGGTAGTTGTCCTCCCATTTTCCGGTAGCAGAACTCCCAGTGGACCAGGTCCCGGATAATACGCTGAAGCTTCCCTCCGTGTTGTGCGAGTTGTTGTTATCAATAATGATATCAGCGTTGGATACCCCTACAGCAACCAATACCATTATTACCGAACACAGTAACTTCACCGATCCTGTCTCCACGATTCTGGTACCCATTAAATATTTACCCCCCACAAAGATTGCTATCGTAAATCGATAAGGGCAGTCAAAGCCCCCCTCATTGAGGCAGATTACCCCATTATGCAGGTACTTATTATAGCAATATCAACGACGAATGCTAAAGAATTAGTTTCGTCGTTTTATCGGACGTAAAGTCGTTGTGCTCCCCTTGTCTCAGGCGTACGCAAACCGTTGACGTGAATTATTTCCTCAGAACAACGAACTGGCCCCCTTCGACGACACCAAGAAACGCGATCAATTCACCCGAAATTCACAGCTCCAATCCTGATCGGGTTCACCTGTGTTAAAAACAGCTATTACTCCGGGTTGTCCTACGTATTGGTCTGTATCCACGCGTAATTCTTCACCGTTAACGCATACTGTTAGCGACGTATTATTGTCTCCAGCTACGCAATCTAGATTCACCGCGAAGCTATCGACCCTTGCAGCGGTCACGTAAAGGGTACCGTTAGCGGCAAGATTCGCATACAGACTGCCGGGCAATGCCCTAGTAGCAGCCCTCAAAACTTCCAGCCAATAAGCCTTTCCGGGTTTTTCCGGTAAAACCACCAGGTTAACCCGACGGGGATTCACTACTCTCTTATGTCCGTTAAACCATTCCAGAACGCGTCCGAGATTATCTCCAATCAATCTGCTCTCGTGGCCGTATTCATGCTCTTCTCTATACCTTACTGATATTCCCAATTGCGTCAGCCTTTGAACGGACCTGCGAGATTCATCAACAGGGATCACGTCATCAAGTGCGTCATGAATGACAAATGGTGCCAGGTGCAAGGCGTTGGGCAGCAGATCGTGGGGGGCCATTCCAGACATAGGACATATGGCAGCAAAGATATCCGGATTTCGAAGGGCTATACGCCACGCCCCCCATCCTCCCATGGAATGTCCGGTCAGGTAAATCCGTTCGGTGTCCACTCGGACCTGTAGTTTCACCTCTTCTATAACATCAAGTACATCCTGTTCGGCCGCATCGATGTAGTACTCATCCCCACGAGCATAAGGGGCTGCGATTACGCAGTTGTACTGTTGCGCGAAATCCTTAATGGGAGTTAAATCCATCCAGGCATTGTGATCCACGCCGCGACCATGAAGCACAACCACCAGAGGCGACTCAACGTCAATCGATTGCGAAGGTATAAAAAGCCTGTACGGTTGAACACTCTGATCATCGCTACTTACGAACGTCAATGAATGGTCACCTGGCGAAATTGGTGTAGTATCCATTTGTTTTCTACCGCTTATTACAAGGTCCCCCTTACCCGCATCTTCCGTCGGGATAATTAACTCGCATTGTCACCATGCTTCAAGCCGGTTCAAGCGGATACCATCTATTTACAGCGTCCAGAAACGCTTCAGTGGTATTAGCATAGTTGAACGCGTTTCTAACCTCTTTTCGATCGGGATGATACCTGGAGTACATGATCGCCGTCTTTTTCATGATCATACCAGCTTTTTCGTAGCCATAATAGCGGACAGTTTCATGAAAGTGTGCGCGAAGCACATTCCCCTGCTCGATCACTGACGGTAATTCAGGCTCAATCTCCCCACCACTAAGGGCAATACAAGTTTTAAAGATCCACGGATTACCAATAGCTCCCCGAGCAATACTGACTCCGTCAACTCCGGTAATCTCAAGCATCTTCAGGCAATCGGCGGCAGTGAACAGATCGCCGCTGCCGAATACAGAAACTGCACCCGCGATCTTCTTGACGGTCTTTACAATATCCCAATTACTTGCACCACGGTATTTCTGCTGAACAGTTCTACCGTGGATCGTAATAGCGGATACTCCGTGCTCCAAAACGCCATCGACTATCTTGAAAAATTTACGCCGACTTTCCTCGGAATCATCCAATCCCATCCGCAGCTTAACCGTAACCGGTGCCTTGCCGCCCACGCCGTCTATCGTTTCCCGAATAATCTGCAGCGTTTGTTCAGGTGTATCGAGGAGATAGCCCCCCCTTTTCTTTTTGGTCACCTTATCTACAGGACAGGCGAAATTCAGATCAATAGCGTCGTATCCGGCATCGGCCAACATGCCTGCTACGTGCGCAAACTCTCCCGGCTCCGTCCCCATCAACTGAGCCCCTACAGGATGATCGTCATCCGCAACCTCCAAGACCTTCTTCTGCCATGGAACTCGCATAAGCCACCGATGATGGCAGCATCACTTCGGTCAGCGTATAGTGGGCTCCATGCATCCGGGCAATGCGACGCATGGATAAATCGCTGTAGCCACTGAGTGAAGCCTGAACAAACGGATGCTTAAGGTTTACTTTTCCAATGCTTATGGTACTCATCTTCCTTGACCATCACATCATGGTATTTGACACGGGGACGGTTTCTATACGATATCAGATGTTCAGGCAACCGAAGTGCTCGGCATGAAGAAAATTAGCGCGTTCACTTTGCGGTAATCGCATCGCGAGCTTTTGAGTCGGAGGGCCTCTTGGTGGACAGGTACGTAGGGAAACTCCAGGACAAATGCGGCCCCTTTTCCCGGCCCATCGCTATGGGCCGCCAAAGTTCCCCCCATTTCCTTCGCGGCACAGGCACTGCTGTGCAAACCGAAACCATGACCACCTTTCTTAGTGGTGAAACCGTGGGAAAAAATGCGAACCAGGTTTTCCTGAGCGATACCTATGCCATTGTCAATAACTTCGATTCGAATAGAGTTTTCCCCCGGCCATGTTCAAACGCAAAGTTAACTGTGGGTTTTCAACTTCCGACGTGAGGAGAGCGTTTTTAGCGTTGCCCACCAGATTCACCAGAATCTGCACGATTTTATGCTTATCGACAACCGCCGGGGGCACGTCTCCATAATCCCTGACAACATTGATGTGATGACGCTGGAATGAAGCCGTATTAATCTGTATTGCGTCGTCCAGCAAAGCGGCAAGAGAAGAAACCAGTTCCGTCGCCCCCGAGGATCTGGCGTATGATTGCTGCGTGTTGATTACTTTCTTGACGTGTTCGATGTTTTTAATCAGTGATCGCAGTTCGTCTGATATCCCCTCTCTTTCAACAATCAACTGCTTTCCCAGTTCGCTGAGGAATGCCACCAGATGCTTGCCTTGAGGATGCTCGGTAACGAAATACGCCAGATCCTCGGCATTCTCCTGGACAAGGTCCATAGCCTGAATCAACTTATCCACTTTGGATTCCCGCAACCGATCATCGATTATGGTCGCGGATACATTTACACTGTTAAGAACATTACCGACATTGTGCAGTACTCCAGTAGCGATTTCCGACATTCCAGCCCGATGAGATACCTCGAGCAGTTCCTCGTGGATTTTCTCCAATTCCAATGTTCGCGCTTGTATAATATCCTCAAGGTTATTTCGATAATTATCCAACTCCTCGGCGGCTTTTTTTAAGATCGGTAATATCAAACAGTATACCATCGACGTATTTCAATTTTCCATCTTTACCTATAGCCCCCTGCCCCTTCTCGTAAACCCAGTGCATCTGGTTCTCAGAGTCGTGTATGCGATATTCTATTCCATACGGCTCACCTTTTTTAATGGCGCCGCGTATAGTTTCGCCGACCGTATTGCGGTCTTCATCGGCAATGATGCTGCTGTAAGCTCTGGTACAGTTATCAATGAAACCTGATGGAGGATATCCAGTAATAGTTTCCACATAATCACTGATATATAGCATCGACCAATTAAGATCATTACCGCATCTGAAAACGACACCAGGAATATTCCCAACTAAATCCTTGAACCGTTTTTCGCTTTTATGTAAATCCCTGAGGAAAATAAACGCACTAAGTGCTTCGGCCATGCGATGGCCAATCTCAGTAAACAAACGCCGTTCATCCTGCGCCCACTCCCTGTCGCATGGATAATCCTGCAACCCCATTAACCAGGGCTCAGAAGCTCGTGGTTGTATCACGATCGCCATTAGAGAATGAGACTCACAGCAGCCAAAAACAGCGCAATCGTCGACTTTTCCCGTAAAGGATTCGAAATAAATTCCTTCAGCCTTCAATGCATCCGCCATAAACCTGGCTCATTTTGTCACTTACAGAACAGGTTATGACTGACGCCTCTCCTGGATTCGCCGAGAAACGATACTGCTCCTTAGCCGGATCACAAGGATTCAGTAACCATGCTTTACCACATTTAAAAACCGAGCGTGCAACGTCCAATACGTTAAACACCATATCCTTCAGAGTTTCGCTCTCCCTGATAGCCCGGTCGATTTTTTCCATATCTTCGAGAAACCGCAATTGCACCAGCCGGGCCTGCTCCGCACGCTTCCGCTCCTCAATCTCTTCAGCAAGAGCCTTGTTGGCCTCCCCTCAAATCATGTGTACGTTCCTTTACCTGTTCCTCCAAATGTTCCTGATATCTGCGGTTTTCTTCTATAAGCCTTGCCCGGTCCAGAACCTGATCCACGACGTGCCCCAACAGCGCCATATCCTCGATGGGCTTGGTCACGTAATCCCACGCTCCCGCACGCATGGCTTCAATAGCATCGCCAATCGACCCGGTACCAGAAACAACTATTATTGGTGTGTCCGGGAAATCGTCTCTAAGCTCATTAATGAGTTCCAAGCCGTTCATAACCGGCATACGTAAATCGGTCAGCAATATGTCCGGCTTATTCTCGCGAAATTTCGCAAGCCCGTCCGCCCCGTCAGTTGCTTCGAGAACGTTGTACCCCAAATCCTCAAAGTACGCGACGATGCTCTCTCTGATCCGCAGTTCGTCCTCAACGGTAAGTATTGTTCTATGCGATTCAGCCAACATTTATCCAATTCGCTCGCAAAATTAACCAAACCAAACCGACGATAACCTCACCCAATCGTTGTTACCTGTTCATTGCTAAAAACCACTTCTATGCTTCGCCTTCATACTCGGGATCCGCGTGTTCCGCCCACTCCCGTTTCACCGCCAGTATTCTTTCAATGGAACAGAAAAACACATCTACAACGCTCGGATCCAGCTGCGTTCCCGACGCCTGCCTCAACAGCCTTTCGCACTCTTTTTGTGGGAACGCGGGCTTGTAAGGCCGCCAGTTTCCCAAAGCATCATACGTATCAGCAACGGCAACGATTCTGGCCGAAAGCGGAATTTCTTCTCCATGCAAACCTTCAGGGTACCCCCCGCCGTCCCACCTTTCGTGATGATATTTACCAATATCGGCAGCCATCTGCAGCAGCGGGCTGTCATACTCATCCTCCCTCCAACTCGCGATGAAATGGCGTTTTCTTCTTCGTTGCCGCTTTTTTCGCTCTGGCCGGCAAAAGCATATCCGCTCCCATTACGCAATGCTTCTTCATGACAGCCCATTCCCGCTCACTGAGATCTCCTCCCTTTTGGAGTATACTGTCCGGTATTCCTATTTTCCCTATGTCATGAACCAGACTGCTCTCGAAAATGAGGTTTACAGTTTCCGTATCAAGACCAAGTCCTTCTGCCCAGAATTTTACTGTAATAACTGACTCGTATGACGTGTTTACCTGTTTCACTGTCTTTATATTCGCTGGCTCGGCCAAGCCTGCGTACGATTTGAAGCCTTGTCCTGGCCAATTCTTCATTAGCGGCAATAAGTTCAGCCGTACGGGATATAACCTCCGCCTCCAGCCGCCCCCTGATAACGCTGGTTGTCTCTCAGCAGGCGGGCTCGGTCCATGGCCTTTTCAACCGCGTGTTCCAGAATCACAAGATCTGTAATGGGTTTCGTAACGAAATCCCAGGCTCCCGCCCGAACTGCCTCCATCGCGTCAGGTAAGGATCCCGTACCCGATACAACTAAAACAGGAGTATTGGGATAATCTTTAGAAAGCGCAGTCACCACATCGAACCCGCTCACCCCCGGCATCCGGAGATCGGTAATTACAACATCTGGCAGTACGGAAAGGAATATTTCCAGTCCCTCCTGCCCATTTTCTGCCCGCAGAACCTCATACCCCAGGTCATCGAAGTAACACGACACGCTTTGCAGAATAAGCGGTTCATCATCGATGATCAGTATTTTAGTTCGTTTCAAATCAGACATATCCGACTCTCTTGCCAGCCGAATAGAACAAGTAAAAGACGAACACCTACCCTGGTTACACACTTACTCGTTTATCGGTTTTCTGTAGATATGCTTCTCTTTGCAAACGAGTGTCGGAAAGTAGTGGCGAAAGTTTATGATCTGCTGTTTCATTATGTAACAAAAAACACATATCGGGCCAAAACTTATAGGCCCGCCATGTAAAACTATCGCTCGTTAACTGACGGTGAACAAGGCCGAATAACCAATAAAACCTTTGCTTAACAAGGATATTACGATCCCCCGCACGTACGATTTGACCATGCTCATCGCAGCAAAACAAGAAACGAACAATACCCTAATATGCTTAATCTGATTAATGCGATACAATCTTAATCGTTTCATTCCAAGGGGATTCAATAAGCATGACCTGATACAAGAAAGCAGGTATTCGGATGCTAACGGCCTGCTTAAGCGGATTTCGAAACACTTTTTTCCTTCCCTGAAGGCGGTTTTTCTGGTAATATTAATTGCTGCGAATTCGTTTTTTTAATTTGCGGGGTTACCGGCCTTAAAGGCCTCTCCTGGGGGAAGTACAAAATCATGCCTAAAAACAACAATCGAATTTTAACGTTGGCCATTGTCTCGTTTATTTCGGGTATCCCTATGTGCCAATACTCACCAAGTGCTGGCACAATCAGCAGCAACCAAAACCGAACAGGCAAGCTGCCTGATCGAATCCGAAAGTGCAAACACCATCCCAGAAATGAACGACATGAAAGGTGGCAGGCCTGAAGGTAATCGAGAGAAATCCAGCCCATTGGTTGCCGCGGGAAAGGTCACCGGTAAATCAATGGACAAACCCGAACCGGTATATTCCCGATCCGGCGGACTTCCCACGATCAACCCGGGCAAACCGGTGGGAGCATTAACCGGCAAAACCGTATTCCTCAGCCCGGGACACGGTTGGGTATACAGGTATAATGACAGCCAGGGGGCTTACGTGTGGGGAAACCCAACGCGGCAACACCTGGGGGATTATTGAAGACCACAGCAACGGCGAAGCGGTCCTTAATCACCTGATACAATACCTTCATAACGCGGGGCGCTAACGTCTGGCCCTGCCGCGAAAGAGATATGAACACGAATATGCGTTAATCATTGACAACCAGGATTCGAGCCCAAGCTTTTCCACTACCGGCACCTGGGCACACGGCACCTGGGCAGGCAACTGGCAGGGAGACGACTACCAGTCCAACCCGGTCAGCTCCACAGAAACGGCAGTTGCCACATACACTCCCAATATCCCTGAGTCCGGTTACTATTGTGTTTACATCTGGACGCCGGCAGGATCCAACCGCTCTACTGACGCACGGATAAGGGTAAAACCATTACCGGCGGAACTTCACCGCATATAATCAATATGCAGCAGGACGGCAACACCTGGAGATTCCTGGGCAGGTATTATTTCAACGCGGGAACCGATAGCGTTAAAGGCTCTTTGGAAATTTCCAACCAGGGGTCTGATACCACGAAATACGTAATCGCCGACGCTGTTCGCTTCGGAGGAGGCATGGGCGATTTCGACGCAGGCGGCGGAGTCAGCGGTAAACCTCGCTGGGAGGAATCTGGCAGGTACTTCGCCGAATTCATGGGACAACCGGATGTATATGACGGGTTTGTCTGGGCTATGCCACAATACGCTGCCTGGGAAAGCGAAAGCTGGGAAGATTCTCTCTACTTCTCCTGGCACACGAACGCTTACAACGGCAATGGACGCGGAACACATCTCTATGTTTATGGCCCGGACGGCCCCGGTATACCCGGTTCCTGGGACTACAGAACGCCCGTAGCCGGCAGCGACACGCTCGGCGAACGAATTCTTGACCATGTTGTTGCGGACATTCGTGCGGAATGGGATCCCAACTGGACTGACGGCCGAAAATACTCGGCGTGGTTCGGAGAACTCAATCCCAGCAACAATGATGAAATGCCGTCATGCCTGTTGGAAGTCGCTTACCACGACAACGAGCTGGACGCGAGGGCGATTACCGATCCACGCTTCCGCGATATTGTCGCCAGAGGTATTTACCAGGGCATCGTCGATTGGTGGTATTACAACCATGATGGTCCGTCGGCTACCCCTATTGCTTTCAACACCAAACTCCCCGAGCCGCCAACTCACCTTTCAGTACGTAACCAGGGCAACAATACCCTGAGAGTGCAATGGCAGGCCCCACTGGCAGATAGCGGAAACGGATTTCACGGCGATCCTGCTACAGGCTATCTAGTATGTCACAGTTCGGATGGGTTCGGTTTCGATGATGGAGTAACCACCACTAACACTTACATGGATTTCACCAGTTTGGATACCGATTCCATTCACTATTTCCGAATCATCGCCACTAATCAGGGGGGACAGTCATTCCCCTCGATAACCGGAGGCGCGATGGTCGCCAGTAATGGCTTAGCCCCAATCCTGGTTGTTAACGGTTACGACCGTCTGGATAGAGGCGTGATGTGTGTAGAGGATGATCCCAACAGTACCAACAACATGCTGCGTGAACGGCTTGAGTTGATGAACCACTATGGCTACATCCGCATCTTCGCTGACTCAATCGAAGCCGCGAATCTACCTTTCGATTTCTCTTCTAACGAAGCCGTAATCGATGAATCTGTTCTTCTTCCTGACTACCCCATGGTAATCTGGCAAAGTGGCAGAGAATCCACCACAGACAAGACATTTGATGTAACCGAACAATATCTGATACAGAGTTTCCTGGAAGACCACGCTGGCCAGATCTTCGTTTCCGGTTCAGAAATCGCCTGGGAACTGGATGACCAGGCAGCCGGAACAAGCTTCTACAATAATTACCTCAAAGCCGATTTTTCTTCCGATGACGCCGGAACATACTCCGTATCCACGACTTCTGGTTCAATATTTGATGGACTGGGAGTGTTTTCATTTGATGATGGTACTCAGATTTTCGATGTTGCTTTATCCTGACGTAATAATTCCAGAAGACACGGCCGTAACTGCCCTTAACTACAACGGGGGAATCGGCGGATCGGCCGGCATTGTATTCGACAAGGTATTTAAAGTCGTGAATTTCGGTTTCCCCTTTGAAGCCATAACTGATGTAACCGTACGCCAGCAAATAATGTCCAGAATCCTGAACTTCTTTGAACTCAATCCACCACCACCACCACCTTTCGACTACAACAAAGATGGTGTTGTGGATCTCTTAGACTTCTACGCGTTCAGATACTGCCTGGCTGGACCAGGATATAAATTCCCCGGCAACCACGACTGCCTTAAATGGAAAATGGACGCTGACGGTGACCTGGATGTTGATTTACAGGATTTCGCAGCCTTCCAATACTATTTCACCGCGCCGTAACAAAAATAAAAGGCAATCCAAACCTCTCAAACGGCTGATTATCCTTAATCAGCCGTTTTTTCATTAAAAATACGCCACCTTACCATGAAGCCCAATTCACTAGGATAGCCATGCAACTTCTTACGCTGGATTCTTTCTGCCGAGCCCGATAAATTGTTCAATCATATCTGAGGCAATGAATTGCAAGTGTCGGTCCAGCCGCCACTTGGCAGAAAGGAATGAACGCATGACAGAGAAACCGTACCGAAACCAGTACCTTCTCGCGATCGTTGCAGGGATTCTCCTGGTCACCCCCGTTATGGGCCAACCTCCACAACCTGCTACCGCTGACGAAATCGCGGCAATGATTTCTGATGTGGGTAAAGCCGATAAATACGACGGTGCGAATCTGGTCTACATACTGGATGAAGCAGATGTTTTTGTGCAGCGAACTGGATTAGCGACGACAAAAAGCTGCCAGGTGATCAAAGTACTTACCGACGCGGGCGTCAAAACTCAATCGGTACAAACTTTTGATTTCGATCCGGATACTCGCAGAGTATCAATCGACTCTCTTCGTGTTCACAAGGAAGATGGTCAAGTTGTCGACGTTCCGCTCGATTCGATAATTACCCAACCAACGCCGCAACACATGATCTACTGGGGCGGTAAACAACATCTGGTAAATGTACCCAATCTGGAAATCGGCGATTGTATCGAGATGAGGGTCAGCAAGACCGGTTTTAATATTGCTTACCTCGATAATACTTCTGCCGGTACCGGTAAAGAAACATTGGAACCACCTATGCCAGGACATTGGTACGAAGTAACGCTGTTCCAAACCCACGACCCTATCATCAACAAACGTTACTCCGTGCATATGCCCAAAGATATGCCCGTACAGTACGAGGTGTATAATGGCGAACTGAAATCTTCGCTCTGGTTCTCCGACGATAATCTCATTTATACATGGTTCGCCAAAGATATCCCCGCAGTCAAGAAGGAACTGCGAATGGACGCTCTCGATGACTGCGTTACCAAGCTGGTGATGGCCACCGTCCCGGACTGGGAGATGAAATCTCGCTGGTTCCACGAAGTTAATGAGCCACAATTCGAGGCTAACGATGAAATAATCGCCAAGGTTAAAGAAATCACTGCGGGAATGACTAGTTTGCAGGACAAAATCGCAGCCTGCAACCACTGGGTGGCCGACAATGTTCGTTACTGCGGTACAAGCCGCGGTCCCCGCGAAGGATTCACTCTCCACACCGGCATTGAAACTTTTAAAGACCGGGCAGGAGTCTGCAAAGACAAGGCGGGAATGCTGGTAACCATGTTACGCGTCCTGGGCGTGGAAGCTTACCCGGCGTTAACCATGGCCGGATCACGGGTAGAGGACATACCCGCCGATCAGTTCAATCACACCGTTACGGTTGTCCGGGAAAAGAATGGGGATTTCACTATTTACGATCCGACCTGGATTCCGCAAAGCCGCGAAATGTGGTCCAGCCGCGAGGATCTCCAGGGACTGGTATACGGAGTTCCGGAAGGCGAGACATTAACTTTGTCCCCTTATTATTCACCGGAATATAACCGGCTGATCGCCAGAAGCTCCGCACGACTCACGAAAGACGGACAGCTGGCGATGAACGTTTCAATGGATATGCACGGCTATCCCTGCACCTATCTTCGCCGTTATATCGACAGGTACCCAAAACCGGAACTGAAAGCCCAGTTCGAAAAAGTCTTGAATATAGCTCCGAACGCCAAACTCAAGTCTTATTCGCATACCGAGCCAACCGATTATTCTCAAGACAGCAAAGTTAATCTTGACGTTCAGGCTGCAGGTTACGTTGCGGGAGCAGATACAACTCCCATGTTCAAACTGCCGTTATTGTCCCACCCTCTGGCTGATTGGCTTATCCCCGATCTTTTTTATTCACTGGACGACCAGGAACGGCAATTCGGCTACCACCTTCGGGCAACCAGAGGCGTCACTTACGAGGAAACCATAAAACTCCCTGAAGGCTGGAATGCCAAAAAACTGCCGGACGCGGTGGAAATGGATTCCCCTTCCGCTTACTTGAAATTTGAAATAAAACAAAATCCCGGAGAGCTGATTTACACGTTCAGGATTGACCTTAAAAACCATATCATACCGGCCAGGGACTATGCTGAAGTTAAAAAAGCCATTGAAGCCATGAAAGACATAAGCGATCAATGGATCATCTGCGAAGTTGCCGGAGAAAAAGTCGCATTGGCTGACAGTTCCACCGAGCGCGAATTATCGCAAGGAGGTGTTCAATAATGAGTACTCGAAATTTCTTATCCATTAATAAAATCAGCATTCCTTGCGTTCTCCTGGCGATTATCGCTTCAGTCGGATGCCCGAGCGCTTACGGGCAATCGAACAGGAATTCCGAAGTCGATCTGACCATCGGGCAAGAACAGTATCCCGATGCTGACGCAATAATTCTCCGTTGGGAACAACACTGGACAATTAACGATGACGGTTCTACCAGCTATAGAGAACACAAATGGACCAAACTTTTAAATTCTCGGCCCATTCGATCTACCGCTGATCCCCGTCTCGATTATTGTAAAGGTGAAGACGAGCTTATAATTCACACAGCACAGACAATACTCCCCAATGGTGAGATCCTTCCTGTACCCGACTATTCCTTTAACATAGCGGCTCCCGACGATGTAGCAGGCTGGCCCGCTTACGCCAATTGGGAACAAACTGTTGTAAGTTTCAGCGGTATCGAGCCAAACGCAACGTTGGAACTGGATTACGAAATCAAGACTAAAGCAGGGGCTTTAGCATGGATGTTCGGAGACATCAGACTGGACGATCAATACCCTGTTGTAACCCGAGTGGTCAGTGTAACACTATCTCCCCAGTATGCCTTTAATCATAGATCGATAAATCATAACGAGGATTGGATTCCGGTAATCCAAAAGGATGGAGATAAGAACGTATATACCTGGACATTGGGACCATTAGCCGGCGATCCACATGAACCCCAATCCCCTCCCTGGTATGAGCGAAGCCCGGGGTTGCAGTGGAGTTGCAGTCCGGATGCCTCTCGCTGGGCAAGTAACCTGCTCAAAGCTGTAACAACGGCTGCTGAACCATCGACCAGATTGAAGAAGTTCGCAACGAAAGCCTTGGACTCGGAAACGAATCCAACTGAAATGGTTAAAAAACTATCGTCCAAAATGAAAAATCGCTTCAACCTGATCGATTCCTATAAAACTTACCGGTCTTTTTCCTGCCGTAACGCAGAAACAGTATTAAATTCGAATTATGGGAATCCACTAGAAGCCGGAGCTTTATACCTTGCGTTATTCCGCTCCCTCGGTATGGAGGCGGTACCATACGTCGCGGTTGATACCGATTTATGGAGTGATGGCTATCCTTCTGACAAATCATTCGCAGGCTTGGTAATTGCGGTTACGGTAAATGGCGTACCTATCTACATTCACCCTACAGCAGGAGTGGTTGAGACCACTGGAACGTGGGGCGGGCACACTTTGCTGCGAACCCAAAAAGAAGACGGCATTAAATTCGTTAATCGAGGCGAAATATCACCAAGCCAGCTTTCCCTGACCGGCACAATCGACATTGACGATAACGGAAATGCCGAAGGCAACCTTCTCCTCTCGCTGACTGGAAGGTTCTTCGACCCGGCCAGCCTGAAAACGACAGCGGCCCAAAAGAAATTCATTGAATCATCGGTCAATCGTTTTTCGGATCAGCTCCAGGTGACGAGTTTCAACCTGGAAAACCTCTCCGCTGAAAACCTGCGAGCAACAATTGCAGTTAAAACCGAAGACGGTCTGTTAAAACTCGACAATACCTACTTGCTCGAAATTCCAGCCACCAAGTTGGTTCTGCACGAATTTCCACTACCTCTCAACAGATCGTATCGAACGGCGCCGGTGCGCACGAATGGAGCTTTCAACGGTAACGTCGACATAACCTTGAAACTGCCCGACAAATGGTCAATAAAGGCTCATCCTACAACTCTTAAAACAACAGAAGGGCCATGGGGCAAGATAATCCAATCAGCGAAAATCGAAAATAGGAATTTACGTCTGAATCGCAGTATCAAACTATCAACCGACACTGTCTCACCGCAGGATTTCACCATAATACGTGATGTCCTGAACAGGCTTAAAGCAAATGATAATACTATTATCGCCGTTGGCCCGTAATTCGGATTGATCTCAGCAGTACTGACTGGCAATAACGATAACTCATGTGTAGTATAAACGGAGCTTCGAGTGCAAACTCGGACCTGAAATGGTTTATAGTCGATTCCATAATTAGAGGATTACGCGATATGAAGGTACTAATCGTTATACTTGTAGCCCTGCTTGCGGTAGGCGGATATGTGTACGTCCAGAATCAATCTCCCCCACCGCCAACACCAACTTCAGCCCCGGCTCCCATACCAGTGTGGCAACAACCGCTTCCTGACAACATGCAAAAAGTGGATGAAGGAAACGTAGATATCAGTATTACTCCGGTTCGCGTTAACAAGGGGAAACAAGCCGTACTCGAATTTCATATCACCGAAAAACACGGGTACATGGTCGACGGAATCAAGCTTCGGTTCTGGTATAAGTTCAAAGACGAGGATTCTGGAGAGTGGATTGAAGACACGAAAAAGATAAGCCATTTCGTCAATAAACGCCTCGAACCAAACGAAACGTTGATCGACTCAACGGTGCTAATCGAAGCCGAATTCAAACATTTGGCGATTGATCTCACCGCTACAGCCACTGAAAACTGGTCGGTCGAGTTCGAAGACTATATGCGAGCGGGCGAACCGAAAAAATAAGCCATCTAACGGATTTCAGACAGCCACAACTTTGAAGTTGTGGCTGTTTTTTTGTCAATAAACAACCGCAGCTAAGAACCAGAATTGCGCCAAACTTGAACAATATTCAGCATAACGGATAGAAGTAAGGCCGCAGATAACACCACCACCCAAACCCACGCCTCACTTCTTTTCTCAGTAGGCATAAGGTCGTTAGCTGTTGGTGAAGAAACCGTAATCCCCGATTCGGCTAAATTCTGTAACAGAGAATTATCGTATTTCTTTCTGGCCATCAGTGGCGGTTCGCCTTTGGAGATCGCTTCCAGATCCAGAATCAACTCTTTAGTCGATGGATATCGATCATCCCTCTTCTTGGCCATCATGAACTCGATAACCTCGGCCACTCCGGCCGACAGTTTCGCGTTTAGATGATCGGGGGGAACCAATGGCTCTTTCAGATGCTTGTGCATAACTGCTGATGGAGTCGCACCTTCAAACGGAACCTTTCCCGCTACCAAATGATAGAAAGTAGCTCCTAATGAGTATATATCAGCGCGGAAGTCGATATTAATCTCACCACGGATCTGCTCCGGACTAATGTAATACGGAGTACCATACGCCCGCCCCGCTTCCTGTTCGGCCACCTTGTAATCGCTTACTTCGCGAGCCAAACCCATATCGGCGAGTTTTACTTCTCCCTCTTTCGTAAGCATGATGTTTTTAGGTTTAACGTCACGGTGGATGAATCCACGAGCATGTGCATGCTCCAACGCTCGTGACGCACCTAAAATGATACGGATTGCTTCTTCCTCATCCAGCGGTTTTCCATCAGCAACTTTGTCGTATATCGTACAACCATCAATATACTCCATCACGAAGTAGTGATAGCCGCCGGCTTCACCAACATCTATCGCCTGGACTATATTAGTATGGTTTAGACGAGCCGCCGCGCGCCCTTCCCGGTAGAACCGATCGACAAACTCAGAGTTTTCACTCATTCGCTTGGGAAGAACTTTGACCGCAACGATTCGATCAAGGCTGATCTGTTTCGCCTGAAATACGGTGGCCATCGCCCCTTGGCCTAGTTTTTTCAGAATCTGGAATCCGGGGATCTGCTGGGCAGGACGATACATGGAATCGTCCTCGGTCATTTCCAGCACCCGATCGGCCTGACTCTTGGTCAAATACCCCTCGCTTACCAGAATCTCAAACAGAGGCTTATCCTCTCCCTTTTCGGCAAGCTCTTTTTGCTTCGCCTTGCAGAGGGAAATCTCTTCCACTGAGCAGAACTTCTGGTCCAGAACCTTCCGACCAAACACACTGTCGTCTTGGGAAGCCATATCTGGGATACTTCTCCAAAAAGTAAAACCGTATACCCTTATTATCGGGTAGTGGTCAGGCTAACTACATATTGTGTGTTAATGTAGTAAGCAATACCACAACCTTCAACAAGTTTTTCTGCCAGTTAAGCTCTTTTCCAGGAGATCAACACTTAATTTCTCTCCCCGCTCCACGCAGTTAAGCAGAAGTTCCACCCTATCGAGCATTGATTTTGAAAAAATCACCGCTCCAGCGAGCTCTTCCGACGACAAACCCAGTGCACCCAGAATCTCGTATTGCAGGAGCTCCATACCTTCGTTTCTCAAAGCGGAAACTTCGATTACGCGATGAAAACCGTAACCCTCGGCCTCCTTCCAGAATCCTCCTATGCCCAAATCCTTCTTATTAAGTACAAGAATCGTTGGAGCCAAGCTTTTCTGGGGACGCCATTTCGAGATTGCATCCCAATGTAAATCCGTTGAAACATCGACCACATAAAGGAACAGATCGCCATCCAAGGCCTGCTTTTGACCTGCCTTTATCGCTACAGCTTCTAAACCGTCCGAGGTGTCTCGCAGACCGGCCGTATCAACCAAGTTAATCGGAACGCCATTAAGCGCAATAGAAAACGAAACCCAATCCCTGGTTGTTCCAGCCCGTTCTGAAACAATTGCACCCTCAACCTGAGCCAACCGATTGGCCAGAAAAGATTTTCCGACATTAGGCGGACCTGCCAATACGACTCTCGCAGGTTGAAACAGGTATCTCGCTCGTGTAGAGCGATCGAATAATGATTGAAGACAACCAAGACCACCTTCCATGTCCCCCGATGAGACTTTTCGAATTATCAACTCGATTTCATCGAACAATAGCGAACGGACTTTCATGAGTGCCAACGCGGTGCGTCGCGTGGTCGCCCTGGCTAACATTGCCTGCTGATCACGATAAATGGCATCCCGCCAATCGCCTATGGGTAAACCAGAATCGGAATAATCTACAAGTTTCACGCCATCCGCATCGGTCAGAGCAACCAGGATTCTTTCAACAATCCTCACTCCACCATGGCAGGATATTTCTACTGTCTGATCCTCTTTATGAGACCAGCTTGTACAGGAGATAAGTACGTCATCGATTGGTTCATCCCTATCAATGAAAGTGCCGTAATACACGTTTTCGCAAGATGGAGTATCAGGAAGGGATCCGGACTTCGTATTGATTCTACGTTGAATCAGGTTCCAGGCAAACATACCTCGCAGTTCCACAACAGCAATCGCCCCAGTACCGGCCGGGGTAAGTAAACTGCAAGTCAACTTATCGCTCTTGCCACTGCTCATCGGGATACCTGCCCGCGTCATACCAGCTATTTCGACGGTTTTAATGACAACGCACTATTCAGACGCGCCATGTATCTGTGACATCCTCTTGATATAAGATAATCCCACACCCATAAGGCACAAATCCGGAACCCAACTGTCGATAAAGTCCAGCTTTTCCTTGAGAAACTGGCAGCCGCCGCCGGTCATAACCACCTGAGGCCACTGATTTCTTTCAGAGGCAATAGCCTCTACTACACCTCTAATAGCTCCAGCCACCCCGCAGACGATGCCGTTTTGAATTGCCTGCTCTGTGTTTTTACCTATCACCGAAGCATTCACAGTCAACTCTACGTTCGGCAACTGAGCGGTCTTTTCCTCCAACACGCTGGCTTGAAGCTGCATTCCAGGAAAAATAACCCCGCCTTGAAATACACCATCGTCATCAATCAGGTCGATAGTAATCGCACTGCCTATCTGAACTACGACGCAGGCATGTTCCGTCCGTGAAAACGCGGCAGCAGCAGCACAAACCCGATCAATACCAACGGATTCGCTTTTTTCTATTGCCGTTTCCACCGGAAGTGGAGTGTTTTGTCCCACGATAAACGGACGCAAATCCAATTCCTGCTCAATATGTGATGCCAGATATTCGGCAGCTTCAGGAACCACTGAACTGATTACTATCGCCTGCCGTTCCTGATTCTCACACAAAGAGCGAACCTCATCCAAAGCGGAAACGAGTTCGGTTGTATCACCAGTAGTAACTCGTCGGGTATCTTCGACATTACCTTCCACCCAACGGGCTATTCCTGTATTCGTATTGCCAATATCTATGACCACTATAGAAAGAGGTCCAAGATCGCTCGTATCTGTCATTGTTCCAAATCCTCTCTCAAATGCGGAGGTGTCGGCAAATCGATCTTAGGCCTCTGTGGTTCCACCGGTTTATCCAGCAACGGCCAGAGCTTTTCCGCCAGCTTTCTCAAGCCCTTCTGGGCGACAGCACTTATCCCCACCACCTCAACACCGATTTCTCTCGCCAGTTTCTCTACCGGTTCCATCGAATGAGTGAGATCGAGTTTAGTAGCCACGACCAACTCCGGCTTCGACGCCAGCTTCTCACTATAACACGCCAATTCATTGCGGATACTCCGGTAAGCTTCTACCGGGCATCGCCCATCGACAGGACATACATCAACCAGGTGAAGTATCACTCGCGTACGCTCGATATGCCGCAGAAAAGCATCGCCCAATCCAGCCCCCTCATGCGCACCTTCGATAAGACCGGGAATGTCGGCCATCACTACCCGCCGTTCCCCCGGCAACTCCACGATACCCAGCTGCGGCTCCAGGGTGGTAAATGGATACGCGCCGATTTTTGGCCTCGCCTTGGACATATGCGACAGCAGAGTACTTTTCCCCGCATTGGGTAAACCAACAAGGCCAACGTCCGCAATCAGTTTCAACTCCAATCGCAGGTCGCGTTCCTCGGCGGGCTGCCCCGGTTCCCAATCTCTGGGAGCTTGTTGCGTTGGTGAAGTGAAGCTCTTGTTTCCTCTACCCCCTTTACCGCCCTTTACGATTCTGCAGGACTCTCCCGCTCTGCTCAAATCCTTAAGCTGTATTCCGGTGTGTAAATCATAAACAATAGTTCCCACCGGCACTTGCACGACAAGATCTTCACCACGTCTACCCGTACGGTCTTTGCCCATACCGGCCATCCCCGGCTCAGCTCGCCAGTGGTGCTTGCCTTTGAAATCGAGAAGGGTGTCTATCCCTTCTGTAGCCAACAGTACCACGTCACCGCCATCGCCACCGCTGCCTCCGTCAGGACCACCGAAAGCTTCAAACTTTTCCCGGCGGAAACTCAGACATCCATCACCGCCTTTACCAGATCGAACGTATATTTCCGCTTCGTCAATAAACATAAGGTACTATTCTCAAGCAAGTAACCCGTTTTCTCAAAGCAACAACAGCAACACTAAAAGCGCAATGAAAAAGAGGGTAAGCCAACTGACCACCCTCTGGAGACTATATTCAGCAAAACCACAACCAGGTTGTTCGGCCTGATTAATTCTCAGCTACATCCAGCGAAACCCGGTTGTTATGGAAACGTACTACACCGTCGCGAAGAGCAAACAGGGTGTAATCCTTACCACAACCAATATGGCGACCCGGTTTGTACTTCGTACCACACTGGCGAACAATAATTGTGCCAGTTGTGACCGATTCGCCACCGTACTTTTTAACTCCACGATACTGAGGATTACTGTCCCGGCCGTTACGACTCGAGCCCTGTCCCTTCTTATGTGCCATACCACCTTCTCCAGTTCTATGTACAAACAGAGCCCGCAGAGCACTCCCCGCTAGGGAAAAACTCCCGAACCTCCACCCTTTCTTCTACCTCATAACCCATTCCTGCGATTGCCTTACAGCAACCGCCTCTTCACGGGTCTTAGAGTCACCGGGCACATCATACGAAATCGCCAGCGTTTTGCGAAGGGCAAAGAACGGTTTATTATCATTTCCCGCAACTTTTTTTGAATCAAACATCGGATTGGAAACCCGGGCAACTTCGCCAGACAAACCGGCTACATAAACGGTCAACGAGTTCGCTTCAGCACTGAAATCACGAAAAACCACCGCTGAAGTGCGGCAATTATCGGTCCCCTGCAACAGCTTTCCACTTACCTGCGTCGCATCACAGAAGAATGGATAGGTCTTTTTGTACCTGGCTTTTATGGCATCGTACACCGTTGGACTGATGTTTTCGCCCCCGGTAATCACCTCCAGCGACTCCGTCACCAGCTCAAACGAGGGGTAAAAATCGACCTCGCGGCCCGATTCATTGGTTACTGTATATAGCAGGTACCAGAATGTGGTCGGAGTATTATCCCCAGGCAGGACCACTTTGATCCGCTGAAGGTCATGGTAATCGAATTTCAGTTGCCAGCTCTGGGAATATACTTTCGGCTTGGGTACTGCTCGCAAAGCGCCGGTCATACTCCCCAAAACTACCGCCGATATCAGGATGTACTTTATCGATTTCATCATTTGGAATTCTATTGCCGCTTGATTCACTGTCAATCGAACATGCTTTAAATGTCTCTTAAATCTCTCCGACTAGTCCCCGGGAATTACACGTATATGCAACTTTCTCTGCCTGGGGCCGTCGAAATCCATGAAATACACTCCCTGCCACGTCCCCAGCACGAGTTTACCACCCTCAATCATGATTGTCTCGGAAAACCCGATCATCGAAGCTTTAACGTGGGCATCACTATTTCCCTCCGCGTGCCTATATCCGGGATTGTTTCTGGGAATTAACTCGTTCAAAGTCAGTAAAATATCATGTTGAACATCAGGATCGGCATTTTCGTTAATTGTACAGCCACGCGGTCGTATGAGGAACGAACAGTAACACGTAACCTCTACGAACGCCTGATTTCCGGACAACATCACTCACCAGCCCAGTCACATCCACCATGTCACTGGTCGCCCGAGTATTAACGGTTAAAATTCGTCATAATACCGATCCCCTTGACTTTCGCGTGCCCTCAACCGTGCGTGCCCCTTACATCAAGACGCCAACCACGATTCCATCTTCTCAACGCATTGATCAACTTCATCAGTCCCCGATTATGAAAGGCGGAACAAGCCGAATTGTGTGATCCCCCACGGCGTTTACGATAACACCTTCTGATAACAGGTACTTATATAATGCTGTCGCTCCGTCCTTAAGTCCTTAGCCCAGCATCAATCCCCGGCCTCGAACTTCAACAGCCCTATCATACTGATCACACAATCTTTGAAGACGGTCCTTGAAATAGGCCCCTATCTTCGCCACATGTTCGACCAGCCCTTCCCGTTCGATCGTCTCGCACACCGCCAACGCGGTAGCACACATCAGCGGACTACCGCCATAGGTTGTCCCATGAATTCCAACCGTCAGACAATCGCCAAACTCCGCCTTTGTCAGCATCGCCCCAATAGGCATCTCCGCCGCCCATTGCCTTGGCTATGGTTATAACATCCGGTACAATCCCGCTCTCTTCAAAGCCAAACAGTCTACCCGTCCGCGCCATACCCGTTTGTATTTCATCGCATATAAGCAGTCACACCTCGTTCATCGCCAAAGCTTGCGCAGGTATTGGAGAAAACCATTACTGAACGGTCGTACGCCGCCTTCTCCTTGAATCGGCTCCAGGACAACAGCAGCAGTCCGTTCGGTCATGGCTTTATCCAAAGCATCCTGATCCTCGAACGGCAAGTAGGCCATTCCGCGGAAGAAGAGGCCCGAATCCCTTGTGGTATTTCGGCTGGGCAGTGGCCGACAACCCTCCAAAAGTCCTGCCGTGGAAGGAACCTTCAAAACTTATTACCTCATATCGGTCAGGACATCCTCGGTCGAAAGCCACGCGACGTACCAGCTTTAGAGCCGCCTCCATTGCCTCGGTCCCGCTGTTGGTAAAAAACGCCCGTTCCAGCGAAAGTCCGCTCACACAACCACTCGGCCAACCTCACCTGGGGCTCGATAATGAATTATGTTTGAACAATGAACCAGACACATCGGCTTGAGCGCATAAAGTGTCGCGAATAACGGGGTGAGCATGCCCCAGACAAGCCACCGCTATACCGGCCAGCATATCCAGATACTCTCGCCCATCCGCATCCCAGACTCGAGTGCCTTTTCCCTTAACCAATGCTATTCTATTATCCCCGTAACACGGCATCGCAGTCTTTAATGACCTCGCCTGAAGCGCCGCATTGGATAGATCTGAGTATTCTGCCGTCATAATGCCCCCCGAACGATACAACGAAAAGAGAAACAAAAAACAAGAGACTATAGCACAACTACTCATTATAGCCCACATAGATATGAATACCTCAAAACCACAAAATCGGGCAGAGATATCTACCGCTGGCTTCGTCTGAAGGCCCCTACTGGAACAGCCTGCTCTATAGCGGGATTAAAAGCCCAAAACAGGCTCGGCAGTTAAAACACTGCGAAGCTTCTCAAGCGCTGTAACCTGTATCTGCCTCACTCGCTCTTTGCTTACGCTCATATCCCGGCCAATTCGTTCCAGCGTCTCTCGTTTACGAATTGATTCCGCAGGAAATCGCTTATCCAAAATGTAACGTTCCTGAGAAGTAAGCTCTGCCTCATTGTTATCAATAGCATCCTGAAGCCTTTGAGCGTAAACGCGATCGTCCCAATCGCCTGCGGTCATTTCATGACCGCCCCGCTCCATGCGAGAGTCGAAACCGAAGGTGATCAAGCTGGAACGCCGAGTCTCCATCTTGGAAAGGCGCAGAAAACCACGATAAATAGCGTTACAGGCATAGGTACTGAAGCGGTAACCTCGCCATGGATCAAACGCCTCAACCGCATCGACCAGAGCTCGCAGGCCTTCGCTGAGCAAATCATCCTCGTCAACATTGGTGAATCGCGTTCGGCGGAGCATCTCATAGCTTAAGCCCAGATTGACCACTATCAGGTCGTTCGCGAATAGAATTCCGGCGAGCTATCCATCTGGCGGCCGCGGCTGTGACAATAATCCTCTTCCCTCTAGCGCAATGAGCCCTGAAGGCACAATAGTGCATAGCCTTGAACAGTTGAATTTCCGCATGCGTTCTTTGGAGGTGATTTTTCAGCAAGAAGATCATCGAGACCTTCCAGGCACTTGCGCACGTTAATTCGATTTTCAAATTCAGGGTGGTAAACGTATTTTGGCAAATCACCCTGTTTCGTTACATGTCTGCTTTCAGCTTTGCCTTTTGCTACCATTTATTCCCCACAAATCTGCAACTCTTGGCGAATACTGGCAGGTCGTCACAACTGACGCCCCTCAACTATTGCTGGCTAGATTACAGCCACCGCAAAACCAACGGCCAATCAATCTTCACCACCACTTCTAACACCCATTTACAAGCAAACCCATTCAAATATGCCACCTTGAATTAACAAGAAATAATCCCCCGAATTAACACCAATGCGAAATCGGTGAATATTCCGCACTATTCGGGATTTCGCCACACCACTATCGACCGACCGAATAATCGACCATGTTTAAACTCGATAGCGAGGGAAAGCTCGCACGTGAAAGTCCCCCTATGCAATTTCCGGACCTAAAGGTAAGGCGAAGTTGGAAAATCGTCTCACTTAGCGTTTAAATATTCACAGGTTTCCAAACTGTTACTAACTGGCAGATGTTGGCTGGATTCAATTGACATCTATTCCCCTCTCTTGAATCAACCGCAACTCAATAATCTGCTAGAGAAGCCTATTACAGCATCCCCTCGGTTTTCCGACGTACAGACGATCCTGATCGATTAACAACAGGCTTCCCAAGCAGGAGATGGTATGCAATTTCGAAAACCTTTGTGTATTTCACTTTCCTGGCCCTACTCATCTCCTTCTCACAGATAACCTGTACTATCTCTGCCCCCCCACAGGCATCACAGGCAACCCAGGTACGGAAAAGACCTTTTCTCTATCTGTCGCGTGCCAATCGTGATCAGAGTTTTTCCGATACAAACGTGGATATAATTTTTGCTGAAGCAAGTAAACTGCTTCAAACAGTTCAATACACATGCTTAGACGTGGCCTGCCCAACTACCTTTGAAAGGGATGGTTCACTGAGATTCTTCGACAGCGCTTCCACTTACGTTTACCACTGAAGCTCAACTGGACGCAATTTCGACGAACCTGGTGATTTCAAAGTGGTAACCATGATGAGCGGTGTTTGCGGAGTGCCTGCCTCAAGCAGTATGTCCGAAATACTTGGCTGCGCATACCGTAGCGGCTCGGTAGTCATCGTTTTCTCACGCACCGGCCGACGTATGGGCTCACGAATGGGGGACACGTGCAAGGGCTGGATCATCGCGACGATTGCGAAACGAACATAATGCACTCTTACGAACTTCAGACAGATGCGTTAAACACCGCGGAAAAAAACGCGTTTTTGAGCAACACACCAACATCACCATTTTTCAAGGCCATCCAGCCTGTACAATCTGAATCATCGCCTGAAGACTCAACATGTTTTCTCGAAGAAACTTTAGAAAACCAGCTTCGCTGCCTGGTAAGCAGAAGATACCTGATCGGATTACCTGCAACTGTTATCGCTCCCTTCAAGGATAACGATGAAGCAAGACAACTTCTTATCAGCATTCTGGAAAGCAGCGATGATTCGGTTGAACTGACAAACGCCATACGCATTCTGGGGCTCCTGGGAAATCCTGAAGCTGTTCCGCAGTCATTTCCTTAATCGATGGTATTAACGAGCCGATTACCCGCGAGGACATTTCCGTAGTCAATGAAGGGTTATTCGCCTTAGGGAGGTTATCCGGCCCCGACTCTTCCAGTCAGGCCATCAACTACCTTATCGATGGATCTGCCCCGGACTTCTGGATCTCTCGCGGAATAGGCCAGAATCATCCCGAGAACGAAAATAGCGAATCAACAACCATAATGTCAGATTTGTTCACCAGATTATCCATCATGAGCCTGGGACTTTCCCCCAACATCCGGCCGCTCGAAATCACCTTCTCGCACTGCAGAAAACGATTATTACTGGTAAATTATCGGGCCCCTGGTTCACCGAACAGGTCGCTGAGGCTTTGGCTCGTTTAAATGGGGAAAAAAACCGGGAACGTCAAATATCGCAGACCTTTAGAACCCCGTAATTTTTCCTATTCGCAAAAACTCTCCCAACTTAACCCTATATTCCCCAACAAGTTAGTCCTCTGAATACTTTGGACACAAATATTTCAACTTAACTCTTGCATCCGCCGCTCGCACCGGCTAGACTTACCGTTGTTGGAGTGAGAAGAGACGCGTCGGTGGCGATAATACCGCTGACGCAGGTGGGATAGGACGGGGATCGAGGCACAAAATAACACTCCCCGGCCGATAACCACCCGGAAAGAGAAACAAAATTAGCCAACTGCTTTTGCAGTTGTTGCGCATAGATCTCTCTCTCTCCCTCCCAGGCTTGGGCTGTTCTTAGAGCAGCCCTTGCCACTTTTTACGCGCATTGCGGGCCACTTTTTATATACCTTGGGGAAACTTCGGCTATTCACGTCAGATTTATTGCGATCGTTTCAACTACTAGGCATCCAGGCACTTGACAAAAAACTGTTTTCGTTGCTTATTATACGCCGCAGGCACCGCTAGCTCAGTTGGTAGAGCAGCTGACTCTTAATCAGCGGGTCATAGGTTCGAGTCCTATGCGGTGTACGTGGGGTGGAACGCTAAAGTGGCGTTTCACCCTTTTTTATAGATTTAAATTCACTTCTCCGCTCGCCCCTTAAGATGGATTGGATCTGATAAGACCGGATAAGATAACTTAACTTGATGCCACAGGTGATGCCAACGCAAACCTTATAGCAGATGCGATCATCATCGCTGATACCAACATAAAACCGTACATGTTCCAAAGAAATCGAACGTTTTTCAGAAATATCGATCGATTAACTGCTTGCGTTCTCCCTACCTAGCTTTCGCTTATTCAGGCGCGGCAAGACTTCCGCAGCTCGACCTTTATCAAGTAACGTAGGATCGGTGTAAACCTTCATCGTAAGCTCCAACGAACTATGTCGCATATATTCTTGGGCTTCTCTCGGGTTTGCTCCGCCCTTGGCAAGCATCGTGGCCGTCGTATGCCGTAGGGCATGGACATCGACGTATCGCCCCAGCTCGTCCTTGTACGGCACCTTCGCAAGCTCCAGATCCTTTTTAAGTCGGCGGATCAGATCGCCCGGCACATCGAAGACCAAATCGGTTGCCTTGGCAATTACCCGCTCTTCTCTCCATACTCGAAGTTCTTCCAACAAATCGGCCCGAATTGGAAGCGATTCAAACTTCTGCCCTTTGCCCCAGATTGTGACGCTTGGGTTGTCTCCCAAGTCCACATCACACCATCGTAGCTTCTTAAGCTCGTTGAGCCTGAGTCCGAGCATAATCAAGGTTTGGTATTGCAACGCTCGTTGGCGCCCAAAAGCTAACAGCCTAGCACGGGTGCTGTCTTTAATCTTGTCGGTCAGCTCGCCTTTACGCTCCCCTTTTATGATCGTCCTGAAACCTTTTAGTGGTCGTTCAAGGGCAGCTTCTATAAGCCGCTGTATTTCGTCTTCTGATAATGCTCTGCGTTTACGACGTAAATCGTCCTCTTCGGTAACCTTGCCGACTTGTGCAAGAGGATCATGGTCGAGCCTTGGCGGATCGGTCTTTCGGCACCAATTTATGAATGATCGTATCGACGTAAGGTAAGCATTGCGCGTACGCGGACTATGATCTTTCTTTATACGCCACTCCTCAAAAGCTTTGATTGCCTGCACGGCATTTATATCCGACAAGAAACACCAATTGCATTCATCGGCCAAGGCCTCTATTTGATTGCGAGTGAGCTTGATATGCTTCTTCTGCCGCTTCCGGTCTGCCAGGTGCGCTTCGTAATCGTCGAGATGCTCAGACAGAGGTTTGACATGGGACCGCAGACGACCAAGCTTATGATTCGCCTTTTCCAACATCCGTAGAAACGGTTCTTGAACGATTGGAGGCAAATCATCGGGAACCACAGTGGAACCCGCTCGAATCTCATTGATGGCGTCCACTAGAGCGACAACAGCTTTACGGCTTGTCGGAACTCTTTCCGATAACGTAACACGGACTCGTTTACCGCGAAGATCTCGCACCCACGCGCACCACTTGTCTAACTCAACCAACTCGCCAGTTTTTCGGTTACGTACTTTTCGTTTAAATAGGTTTACGTCCATGGAATTGACCTCAACCTCCGATGCGCCGCAGTAGGACTACCGTTGGACGTAACGGCCTGGTGCTCGCGCGACCCAGCTACTACGGCGCATCGAAAGATTGAAGATACAGATTGCATTGGAAACGTCCTTTTAGTCACGCTGATCATCGACTTACCTCGCAAGTGAGTCAAGTCTTTTCTTTTCACGCTCGAATTTCGGCCGTTTGGGGTAGCCAAGAGCAGCCCACAGTCTTAGATCATCTACAAGCCACAACTTCTTTCGTTCGCTCGTGCTAAATGCTGCAGGCGTACACCCGTCACTATCCATATTCCGCCAATAATTAACTGACATACTGGGAAACAAACATTTGACCACTTCATCAGCACTTAATGCTATAGGTTCGATACTTGGTTTTAACTTCATAGCGATTATTCCTGAACGACGACTCCAAACTCATTCCGGTTTACTTTGACAACAGTATTCGATTCATCATGTAACGCACTTGATTAATATTCGTAGCGTTATCGCCACAATGGCAAATACGTATCGCCTACCCATCCCTTCACTCTTTTCTGAGAAAACAACAAAGAACCTTTCAGGCCTTGCTGTTTGTACTAAACCCTTTTTCGGCAGCTAGTACTGCTCCTATCGCGGTAACTTGGATAGCAGAAAATGTTCTAATGTTACCGATTCGCCGACAAGGCGCAATGCGACAAGCATGAACCGCATAGCGTACTCGATGAACAGGAACACCAAACTCAATTGCGATCTCTTGTATAGTGCTGTTTGCCATGTTGCATACTCCTTTTCGCGATCAAAACAGGCTACACTTTGCTATACCACACAAACAATGTGGAAGCGGTTCGAGTTGCCATGTGTGGCCTGAGGAAAGTCTTGGAAAGGTGAGAAATGGCTTTTGTTAATAGGAAAAACGGCCTGTTGGGATCGTACGGCAGGTGTTTTTTTTCTAAATATTCTGGATACGACTTTCTAAACTTGCGGTAACAAGTAACAGTCGTCACCAACACTACTTGCGCAAGAAGGGCATTATGACCGGCTTAAAGGCCATACGAACATTCCACCTAAATCGTGAACTACGTCGGCCAGGCAAGCCTATCGGTATTTTGGCCAAATGCTGATCCTTAGCGTCCAATGATTTATACCATTTGGCTAATTTGGACTGAATTTTTTCGGGTTCCACGTCAAGGAATCCGGCAATATCTCTCGCAGTAGCTTCGGGACCAAGTTCATCGACAACCTCCTCAAGCCCCCATTGCTTATCCTGCCCTGATTCGGCTCGATGATCTTGAGAACCAATTTCGGGCCAGCTGGAGGCGCCCTCCAACGGAAGTGTAGCTATAAAAGATTCGAGTAAAACACGAATTTCTTTAACTGAACAATCTCCCAACAATAAAGGAACAGCCTCATGGGCGTTTAAAAAATCCTCTCGAAGAAATCGCACCGCCAATCCTATCGAGCCTGCAAGTGGTTTACTAGTAGAAAGATTAACGAGAGCATCTGAGATAGGCCTTTCCCTGTCTAGAATGTCTGCAGACAAAGTCATAGCATCTGCAAGTTCCGCTCGCCTTCGTTTAAAATCCTCGTGTCGGTCCTCTGCGTAGTCAAATCCCTGTTCTCCATACCAATTATGAAAAACAGCCTGGTTTTCCTCCAAAGCTTTTAAAACATACATAAACCAAGTACAGAACTCCCGACAGCTTCCGGGTGGCTGACGATCCCATACTCCGTCATTAAGCGATCCTGGCCCTACACGCTCATCCCACTCGTCCAGTGAAACACTGTTCCGAAAATATATCGTTGACTCTTGCGGTGGCACTCGGCGAACGCATTCTGATTCCAACCTAATGGTTTGCATCTCAAGAAAGTCAGCTAGTTCATCTAAGGGAAATTCGGATAATTTTCTATCAATACAATCTAGCTCAAGCTCCAGGATATTTCGGAAGTTCAGCAAAAACGGAGTAAATTCAACTGAAATCGGCCCCGAAGCAAGGATTTCACATACTTCTTTGTCGGAATGAAGCCTTGAAGCGAGTTCCGTCAAGTCGTCCCTAAGGAAAGACAACTGCCTGGTACATTCCTGGAGATCTTCGAAATCCGCAACGTTCTCCTCCTTCCACGTACACATAGGCGCATCTCCGCACCAAGTACGCCTACGGAGTTCAACAAAATCATGGATTTCCCTTAGCGTCAGTAATAGATGTTTTAAAAGCTTCACTTGAGAGGATAGCTTAGCCTGGTTTCCCTGCATGTTTAAACTCCATGAAAAGTTTGCAGTCCGTAGAACGCTATGCTAAATTGCGAGTTTTTACCGCACTTCCAATATACTCAAAATTGGCTTAATTAACATCATTAATGGAATAATTAATGTATTGTTATAAAGCAATCCCACCGTAGAAAACTTATCCATTACAGAGTGGTTTCAATAAATGCGATTTGGCTTTACCGCAACTTCTGAGTCGAAACTACTATGAAAGCCTGGAAAGTGGTTTTGCGAAAAGAATTGCTGTTCGACAACGGAGCAGCGAATGCTTGGATTGAGGCCTAGGCCGTACCGGTTGGCCCTGTTCACTGCGACCTTCAGGTTATCAACCACAGCGTATTCAGCACACCACCTGAGTAAACGAAGACATCTTTCAGGCAACAGATAAAGGCCTCGGCGGTCTAATGATAGCCTATTTCGTCATTGATTTTGCGAGAGAGACTTAAAACGATGCGGAACCCAGAAGTCTTTCGTCGCCTCGTAATTACACTATTGGGAAACAGCTAGCCTTTCCGAACATTACTCGAGCTCCAGCCCCGAAGCCCCCCCCGAGCCTCTTCACCGTAAGCACTCTACGTCCGCCAGAACCGCAGCGGGCAAGATCTACTAAGTCTTCGAACAAATCTCTCGACGCATACTTTACTTACTTGAGCATCATGTTCTCGCCTCATATCCTGCCATACCAACTGACAATTCATGCCCTGAGCCAAACCATTGATTGTTATCCCGCGGAGTGAGTTAGCTTTGGCTTAATTGCTTATTCACCAACTTCCAGAACTCAAATCACGAATCTCCAGTCCAGATATAAACGAGTTATCAGCAGTTGCATAATCGCCAGGATGGGAAAAACGTATGGGATCCAGTTCCGTTTTGCCAGAAAGCAAGTGATTAGAGCGTGAAGCGGGAGCAGCGGCAACAGGTATCTTAGATGTGACCAGTGAGCCGAAGCGAAGAGCATGGCCATGTATGCAGCCGAGAATAGTGATGTTACGTCTCTTCGTTTGATCAGCAGAGCTACCGTAGCCATTGTATAAAGAACCAGGAACGGGATGTAGGCCTGAGCTTCTTTATCGTGCAGATTATCAAGCAAACTGCCTATTAGGGGAATCAGGTAGTTTTTGTTGCCTGCCTGGGTAGACCACTCGGCTGTTTTCTGCAGGAATCCAAACGGGTGACCGGTTATTTGCCAATATACGCCTGACACGGCTATCGTGCCCGCGATTACGCTACCAAGTGAAATAAGTTCGGCCTTGGGTAATTGCTTATCCTTGCGCCAGGTTAGCAGGACATCTCCAACTAAGGCCGGTAGCATCGCTAACCCAACTCCTCTAGTCATCGGCAATAACCACCCTACCGAGGCTGCCACCCAATGGTTGCCACGAAGGTAGAACACCAGGAATCCGAACAGGGCCGCACTGAACATGGATTCCGTATAAACCATGTGGAAAACCCAGGACGATGGGAACAGGCATAGGAACAGAACAAGGTAGCGGCCATTCCCCTCGCCGTAAGTCTGTTCGGCGAACATGAAGGCGAGAATCAAAAGCAGTATGAAACAAGCCGTGGAGATTGCAACTCCGGCCACGGCCGGGCTGAGGCCGGTTACCGTTAGGCATTTGATAATAAACGGATAAGACGGCAGAAACGCCGTGTTACTTTCTTGTCCGGGAATCTCTTCATAACCACGCTCGACGATATTGAGATACCAGTAGCTATCCCATTTGACGCATAGATCCCCAACAACAGACCGCACCGGGCCTACCTCATGGTGGTAGTAATGCTGGTCCGGCATAGATCGAACCGGAGCGATGCTCCCCCACCAGGCAAGCAGTAAAGCTATAATAAAACGATAGACCAAGGCGCCGAGGATAATAGCAAACAAACCAGTACTGGTTCTCAATTGACGCTCAGAGAGTGTTGGGCTGATAGCAGGCTCCTTAAAACCAAACAAAGGTTCCCCCAGTTTCACATCATCTTGTATCTGTATCCCCCATTCCAGTATATCAACGAATTACCCTAATAATGGGAATCTGTATTTCAAGCCGAATAATCAGAAGACATTATTAAAAACTGAAAACCGCGATCAAAATGCCTCTCACTAATACCGTTTGCGGAGCAGCAGAGAGAATCGAGTCCTCCGCAAGTCCGATAATTCACATATTTTGGGGATCTACCGCGACTTCTGGCTGGGCATCATCGAAACTCCGCTACTCCTCATGATGAAAAAGCTTAGACAACTGAGATCTAGATTGACTTTTTGATACAGTATGAATGTAAACTGATGGGGCAAATCGAGGTTTCCAATGGGAGGGAGCCTTAATGCGAAAAACTAGCGAAACAGCCGGTGTGTTGTGCCATTTTTTTGAGGACGGGAAATGAACATCTCAATGCGTATTATCTCTATAGTCGCAATTGTAGCTTTTCTATCAATAATATCCCTTGCTAATGCTAATGTTCTTAACATGCCAGAGGGCTTAACCAGCCTTGAAACCGTCCGAGTTGGTAACGCCTGGAACAGTAACGATACTTGGGGTGATGGGCACGGGCAAGTCGCATACGAATATAATATCGGTAAATACGAAGTTACCGCTGGCCAGTACACGGAATTTCTCAATGCTGTAGCTTCGACTGACACCTACGGATTATATAACCCCAAAATGTGGTCTGATTATTTCGGATGCAAAATCTGGCGACAGTGGAGCCCTAGTGGCTACAGCTACAGCGTAGCTGACGACTGGGCTAACAGGCCTGTTAATTTCGTATCCTGGGGTGATGCTGCTAGATTCTGCAATTGGATGCAAAACGGTCAACCGACAGGCATGCAAGTGGCCGAAACAACCGAAGTAGGAGCATACGCACTAAATGGCGCTACCACCAACGCGAGGTTAATGAGTAGGCGTCGTAAAACCGATTGGCAGTGGGCTATTCCCACAGAAGACGAGTGGTACAAAGCTGCGTATCACGCAAACAATGGTTTAGCAGACGATTATTTCGACTATCCAACTGCTAGCAACGAAAAACCTAGCAATGATTTGGTAGAACCAGACGATCCCGGTAACAACGCGACCTTTCGTGAAGGTGGAGGCGACTATACGGTCAGATCTCCTTATTGGCGCACGGAAGTTGGAGCTCACGAAAACTCCGCCAGTCCATATGGTACGTTTGACCAGGGTGGCGGTTTATACGAATGGAACGAAACAGCGTTTTACGGTTGGGCTCGCGGACTGCGTGGTGGTTCATTCGAGGATCCATGGGGCCCTCTTCACGCGGGGAACTATACCTTTAACTCACCTGGAGCTGAACACAACCACATTGGTTTTCGCGTAGCTCATGTTCCTGAACCGACTACGGTTACGTTTATAATCTTTGCTAGCTTATTGTGCGTCACTGGGCGGATTAGAGATGGGAAGTACTCACGTGGATCGTCGCACTAACTGCTGACAGCTCACTCATTTGCAAGTAGAAACCTCGATGACTGCTTTCAAGTGAGATTCTGCCTGGCCTTGCGTACTCGGTCATATTTGCGTCAGGATAGTGAGATCATGAACAGTGATCCGAGATATAACCAAAAGCTGTGTATGGCGAAAGAGAAAATAACGGCGTATCCTGGGTATTGATTATAGAAGAATTACCCATTCACAAAGGATACGCCATGAAACATGGATACAGTAGATACGCTTCTTTCTCCAGAGGCTTCGTGCCAGGATGCCCTGACGGCTTTATTGCGACAAGGTGCTCAGCGCATGCTTTTGTGTGCGATAGAAGCCGAGGTTGAAGATTACATTTCGGCCCATCAGCACGTCAGAGATGGAAATAATCACCGGCTGGTGGTTCGCAACGGGTATAAGGACGAACGCGAGTTGCAGACCGGAATAGGCCCAATCAAGGTTCGCCAGCCGCGTGTGAACGACCGAAGGATTGACGAAAACGGTAACCGGGTGCGTTTCACCAGTTCGGTCCTGCCGCCATATCTGCGACGAACCAGGAGCATCGAAGAGCTGATCCCCTGGCTATACCTGAAAGGAATCAGCACCGGGGATTTCGGCGAAGCGTTGGCCGCGTTGCTCGGAACGGACGCTCCGGGCTTGAGCGCCTCCACGGTTGTACGACTCAAGGAGTTTTGGCAAAAAGACTACGAGTCCTGGAGCAAGAGATCACTGGCCGACAAGTAGTATGTGTATTTCTGGGTGGATGGAATCCACTTCAATGTTCGCCTGGATGAGGATAAGCAGTGTTTTTTAGTGGTCATGGGAGCTACACCGGATGGGAAAAAAGAACTGGTGGCCATCCAGGACGGCTATAGCGAAAGCGAACTATCCTGGCGGGAGTTGCTGCTGGATCTCAAGGTCCGCGGCTTGAAAGTTCTTCCCAAGCTGGTGACCGGTGACGGAGCGGCCGGGTACTGGTCGGCCATGCGCAAAGTCCTTGGCGACAGCAGGGAGCAGCGTTGCTGGGTTCACAAGACGGCCAACGTGCTTAACAAAATGCCGAAAAAACGACATGTAAAAGCCAAGCAGATGCTTCATGACATATGGATGGCCAAGACCAGGGAAGAAGCCGAAAGTGCATTCGACCTGTTCATCGAAACATATAAGGCCAAGTACCCCAAAGCGACGGAATGCCTGGCCAAGGATCGGGAGTCGCCGCTGACATTTTACGATTTTCCGGCAGAGCATTGGGGCCATTTACGTACGACGAATCCGATCGAGTCGACCTTTGCGACGGTGCGATTGCGAACGCGGAAAACAAAAGGTTGTGGATCGAGGCTGGCCACCTTGACTATGGTATTTCAGCTGGCTCGATGTGCGGAAAAACACTGGCGAGCTCTAAATGGATCGAACTTGCTCGCAGAGGTGATAAAAGGAGTAGAATTCGTAGACGGACTCAGGAAAAACGCCGCTTGATTTTCAGCAATCCACAGAATTTGACAATATCTCTTTCTACGATAAACTCCCGCAAAGGGGGCAAACTCCCTGCGGTGCCATAGACTCAACGGTGATCGTGACGACATCCGGCTCTATACTAATCTGCTGGCAGCGAAGTGTGTCGGGCTGCGGCAGATGTGGATTTACCATCTGGCAGACTCCGTTCCGCATTTTCAGGGGCCATCCTTGGCCCCACTCTACGCAGTCTACCACTTCGCCCGGCCTATTTCACGCCTTCACCAAAAGTGCGGGAGAACCGTTTTGACTGCCCGCTGTCACGCCTGTTGACATGCCCGCTGACAACAATTGCATTGAACCGCGAAAAGACGTACATTATTCATACGTCGCAAATGTCTCACTTTGGTTGAAACGAATCATGAACTCTAACAAACCACGTACGGAGGAAGGTGTATAAAATGGGAGCATGGGGCCACAATAGTTTCGAAAACGACGATGCACTCGATTGGGTCGTAGAACTCGAAAAATCGAAAGATACAACCATTATCTTCGAATCGCTAGATCTCTTGATCAATAATAAAGCAGATGAAATCGAAGCGGAGGATTGTTCGATTGCGATCGCAGCGGCAGAGGTTGTAGCAGCATTATACGGCAATGGTTCCTCTTTGCTTCCCGAAAGAGTTTCCAATTGGCTTAAAGGCAAACCTAAACCTACTCCGAGTCTAATCGCTAAAGCTCAACAGGTGATTGATGCTATTCTCAGCGACTCAGAGCTGAAAGAGTTGTGGAAAGAAAGCCCAAATGACTACCCTAAGTGGGTGAGCGCATTGAAGGATCTGAAGTCACGACTTTACTAAGAATGGCGTCGATTCTTAAGTCACTAGAAGCTATCCCAAAACCTCTCAGGAAGCGATGTTTCGTAAACTTGCTTTTGGTAAACAGCGTAAATAAAGGGTTATTCTGTTGAACCTCAATCCGCCGAATAAGCATTTACCAAGTAATGGGATAGGTTCTAGAAACTTCTGGTGACTTTCTATCCTGGACATGTCATAAACCAAGAGCTTCGGATACTCTCTCGTCTACATCTACATAGGGGAAAACACCCCAGTCCCCCCATTCCTGACGATCGTCAGTAAGACTTTCGAGCCGGTTTCCATACTCATCAAAGTACCATCCTCTACCATCAATGAAACAATGGGACGCAAGTATATCGCCGGCATTTAAAGATACATGTTTAACTGTCTGGAAATACCCCTTTTGCCATGGTTGCCGATTAGATCCAAAAGGAGGTATAAGCAAATTCTCTTTCTTCAGTTCTGGCATACACCCCAAGGAAGTAGACGTTTCGGAATATAAATACAAAAGCCACACGCCCTCGAAATTGCCTATTCGAGTATCGTCTTTTATTACTCGGCCCCACACAAACTTGTCAGCGGCAACTTGCAAAACAAAAACATCGCCCGGGCGCGGGATTTTATTCGTTTTTTTTAAAACGCACATATTCATAAGCTCGTGTCCATATCGATCACAAGAAATTGTTGTCAGCCATCCACTTAGTACCCCATTTTATCGCGTCATCATACCAGGTCCGCCACGTTCCAATCGAGTTTATTATATTATTTCTCGGTTTTTTGAGGTTGATAAAGCATTGCTCAATCGCCCTCGCTTGCCTTCTCGTCATTTTTTTCGATATAACCTCAAGTATCCCGTGCCTGTCACCATGTTGCCTGAATCGTGTTTCGGAATTCCGAGTTATCCCAACATATACTATTTCACCGCTTATTCTGCCTATATAAACAACTGTGTCCTTCGCACCGCGAAGCAATGACCTTGGTACGTACTTAGCCAAGCGACTGCCTTTGGCTGCCATCCTGAGAGCTCGCTTCCCAATATTCGTAAGAAACCGACTAGTGGAAGCGAGTTTTCCGTTCGGAAAAAAACCATCCTGACGATGTTGGAACAATATTTCATAAAAAGTAATTTCATCGTTGATTACTTGATAATATAAATCCCTATATTCACTTACTCCATAGTAAGCCATTGCGCCTTCGACGATTAGCTCAGCAACGTCCTTACCAAACCCGATGGACTCGTTAATCCGAAAAGCAGCCGCAGCTCGATCCCCATAATAATCTCCGATCGCGTTTTCAACGTCTTCATCAAAACTCAAACCAGTTGGGTCCGTGAACACAAGTGGACTACTCATCGCGTACTGATACAGATTCATGGAATCTGCGTATTCCGCTGGATCACGCTGTAAGAACCTTCCGTGAACGGGATCATAGCTTCGTGCGCGATAGTAGTAGAGCTGTTTGGGGTTATTAGTGTCATCGGTAAGATATACAAAATCCAATCGACGGCCAGTGAAGAAATATGGGTTTAGCTCGCTGTCAAATCGTTCCGTAAACACTCCTGGCGTAGCTTGTTCAAAGATACTGAGCTTGCCGTACGCATCATAGACATAGGACTCTACGATCAAGCCAGCCATATCGGCCAAAGCCGCTACCGTATATAGCTCTTGAGGCAGATAGTAGTATTCCGTTCCTGCCGCCGCATCGTTTACCAGGATGCGTTCGTCAGTGTATTGGGGCCCATTGACGTAATAGCGTTCGAGCGTACCGCCTTCGCCGGTCTCGGTAATGACGTTATCGCCGAAGTAGAAATACCGCGTCGTTACCGGATTTGAACCTGTGCGATCGATTTTAGTCACCCGCCGTCCAAGAGCGTCGTAGACGAATTCAATATTGTCGCAGTTCAGGTTCGTTTCGCAGTCGTCGGGAATATCATTACCATTACAGTCATCGACGACTCCGTATGAGAGATCACATGAATCATGGATGCCGTTAGCATTGCAGTCATCGGCAGTTACTGGTCCGCAACACGAAACATCCAAATCGCAACATGCGTGTCCTTCATACGGACACCCAGGAGAACACGGATCCTCACAAGGTGGAGGGGGCGCATCGGCCAGGACGCTACCAGCAGGAATAAACAGCGTTACTGCCATTGCGATGGCACCAATCAGTGCTGAGGTGGATCCCAATGTGCACAAACCTGACCAGAATACTAAAAACTTCGATGATGATTGCGTGCGCATAACTGGTTCCTTTTCTGAACGCTGCGAACGATTGTTATTTACGAATTAACTTCAACTGCCGTTTTTTCGCCGGGAATTATAGCTTCGCATACCTTTAGTTGGCGGCGTGGCGGTCCACTGACGCTTGAATGAGATCGGCACACTCCGTACCGGGAAAGTTCTCTAAAATAAACTGAGCTACAGCCAACGCTTCTTCTTCCGGAGCTTTGGTGCGTCGTAAAGCGTCGTACAGCTTATAATAGGTTCTGGCAGTCAGATACGACCATGGCCAAATCTTACCTTTTTGCTCGTACTCGGTAGTAATCCACCGTAAATGAGTTATTGATTCTTCGGCTCTCCCAAGTCTCAGTAGACTTTCACCAGCGAACAGGTGTGCAGTAGCTAACTCTCGACGATAATTTTGCTCATCATGTGAATTAATAAAGGTTTCCGCAAGACGAAGACATTCTTTGGGATCTTTCTCCCACAGGTAGCTTTCAAGAATCATAAGATCCGCCCGAGCAACCTCTCGTGGCTTTGCTCGAGGGAGATTCTTAACTTTCTGGCAACGATCACGAACCTCCTGCCATTCTTCGACAGTTACTTCTTCATCGCTCCAGCGTCTTGGTTGTAGCAATTCAAAATACAGACCAGCAGCTTGCAGTGTTGCGTTCGATTCGATAGTTGGATCAGTTGCTTTATTGGCAAGTTGATCGAATTCCTGCAAGGCCTCGGCTTTTCGCCCTGCGGCATGGTACAAGGACGCCAACCGACTTTGAGCCCGTTGGACAATAGCGGGTTCAATCGCCTCTCTACCAGCCTTATCTATTATATTTTTGAAAGTAACGATGGCTTCATTAGCTCGCTTGTTACGAATAAGGAGGTAACCTTTGGATTCCAACGCCTGGAGAGCAGAACCGGTTGAAGGAAAACGTTGAGCGACAGATTCTAACCTAGCGATTCTTGCCTGGTCAGCAGCATCATCATTTGATAAGGATTTATTGGCTTTACGATACGCTTCCCACGAAGCCACTTCTTGAGCCAGCTTGGTTTCAGCAACCGTTGTATCCTCACCGTTAAGTTGTGCTTCAAGTAAATCCGCTCGGGCCGCCCAGCGAGTACCGGCAAACCTCTCTCGCAGTTGATCAATACAAAGCTGGCATTCGTAATCGTTACCATTGTCGTAGTAGTACTTAGCTAACTTGTGTAGGCCCACTTTTCCCCAGTAGCCGAAAGGTTCTATATTAATGGCCGTTTCATAACTAGCGGCAACACCAATAGCCGCCGGTGCGCCATCGGCTCCCATAGGAACGACTTGTGCTTCTGTTGGCCCAGCTTTTTCCAGAGCAATCGCTTTTTTAAGGGCAGCACGCTGAGAGCCTGGATAGTCATCAAAAATCCGTCCGAAAACTAGCGCGGCCGAATTGTATTGTCCTGCTTCCATGAATCGCTCGGCAACTGCCCAACGAGCATCATCTTCCGCTCTCTTCGGCCAATCGGCTAACGCAGTCCAACAATAAGTTACAACTATAACTGCGATTATCCACGTTTGTTTTTGGATGCCCATTAGAGCTCCCTTCTAACTTGCATTATGTTTTGTGGTCACATAGTCAAACAGATTCTTTACAATATTCAACTCGACTACGGCTGCAGCGGAGGTTTGCTGATTTTAGTTAAACGATTTTCGTTGTCGTACTCGTAGAGCAACCCGTTTTCATCTTGAGTAAGGTTACCAGCCTGGTCATGGAAAATAACTTCATCATCGATAGACGTGTATTCGTTAACCAAGTTATGTCCATCATAAGTAATCGTATGAGCTACAGGACCTCGCGTATCCTTGAAACCGTATATTCCACCGTTGCCGTCGCCAACTCGGTTTCCCAATATATCGTAATTAAACAATTCGCTTTGGTGGCCAGCAGGCAAAAGAGCGTGTGTAACTGAAGTCAAACGATAAAGATCATCATAGGCGTAAATCAAATCTTGAATAGCTTTAGGATTCTGAGAATCAGGGTCGATTCCGGTTGCTCGAGTACGAGTACCTACCGCGTCGTATTCATAATCGTACTGCATAAGAACTGCTGCGGGCAAACCAGTCTCCGGCCCGACGGTGTTGTCTATATCTGTTTCCTGGCGAAGAACATTGTATTCGCGTTTAGTCTTAATCCATTTCTCAGTTGGGTGGTTAGCGGTGCGCGTTCGACGCTCGACAAGATACTCACCTTCATAATCGTATTCGGTTAATGAAACTCCGCCACGGCTAATTCTCGTAACCTTACCGTTTTTATCGTACTCGTAAGTTAGTTCTACACTAGCCACTCCCGGGTAAGTCAATCGAATGAGTTCTCCACGCTGGTTGTATTCAGATGAAACTGTAGCCGCTACGCCGCTAACAGTCTGAGTTTCGGTTGTTCGCTGACCAAAATCATCGTAATCGCATTCGACTTTATTGGCTGTATCCCGTTGAGCTAAAGTCATTTGTCCGATAGCGTCGTATTCAAAACTGGCAACCAAAACATCGTTAACCTCTTTGGTTAATGGCTGCCCATAAGTATTATGTGTATAATCAGTCACCTGCCCACGTGGATCTGTTCTTTTTGTCAAACGACCGCCGTTGTCATATTCGTAGGAGAAAATAGCTCCATCGGGGAACGTAGCTTTCGTTCGACGTCCAGATAGATCGTACTTGAAGATCGTGTCCTGAGATGTGCCAGTTGGATATGCTCCGGAAAATACTGGACAATCACCATCCCAAGCTCGCTGAAGGGTTAACTTTCCGAGTTGATCGTATACATAATCAGTTACTCTTGTTGATGTTCCCTGAGCGTTATCTTTAACTTGTATCTTTTCTCCAAAGCCATTGTAAGAATACTCCCTAACCACTCCACGCGAATCGGTAGCGGTCTTCACCCTATCTAATCCCTCGTATTCGTATTCGATTTCGATATCAGCGATTGCACCGGCTCCGTGATGTTTTTTCGTCAACACTCTACCACAATCATCATAAATGTACGTCACAAACCGATGATCAGGTAGATTTCCATCCGTATTTTCTATGGTCTCCAAGCGTGAGTTTAGGTCATACGTTCTTACCTCGACATTCCCTTCCGGATCTGTCTCTCGGGTTAGTCGCCCCATACTATCGTATTGGTACTCGGTAATCCTCTGCTCTGCTATATCACCGGCATATGTGGTTTTTCGGGCAACACGTCCACTACTCCCGTCGTATTGATACGTGGTAACTCGATCCACCGTGTTATCATAAGGTTCTGTTAGCCAACTCCAAGCCGTAGCCAACTGAGCTTCCTCTATAACTCGACCCAACGAATCAAACACGCGGCGATATTGCCTAGCTTTTAAATTCGCCACCGTACCACCGTGAACCAGTCGTACATACCAGTTGCCACGACTATCGAGTAATAACAACTCCTCACGAGTTGTAGAAAAACCAGGCTTTGGCATAACAGATTGTCGCGTTAAGTACTTACGGCCACCAGCATCGTAGAAATAACTGACGACATTGTTAAGTGGGTCCTTTTCCCATATTACATTACCGCGACCGTCATAGCGTTTTTCTGTTACGCCTCCCGTCGGATCAATCATTTTCGTCTGCCGCCCAGCAGAATCGTACTGATATTGCATCACTGCATCGTTTCCGGAACTCGCACACTTTCTTGTTACGATCTCCTTACCACGCCAGTCGTAAGTAGTCTTAGAGATTCTATCCTTCGTTGGATCCAATGCTTCACCAGGATTTGCTAACACCGTAACCTCGTACGGTCGCCCTAGATTATCGTATTTGGTCCTGTGTTCTGACAATGCTACATTGGGACTACAATCGGTATCTACAACGAATTCGCGAAGAACATTACCCATATCATCATACGAATAATGAGTTTCGATATCTGCTCGAGCCTTATCGCTGAAAGTCGGGAGCGACAAAATCATCGTAAAAACGCAAGTGGCTATTCTCATATTCATCATCGTAATCCTCCTACTGACTCGCTTGCCCATCCAAGGATTTTTTGGTCAACCGGTTGTAGTCGTCGTAATAGTATTCGGTACTCTCCGCACAACTCGGACTCCCCTCACACTCCTTCTTGGTAAGATTACCGTTAGCATCATAACTATATACACTTGTAAAAGCGGCTGGATTTTCCCCATTACCTATTTGGGTTCCTGTAATCTCTCCGCGTCCGCCACGTATGAGCCGCTTCCATATCCCATCAGGGTATGTAATCTTTACTAAACGATCCTGATAGTCGTATTCATAGTGCGTTAGATAATCAATATATATTTCTTCATCTACGGACGTAATCGTTTTAGAGGTAACTCTTCCGAAATCGTCATAATTATATTTGGTTGTAAACCACTGATCCGGAGAATCCAACGCGAACTCCCCATTATGATCAGCTACAGAAACTCCCTTTAATCGCCCGTTTTCGTAATCGTAAACTATTTCTTCAATTACGTTCCCGGTGTCGCCCGTGGCATATGTATACGTCTTTTCGATCAATCCAGAACCATTTGAGAATCGCGTCATGTGGACGTAGCCATCTGCGTCAGTGAACTTAGTCATTCTACCGAAAGCGTCATACTCGTTGGTCTCGCTAATAGCCACACCTCCGCTTGATTGGGTGGTGGATGTCCGATTGCCATAGATATCGTAATCGTAATCAACAAGAATGGTGGAACCTGCACCGTTTTGTTGTTCGATAACCTCATAATCGACACGATGCCGGGAATCTAAAGTCACTGTTCGCGTCTGTCGATGAGGTGTCGTCACCCCAACGTCAACCGTTGGCTCATAGCGTTTAGTGAGATAACCAGAATCATCGTATTCAAGTTCTGTAGTCGCGGTAGTTGTGCTATCAACATATTTGGTTGTCGTTTCAGGTTGAGTAATACCCCGCGGAATCGCAGGAGTTCCACTACTTTCCGCAATATATGTGTTCACCGAACGGAATTTCTTGGCAGTATTGTCCGGCTCAGTGTTCAAACCAGAATCAGCCATGAAGGTTTCCAAAACATTGGAATCACAATCCAAAACCGAGTATCGTGAAACTCCACCAATTGGTAGCTCTTGCTCCACTACTCGAAGTGCGGGATAGCCGCAATCCTGGAACAAGAAACTATCGTTTGGTATCTCGTTCACGTCTTCGGGAGGCGTTTGATACACCATATTCGTTTGATAAGACAATAAAGTTACCGCCGGATCGCGAAGGTGTTCGAGAGTAGCATCTAAATACATAAATTGGTGTATTTCTCGAATACGATCGAATTCATCAAAATGCCGGACAATCGTCTCATGGTGCAAGTCCTCGTCAATATAGAATTTCGCCTCCATATCGTACTCACGAGCATCCCAACCATTCTCTCCGTCCTCAAACAACGCATCAGAGGGAGATTGAGTCGAACTGCCCCCCCCCACTTGACCAGGATAGTCGTATGTATATTCAGCTATCACTGTCTCACCACGTTTCCGTTTGGTCAAACGCCCCGCATTGTCGTACTCAAAGTCGGCTAAAACAGTATCAGCAGCATCACGGATTTCCTTTAGTTTCCCCGCATTCCCAACGGGATGATCACCTTCTATTGGATACCACTCATATGTTCGCGCAGCCCCATCACCGACGACCGTTGCCGACTTGAGTTGGCGACTACCACTAGCTCCACCGTATGTTGGTTCCCCAAAAACTGCCGAGTATTCTTGATTCACGTAATCGGAGTAACCAGTTACCTTCAAATCCACAACCTCTTCACCGGTTTGCCAATAGTCATAGCTGACATCATACCGAATAACGTTACCTTGAGAATCAACCTGCGATTCCAACTCACTCGATATATCCTCTCCTGCATAGTGATAAACACGTTGAATACTATTTCCATCATTATGGTCTACAACGCGACGAAGCTTGGCATACTGGAAACTAAAATCGTCCTCATCGATGGCTTCGTCATCGTCATTCCAACGATTCCTAATAAAGTAATCGTAGGACAGCCCCGCACAGTTGTCGGTAACGCGTAGGTATTTCCGCCCACACGTATCCTGTTCAAATGTCCAACTCCAATCAGGAAGATCCTCAACTGCATACCAAATACCGTGGAGATTGATCCTCAAGAACGATGCGTCATTCGCATCTTGCTGTTGAGGATCATAGATTGCGTAGTTATGCCAATAGGCATCATTGCCAAGACTTTCGGCTAAGGTCCTTCCTGCTCGCCAACTAGTATACCCCACTTGCATTGATGGTAGGCTTACATTGGTGTCATTAACTACTCCTATAGCACTCACCTCGAATTCAGCAGCTTGTTGTTCAGAAGCGATTTGCGGCACTTTGCATTCATTCTTCAATGCTGGCGGCTCTATCTTCCAATCCTCCAACTTAAAGCCTTTACATGCACCGACAGTCAAGTTGGCTGTTCGCTCAAACTTCATGATTTCGGATTTATGCGGTATCCCGTCGTCACACATGCCGGCCCAATTCAAAGTGTGAAGCATTAGCTGAACACTTCGCCCCCCCAAAGAGTCAGCACTATGCCCCCCTTTAAGCTTAACTTCCACATAATCCGGAACCGTATACCACTCGTTTGTTCTAAACGAGACTTCCGTATTCCCAGGTTCCAGCAAAACTAAAATGTTTTGGTCATTGTCCCAACCTCCGCCGATCCAATCTTGAAACATTAACGGTTCGTAATTACGCAATTCCTTATGATAATAATTCCAGGCATCAGTCGGATGAGTCCGAGTCCATCCATTAACTTTAACTTCAAAGATTGTGGGGTCGTATACTGCCGTCACCCAAAACAACGCCCCCGAGTAGACGGGGCGGGACGACACCGCCCCCCCCGGTTTTCCCCCCACCTTTATCCGATATCTTGCTGCGGTTGTCACTGGCGATACGTTCCTTGAACACTCAAGAGAAACATCCTGAATGCAATCCATGCCTTCGATCCTCTGAAAGCGAGCGTAGTACTCTGGCGCATAAACGGTTCCCCCACCACCTTCTTTAAGTTCAAAATCGCCAAACATGATGGGTGCTTGCTCAATCGGGTATCTTTGCCCATTGTTGATTAGAAAACCCTGGTAATACCACATTGGGAAAAAATACCAACAATCGTCACACTCCCCGATTCCGTTACCACAAATTCCGTACCCGGGAAAACCAGCATCCTCAGACGGCGTCCATTTGCCTGGCGCTACTAGACTCCGGTAACACGCTTCACCACCGTAATATGCGTGATCTTGTCCATAATTACATGAATACTCATTCCAAACCGAATAGATTGGAGGAGGAAGAATTCTTCCATTAGGATCGTTCCATAACGGCTCTTCACAATCGTCCGGAATACTGTTTGCGTTCAGATCGGTACTACCTCCTCCGTACCGTCCGTAATATCCAACAATTTCAGGTAAAGTGCGATCAATATCACAGGAATCGGGTATTCCATTACCATTACAGTCGGACTCGTCACCTCTTTCGATATCGACATCATCAAAAACGTCATTACCGTTACAATCCTGGCAAGCGTCGAAAACGCCGTCATTATTAGCATCGGCATCAGGAAAAACTTGATCGATCTGTAAAGTTATCTCATCAGGCTCCCAATCGCCATTACAGTCGCTCCACTTCTTATACCTGATATTATCAATGTAAATCTGAACGTTATTTTGAGGCCCCATATCTCCGTCCGTTCGAATTACGAGCTGCCGATGCTCCCCTTCTGAGACAGATGGTATAGTGTTGCTGGTATCCATATTTCTCACTGCGTTTCGGAAGTCGGAGTAATTTTGCCCAGTCGTATCACAAACATACTCCGCATTCGACGTATCATATTCAACCACATAACTACCGTATTTGTGGTTAATATAAATCGCTACCGTCCTATTGTTAGTATTAGTTGGATCAAAATCTGAAATCTCATGATACTGGACGTTTTGCCCCTTTCCTTCTCGGCCATAGATATGTTCCCCGTCAATCATTACTCCCGTAAGAACAGATTCGTTTATATTATCCAAGGTTAGTGCCGATAAGGACGAACGGGGTTCACCGTCTTCGCAAAAATCCGCAATCTCAAAAAACAATTTCCCAAAATCGCTACCCGTAGCATGCACATCGAAGCAAAGCACCTCTATATCAGCATCCTCAGCCAACGTGACACGTGGCCCGAGAATGATCGAATGGTCTGAATTGCTTCCTGGGTTCGCAAGCAAGTTTAGACATTGGTCGCCGTCACCCCAATTACCAATCTGCTGCAAAGATACTCGCCCTTTGACCGCTCCATTTGGATCGTCATACCAACCGTTTTGCCCATCGAGTGGAGTCGCACAAACTGGAGGAGCCCCTGAACATGATAAACTCGCATCTTCGAATTCAGGATACTCAAAACTAGTCGTCAACGTTGAACCTTCACAATAGTCGATTAGACCATTTAGGTTTAAATCGAGCGAGGGATCCGTCGTAATATCATCAACATCCAACACTCCGTTATGGTCGCAATCATCGCACACTATGCGACACTCGTCAGGTACTCCATCCCCATCACAGTCCTCAACTACCCCCCAAGTAATCTCGCACACATCGAATATCGAATTCGCATTACAATCCACAAACTCACATTCGTCGGGAATTCCATTCCGATCACAATCTTGGCATCTTTCTTCAACTATATCACATTCATCCGGTATCTCGTTGTTATTACAATCCGGTTCGCATTCATCCGGAATCATATTCGCGTTGCAGTCATCGCTTCTTCGCTCTGCAATATCACATTCATCAGGAAAACTATTATTGTTACAATCAGGCTCACATTCATCGGGAATCGAGTTGCCATTGCAATCTTCACTCCGTCCGCTGATGACGTCGTCTATGTCATCCAAACTATTACAGTTACAGTCATTAAGTTTATCACAAAAACACCATCGGCATAGCTCTTGTAACTCTGAGCTAGCTTCTCCCGAATCAGCTATGGGTATATACCTATATTCCCCGTGAGGCTGCGAACCGTATTCTCTAGGACGGCTGCAATAAATAGCGTCACAATCATCAGAATAAAAGTCGTCAGTATTAGCTACCTTCTTCATCCCTAACACAAATTGGGGCCAATACCACTTATTCGTATCTTCCGTGTCCCCAAAGTGCCCAGAGCAAATAGTAACGGGGGTTTCCATCGTCCTTAACGCTTCACTTGCCTCGAATGTCCCTTCGTAATGCCCGTCAAAACCACCATCGCAAGTAAATACTACATACCGTTTTTCACCGTTCGCACATTCAGTTAGTATTTGCATTGCCCTTTCAAAAGCGCATCCAGGTATCGTTTCTCCGGCTGGCCCAGTCATACCAAGCACTGTCTGAGATATCGACGAGGCAGTATAGGGAGAGTCAACGACAGTCAATGGAACGTAAGTAAAGGGCTCTTGCGAAAACTTAATAACTGCAACAGCAACGGTCCCATCGGCCGGAATGATCGCGTCTGGCTCATTAATCGCGTTGGCAACAGCCATCAATTGTTTTTGATAGTCATCTGTCACACTACCAGAAGAATCGACAACAAACACTATATCTACTAACTCTCCCGCCGGAGGTGGATTACTGCACCTTTCTAACGTGGATCCACGAACCGCGCTCGGCTCAAGCTCGCATTCATCCGGAATACCGTTGCTATTAAGATCCGCACTAATTCCCAGAGCAATATCACACTCGTCAGGAATTCCGTTCTCGTGGCAATCTCGACTTGTTCCGTAGAAAATATCCTTCTCATCTTGTATGCCATTCCCATTGCAATCGGCTAAGGCACATATCGGAATTCCCAGAAAAACTATAGTCAAAGAAACTAGCGGATGAGAAACCAGCTTTCTCGGCATATCGATTACTCCCGGATTGAAATATTTACCCCAATCTATATTCCAAGAAATGAAAATAGACTGTGGATCGATTACATAATGAACGTGTTAGCACATACTTCCGGAAGATTATAGATTATATTGGTATTTTTCAACCACGAAATCAAAATATATTCTGAAACGGATATTTGGAAATCACTTCCTTATGATCTAATGTATTCACAAGAGGATTCCCAATACACTCCATTCGTACGGCATACCGACAATAGCTGACAAACATCATTAAGCAGGAAACGATTATAATGCCCCCGAACAAACCGGTCCAAAGCAATCAAATAGAACTTAAAACAATAATACAGCCTTTCCTAAATCCACTTTTTTAGCTCAATACTCCCAAAACAACGGATACACCGGAGTCTTTTGGCACACTCGCCCTACACATGTACACCAGTGAACCATCGCTCCTTGATATTAACACGACTTCTAATCATGAAAGCGGACATGAATAACGTTTACGCGTTTTTTGTTCTCTTCGAAGAATACGGCCGGCGACTAATATCTTCAGACCATTACACGAGATTAGGGGCCCTCAGAACGGTTTATCCGCGAAATCGCATCCATAATGAAGCTCTGAGCAGGATTAAGACACAATGACTTCTTCCAATAGCGAATTGCTTGTTTGGTATCGCCCTGTAGTTCCTGCACAAACCCCATCTCCCCATAAGCCCTGTAATCATCAGGGTTTGCAGCGATAATGCGCTCTAGCCAATGCTTCGCTCGTCGCCAATCCTGTCGCGCCTTATACGTGCGGAAAAGGTTCCATCGCGGAAGCACGTAGCACTTATCCAACAAAGCTGCCTGCCTGAAATACTCAATGGCGTTTTCTTCAAATCCATGTTCTCCCAACGCGCTGCCAATGTTGTTAAAAACCTCCTTTACCCCTTTGCCATACGTTGCTGCGGACTTGAAGTGGTGTATAGCAGCTTTAGGAAGCCCCTTATCCAACTTTTCCAATCCTAAAAAGAACTCGTAATCACATAGAATGTGATCTGAGCCAAAATCAACTACTCCTGGACATGAATCGGAAATATTCCTATAGCTACATTTTTCCAGTATCTCTTCATTATTGAACGGGATATGTTCCGGCAATAAATGATATAAGATTCCCGCTTGCTGCCAAGTAACATTAGGAACTGGCGAAGCCTTCTTAGTAGTGAAATACGCCGGCCGACGCTGCTTCTTGATTACCCAAGTTAACGGCGCGTCCTGGCTATCAACCGGACGATCCTTGTACAACTCCGGACTCACGTAACCGTAGATGTCGGCGATCAAAACATCAGGCCGTTTTTCTTCCACCAATACCAGGTAAACCAGCGGAAACGCACTGTGATCTCCAGACGGAAAAATCATTGAGTTGGGCAACATGCACTCCAGCATGTTCTGTGCATGGTCATATGCGTACCAGTAATTCGAGTAATCACATTGCCTCCAATGACTTACGACTTGCGCTGCTGGCCCCCCTAAAACGATTATTCCCACCAGCAGAGTTGAAAGAACCCGCTCCCCGGATAGCCTGTCCCTGACAATCCGAATAATCCAATCCATGAAAACAGCAAGAGCAACTACAAACCCCAAAGGAACCGGAATCAAGAATACCCGCATGGCCCACCGAGAGGTTCGATCCAAATCGTAATTTGCAAGCAATGCAAACAGAATTCCGGTACAAGCAACCCACAAAACCACCAGCACAAATGGCCACCGCCACTTTCGTTGAGCAACCATTAGCACAAACCCGCCCAATGAGGCTATCGCTAAATAGACCGTCATGTCATCGACTAGCGAATCTGTAAGATACCCAATTTGCCCAGATAACCTGGCTGCCGACATTGGCTCAACTACCTTCATAGGGCCCAAAGCGCCGTACTGATCCCGAGAAACATGTTCCCAGAAGCGTTGTGGCGTTGACGGATCCCCCCAATTAATTACAGGATCGGCCGAGGCGCTGATTGGCAAGTATATATAAGGTAACAGCCCAACGATGAAGGCGCTGGTGCTAAGCAGGATTAACCGCCATTGCTTCAATAGAGTCGGTTGCTGCAGAAGAATCCAAACAGCCACTGCCAAACCGCATAAGCCGATTGTGTGATGGTTTGACATCCCCAATCCCAGAAACAGGGAAGCCCAGACCAGAATCTTTCGATCCCTCGTAGCGTACCACCTTAAACCACACCAGAAAATCGCCGCCGTAAGTAATGTATTCAGGCCGTAAACCTCGGTAATAACGCTTTGCGACCAGGACCAACGGCACCAAACGAACACAAGCGACGCACTTGCACATACAAGCTGAGACAGCTTCAACTCCCGCAAAGCGGCATAAACCACCATTGCCGCCCCGGCACTACATACCGCTGAGAACAGGTTTGCTCGGAAAGCGATCGAACCGATAGGAACAAGATGCGTAAAAATCCCGCAAAGTATCGTCCACAGCGGATAGCCCGGAGGATGTGGAACCCCAAAATGCCAAGCGGCAGCGATCAGCTCACCACTATCTTCCGCGGTAACGGTTGGGGCTAGAGTAAACACGAATACTGCTAGAGCAACAATACCCACGAAAATCGGTATGCCCCATCGAGCCAGTCGGTTTTGGCAAACCTTATCCGAATCTACAATTTCAACACTCACGTGATTTCCAAATATTCCTAATATACTCGTCTCTTGTCATAAAACGATCTCTGACTAGCCTACATGGTCTGGTATAGGTATTTCAGTTAAAATCGATACATTACTTTCCTTTTATTGCAGGCGAACATGGCATTGCGGTGCTTTCAATGCTACCTTCACTCCCTTGCAATCCATACAACGCGACATAACAAGTTGCTCCGCCAGCCTCTTCGGCAGGCACTCAACGAATTTCAGTTCCGCAACTGCTTCTTCCGAAACATCAGGCTCAATACAATCTGATATAGAGTATATTCGCGTCTGTATTTCCTGAGGGACTTCTGTCATCATCATAGTAATTACAAAATCATCACAACGCGCCTTTATCCCGAATTGCGTAATTAGAGTGTTTGCAATTGAAGAATTGGCAAGGTAACCAGCGAATGTCCACCATCTCGTAACGCCGTCTAAATCGGTAACAATGTGTGTACTAACGTCATCAAGCCAACCAAATTCATCTCGGATTTCTTCAAGCTTTTCCTTGGAACGCACTGACCAGCACTCGTCGAGGCTATCACCTGCAAGTACGCTCTTGATGGCCTGACACAAAGAGACCGAAAGCGGCTCCCCGCCTCCCAGCCATCGGGATCGTCCTTTAGTAGTCGTCGGTTCGACAAAAACGATGTGTTTGCGCCAGTCAACATGGGATACTCCCCAGTTCCGGCCCCCTAAGGACAATACAACCGGTCCGTCTGCACGAGTCATCAGGGATAGCTGGTGTACAACACCGATTTCTGATCGGCCACACCGAACCGTAAACATTGGTGGACTGGTAAATACAGACAGCAACTCCATGAAGTTCTTTCGGCCAAACTTTTTCTCCCCCTCTTTCCCAAACCACAAGATACCGTCCTCGTCCCACAGTATCTTCTCCTGAACCATATGCCGAAGAACAGCTGCAATATCGTCAGGGTCAAGATCAGCAAAACCCGGCATACTTCCGATCCAATCACGCCAGGTCGTATTCCCAATACCAGATTCTTGTAGTGCCAATGCCATTATTTGTTGTGCAAGAATGTGCAATGGACGTTGCGGTGGCTCAACCGGCTCAACAAAACCTGACTCCCACAATCGGATTAGACCGGCCGCTTGGATAAGAGACTCTGACGATGTGGCAAGAAACAGACAGTTCCGCTTCGCACCTGATCGCCTACCTGTTCTACCCATTCGCTGAAGGAATGAAGATACCGTTGGCGGCGAGTCGATTTGTATAACCCGATCAAGATCGCCAACGTCTATGCCTAGTTCGAGAGCACTTGTAGCGACAATTACACAATCATTACCTGCAGCGAAAGCAGACTCCGCGCGGTGTCGTTCATCAGCACTAAGTGAGCTGTGTGAAACGTAGGTGCCAACACCGATCTGCCGCAACATATTCGCCAGTTCCTCGACACGTGAGCGACTATCGCAAAAAACAAGTCTTTTCTGACCTCGATGCAACCTAGAAATCACTGTCGCGGCATTTCCCAGAGATCCAACATAATCGAGCTGAACTTCAGCATCGTCCTGAGTGGAGGCTTCAGGTAGAATAAGCTCTCTCAACCCTTTTGATGAATTAGTCAACCAGGACAGAAGCTTCGCTGGATTACCGACTGTAGCCGATAAACCAATCCGTTGCAGCCCCCCGCCAGCCAACTTGGAGACACGTTCAAGAACAGACAGTAAATGCCAACCACGGTCATCGCCGGCAAACGCATGGATTTCATCAACTACCACTGCTTTGGTATTGGCAAAAAGAGATGCATGTTCCGTCTTGCGAGAAACAAGCAGCACCTCGATCGATTCCGGAGTGGTTAACAGGAGATCAGGTGGCTCGGCCAACATCCGGCGTTTCTCCGATTGCGACGTATCACCGTGCCACACACCAGCTGTGCGACCCACCAGTTCGCAATACTTCCTGAGTCGATCAATAAGGTTATTAAGCAATGCACGAATCGGACAAACATACAGCACGCTCAAGCCGGACCAATCCTCAGAAAGCATACGCGAAAGGATTGGAAAGCTGGCGGCCTCGGTCTTACCACCAGCAGTTGGTGCTAGCACTATCGCGTGATTACCCGCCAAAATCGTTTCAATACATCGCTCTTGAAATGGACGCAGCGACCGCCACTCCAGACTGTTTACGATATGGTGCTGCAAAGCAGGATGAAGTTTTTCAAATGCAGTCACAGATCCAACTCGATATCGTTGACATCATTTGCAGCCTTGGCGTTTCGCTCGATTTCAGTCAATTCGTTGTCTGCAATCGTCAAGGCATAGTGTTGCCGTGGATCGAAATCAACGTGCTGATCGATTCGATCGAGCACATCCGCCACTAATTTTTTAAGGAAAATACGAGGAGCAATCCCAACCTTACCTCCAAGATCTCCGGTCACCGCTTGCGCAAGGGTATCGATATAATCGTTGTCCGCCAACGAGGTAAGACGATCTGGAGCTTGGGAATGTTCAATATATACATCTCGAACCTTGCCACCCACAAGTTTCAATGTTTCCAGGGAAAAGCCTTTCAGCCTGAGCTGAACAGCCCGCGGATTGTCAAAACGCGTGTCTGTCGCAAAATCCACATGAAGACGCTGGGCAAGCGGAAGCAGACGCTGCACACCTTGCGGTCCATCAAAGAACGCCGGAGTACCGGTAATCACAAGGTAAACGCCGGGGAACCGCCCCGCGTCGATCTCGTCGATGAGTTGGCGCAGGGCATTCAAGCCTTTGTCCCGCACATCACCGCGCACCCGTTGGAGGGTCTCGACTTCATCAAGAACAAGCACCATTCCCGGATGCCCGGAATCCTTCATGACAACCAGCAGCCCTTGGAGGAAACTCAATGCTCCGAAATGGTCGATATCCCCCTTGATCCCGGCAAACCGCTTTGCTTCAGCACCTATATTAGGTTGTCCGGCGAGCCAAGCTAGAATACCTTCCGCCAGCGCCTGCTCTCCTTGAGACGAAGCTTTCCGATACGCGCGAAGAGCAGTGGAAAAGGCTGGCGCGTTACGCGTAACGTTCGCAAGTCGCTGCTCCATAAGTTGATTAGTTCTTTCGAGTAACCGTTCTGAATCAGACGACCCAACAGCCCCCTCTGCAAGAACATCCTGCTCTAATGTATAAAACCAACCGTCGATTATACTGCGAAGGGCACCCTGCGGAGTATCTGCGGTAGACAGTCGCTCCATAGCTCGACGATAGACTGTTTCCAATCGATGCAAAGGAGTTTCGGTTTCCGAGATTTGAACCTCAGCCGTTACAAATCCCATCTTCTTGGCTTTTTCCTGAAGCCATCGAGAGAAGAATGTCTTACCGCTGCCGTATTCTCCACGAACGGCTTTAAACACACTCCCCCCGGAAGCAACCTTGTCCAACTCCTCCTCGATAGCGGGCTCAAACGGCTCAAGTCCAACTGCAAATGTATCAAGACTTCTACGAGGAACCGTGCCACGTCGAAGAGCATCTATAATTTCCTGTCGTCGTTGTCGGCTAATCATGATTTTGTTGGAATATCAAGTTCAAACTGTAGTTGTAGTAAACTTCTGTTAAGAGACACGGAATCGGACGGTTCGTCTCGCTCCAGAATCGAATAACCATCCACATTCAGCAGACGACGCATTACCGCGACCAGGCCATTAATTCGGAATACTGGCTCGTCCAAACTCCGGGCCAAGGCGGCACAAGTCAATTTGCCTCCTCGACTCTCCAATGCGACAAGGAAAGCCCGAATCTGCTCGCGAGGTGGAGCCGCTCTTGCTACCAACTTTTCCTGACTCGCAAATACTGGAGATTCCATCAGCACATCTATCCACGTAACGTCGGTCGTCGATGTACGATCCTCAAGGTTGATGTCGAACAGGGAAGGCTCTTCTTGAACTTTTAACGCAGGTTTGACGGAAACAGCTGCTGTTTGCTGTATTTTTGCTGGTTCTCCCTGAGCTGAATCAAACCACCACTGCGGAAACGGGTTTCCACAAACTGTAAAACCATCTATATCCTGATCAGACGGAGCTAAAATCGCAAGCGGCACAACCATTTCCTGCGGTGTGACACCGCCATGGTATCCATTCTTTTTCATCCCGTATCGAACGGACTCTGACCAAGGCGCAATAAGAACATTATCTGTTGGCATCACCACTCGCGAACCGCGTACAACTATTTCGTCGCTTTCAGGATTGTCCTTACCTCGACGCCATCGTTCCCCATCGTCATGCTGTCGAAGAACTGTCTGATGATCAAGCACATGCCCATGATCACTCGTTAATACCACTGTCCTGCCGGCCTGCTGTGCTTCCTGGAGAAGCGAATGAAGAACGGGAATATAACTTGTTGTCCATTTAGGAAAAGTCTGATCACCTTTCAGTAAATGGTCATCAACAACATTAATCACAGCCCCAATTACTTTGTTCCTTTGCGAGGCAATCTTCTTTCGTACGTCACCATCCAGTTCGGTTCCGCCACTACCGGATAGGTCGTTTTTATGCAGAAGCAGAGGCGGGCTCTGTGTGGAACATAACGCGGCTAACCTGCTATGGTTTTTGAACAACTGTTTTTCTGTACTGCTATCACCTTTAGTAAGCTTACCGGCCAGTAGGCTCGCCCTTGAAACCTCCGTTACTGACGGAATCGCTGCAATAACGGGTAAAGGAGCTTTCGTTTCTACACGGGTTCTCGCCATCCATCCTTGTTTAACAATGTCTTCAACAAGCTCGCGGAACACCGGAGCACTCATTCCGTCCATGACTATAAGCAGCACTGCCCCATGCTCACCAAGTGAGGCCACAACTTCATCCAAGACATTCTCGATCACCAATAGGTTGTCACATGAAGAACCAGTATCCACCCATTCCGCTAACAGTTTCGCGAAAGCCTTGTTTTCGGTCTCTCTTATTGTTCCTATTTCTATCCTAAGTGATTCATACGCCTGAGCGACTTTTTCAGTATCTTCGCCACTAAGTAAAGATCTTCTCGCCCAGTCTACAAAACTCCCCGTATCCATGTATGCCTGTGCCGCTTCGGAAAACGAGTTAACGGGCTTTCGTTTTTCTGCCAAAACCAACCATCGAGACAGCCGTAATGCCATTTCTGCTCGCCGCTTAACATCGGATTGCCACTTCGCCTGATGGTGCTTAAATACCTGCTCCGCACATTCCTCTAAGTTATCGAGCGTACGCTCACAGCGATTCTTGAGAAAAGCCGTTAGCGATTCTCCGTACTTATTTAACCGCTGTTGGAAACCTGTCAGTAATACATTACTGATGTAGGCATACTTATCAGCGAGAATCTCTGCAAGTAAAGCATCCGCTCCTTCTATCAGCGGTCTTATCGCACCAAGCCCGTCGGTTTCCGCCAGGTTTTCCGATATAGCTTCCGCTGTTTTCGCCCAAGCAAGAGCAACAGTTGGATCTAACGCTTGACCGTCATTGTATTTTTCCAGCCGGACAGCGGCTTCCCTTCGATTCGATTCGGTAGTTCCGTTAGCCCCAAAGACAACCCGACAAACAAGACCGATAGATAAAGCACTCGCCCCATGCCCGCTGCAGACACATCTCATAATCGATGCGCCCACCTCACCGCCAGTTTGTCTGATCCTGGAGCAGACTGCGTCTTGAATCTCTGCAGAAAAAGATTGGAACTTCTCCCCGTTTTCTGGAACAAGTAACCAGGTGAGCAGTGCCGTCGCGTCGGGCCTGCCATCTTTTAACCCCAATAACTTTTCCAGCAATACTCCCCATACTGTATCTCCATCGAGAATCCCCCCCGCCACAGCGCGATACCCGTCAACCGGCGCGTGTTCGATCAGCGTATCAGCAATCCAACGGTGCTTAACAATGAGTGGGTCGACATGCCGAGCCCGAAACAGGCATTTGACTATATCCCAGGCGTTTATAGGGAAAACACGCTCCTTGGCCAACCGAGCGGTTATATCGTTCCCGAGATCATCTTCTGACAGCGATGTCAGAAGAACCATTGAAGATGTTTCCGGGGCAAACTCCAACAAACGCTCTCTGATTTGCAATGTGGAGATCCCTTGAAGAATCTCGAACTTCTCCCCATCGACCTCAATCTGATTCGGTCCTTCCCAAATAGCGGATGAACTCAATCCTATGATTCGGTCACCAGCAAACTTCTCCCGGATCTCGCGAAGTTGAGCCTTTATCTGCGGTAATGTCGGCGTATAACCGCTCATTTCGAGCTTTCCTTCTTATATATCTTCCAGGTAATATCCAATCGCACATCCTCATTATCACCGATTTCGCGAACGATGGATTCAATAACCTTTCTGGCTCTTTGGGGTTCCAATCCCGAATCCGCTCCCTCGCCAACCACCATTGTTGTTCCGGCGGAAGCAGGCGGCACCGCCGGTACGTTAGATGGAGGTGTCTGGATATTCGTCAGTAAACGTACAGCCCTTTTCTGAGCATCCGCCAGAGCGTGTCCTAATGCAACCGCGTGTTCGTCTTTTTCCAAAGCAGATGAGACATCCCGAATAATTGCTTCCGCCGCGGACTTGCGTTCATCTTCCAGTTTGCGAACACCTTCGAAAAGATCCCAACTCGTGGCCTCAAGAATTTCCAGAATGCTGGCCGCCTTCTTGATGCTGCTTCCCATTGCCGCTTCGGTTGTTGGAACATCGGCTTTGGCAATCACGGTTACAATCTGGTCATCCGCGGCATTACACATTGCTTCAACAAACGCAAGCGATGCACCGGCAGTTTGTGTTCTGTGCGCGGTTTTAGGATCAACACCAAACTGCGGCATGATATCCATCAAACGGCGAACCAGCTTTTCACAGTCTGCACGATACTTCTTGGCTATACTATCGGCCTCGGAGGCAAGCCTGGCCACATTCCTGGCACTCAGCAGCTGGGACACGGCAATTCCCAGAATAGCTCCAGCTCGCTCCACCGCTATTTTCCACTCATCCTCCGCCGGAAGCTTCTGTTCACGAAGTTCAACCTCGCCCGGTAATTGCTCTATCGAAGGATCATCCCAGGGACCACCGTGCATAAAGAAAGAGCGATCAGTCTGATCCGCAAAAAGCATAATCACCAGGTTCTGTACCTGCTTAGGAAGGCCCATAGGTCTGGGTTCATCAAACCATTCACGCAGTTTCGATACTGTGACTGGTCCCGGATTCTCCGCTATCTTCTTCGTAAAATGAGTTTTCCAATTATGCCCCAAGACAAAATGCGTTTCGGTCATATTGCCAAGTTTAAGCGGATTAGCTATTTGCCGTAGAAGTGGACGCAGCGGCTTTTCCACAAGCAACCGCCCATCTGGAGCCTGTATGGCTTTTTGCACTTCAGCATAAACCTTACGCAAATTCGCGGTCCGCGTATCGGTCTCGAATTTCGGGTGAGCAGGAAATTGATGCTCAAGTGCCTGTCCAAGCAAATGCTCGAATGCCTGACTCAGGTTGGCACCGACTGGTGGCCGTGGCTCAAATCCTGGATCCAATGCGACAAAATGATCTGCTAACCCGTGCGACTCGTCAAGAGAACCGGGAATCGCGGTGGCAACCCCATAAGCTCCTTCCAGATAGCTTCGTATACGCTGCGTAAGTACGCTGCACTGATTTTCGAGAAGGGTTTTCGCCGATGCTCGGTCAACTACCGATAGATGAGTGGAATACCTGTCGTAGTTTTCCCCTGCCAGAATATGATCCAGAATAACCAGCGTACCAAGTTCCTTCTGCGCTGAGGCACTCAAAAACGTAGGCAGCCAGGCCAAAGTCCGACCCCCTCCCGGGTGATCCTTACGGTACTCTTCAATCCGGGCTATATCATCCTTCGGCGACCGCCCTTCCGGATCGAACGGAAAGTCTATAATAACCTTCCAATCCTCATCCGTATTATGCAGCGACTCGTCCACCAGAAGGCGAACGTTCTCGTACATAACACTGCAGAACCGTTTTGTACCATTCCAGGCGAATTCATGGTTTACGAATAATCCGCTGCTGTCCTGGAGTCCCAACTCCTTGAAAAGTATCTCGCGTATCTTACGCCTGCGATTACCCGGATTATCCTCACCCTGGGCCTGCTCAATTATACTGTCAGTATCCACGCCATGAAGCTGGAGGGAAATCGTAGGATTCGTAGGCTCGTCTCCGATTTTTATTTCCCCAACCTGTGCCGCCCAGGTACGGACCTTACTCAACACCAAACCCCCTTCCCGACCGGGAATCGGCGACTTAATCGTCCCGTGATTCAACGCCGCCAGCCGGTTCGGACGCAGATCCTTCAACGCCTCCACCTCCGGTGCCAACGCCGAGAGCAATAGTGTTTTTAACAACCGGTCGTCATTGCGGAAAGCCGTAACTCGGGGGTCATCCCACGGCAAATCCTGAATCTCCTCCATGCGGATCGAGTGTTGTCGTTCGAGCATCGGCAGAAGCTTTTCGTGATAAAGCTTCTTGGCATTCTCAAACTGCCGCTGCATCACGTCACTGAACGCTTCATCTCCGTGGGCAATTACATCGAATAGATCACCAACCGGAACAATATCCCCCAACAGCAGATGATCCCGCTGATCAACCAGCAGTTGCATCATCACCTTTAGCGCCGTGCGTTCCCGCTGCAGCAGCGAAGAAACGGCCACCAGGGTTTGCACCAAGGCCGGACTGAACGGGTACACCTGGCGAAACATCCCCTTGTCCGCCTCGCTGGTCAGCAGAACGTCCATTACCGCTTGGCGTATCTTTTCCGTCTCCTTGAACGCGTTATCCAATTGCTGCCGGGCAGACTCCGATTCCGGTTTTAGCACACGTTTCTCCGCAATCGCCGGAAGGTTACGATCTTCAAGAGTAATCGTGTGGAACCGCCCCTCCCAGTGTTTCAAGGCATCGGAAAAACTCAATTGCTCCGCACCGGTAATATTATCGCCAACCAACTCTCGCAGATCTCTCTGTCGAGCAACGAAACTGACAATAGGAATGGGTCTGTCCGCGCTCTGCGCCTCTACCAGCTTGGCCAGCTTCTGCCCTTCCCTATGGACAAAACCAACATCCGCCGCCCGGCTGGCCAGCCACAACACTAACTCATCCAAAAACAGAATTACGGCGTCATACTCCAACGACTTGGCGTGCCGGCTGACAATCGACAGCCCCTCATCCAGAGAAACGTAAGCCTCATCCTGCCCAGTTGCTACACCCTGGACAGCCGGCAGAATATTAGCGACCAGATCGCCCACCAGCCTGCTGCGATTCTCCGCTTTCGGAGCGGCTTTTATCGCCGCCTCGAAACTCTCCGCATCCCAAGACGATTCAAACGTCCCCCAACCGCCTCCGCCGCCTCCGCCATCTCCGTTAAGCCGCTGGAAAAATTTCTCATCACCCATGTCGTCGCGAAACTGCTCGGCGTTTTTGAAAATCTCCTCCGCCAGGTACACGCCCGGCAGCGGAGCATCGGGAATATTATGTTGCACATAATCTGCGTAGCCACCGAGGATGGCCGACTCCATATTCCTCGCCCCGATCATGTGATACGGCACAAGCAGAAACTTCTTCCCCTCGGTCCAACTGTTGTGTTTGCTGATACAGGCCGCAAGCTCCGGAATGGAACGCGCCTCGGGATTATTCTTCAGCAGCAAATGCAGCACGGCCATGAAGTGACTCTTACCACTACCAAAGCTCCCGTGCAGGTAAGCCGCCTTGCTCGACTTGGAGTCTAGAGCACCCTTGATAAACCCCATAGCGTTATCGAAACAGCCAACCAACTGTTTAGTTACGACATAGTCGCGCAAAGTATCGTCAGCCCGGTCGATACCCTCGGTCAATCGCAATACGAAATCGCCCTTGTGTACCCGTTCGGGAAGCTTGATTAAACCACGGATGTATGTCATGGGTGTTAAATCTCCATTTCCGATTTCACTGCTAAATTCGCGACGAGCTCACTTGCTGACACGGTATCATAAGGCCTACCGGAAGATATTGCCCTGGTTCCGCACGTACTTGCCAGAAATCCTCGTATTCGCCTTGAGAATCATTGTGCCGCACCATGATGTCTACACTGGCCACACGCTCCCAATGGACGTGATTGATGGTCACGCAAACCGCTACATGACCAGGCCCCTCTGGAGGATCAACTGTCTGGTTTCCATTACGAACAGAACCGGTGTCGTATAAGCAGGCCACCTGTACATATGTTACAGTGCCAGTTGTACACAACTGAATATGTACTTCGTTTCGCTCGATTCGAATTTGGCATGTGTTTATCGCCATTCTCGATCCTCCTTACTCTATCACCGCTGCCTGCCTCGTTGTTGCCCACGTCGATTAACTCTCGCAGAGGGCGTCCACCCTTTAACATCACCCACCGTCATTCCGAGGGCCCGAACTTCTTCGTCAAGGAAATCCTGGTAGTAATCCCCCATTCGCATACTGAACTCTGGATTCATATCGTTGTGCCATTGCTGCACCCAGGGGAGTATATCCAGCAGACCGGCCAATAGCGGCATCAGCCGCTCGGCCGTCCAGCCCTCCTCCTCTTTCATCTTTACGTAATACGCGGCCAACGCCTGGGCTTGTTGCAGATAGTTCCAACCCGCCCAGCCAATGACCAAGCTGGGGTCAGCCTCCCGGCTGCAATATGGGTAGCTGATCCACCGCTCCTTAGGAACGTCCAGCTTACCCCGTAACCGCCAGGACGGCCCAGGTAGAAAATCCTTGGTAGCATACTTCGGGGGCACCGGTATTTTACCTACCTCTTTATCCTTAAGCTCGTCCGCTTCCTCCTCGCTGATCCGCTCGGGATGATCCTCCGGCAATTCTACCCTCGCGTCAATGGCATCCTCTGCCCGCTGTAAATCCCAAACCTGCTCCCATACCTTACGTTTACGCAGACCTGAGTCCTTATACCGCAGCGCCGGCAAAAAGGGTACCGATTCCGACTCCACCAGTTCGGCCACCAGTTCCGCAACGTCAAAATCAGCACGGTTCCGATATAGCTCCCCAACCTGCATGAACTCGCTATCCGCTTTGGCGATCCCCGCCAGCCGGGCAGTACTGGTTAACTCAATATCCACCTGGGTGGTCGCCTTACCCTCTTCGTTCATCCGGCCATCGAAGTCGAAGTAGCTCTCCAGCCTGTTCAGGAGCCATTCATACAAAGCCTTCTCCAACTGACTTTCCCACGGTTCGGTATTCCAACGACGTTTGTACTCCGGCTGCTCGATAAGACGAATGTTGCGATCCTTCTCGATCAACTCGATCCGTTGTTGAACCAAGTCACGATAGTCCTCAGGCCAATGGGCAGGTATATCGGTAATGGGCGTGGAACCATGACGTTTGAACCACGTAGTCTCCAACTCTCCCGCAACCATCTTGCGCGCCATTACGATTTCAAACGCTCTTTCGCCTAGTTCGATTGGAGGAGGATCTCCGGCATAAATTAACACCTGATCGACCACGTTGTACATTGGATAAACTTGCCAATCAAGTTCTTCCTGCAACGCAATCATTTGCTGTCTTCGCAGATCGAAAATTCCTCTTGCTTGTAGAATCCTATCCAACAATACTCCATCGGTTTCTAGCCTTCCAGATTTCGCATTAACGCCCTTTGAATAAGATGGGAATCCAATTACTTCCGAGGGTATTGCACATCTAAATTCACTACATACCTTACTCATATTATGCATTAGTGGCAGAATCTTCCTACTTTTTGAAATCGGAAACCGGAGAAGTTTAGTCCCATCCCATTCCAAACGTTCTTCCCACTTACCAGCTCCGAAGCCACCCTTAGGGAAAAAGGTTAGACGACCCCAGAAACATGCCATCGACGAGTTAAGCAAACCTAGAAGTGAAAGGTGATCATCCTCAGTGGCATCGGAAGGTAACTTGATGACTGGGGCAGACTGTTTGAACACCTTGCCTCCGCGGTCAAGTACAAAATGGTTATGCGTGGCGACAAACGCGAATGCGATAGATATTGGAGTCGTATACCGTTCACGCTGAAATCTGCTCCACTCGTACCAAGTTAATCCAATCTCTGCGTGCGTCCCATTCGGTTCTCTTCTCCGAACTAGAAACTGCTTTGTAATCCACAGAAAACGAATCGACTCAGATCTGTTTGTATCACAGATAGGACGTAGTTGACTGTCATATGGAAAAACTGTATCCGTTACAGGCTGCAAAACCCATTCGCGAATCGTGTTTCCTTCAACAACGGGTACTGTGGCTTCGATTCTATATCTATCCCAACTTCCACTACTACCAAAGTAAGACTCGTCACACCCCGTATGCATTCCCCTACCAATCGCGTTGACGTGGTCGCCTAATATCGACATCCTCGATTGTTCGATTTTTCCTTTCAGTTCGGCAGCACCGCCCCCCCCGATCGACCAGGGGTGATTGCTAAACTGTTTTCGGTCCGTATCGGACACACTAACGAATTGCGATTCGGAACCTGGATGATCGATTTGTTCGCATATAGCGGTCCAAACCTTTCCGTTTGCTGGGTCTCCTGAGGTACTAGGCTCACCACGGATACCCATCACCGTTCGAATTTCGCCAGCAACCGGTTTGCGATTTCTACCGAATAAGATGACCGTCGGAGTATCGTGCCCAGGAATACCGGCACCGCTAGTGTCAACAATATGAGTAAGGTCCCAATTAGGTATAAATTTTTCGATAATTTTTTTACCAAACTCTCGTTTCATAAATGAATTGGCGGTAATCATACCAACGTAACCAGCGGGTACTACCTCCCCACGCTCCGGGGTAATAGCTAAATCAAACATCCTTTGCTTGAATGGAACGGCCAGAGAATACTGTCGATGACAAGATCCAAATCGCTCTCGATAAGCCTGGTTAAGAGCCTTGTCCTTGGGGACGATATACGGAGGATTGCCAACCACCACGTGATACTGCTTTCCAAAAATGCGACGAAGTTCGTCCTTATCTTCCGCGTGATACACGTGCCGCAAAGGATCATCGTCTTCAAAACCCTGCAAATATTCAGTACGACCGCCAATCCTCCCCGGCCGCGGACCGTGCAATAACGAATCGCCGGCTGCAAGATTGATCTTAAACGCCGGCGCATCAGACAATCGGGTAATCTCGCACACCTTCAATGTCATCACCAGCATCCGAAAGCGGGCGATGGCCACCGCAAACGGATTAACATCCACCCCATAAACAGCATTCAGCGAACGCTGGGCCAACTCGCGGATATTCGTTCCCGTTTCATTCCGCTGCCACAAGCTTATAAACCGGTCTAAAGCTCCTAGTAGAAAGTGTCCCGATCCGCAGGCTGGATCGATCATCCGCACTTGCTCAAAACCGAATTCCTCAATGGCCGGCGTCAACGTGCGGTCTAGGATAAACTCTTCCACAAAATCGGGAGTCTGCCAAAGAGCGTATCTATCTCTCGCCGATTCCGAAAGATCCTGGTATAAATCTCCCAAAAAACGAGTATTCCAATCCCCATCGGTGAAATCGTGAACAAGTAGCCCGGTTTCCGGCTCGATCCTCTGCCAGAATTCCAGTAGCAGAGTCGCCCCGTCACCGGATAAGCCTATTTCCCAGATCGGGTTATGCCGCTCATCGAAAAGATCGCCCATCGCCGGCAGGTCACGAACATGCTGGAAAACATTAAGTAAGTATTCCCGATCGGTCTCTGTAGGATGCTCGCGAAAATATAACGTGTGCTGATCCCGCGCCAACCGCAAACGCTCACCCGGTCCGGCCAGCCATACGGTTTCAACCAACCCGTTGTCCTCGCAGAACCGTACAAAAACGCAAGCAAGTATCCACGCAGCGGCAGCCTGGGTGAGATAGTCATCTCGCCAGACTTCATAAGCCTGAGCCGTCCGCTCCGCCTTTTTAGCCGCCTCGTACTGCCCCCGCAGATGATCGCCAAGCTTGGTCACCTCTTCCGACCGCTCGCGCAGATCACCCTCCAGAGCCTTCATGAGTTTTTGCAGATCTGTCAATAACACGTACGGGATAATCATTTCGTTCTTCCGTTTTGCCTACACCAAACTCAATCCCTTTTACATCCTAGGTTGATGCTTTTGCAGAATACTGATACCCAGCGAGCTTCTTAGATTGATCTTGGAAGTAATCGTGATTAAACGACAATATCTCTACTTGATCATTGTAGATAACATGTAGTTGGTTTGCGTAATACTTGGAATGTCTAAATACGCGCCAATTTACTGGTTCACCGGGTATGTTCGTCGTCCTCAAACTTTCACTAGCAATTACGACAAGACAATGATCAAACTCTACTACTATACCGAAAAGAGCCGTTTGAGCGTTCACAAAACTACCTTTCCATTTCTTTATCGGTATCTTTCCGAAAGGTTTATACATATCATCACGGATCCTCGCCCAAGGATTGAAATGCACGACGTCGATCTGCCGATTCGTAAATCGACAGATTTTATCATGGGTTCCCCAAGTATATTCAATACTACCGGACTCGTTTTTATGGATCCCTTCAGAAAAGATCTGGCTCGCTTCTTTCCTACAATTGAATTCACGAGGTTCGTCAAGGGGGCCTAAATCACCGAAACTTTGGTTACGCGTTTTATAGTGAGAGAATTCAAGTATATAGCCTGAATGTGCGTGTGAGGATCCATATACAGAAAAAAACATCCATTCACACGATGTACAATCTCGATGCGGTCTACCATTCGTATAGGCATCAGCTCTTGATGGTTCCTCGTTTTTTTGCGGTCGGCATTCAAACAATCCCTCTTCACCAGCAGCTATTGCTACTCCCCAGTATTTCGATTTTGCCAAACCGAATGCTGGACAATCCCATACGCGAATTGGACGAGTACTAACCGGTTTTTTTGTTCTCCCATTGCAGGTTGCCGAGTATAGCCCTTGAGGTCCGACGGAGTATAGACGTCGACAAAAAACAATACTGTCTGCATGTGGAAAAGGTAAGGGATTATCCTGCTCCCCTAAATTACAGGACTCCAACTCGCTCTTTTTTATTCTTATGGGTAACTTAGAAAATTTATCAAAACGACGGATTAGCAAATCTTTAATTTCGTCATCCCGAAAGAACAGATCCCAATATTTCCCGTACAAATAATCTCCTCGACGAAACGCACAATCAATTACCAACCTAGATTCTTTGCCAAGTCGGTTGGCAACTTTCTCTAAAAGGCGATTCCAATCGTAAGTTACTATAGAACCGTCAACACGCCACGCATACAACCGTCCCATGTACAGTTGGGTGTCAAAGAACTTTCCGGGAATCACTATTTTTAGAGGTTGCATGGTTGCCTCCGCAAAATCTTCCTCATTTTTGCAGCACTCATGTACTTTTCACTACACCAAATACTCAGGAAAATCGGGTCCGGAACATCTTGTTGATGTTCTAGATAGTCAGCAGGATATCCATGCCATATATTATTGACATTTCCATCAACGAATCTGGCAAAAAACAATTGGCGTTGCCTATTAACCCCGACACCCAACACACGTATAGATTTATTTTCTAAATGTAGCCCCCACCCAACGGCTTGCCCGTACCAACCTCGTTTGTATGTATTTGAGAATATGCCACGTTCCTCAGCTTCCGATACTTCCCATTGCGATTTATTTTGCGATTGGTCACGGTGATCGTTCTTATGACGATAATGTACGTCGGTGTCAATTGTATGAAGAGTCGACATTGTGTCTCCAGACTTTATCCCATCAACTTTTTATCCGTTAACCTCGTTGATACTTCTATAACCTATACTAGGTTTTCCGATTACCTATCCAGGCATCCGGCACCCGTGCCCACTGCCCTCGAGTAATTACCGCCACTGCTTCACCGTCAATTACCGGCAACACATTCTGCTCGTCCGCGGGGATAAGTACCCAAAGCCCGGGAATACCGTCGGGCCTCCCCACTTTGTCGCGAAGCCGCTCCAACAACTCCAACTGACCATACCGAGCCAACAGCCCAGGATTAGTCAGCAGAATTGTTTTATCCGCGCGCAGCAATTCCCGTTCCACATCGGGTATCGTCTTGCGGACCAGTCGATTTAGATTATCCCAATCTTTGCTGTTGCTGTCGGCCACGTCCGATTGCACAACAATATCCCAACTGGCTCCGATTTCGCTCGCCTTTTTCTTCAAGTTCCTGATCAGAACCTCATCGAAACTGCGACAGTCCAGATCGAACCGTCGAAGCAGCTCTTCCCGCGTTCGCTCCAACCGACTAGGACGAACCGTCAAGGCTAGAAACGCTCCGTCCTTTATTCCGTGTTGCAGCCGCTCATCAAACTGGCGAGCGTCGGCGACCTCCGGAGTGATCTCCTCGGCCGGTTCCCGCCTTACCGGCAACCGGGTGACAATGGTTGACCCGGTGGTTATTGATGGCAACTCCCTGGTGCTACGGCAAAACGCACCCTTACCATCAGCAGCATTACCGTCCCAGGTGAATTCCCAACCGGCCTCTCTAAGCAAATCGTCGAGCTGGGGCCTATCCGGTAGCGGCTCCGCTTCCGGGTATCGCCCGGTAACCCGGTCCTGTACCTGCTTCACGGTAAGCTGCCTGCTGCCTAGCAGGGCCCCGTGAGCCAGTTTCACCGCCCGCACCGCTTCCATGCCCCGCGGATATATCTCCTGCCGACTTGAGACGGCCGCTGTCCGCGAAGCCGCGGCAGCCAGTTTGACCAGCCTCGATGGACTTAGTCCAATCGACTCATCAGATGGTTTGATCTTCTGCAAAGTCTCCACCACCCGTATCGGTGGAGCCAGTGGGTCGAGCGTAGCCAGCTCGTCAGCCTTTTTTCCCAACCTTTCGGCATAGTCGGCCAGTTCCATGGTTTCTGCAATGAATACTTGCTCCTCGCAACGTCTAACCACGAATCTGGGATTACTCAACACCCGTTCAACTTCGACCGCCGCACGAGTAACCGCCGAACCATACACACTCCGTAGCGGTTCGTCCTGAGTCGAGCCCCGAACAGCCAACACCGCATTGCTGAGTTCCTCGGCCGTCATCACCCCGCCGTTACGACTTAAAATACCTGCTATCTCGTTGCGCAATACGGTTATCGAGGATAGTTTCTGCCATCGCTTGATGGCGTTGGTAACGATTTGTCCAATTCGCTGCCGGGTTACCTCAAACTGACCGGCCACATAGACCTGGCTGGGCCAACACGGCAAAGCCTCTCCAGCTGAACCATTAATTCCCAGGAACATGCAGACGGTATTCCATGCGGTCTGAACTTTTCCTGCGGGCTTGCGACCAAGAATACTCTTTACCAGGAGATCCACCCCCAGTACCTGGGATTCATCATCTTCGGCCTTATCCGTACTATCTAATTCAGGTACGTCGGCAGGTTGGGGTTCGACATCAGGTAATAGATTGCGAATTTCGCGAACAAGATCACCGATCTCTCGCCTGGTTTTATTTCCCACTCCCCGCGCTTTGTAGATCCGGTTCAGCGGTACGCGTAGTAGATCGCGAATGGTTATGATATCCAGCCGATCGAGTACATTCATCGCCCGGGTACTCAACCCGATTTCGGCCACCTGGGTTTCCCCAGTAACGTTGCGGAGAGCCACCTCGAGATCCAGCTCTTCGCCAAGGTCCGTTCCACCTGAAGGCTGGTCGACGTTCTCGAAAACACGTCGCCAGGCCCGAAGCATTTCATCGCAATTGTCAAACCGCTGCTCGACTTTGCTGTGCAGAGCCTGCTCGAAAAAGGCAATCATCGAATCGCGCAGGTTCGGATCAAAACGATCACCTTCGAGACTGACTTCGCAGTTCAACAGTGCGGGGTCGCTCTTGCCGTCACCCCACTTAGGCAAAGTCCCGGTAGCCATCTCGTACAGGGTCATGGCTACGGCAAAACGCTCCGCGTAGAGATCCCAACGCCGAGGCTTCCGATTGACCAGGAATGGATCCAGATACGGAGGTGTTCCGGCACGAATATTATCCGCCGACGTCCGCGAAAGGGAGAAATCAAAGATCATGAGTCGCAGCTTGTCGCCACGACCAAGTGGGCTTACTCCAATATTGTCCGGCTTGATGTCTCGATGGGGAATCCCCTCCTGCTCCAGGTACCCTACGGTTTGGATCAGATCCTCCCCAAAACGCTCTAAAAGATCGAGGTGCAACTGCCCTTCCGACCGCAACCGATCGGCGAGGGTTTTGTCACCCGCTCGACGCATTAAAAGGCAAACCAGACCATCGATTTCCACTGTGGCATGTAGATCGACAATGTTCTGATGGCGGATTTTCTCCAGAACCTCCGATTCGCCGCGCAAACGATCATTGTGCTCAAGGTCGAGGGCAACCTTCATAACATGGTCGTTGCCATCCCGCTCAACAAGCAGAACGCGTGAACAGGCTCCGCGACCAAGAATGCTTTTGACCAGAAAACCGCCTTCAATAACGTCCTTCGGCTTGGCTTCCAGTGGCGACTGCACGTCCCCTCGATCGGGAGCGGTGAGTTCGTCCTCAACCTCTTCCAAAGCTACGAGCACATCCGAAACCGATTCATGACGGCTGAGAATGTTCGGGTGCGTGCAATAGCGAATGAAATTCTCCAGGTTCGGCGGAGCCCCATCCAGTACCGATGAAATGCGCAGCCCTTCGCCCTCTTTGAGTTTTTCGGTCAGTTCGTAGAAGGAAGACGCCGGCGGGCAATTCGCAAACAGGTGGTAGGCGATAGCTCCCAAAGAGAAAATATCCAGGTGTTCTCCGGTACTGCTTGTATCGGTTAACGCCTCCGGCGCCATGTACACCTGTGAGGCCTGTTCGACCAATTCGTCAAGGTGCTGGGTGGCGGTTACGCTTCGAGTTAAGCCGGCAGTCGTGCCGCTGTCGCGGTATCCCGTCTGCCAATTGAAAACCTGAATCCGGATTTTCGACGCGGTAGGATCCTGAACCAGAATGCTTTGTGGGCTTAGTGCTCGATGGACAACCTTTTTCTCGTGCGCGTATTTAATGGCCTCGGCGATTTCGCGAAGAATACCAATCCGCATATCGTCATCGAGCTTGTCGCTGTACTCGACAAGGAAATGGTCCAGGCGCATGGCCCGGGGATCGCGTTCAAAGATCAACGCGGCCCCTAATTCGTGTTCCTTATACTCGACCGCGCGAAGGATGCTCGGGTGGTTGATTCCTTCAAGGACCTGGAATTCTCGCTTAGCCGCACGTGTGATGGTCTCACGAGATTCCACCGAGGTCCGCTGAGCAACCAGGTAGAGCCTGGCTCTTCGTTTGATAGTATCAATTGAAGAATGGGTAGCCTCGTAATCCTGAAATCCGGGCCCTTCGGCGAGCAGTTTACCAAGCTGATAGTCACCGACGCGGCGCATTCGCCCCGATTGGCACACACCGGCCTCTTCCATCGCTCGGCTTATAGCCCGGGCGACGGGACCATCGATCCGCATCCGTTTATTTTGATCGATACCTTCTACGTTACGGTCAAGCAACGCGGAAATGATCCCCGGGCGAGCCGGACGTTGATCTGTCGCGTCCTTATCTCGTAGGCAAACCCGATACCTGGCGGTCCCTTCGAGAAGGCACTGCAGATCAGGAGCAGAACAGAAGATCAATACGTCAAGATACGGCAGCCGTATTTTTGAGCAAGCTTTCTGCCTTTTGAGGAGTGACGCGAGTTTCTTGGCTTTACTGTTGGCCAGGAACGAGGGATTGTCGCGCGTATACCGTTTGCCCTCATGTTTCCATGTCCAGGTAGCGACGTCTCCCTGTAGCGTACCTGGTCCGCTCTTGATCTCGACCAGGAAGAAACCGCGGCGGGTAAGTACAAGCAGATCGACTTCGTTGATAGTACCATCGTCGGCGATGAACTCGAAGTTGGGCCATGCTCTGAAGGGTTCGTGGTCAGGAAGCCTTTCACGAACAAAATCCAACGCCTCCTGTTCCCAAGGGAACTTGGATCGTGTGTATTCCTTCCACCTCTTTGAAGACATTGCCATACTTCAGAATCCTCGCCGCCTGTTCTCCGCCCCAGATGGAAACCTACGCAAACTTTACCCATTTTAACTGCAATCCACTTTGCCGAAGTGGATTATAGTCGTTCTTTGGGCTTAATTACATGCTATATAACCATTATAGTGGTCGCTCAAACCATCATTAATATCCGCTACAGAAACAGCTTGCAGCACACATTCCTTGAAACATGATCGAATTGCCTGTTTATAAGATCGTGAAATCGCCAACTCCTGGGCAATTACAGTGCCACTGAAACGAAAATAAGGCAATATAGGCTGCAATAGAGGCCACCCACGGGATTTTGTCAATAATCCATTTCGTCTCAGGGGGTTCGCAACCGAGTATCGCTGGTTTTTATCTGGTTTTAGCCACCTCAAAAGCTACCAGAGGATGAGTACGCGATTTTGACTATACTCAAGAACGATTCTCAAAATCACCCCATAGAATCACCTAAGTTAAAACCCCGAGTTCGAATTCTTTTCCTCGCGTTATTCGTGAAACGGTTCCAAACTCGAAACAGTGGAGATCCCGAACCCTATTCAGACAAACCAAGGTATCGAGCCTATACTCTAAACCTAATCGTCTAATGGAGATAATGGAAACATGCCCGGAAGAAACACTGATGGCGTATTTACCGATGGAATTAATAGAATACTCCGGATACTCGTCGTCTGATGAGTAATCTTCATCAGCCTGGGCGTTTCATCGATGTTCTTTCAGCCGGACGTTTGTTGTACTTTCACGCTCATATGTTTTTCCGCGATTAACGCGTTTCGATCAGTAAGATTGTTGTGAACAACGGTCATAAACTGGCTATCACAATTCCCGCATAAAACCATCAGATTCAATGATCGGTTGTTGCCACCTCTCTCCAAAGGAATAATATGCCTACAGATATGAGATGCGTGGCTACATACAAAGCAAGGATTTGTCACGAGAGTTTCCTTGTACACACCGCCCCTAAAATCTACTAATCGCTTGTTGAGTGGGATTTTATTTTCGTACTCATCAGGGTATTTTCCAGTTCCCGTTGCGACCCTTATCAATTGCCTCAGTCGGCTTTTACGAGACCTTACCTTTTTCAACCTGATCCGCAGTTTTTTCAGATCTCTCCGCATATTCTCCGCCGGATCGTTTCGACGTTGCTCGCTTTTCCTTAGAAGCTTGTCCGCTTGAATTGTTGCATTTTGCCATTTACGCGCAAGTTCCATTTCCTTTAGTGCCACCAAGTCTTCTTTTTGATGTAGCTCTTCAAATGACATTTGCCCGGTACGCTTCGACGGAATGTAATTTCCTGCGCTTTTGTTATCACAGTAGAAAGCGATTGTTGACCTCACCTACTTTCACGAGAAACCGCCAACTGACGAGCTGAAACCAACCTTCAATCACCGATAATACAGCGGCCTTTTCCTTCTTCCCTCCTCCAACTGCAACACCAAGGAATCCCGGCGCACAGCCACTCCGTCGAAGCCGAAAACGGCGTAAACGAAGCAACTGGGCAAATGCGAAAACTGCACGCACCTGAGGCCCATGGCTTATGCCTGTCAGCTTTCATCCTCGGGCACTGACATTCCTCCACCCGATTCAAGGTTCACTTCATCTCGTCAAGAAACGAAGAACAGCTATGCGACCTGGAGTGGTCAGCGTGAGCGCATGCCTCCCTCGAAAGTTCGCCGGACATCTAATAAAAAACCCGCCAGGGATTAGTGCCGGGTGATTAGATCGTTCAACAACAGGCCATAAACCATTGCCAACAATCTCGGCACTAACCCTTAACGGGTCAGTATGGATCATAAACCTGTTTTCGATCTAATCACAAACACCGTATAGTAAAGTCCAAAACCGGAGTCAAGAAAAAAAGTTTATCCCAAGAATAAGGTAAATATCAATTAGAATTCATTAAGCTCGGATTGGTATTCTTTAAACACCGATAAGAATAGCGAAAAAAACCTGCAACATAATGATTCTTTCATGCCGGGCCCGTACTGAATCTGTCCACTCCGAGCGACTTGAAATGCACTACCTGCTAGCGCATTAAAACTGATAAATACGCAAACGATAGTTATTATAAAACCATATACTGCTCGGCTTCAACAACGTCACCAAAGCACGAAACTGGCGATTCCACGTAGCGTGAATTTTACATAGTATTTTTTACGGAATCTTTTTTCGAGCGAAATTTTCCCCGACTTACGCCGCCGGCCCTGGGAAAATAGCCGAAAATTTAATAATATATTTTACTCAATCCAATCTTCTCGTTTTTCGCACTCCAAGCAAGCTTAACTAAGTGTATAGCGAGAAACCGAAGCCCTGGGGCATGGTTCGGCTTTCAGTAAACCCAGGAAATGGGACCCGTTCACGCTAATTTCCTTTCGACGTGTATGAATCACTGCCAGTGAGGTCTTTAGGTTATTACTAACCAACAGAGTAAAACACCATTTTAAATAGCTACACTCGCTATAATCGGCAACCACGAGGGATACGTAACACATACGCGGGAGAAACGCTGAGTTGAGCCAATTAAGTCCGTTTAATCGACTTAGAAAAAACGTATTTCAAAATCGGTTTTCGTTTTGTTTTTCGAATAGCGCTAAACACCTTATACGACAAAGCTAGGAGTCCCGCGGTTGTCCTGCCCCGGGGGGTGTGCATGCTAAACTGCTAGGTCGGCTGATTGCTAGTCGGTCGAGCTACCATGTTAAAGGTCTGTTTCTACAGGAGTTACATCAAACGATAATCGGCTGGCATCACTGGTGGTACCATCTCTACGATATTGACGCCGGATCACCTCACGGACCTCTGGACCACTACTAACGTGGGGACTATCAGAACATTCAAGCTTAGCAACCCCGGCAAGCGATTTGGTGCGCTTGGCTGCAGAGTCGATTAATGTAACGCGAAGCTTAACCGCTGCTAATCGTTGTAACCGACTACCGCCAGCAGCGATTTCAAAGAGCTCTACAGGCAATTTATCTATGCTCTTACTCTCACACATCACGCCAATCGCATCAGTAGACAGCTCATGTATGTGCGTAGCCCATCGCTGCATGTCTCGTCTGCGTAGAAAACCCATACCCTTTGTCCTCGCCGGATCGAGAGCACAAGTGGATCGCTCATCACTTACTGAAACCGCTGAACCGTTTACGCGATAACCTGTAACAAAATCATCATAGTGAAGCACCTCTAAAGGTTTAGCACTATCAAGTAGACCACCACGATGAACAAGCTTACAACCGCTAACGAGATGAATCCTATTGCCATCCTTACAAACCATGAGTATGAACTCTCACAGTTTCGAGTACGGTTGAAGGTCGAATAGTTCTAACGTCGCCACCGCCATCCTCAGTATGAAATCGGTTTTACCTGTTTGTCAATAGCCAATAACAAACGAAGGTTATTAGTAGTTATACCAATATTGTCTTATTCAGTATCTATCGCATTCTAATTGTGGGCCGAAAAATAAATAAAAATATCTCCGCGTAAACCATTATCTACTGAAAACTTAAAAGTAATCGCAACGAATAATCGACGGGATCAGATTTGACTCTATTACCCTTTTGGTGGTATACTATGATAGTAAAAATGATATTGGGCTCGCGTGACTGCCATCACCGAGCCCGTGGCCAACACCTACTGTGGAGGTATTGACGATGCACACCTTATCACAAACCGCCCCCCGTATCTATGTAGCTAGCTTGAGTGATTACAACTCTGGAAGATTGCACGGCAAGTGGATTGACGCAAGTCAGACAGCGAGAGAAATCCATGAGGAAATCCGAATGATGCTCACGAAGTCCAAAGAACCGAACGCTGAGGAATGGGCAATACACGATTTTGAAGGCTTCTGCTTTTGGAAGCCTTGTGAATCTGAAAGCCTTGAAACTATCTCGCGGGTAGCAGAACTGATCGGCGAATACGGCGAGGTCATTACTGCGCTTGTCGAAGATTACGGCGCAGACGAAGCAGAAACCTACTACGAGGAGAACTACCAAGGCGAGTTTGAGAGCCTGGAAGATTGGGCTTATCTGATGATCGAGGAGTGCGGCTGGCTAAACAACGTGCATGAGCAATTAAAGAATTACATCGACTACATGAGCTACGGCGAAGACTGCAGGCTAAACGGCGACATTTTCCTCGTCGAAACCGGCTACAAGAAGATACATGTCTTTTGGAACAACTAAGAGAAGTAGCCCGATATGTCGGCCATAGGAATAGGTAGGAATTAGCCCCGGTACCCCGCTATTGGCTTTGCAACTCCGTTGGCCATACTCCACGGCCGTGATGAGGATATTTTCGTGGAACGGGACGGCAAGCTCATTACCGTTCGTGAACATAGGCGGCAGGGGCGAAAAGCTCAAGGGAAGATACTTAAAGGATGAGTTAATCAACCACTACGGAAAAATTTACACGAGGAAATCGATGCCTAACCAAGCTTCCAAGTCAGAATGGTTGAAGTACGTCTGGAATACACCCGTTTGTCGGTGCCTCCATTGTGGGTGGATTTGGATACCACACCGAACCGCTCCAAGCCTGCCCGGGAAATGTGGGCGATGCAAGACCCCGAACTGGAGATCACACCCGCTCCGCAACATTGATGCCGCGATTGATGCCAACAATGCCCCGCCCTGACGTAACCTATTGCGAACACTGAGATTAGCAACACATCCAGCCTGACTCTTAATCAGCGGGTCATAGGTTCGAGTCCTATGCGGTGTACTTTAAAGGCCGTTGCCGCGAGCAATGGCTTAATCGTTTAAGAGAGACCTCGATGCGGATACGTATCGAGGTTTCTCTTTTCTCCCCCGCTCTTTAGCCACGAGACGAATCCCCCGGCCTCATTGCCACCTCGCCGAGCGCCGTGTACCAGATCAATCCTGTAGCAATCGTTTTAAGATCATTAATTCTTTCGCATTTGCACATTAACCTGTGTTAGCTTACTTAGTGCGCGGATCAAGGATAATCGTGATAGAATGTGATAGAGATGGGTACCAGGAAACCTGAGAACGTAAATGATCGCGATTCGACCGAATCCGCCCTTCGCGAGCGAGTCAAGGAACTGGCATGCCTTTACAAACTCACTCAAATTCTCGGCGACCGCGAGAGTACCATCAATGATCAACTAAGCGAAATCGTTCTTCTGCTTCCGCCTGCCTGGCAATACCCCGAATACGCAACCGCCCGAATAACACTGGATGAGGCTACTTACGAAGCCGGGAAATTTTCGCAAACCAGACATGTACAGTGCGCCTCTATCGTAATCAATGGAACGAACCGCGGAAAAATAGAAGTTGGATATACCAGTACCAAGTTGCCGGACCTGGTCCAAGGGCCTTTTCTCCAGGAAGAGCTGAACCTGATTGAGAATATCGCAAAACAGATCTCCTCGCACATTGAGCATTCTGAAATCGAGATTCACAAGAAGGACCTGGAAGACCAGTTGCTTCATGCCGACAGATTGGCCACCATCGGCCAACTCGCCGCAGGCGTAGCCCACGAAATGAATGAACCGCTGGGCAACATACTTGGTTTTGCTCAATTGTCACTTAAAACCCCGAACCTGCCCCGGCAACTCCTCGCCGACTTGAATCAAATCGTAGAAGCAGCCCTTCGTGGCCGGGAAATAGTTAAAAAATTGCTTCTGTTTTCCAGGCAAACCCCGCCAAGGAAGATCCGTTTCAATATCAATAGCGTAATTGACGAAGTTATCTTCCTACTCGAAGCCGGCAGCCTGAAACAAGGAATATTCTTTTCCAAAATCCTCCGCACTGATCTGCCTGACGTAGTGGGTGATCCCGTGCAATTCCGACAAGTAGTAGTCAATTTAGTCGTAAACGCCATGCAGGCGATAAACGAAAAAGGCGAAATAACCCTGGAAACGAAAAACACAGACGCTTCAGTAGAGCTGATCGTCACCGATACCGGATGCGGCATTCCTCAGAAAATAATAAACCGGATATTCGATCCGTTTTTTACAACCAAGGAAGTCGGCGAGGGTACAGGCCTGGGACTGTCGGTCGTTCACGGAATCATGACCGCCCATAATGGTGAAATACGGGTAACAACTAATCCCGGACATGGGACCAGCTTTGTCGTTAGTCTTCCTCTGCCCGACGACAACAATGGAGCAAACAGGACGAACGATAATGAGTAAACAAGATTGTATCCTGGCCGTTGATGACACAGTTACAACTCTCGAGGTTGTACGTCGAAACCTTGAATCGCAAGGGTACAAAGTGCTCACTACCACCAGCGCTCACGCCGCTATTGAGATCCTGGAAACAACGTCGGTAGATCTCGTTATCACCGATTTGAGAATGCCCGAAGTTGGCGGACTCGACTTGATCCGGCACATAAGAGCCACTTATCCGAGTATCGGCGTGATCATGATTACCGGCTTCGCTTCCGTGGATAGTGCGGTTTCGGCAATGCGTGAAGGAGCGGAAGACTACCTGGCCAAACCCTTCACGGACGAGGAACTGCTGGCGTCCGTAACTCGAGTTTTAAAAGACGTACAAGTAAGACGTACCGTAGGACAGAAGAAAACCGCGGAATTAAGTAAATCCACATTCGGTTTGATTGGCAATTCCAAACAGATGGGCAAGGTATACGGTTTCATAGCCAAGGCAGCGTCAACTTCAGCCAATGTTCTGATCAACGGTGAAAGTGGAACAGGAAAGGAACTGGTTGCCAGGGCAATTCATTACGAAGGTTCGAGAGCTGCGGCCCCCTTTGTCGCGGTTAACTGCGCAGGCATTCCCGAAGGACTTGTCGAAAGTGAACTTTTCGGACACACCAAGGGAGCCTTCACTGGTGCCTCAACAACCCGGGCAGGCTTTTTCGTCACCGCTGACGAAGGAACGATCTTCCTCGATGAAATCGCGGAACTGGCCATGCCCACCCAGGCAAAACTGCTGCGCGTTCTGGAAGAGGGAGAGGTCCGCCTGCTGGGCTCTGATCAACCGCGAGGAGTGGACGTTCGCGTCATAGCGGCCACCAACAAGGAACTTGCGGATATGGTAAGTAAAACGGCTTTCCGGGAGGATCTTTTCTTCCGCCTGAATGTCTTGACCATCGTATTACCGCCTCTGCGAGAGAGGGTCGACGACATTCCGCTGCTTATCCAGTATTTCCTGTCGAAGTTCGCCGAACGGGAGGAAATCGCCCCGCCCAAACTGACGGATGGAGCGCTGCGGGCACTACAGGAGTACCACTGGCCCGGTAATGTCCGGGAACTGCAAAATGTTATTCAACGCCTGGTGGTTATGGCAGAAAACGATGTGATAGACGTCCCCGATCTTCCCTCGATGATGCGATTTGGAATTCAACGCAGTCCGGCAGATGTATGCCGAACACTGGCGGAAGTGGAACGGGAGCATATCCTCAATGTCCTGGAAAGCGTGGAAGGCAATAAAACCAGAGCGGCCGCAATCCTGGCAATCGACCGTAAAACGCTACGGGAGAAACTTCGTCAACAGGACACATAACCTCCTCAGCAACCATCCGTATCCACAGCTTTAATGCCAAAGAAAAAACCGAGGAGTTATTCCCCGCAGAGGAGTTACGCCCCGATCAAACCTCCCCCGGTTTATTATCAGAACAACCACATTCGCCCTCCTTATAAACCTTTACGTCGTTTAAACTACTTTAAACACGATATTCGACAACATAAACACCATAAAAAGCGTTCTGCATCCAACTTCCAGCAATTGGCACAATGTTTGCTTAGTACCCTGATACGGGCACGACTGATGCTCGAAACTGAATTAACGTCAGCGATTTGTCGCAGTGGGGTAACAGCCTCTCGCAGGAAACGGTCATGTTCGCTTTTATAGACAATAAGGGGTAAGCAACATGTCATGGTTTTGCCGAGGCACTGGCGGTTTCGAAGGATTTACTCAGTCGGATGGACGTAATTGGTTTTTAATTGCCTTGGGGGACAGTGCGATTCGCGGTCGCAACCGTATTACAGAGTTTTTCTCCATAATTGTGAAGCCCATAAATGAAACTGTAGCAAGGCAGTTTACCGGTCTTTTGCAATGGAGAAATGTCATGGTCAATCGCTCAGTAGTGCGTAAACCGAAAATCGACCCGCTCGCCGTAGTACATACGACCGCGGTTATTCTGGGGGATGTTCATATTGGAGCCAATTGCCGTATCAGTCCCGGCGTGTGCATAGACGGCACGGCCAACGCCGTCGACATCGGGGCGAACACCACCATTGGTTCCAACTGCGTAATTGAGAGTACTGTCGACGAACAAGTATCAATAGGCCAATGGGTAACTATCCAACCGGGAGCAGTCGTTCTCGGAGCCACGGTGGGCAATTGGTCGACTCTGGGCGCAAACAGTGTGGTGGGCGAAGGTGCCAATGTGGGCACTTGGGCGTTTCTCGCTGAAGGAGCCGTACTTCGCCCGTCGCGGAGTGTACCGGACAGCACGTTGAGCAGTGGAATCCTAGAAAGGGTTGTCGGAGAACACGCTACGGATAAAACCAAATCTCTCTGGCGAAAACGAAAACAGCAGTCGCTCGACTTGAACGTCTCCTTCCCCTCGATAGAGAGAGGTCAGGGGAAAAAGTGATCGATTCCAGGTATTGCCCGGTCCATCTGATTTTTAGAAACGTCGGTAATCAGCGCAGTTGAGGTTGAAAACCGAAATCGGTGAAGTAATTGCTTTTTGTAAAGGAAATGTGTTTCGACCTGACTCTATTCCCAATCCCGGGAAGATAAGGGTGGTACGTATTCTATTCCAAGGAAGTATAAATGATAGCCAAACCTTTCAATGCGTTTACGATGGCCCAAACTCAATTCGACGCAATCGCCGACAGCCTCGGACTGGACTCCGGGATCAAGGAGTTGTTACGTCAGCCGCTACGAGAATATCACTTCAGTCTGCCGGTCAAAATGGATGATGGAACCACGCGGGTATTCCGCGGTTTCCGTGTACAACACAATGATGCTCGCGGACCGGCCAAGGGCGGTATTCGCTTTCACCCCGAGGAAACGGTCGATACCGTTCGCGCCTTGTCCATGTGGATGACCTGGAAATGCGCGGTCGTCAACCTGCCTTTGGGGGGCGGTAAGGGAGGAGTAATCTGCGATCCCCACAACCTTAGCATGAACGAACAGCAGAATGTATGTCGCGCTTTTGTCCGCCAGATAGCCCGCGACATCGGACCACTGCGAGACGTACCCGCACCAGATGTTATGACTTCCGGGCAGCACATGTTATGGATGCTCGACGAGTACGAGCAGATCCGCGGCGAGCACTACCCCGGAACCATTACCGGAAAACCAGTAAACATGGGTGGATCAGCCGGCAGAACCGAAGCCACCGGTTACGGTGTAATCTTTACCGTCCGGGAAGCCCTGAAGGAATTGGGGATTCGTCCCCAGGACACCACTGCATCCGTACAGGGTTTCGGCAATGTTGCTCAATACGCCATTGAACTGTATTGCCGGCTGGGCGGCACGGTAACCGCTGTTTCCTGCTGGAACCAGAAGGACCAACAGCCCTACACATTCAGAAAGCAGACCGGCATAGATCTCGAGGAATTACGCGGGATCACTGACCGCTTCGGGGGCATCGACAAAGGCAAAGCGGCAGAGTTGGGTTATGAACAACTACCGGGTGAAGCATGGCTGGAACAGGATGTGGATATTCTCCTGCCGTGTGCCCTGGAAAACTCCATAACCGGAGGCAATGTTTCCAGCATATCTTCCAAGGTTAAACTCATTGCCGAAGGAGCTAACGGGCCTACCACGCCCGATGCAGATGCCGTCCTGAAACAAAACGGCGTTTACGTAATTCCCGACTTCCTCGCCAACGCGGGAGGAGTAACCTGCAGTTACTTGGAGCAGGTACAGAGCAACATGAATTATTACTGGGACAAAGACGAAGTCCTCGGAAAACTTGATTCCATGATGACTTCCGCATTCGTTGCGGTCAGCGAACTGGCCGCCAAGCGAAAGCTCTACATGCGTGACGCCGCTTATACGATTGCTATTGCCCGTGTGGCTCAGGCGTGCAAGGACCGGGGCTGGGTATAATAAAACACGGGCAGCAAATGGGAAACGACTCGATGACTGGTGAACTGAACTCAAGCAGGTATCCATTATTCGATCGCAGTTTTTTCGAATCGGATCAGGAATTCTCCATCATTGGAGCAGGAGAACTGGGCGGAAAAGCCCTCGGTCTCGCTTCTGCCAAAAGAGTCATCGACACATATTGGAACACCGGGGCATTTCCCGAGATTCACATAGGGATTCCTCGAATGACCGTCGTAACCACGGACGTATTCGAGGAATTCATGCGGCAAAACGAATTGTATGATGTCGTTTCCGCAGACTCACCTGATGACCGAATTGCCCAGGCGTTTGTCAAAGCAGAGCTTCCTCCACGATTTGTCGGCGATTTGCGGGCACTGATCGAACAGGTACACAGTCCGCTGGCTATTCGTTCCTCCAGTCTGCTGGAGGACGCTCTGCAACACCCATTTGCCGGCGTTTATGCCACAAAGATGATCCCCAACAATCAAAACCTGGTGGGTGATCGGTTCAGAAAACTGGCTGACGCGATTAAATTCGTCTGGGCTTCCACCTTCTTCCAGGACGCCCGAAACTACATGCAGGCCATCGGCCAATCCATAACCAGCGAAAAGATGGCGGTTATAATCCAGGAGGTTGTCGGCGAGCGGTTTAACGAGCGGTTTTATCCAATTGTTTCCGGCGTCATCAGAACCCACAACTGCTATCCCAGCGGTCCGGCTGACGCCGAAGACGGCGTGGTCAACCTTGCTCTGGGGCTGGGAAAGACGATAGTGGATGGAGGGGTAACCTGGTCCTATAGTCCGGGATATCCCAACCATTATCCACCTTTCGGTTCGATCAGGGATCTGGTGGATAATACTCAGAATAAATTCTGGGCGGTCAGCATGGAAAAAGCCACGTACGACCCGGTCAACGAAAGCGAGCATCTCGTACGTTCTGACCTGGATGTAGCCGAGTGGGATGATGTCCTGCGATTTACCGCCTCAACTTATGATAGAAATTCCGACCGCCTAACCCTCGGTACAGGTCAATCCGGCACCCGCGTGCTGACCTTCGGACGCATACTCGAATTGAACGATATACCGCTCAATGACCTGATTAAATCCCTGTCGGAAACCTTTAAGAAAGCGTATAACGCGGAGGTGGAGATCGAGTTCGCCCTGACTTTTGACCGGCAAAACGGCCTGCCCGCCAGGTTGGGTTTCCTCCAGGTCCGCCCGATGATGGTCGCTGACGACCTGATCACGCTTTCCGATGTCGAGTTCAACGATCAACAAGCACTGGTAGCGACCGAAACAGCACTCGGAAACGGGCAATACTCGGATATTGTTGATGTTGTCTATATCAAGCCATCTTCGTTTGAAGCGAAATACACAACTGAGATCGCAGGCGAAATCGCCTCAATGAATAGGGATCTGGTTAGCGATAACCGCGCATATTTGCTTATCGGCTTCGGCCGCTGGGGAAGCAGTGATCCCTGGCTCGGTGTCCCGCTGACCTGGCCGCAGATTTCCGGGGCACGAGCGATAGTGGAAGCGACTCTGCCCGAGATGAACGTGGACGCAAGCCAGGGGTCCCACTTTTTCCACAATATGAACTGTTTCCGGGTTCTCTATTTCACCGTTCGCCACTCGGAGGATAATCGAATTGACTGGGAATGGCTGGACAGACAACCCGCGATAACCGAAACTCGTTTTCTGCGCCACGTACGAATTAACACACCATTAAACGTACGCGTTGATGGCCGCAGCGGACGCGGAGTAATACTTCGAGATTAACCCCATAAGAAATGAGGGGATTATGGGAAAACAGAACTTGCGAGTCAACGAAATACTTCAATCCCTGCAGGAGCGGGCCAAGGAGCTCAACTGCCTGTATAGAGTTGAGGAAATAATAAACTCTGAGGACATCACTCTTAATGAAACCTTTCTGCAAATCATCAGGGTTATCCCCGATGGCTGGCAGTATCCGGACATTTGCGTAGCCCGCGTGTACTACAACGGTTGTGAATACGCCTCCCCTGGTTTTTCAGAAACGAAATGGAGCCAAACAGCGGAAATCCACGCATACGGCGAGAGGATCGGAACCCTGGAGGTTGCTTATCTCCAACAAATGCCCTCAGCAGATGAAGGACCGTTTCTGAAAGAGGAACGCAAGCTTCTCGAAACCATCGCCGAACGTATCGCCAGCTGTATAACTCATCGCCGATTGCTGTCCATCATGAAAAGCATGCCCGATGCGCAGACTCCGGTTAAAGCCAACGGACATGAATGGTCGGCAATACTCGATCTGCTGCGCTGCACCGATCAAAGTCTGTTGATGCGCGTTTCGAGAAAAATGATCAACCATTTATGCTGGAGCGGCGCGAAGAACGCGGAAAAACTGCTGCGAGATTTCTGCCCACAGCAGGAAACCGACACCCGGGACGTTTTTTTTGAATCCAATCGCCCCTGCGAGCGGGACATTCCTCCATCGGCCACTTCGCTGGCTGACCGGGTGTTCGACCTGGCGGCTTCTCATCTCAGCGACGAAGAGATAATTTCCTGTGTACACAAGTGGATAAAGCAGGATAGAGCCAGTTTCCTGGTCAACACTCTTGAGAATTACCATACGGCTATCTCGGAAGTCAGCGATGCCATCCAGCGATATCAACACGCCGAGCACGGTGAAGTGGAGCTTTCTCCATCCACCCGCAAGGGGTTACTCGTTTCGCTTGTTCGCCGCTTTCTTTCCGACCAGCTGGAATATATTAACATAGCCAAGAACTTCGTAGGCATAAAAGATTTTCATCAGCTCATCCGCCGTATGATCTACCCCGCCCGGGGATACGGGAAAACAGGGGGAAAGGGAGCAGGATTGTTCCTGGCAGAACAGATAGTGCAGCAGCATCGGGACGAGAACGAACTGCTGGCAACCGTCAAGACGCCGAAAACCTGGTACCTGTCTTCCGACGGAATGCACGATTTTGTTTACTGCAACCACCTTGAGGATGTTTTTTCTCAAAAATACAAGGATATAAACGAAGTCCGCCAGGAATACCCGGATATCATTCAGGTATTCAAGAATTCACAATTCTCCTCCGCCATAGTAAAAGGGCTCTCCCTGGCCCTGGATGATCTTGGAGAAAAACCATTAATTGTACGCAGTTCCAGCCTGCTGGAGGATCGTTTCGGAGCGGCTTTTTCGGGCAAATATAAAAGCCTTTTTCTGGCCAACCGCGGCACAAAACAAGAACGTCTCGATGCTCTCATGGACGCCATAGCCGAGGTTTATGCCTCCACGTTCGGCCCCGATCCTATTTTGTATCGCGCGGAACGTAACCTGCTGGATTTCCAGGAAGGTATGGGTGTCCTTATACAGGAGGTAGTGGGAAAACAGGTTGGGGATTATTTCTTCCCGGCGTTCGCGGGAGTAGCCTTCAGTCAAAACGAGTTTCGCTGGTCGCCGCGAATCAAGCAGGACGACGGCCTGATCCGCCTGGTACCGGGACTTGGTACGCGAGCTGTCGACCGAGTCGGTGACGATTTTCCGGTTCTGATCTCTCCCGGCCAACCGGGCTTGAGAGTAAACGCCACTCCTGAAGAGGTTGTTCGTTACGCTCCGCGGTATATGGATGTAATAAACCTGAATACTAACGATTTTGAAACGGTGGAAATAAACCAATTCATTCGCCAGTTGGGCGACGACATTCCGGCCATGGAAAAGCTGATGTCGATTTTCCGGGAAGGCCACCTGCAACAAACCATCGGATACAACACCGATTTCCAGAACGACGATCTGGTGGTAACTTTTGACGGCCTGCTGAATCGCACCCCGTTCGTTAACCAGATCAAGACTCTATTGGACCTGCTTGAACGGGAAATGAGTCACCCGGTGGATTTCGAATTCGCTTCAGACGGGGAGCATCTTTACCTCCTCCAGTGCCGGGCTCTGACGCCGGCCCGACATTCCAAACCCGCCCCGATTCCAAGAGACATTAAGAAGTCCAAGCTTGTTTTTTCCGCTAATCGATACGTATCCAACGGTATAGTCCCCAATATAACCCACATTGTTTACGTAGATCCGGAGAAATACAGCCAACTCGGCAGCCGCGAGGAACTGGTAGCAGTAGGCCGGGCTGTCGGTAAACTCAATAAATTGCTTCCCAAGCGACAGTTCATCCTCATGGGGCCCGGGCGATGGGGCAGCCGCGGTGACATAAGACTAGGTGTACCGGTCACCTATTCAGATATTAGCAACACCGCGATGTTGATTGAGATTGCCCGCAGAACCGGAGAGTATGTACCGGATGTTTCGTTCGGTACACATTTTTTCCAGGATCTCGTCGAAGCGGAAATACGTTACCTGCCACTCTATCCGGACGACGAAAACATCGTATTCAACGAAACCCTGCTCCGGCATTCCCCAAACCTGCTCGCAGATCTGGCGCCGGAATTCGAATCACTCAGCGAAACTGTTCATGTTATCGATCTGCCGTGGGTAGCAGACGAACAGGTGCTGTACGTGCTGATGAACGCCGAAATCGATGAGGCCGTCGCGGTTCTCACCGAACCCACAAAATACGTGGATCGTGACGATGATCTTTCCCCGGTCGCACTGGTTTCGGAAGGCCAGGATTGGCGATGGCGGGCGAGAATGGCAGATCGTATCGCTGACTGTATTACCCCATCGCGGTTTGGCGTAAAAGCTTTTTATCTTTTCGGAAGCACGAAAAACGCTACCGCAGGCCCGGCCAGCGATATCGATCTACTCGTACACTTCACAGGAAATCCCCAGCAACGCCAGGATCTGCTGCAATGGTTTGAAGGCTGGAGCCTGGCTCTGAGCGAGGTCAATTTCCATCGGACCGGCTATAAAACAGACGGCCTGCTCGATGTCCACATTGTCACTGATGAGGATATTGCCAATAAAACCAGCTATGCGGTTAAAATAGATGCGATAACCGACGCTGCAAGAAAACTTGAAATCGGCGGATCTGACTAATCCAAAAGAATAAAAAAGCCCGCTTGATTTTAATGGGATCAAGCGGGCTTTTTCTATGCATTCAATTTACTGTCGATCCATTGCCGGGCGGCATTTAACGCGTCGTCAATCTTCTCCGGATCCGTACCGCCACCTTGAGCCATGTCCGGACGTCCGCCGCCCTTACCACCAACGACGGGAGCAACCTCTCTGATAAGATCGCCGGCTTTCAAGCCCTTACTGACCGCGTCTTTGCTCATTCCGGCTATCAGACTGACTTTGTCGTCACCGGCGGTGGCTAAAAGCACTGCGGATGCTTCGGTTTTGGTTCTGATCCAGTCGATCGCCCCTCTGCCGGCCTCCTTGTCCGCCGGCGGGATTTCCCCAACCACAACCGTCACTCCGTTAATCGTCTCAGCGTTTTCCAGGAGCCCTGCCACAATATCCTTCACCGCCCCGCTGTTTTCCGCAGCCTGGGCTTTCTGGGCCTTTTTGATCACCTTCTGAAGTTCGGTGATTTTCTCCCTGATCACCGACCGGTCATGAAGCGGTACGGTTGATTCCAGAATATCTTTCTGCAACTCGGTAAGCTTCTCCGGCAGGGTTTCCACCGGTTCGTGCTCCAGAACGCGCATTTGTTCCAGGTAAGCTTCGCCCGTCTCCTCGGCCTCTCGGGCATTCGGACCGGTTATACCAACAACCCGGCGAATTCCCTTGGCCACTCCCTCTTCCTGGGTCAATACGAACCGCTCAATGTCGCCACTGTTGGAAAGGTGCGTACCGCCACAGAATTCCACGGCGTTGGCTAACCATTTGGAATTATCCTTATCGGCCAGCATATCATCGATTTCAGCCCCTACGGATACCACACGAACCTCATCCGGATACTTTTCGCCGAAAACCGCTCTTAGCGTATTAATCTCGCGAGCCTTAGCCTGATCGACCAGCTTCATAAACAGTGGGTGCCTGGCGTCAATCTGCTCATTCACCAAGGCCTGAATACGGTCGATCTCTTCAGGAGTCAGCGGCTTGTTATGCGAAAAATCGAAACGGGTTTTCTCCGAATCGACCAGCGAACCTTTCTGTTCCACTGAGTCGCCAAGCACCTCGCGCAGAGCCCAGTTCAAAAGGTGGGTTACGGTGTGATTCTGCATTATAGGCCAGCGCCGGGTTCCCTCGACATGGCCGGTTACAGCTTCGCCAACCTTCAACTGTGTCCCCTCGGTCAACTGCCCGATGTGCAATACCGTTTCTCCGAAACGCTTTGTATCGACCACGGTAAATCCCGGAGATATCTGCCCAATATCCCCAACCTGACCGCCCTGCTCACCGTAAAAGCAGGTTTTATCCAGTACCAGGGCTATCTGATCACCTGTTGGGATATCCCCACTATCGACAAACCGGCCGTTCTGCACGTACCCCACGACTGTTCCGGGCAACCGCTCGGTTTCATATTTGGCGGAATCGTCGGTAGCGGGCATCGTCTGAGCTATGTTCATATCGAAACCGGCCTCACCATCACCTGCGGAACGAGCTTTTTCCCGAGCTTCCTCCATAAGTCGCTCGTACTCGGGAATATCAACCGTAAGTCCCCGTTCCTCGGCCATCAACTCGGTTAGGTCGATGGGAAAACCAAACGTATCGTGCAATTTGAAGGCATCGGCCCCGCTCAAGCGACCTTCGTGCTTTTGCACGGCAATATCAGCAGCGTCGTTGAACAGGGTTATTCCCCTATCAAGTGTCCGGCCAAACGACTGCTCCTCATCTTTAAAGATCGCGGCGACGTGAGCAACGTTGTTTCCCTGGTGAGCAGTCTTGAGCTCGGTGAAAGCATCTCCCATATGCTCAGCCAGCGGAGCCACCAGATCGCAAAGGAACGGCTCGTGCATATCCAGATACTGCCGCCCGTAACGAACCGCCCGGCGCAGAATTCGCCTGAGCACATATCCTCTTCTTTCGTTACTGGGAACGGCCCCATCGGTTATGGCGAAAGTCAGACAACGTAGATGGTCCGCGATCACCCTGTAAGATACGTCAATCATAACCTGCGGATCAACCTGGTCACCCGACTGTTCAATTGGCATGGTCCCTTTATAAGCCGGAGCCCCGGTTCTTTTCTGAATGGCGTCGAAAATAGGAGTCCAGACATCGGTATCGTAATTGCTGTTTTTCCCCTGCAAAACCGCGCAGATCCGCTCAAACCCCATACCGGTATCAACATGTTTGGCAGGCAGCGAGGTGAGTTTTCCATCATTACCGCGATTGAACTGGATAAACACAAGATTCCAGATCTCGATTACCTTGTCGCTTTTATTCACCAGCGGACCACCGGAAAGATCCGGGGTAAGGTCGATGTGAATCTCGCTGCACGGACCGCAGGGCCCGGTTTCGCCCATCTCCCAGAAATTGTCCTTCTTGTTGCCCGGATGAATATGGGAAGAGTCAATATCGGTACACTCTGCCCAGAGGCGGGCAGCTTCCTCATCAGGTTCGAGCCCTTCGCTTTCATCGCCCTCGAAATAGGTTACGTAAAGTCGGGATTTGTCTACGCCCCACACCCCGGTCAGCAATTCCCAGGCCCAACTGATCGCTTCTCTCTTGAAATAATCGCCAAACGACCAGTTTCCGAGCATCTCAAAAAACGTATGGTGATATGTATCGTGTCCCACATCATCAAGGTCGTTATGTTTTCCGCCGGCACGAATGCACTTTTGAGTATCAGCCGCTCGCGCGAAGGAACGCTCTCCTGTGCCCAGGAACACATCCTTGAACTGGTTCATTCCCGCGTTGGTAAAAAGCAATGTAGGATCGTCGTGAGGAACAACCGGAGATGAAGGAACAATAGTGTGCTCTTTATCGCTGAAGAACTTTAAAAACTGCTGGCGAATTTCGCTTGAAGTCATGGTGCGTGTATCCTGTCAAATCGGCCGAGAAGGCCGAAACTCCGTACTCAAATAAACCAACGGTCAATTGCCCGGTTCTGCTGCAGCACAAATCGAGCAATGCGGTTGTAGTCTATCGGTCAAGATACACTCTCTTTACATAAACGCCAGAACCCGCGCCCCGAACATCTCAGCACAGAATCACTGGTCGCAACGCAGAAATGCGGGAAGGGCTACCAGACGAGAATGGGTTCGTTTCGTAAAACGGGGTATGCGAGAGATTCGTCGGAGCTCGAGCCATCCAAACACACATTTCAGGGCCATAACTTTTTATAACACAACCAGTTAAAGAGAGAAGACCCTTAAATGGGTTCGTTTCGTAAAAACAGTAAACGGCTCACTTTCGGGGGAAAGCGAGCCGTTTTCATGAGTGGGTTTATTCTGTTTGCTCGGAATTCGTAACTGAATAGCCCGCGAATCCGAGTTATCTTCTCTTTCGTCGCCAACCGGCAATGACCAGACCTAGGCTAAGGATTGCCAGTCCACTTGGTTCAGGAGTGACTACAGTCTTATCCGATTCACCCGGTGTATCTTCACCCGGTCCGCCGCGAGGACGGTCGCGAAGTTCGGTTGTCCATTCTTCGTCCCAGGTGTAACTGTCCCCAGGAACAGGATCACTGCTTCGGAACGAAGCCCCGCTGCTTCCAAGACTCATCCCGCTGGATGGTGCCCAGGCGAAGGAGACATTACCATAGTAACTTCCGGATGTTGCAGTTGCCAACGGTCCGCCACCGAAATCCATTGAAGAGGCAAGGGGAAACTCATTCTCTTTTTTGTTTTCATCGGTAGAGGTAATAACCCGAAGATTATCCTGCCCGGAATCGTTTCTGAAGCAAAACGATATGGTCCGTCCATCCGGCTCGATCACCCACCAATCGCCACCAGATTGGGTATTGCCCGATCCAGCGTATTCCACGCCCTGGTAGTCGGCATGCCCATAAATCACATGAGGCAAACCCACTTCTCGCGAACTTATTCGCCACTCGTTACCGAGATACTTATGCTCTGGACCGATTTCGTTGGAAATCACCGCTATGATTTCTGCATCGAAGGTAATATGCCCCTGGACAATCGCGGAACCGGGGTTGCTGCGAATTTCATCGATAAAAATATAATGGCTGCTTACGACGGTTCCTGCAGGAACGACACCATGAAAAAACTCATCTTCAGCGTCCGCGGTTTTGAATTCCGCGGGAAGGAGATAAGCATAGTTCCCCATAAGCACGGTTACCGGCAAATCGATAGTGAGCGGATGGTACTGGAGTTCCTCGAAAGCCCAGGCAGTGTTATCGGATTCGACCTTATCCTGAGAAACATCGTGCGGAATACGGTCAATGCGTATTTGACCGATATCGGCCGAAGCGGAGAGGATGGCTCCGGATGCCGTATTAACAACCTGCATAAGAAACGCGATGGCCAACAGTATCGCGGTAAGATAACGTCCATATCGAGGTGATTTCATGTGCTTCAATCTCTCTCTCGCGGCATTGGCTTAAACCAACCCCCAGGCCTCTCTCCAGTCCGTTTTCCCTTACATATCGGACCACTATATCGCCCCCCCCTGGTTTTGATGCGGTATTACAAAAGCATAGGCTCGCCAATAACACCAAGGCAAGCACCAAGAGCTCACCCAACCACAAGCCCCTATAAACAAACGGTCCAAGGTGTTTTACGCGCTATTTGAAGAGAAATTTTTTACCGAAAATGGCAAGGTGATGGTGAAATATAAAACGCAACAGCAATACAAAGGCCATTATTACCGGCCATTACCCGGCAATAGCCTGCCACTCAACAAGCAATTGGCTTTTCCAGTATGCGTAATTAAATGGCCGCAAGCCACTATGATGGACAAACCAACCATACAAGACTAGTCCACCAGGCGGATGATTGAGTTGTCCCGTAGCTTCAGCTTTATCGAGTTGCCGGCAGTTTTCTCGTAAGCAGCCAGATCGTCGATCGACCACAACCGTTTGTCGTCGAATTTAACGATAACGTCGCCCGCCCGGAGGCCCCTGCGATATAATTGTGTATCCTCGGGTAAATCAGCCACATAAAGTCCTTCGTTTCTGTTGCCGCCGCGATCCGCCTTGTGTTTACGGGGAACCTCAACAATCGTAGCTCCACGCCAGGCAATGGACTTCGGCTCTTGGGCGTCCTGGCGAGAGTTGATTCTGGCAGCCGCCGTCTCCGCCCGCTCGTTCAGCTTGACCGTGGTCGAATATTCTCGCTTATCGCGGAAATAGACCACTTCCACTTCCGTACCCACCGGAGTCATCCCCACAAGCCGGACCAGTTGATCCGAATCGTAGATTGGTTTTCCATCGATCTCCGTAATTACGTCGCCCGGTTTCAAGCCAGCTTTAGCCGCCGGGCTGGGAATCGATGTTTTGGGAATCGCGGTAAGAACCGCCCCCCTCCGATAAGGAATGCCCAGATTGGCCGACGCCTGCTGATCCAGCGTGGTCACCCTGACTCCCAGGTATCCGTAGCGAACTTCCCGCCCTTCGCCGAGCATATCCAGAATCCGGCGAGTCCTGGCCGATATGGGAATAGCAAACCCCACGCCTTCATCCACACCGCTGCCCGAAAGCATAGCAGTGGCCACGCCGATAACCTGCCCGCGGATATTGAATAAAGGCCCGCCGCTGTTACCGGGATTTATACTGGCATCAGTCTGGATCAGATTACCGTAGTACCGATCTTTACCGGTGGTGGCCACATCGAGAAATTGCCCGACAGCAGTTACCGTTCCGAATGCAACGGACGTATTCCCGCCGTTTTGCCCGGCAAGCCCGAAGGGATTGCCAACCGTAAACGCCCACCGGCCCGGTCTGATCTCCGACAGCTCGCCAAGAGGAGCCACCCGCAGATTCTCGGCCGGTATCTTGAGTACGGCCAGATCGGATCGAGGATCGAACTGAACCACCTCGGCCTCAAAACTTCGCCCGTCGTGCAAAACAACGTCGATTCGATCAGAACCCTCAATAACGTGATGGTTCGTGGCGATAAGACCGCTGGAACTGTACACAAAGCCGCTACCAACGCCGTTAGGGATGGACAGCTCGCCGGTTTTTCTTGAAGATAGGTTCCTGTAGGTAGTGATGGCCACTACACAGGGACGAACGGAAACTGCCAGCCGTTCAAACGTACGTTGAAGCTTTTCCAGATCGGGTATTTCGTAGACATCGCTCTGGGTAGCAGGATCGGCAACCGCAGCTGGAACATTTCCGATAACCGCGTAAATCGCGCATAATCCCGCCAAAGTGGATAAAATCAGCTTCTTGCCCGTTTTAAGCATAAGACGGTGCTCCGCTCCATTGGTAACAAAACCCGCTTCGGGTTATCCTTTTGATATTATACCGCCATTGGAGGTCGAGTCTCGAAAAAACGGCATAAGCGATTACGGAACATTCTGAAAGACGACGAAGCTGGCAGGAAAAGTTGAAAACTCACACACACAATCGAATACACCAGGTAGTTATGGACGTACACACATTGGAAAAACTTCAGTTCGGGCACGTCCGGTCATCACTGGCAGACTGCTGCGCCTGTACTCTGGGTAAAGGGTTAGCCCGGCAGTTGGAACCTGCCCGCAAAGTCTCCGCGGTTAGAGGGTGGTTCGAGCAAGTACGGCAGATGGAGCGGGCTTTTGACGAAATCGCCGTTCCTCCATTGGGCGGGGTGCACGATATCCGTGCCCATGTTCGCGACGCGTCACAACCGGCCGGCCTGGAACCACACGACCTCTGCCGGATAAGCGAAACCCTTATAGCCACGTCGAACATCTGTCGCTGGCTGGTTTCGCTCCCGGAAGATCTGCCCCTCATTCATAAAATCGGCGAACGGATAGGAGATTTCGGCGCGGTAGGCCAGCAGATAAACAGAGCGATAGACGAACGGGGTTTGATCCGCGACGACGCCAGCAAGAAGCTGCTCAACATCCGCCGCTCGATCGACCATCAACGCGAGGAAATCCGCCGGATATATTCACGGATTCTGCGCAAGACGGAAGTATTGCGCATATTGCAATATCCCAATACCACCATGCGCGGCTCGCGTACAGTATTGCCCTTGAAAACCGAATACCGGGGCAGGCTCAAGGGTATTGTGCATTCCAGCAGTGATACCGGCTCGACCCTGTTTATCGAACCGGCGGGGGTCGTGGAGGCGAACAACAGCATCGTGTCGTTAAAAGAAAGTGAGCGGAAGGAGATTGCCCGCATCCTGGCCGAACTGTCATACCTGGTTCACCAGAATGAAAAGGAAATCTTCCGCACACTGGAGGCTGTTGCGGTTATCGATCTTATTGCCGGAAAAGTGCGATACAAGAAAAGCCGCAAGGCTGTCTGCCCGGAGATACCGGACAATTATCACCTGGTGCTCCACCAGGCGCGGCATCCGGTGTTGCTCGACCTGGCCAGAGAGGATGAGAACAAAACAGTCGTCCCCATAGACGTTCGCCTGGGTGATGACTTCGACCTGCTTATAATAACCGGGCCCAATACTGGCGGAAAAACCGTAACCTTGAAAACGATAGGACTAATCTCGCTCATGGCTCAGTGCGGGATACCTATCCCGGCCGGTGCGGGTTCCAAGGTGCCGCTTTATCAGCGAATCCACATCGACGTCGGCGACGAACAGAGTATCGAACAGTCTTTAAGTACGTTCAGTTCACACCTGTCCAATATTTTGAAAACCCTGCGGGAGGCGAAGAAAAATTCACTGGTGCTTCTGGACGAGCTCGGTTCGGGAACCGATCCCGACGAAGGAGCGGCCATAGGCCGGGCAATCATCGACGAACTGGCCGGTATCGGCTGCAGCGGCGTTGTGACTACCCACCTTTCGGCACTCAAATCGATAGCCTTCGGCAATGACCGGATCGACAACGGTTCGGTGGAGTTTGATCCGAAGACTCTCCGCCCCACCTATCACCTGCGGCTTGGCGAACCGGGCAACAGCAACGCCCTGATCATCGCCCAGCGATTGGGAATGCCCAAGAAGATGGTCAAGCGGGCAAAAGGCTATCTGAGCAAACGGGGTAAAGCGATCAACAAAGTAATAGCGGCCACCCTCGACTCCAGAAGGCAGGCAGAGCGTGCCAGGCTGGAAGCCAACGATTCCATGCTCTCGGCCGAACAGCAGCGCATCCATTACATGCAGGAGGTTCGCAAGCTGGAAGAGGAACGCACCGCGCAATACCAATGGTATGAATGGGTAAACTCAATCAAGCCCAACCAGGAAGTTTATGTTCGCAAGTTCGAAACAACCGCAAAGGTGGTCAGGTTGAACCTGCAGAGGCAAACCGCGATAGTGTCGTCCGGTGCGGTGGAGATGGAAGTCCACCTGAATGAACTGGTACAACCGGAAAAGGCTCCAGATAGTGACTAAAGGCATTTCCGCGAAAACATTTCCGGTACTGCCCATGACACTCCGGTCGTTTGCCGATTAAGTAAGGTGAATGCCGAGTACCCGAAGAACAATAAGAGGAAAAGTAATGACCGCCAGAATCTTTACCTTGATCTCATTAATAATACTCTTGAATGGTAATACCAGTCTTGGCGATACCACGCCGACACCTCCGGCCAAACTCAAGGGCGATCTGACGAAATGCAAATACACGTCTCCGCATGACGGTGAAGTAATAGAATACGCTCTCTGGTATCCCGATGGTTATGACCCAACGAAAAACTGGCCATTGATAGTTTTCCTTCATGGTTCGGGAGAAAATAAGAACTGGAAGTCACCAACCGTTCCCTGGGCAAGCGTTCCGGTTCTTAGATCGCGTTGCGATATCCCCTTTCTGGTCGCCTTTCCGTTGATGCGCGGCAGTTGGGCAATCAGCGGACTCGCCGAACGGGACGTAATCGATACGATCGACGATATATGCAAGCAAGCTTCAGTGGACCGTAACCGAATTCATCTGACCGGCTTATCGCTTGGCGCTTTTGCTTCCTGGTCAATCGCCGCTCACGCCCCCCACCTGTTCGCCTCACTATCGATATTCGCGGGCGGCGGCGATCCTGAAACGGTAATCAACCTGCGTAACATTCCCATACGTGTTTACCACGGAGATGCCGATCCGAATGTCAATATCAGCGAAGCCATAAGAATGGTCGACGCCCTGAAAGAAGCTAAAATCGGAGTGGAATTCACTCCTCGCCCTGGAGGCAAACATAGCTGCTGGATGGGCCCTTATGCCGGTACGGAACTGTACAATTGGATGTACTCTTTAAAGAGAGTGACAGATCCCAGGCGGATAAGCTTTAGAACTGAAACACTAAGGCATAACACTGCCTATTGGGCCATGATCGACGAAATAACGGATTCCAGCAAGCCGGCGACTATCGATATTTTCTGCCCTTCGCCGGATACTTTACTCGTACACGCGGATAACATCGCCCGGCTGACTCTCGAACCCCCTGCCAGCCTTATCCCGGCGGGAACGAACGCGAGCTATTTCGTTAACAACTCGCCAGCGGCACCCGAAAAACGTGACGGGAAACTGACTTTTTCCATAGTTCCATCGAAGGCCGAGGGGCTTATCAAAAAGCACGGACTTTCCGGTCCCATTCAGGATGTTTACTTTAAAAAATTCGTTATCGTAACTCCATCTTGCGATGATCCGAAAACTCAAGCTCTATGGGAGCAGGTAGCGGAAAAGGCAATGTCCTGGCGAAGCAAGATGACTTTCGAGTCATTTAAGTTTGTCAAGGACAAGGACGTTACTCCCGAAATGTTGAAGTCAACAAGCCTGATTTGTTTCGGTAATCAGGAAAACAATTCCGTTCTGAATATGCTGCATTCCAACCTGCCGATTACATTGCAGAACGGGCAGCTATCATGCAACGGGTCGGTTAGCCCGCACAAGGTGGCGGCCTTGGCCATGATTTACCCTAACCCCCTCTCAGAAGATCAGTATGTCGTGGTATGCACCGGTAACCCTGTAGCGGTAGCGGGCCTGGCCTACCGCGCGTTGAGCCCGCCGTATCTTTCGAATCCGGCTGTAGAGGATATTCTTATTGCGACCGATGACGGCAAACTGCTTACGACCGACTCCATAGAAGATAAAACCAAGGTTAGAAAATCGATGGCGAGCTCCCCTTCGCCAAAGGGATTACTCTTCGACAGGAATTGGGAATTGCCGCCGCAAGCCCTTGAACTGCTGCTGCCGGCAGGTGACTAATCGCAATACTCTCTCGCCCCCCGAACTCTCAGGCGTCCCCCGAATTTCACCAAACTCCTGACACCAATGAATATATCTGTATTAAATGACGTGCCACTGCTCTGCGAGCAGTGGTCACCCATTTGCCGATTCCGGCATCGAATATTGTGGTATTAATTGCCTATAAATAGCGTTTTCCAGGAATACGGTCACGTATTAATAATTCGGTCCTGTCGGCTCGCTACCCGAACGACATACTTGTTTTTCATAACCACTGCTCACAGAGCAGTGGCACGTCGCTAACAACAGTGCTAAAGACAGGGGTAATCCTATCCAGGGTTCACGTACATCCGGGTTAACGGCTATCGCCCGCTTTGGGTGGCTTACTCGTAGATGGTCCCTTCGACCAACAAGACCAACAAGACCAACAATGACTTTACGGGGAGTTCCGGGGGAGTTCCGGAGACACCATCCTTAATTCCATTCGCCCTCTTCGATCATTAGCAACGATCACTGTTTTCGTATAATCTTTTTACCTCATAGCCAATTATACGTAACACTATATTCCGCAAACAACATTAACTATACGGTATCCTTTTATCAAGTGTTTTCCAAAATCATTACTGTTTAACCGAATATCATAATACCACGACCATCAAACAGAAAATACTCAAAACCAACCACCGGCCGGATCTATTACTCAGCGATCCCCCTTTTATGACCTTACTCCAATAGACTCCAAAACATTTCCTTATCTCCGTAACACCGTCCCGCTACCCCTAAACCGCCCCCTGATCCCTCCAACACCACTGTCACGCCTGACACCCCAAACTCCGTCGTTCCTCCTCATTCCAGGAAAATCCGCCCCTTTTGACCATTTTCTGCCATATTCCCCCGCCTCGCTACCCGTAAGCCTGACATAAAAACCTCTCCCCACGAAGCACAGGAGCCAGTCACGTCTGCCGAACATTTTCCGATTTACACTTGACACAGCCCGAACAGGCTACTAAATTATAACTATACAGTACACGTTCAAGATCGGAGGGCCAATCCGCATGAATGCAAACTGAGAACGCTGAAAAACAACAGGCAATCTGCGAAACAAAACGGCCATACGATTCGCAAACAGCGCCAGATGTTTCGCCCCAAAAATGTTACCGAGTGTGTGACGGGGCCAAATAACACGTCCGCCCTTTCGCACACCTTAACCGCGAATAGTTGTCTTGTATCATTACCTGAACGGAGGGAAGGAAAATGATCCGCCAAAAAGAAAGTATCTCACATAATCGACTCAAAGCTAATAGGGATAACGCCAAACACTCCACCGGGCCTAAAACAGACGAGGGCAAAGCGAATTCCAGTCAGAATTCAACCCGGCACGGCCTACTTTCCGCCGCTATAAATCCCATTGCAGAACTGGGCGAAACCGGCGACCAACTGATCCAGCTCGCCACGGCCATCAACCAGACCTTCGCCCCGAAAAACGCGATAGAGGAAATCCTTACCGAACAACTGGTCAGTATCACCTGGCGACTTCGCCGCGTCCAATACCTGGAAAACCTCACCTTTGAAAACCACTGCCAGGCCAACTCCGCCCTCGCACCAATCGACGAAACCCAACTGACCCTGATCATCCGCTACCAGTCCACCTTGAACCGCCAGTTCCATCAAACCCTGAACCAGCTCCGCCGCATGAAAACAGAAAGCCAGCAGCAAGAGTTAAAAAACTCCCTTCTCGAAAAACGCCAAAGCGAAAATTACATCCGCGATTTCATCTTCGGCGATATCCCTACCCTTAATCGCCCGCCCCGCGTCCCGGAACCAGGCGAATTACAGACCACCCCCGAAACAGAGCCAGCCTTCACCGCCCCTACGGCATGCCCAACCGCAATAAAAAACTCGAAATTACGAAACGAACCCATTGCCACAGCCACCAGATGTAACCCACTACAAACAAAGCACTTAACGCCCACGGCCACCCACTGCCAACGCCCCGCTTCCAGTCAACCGCTCGTGATCGCACACAGAACCATCACCGCGGCAAAAGAAACGACCCGCCAACCAGCAGGCCCAATTTCTTTTTCCACCTTCTTAACCGTTAAAGGAGGCCCGCAATCGTAAACCCAGCCCCAAAAACTAACCTCAAGTAACACCATTAGTATTGCCTTATCCGGCAATCGCCACCTCTTGTCTATCAACGCCTTGACGGTAAAATCTCCCGCGACCCAAAAAGGCAATCGAACCGGCTTGAGGCAACCAAACCAACCGCCGCAATTCGATCGCCTTTAAAAACACCAGTTACAAGGACAGCAGTATTATGCGTATTACGCCAATCATCCTCCTCGTTCTATCCAACATGTTCATGACCTACGCGTGGTACGGCCACCTTAAAGATATGAAGGCAAAGCCAATCCTGCTGGCCATCCTGGTCAGCTGGTGTATCGCTTTTTTCGAATATTGCCTGCAGGTACCGGCCAACCGCATGGGAAGCTCGTATTTCACGCTCCCCCAACTCAAGGTCATCCAGGAGGTAATCACCATGATTGTCTTCGGCGGTTTCTGCGTCTTATACATGCGGGAGAAACTGACTTGGGATTACCTGTGGGCCAGCCTCTGCCTCGTCGGCGCGGCGTTCTTCATGTTCCGCCACATGCTCTCTTCAACCTGATCGCAACCATCGGCGCATACCTTACACGCCACCTGACAAAGCAGAGTTAAGATAAAGCCGATTAGCGATATCCGCATTAAGCGGGACAGGTAAGCAGATGCGAAAGCAGCTCTTCCAGTTCGCAGGTCGCCAGCGCCACGTACTTGTCCGCAGCGCCGTAGTAAACAAACAGCGTACCATCGATAACCACTTTTCCACAAGGGAATACGCAGCCGGAGTACGGGCCTTCAAACTCGTACGGCTCTTCAGGCTGCAGAATCCAATCGGGTGTGCGGTGCAGAACCTTTGATGGATCTTCCAGGTCGAGCAACATGGCCCCCAGCCGATAATGAGTATCCTTACCAACCGCGTGGTAAATGATAAGCCAGCCATGCTCGGTGCGCAGAGGCGGCGTGTTGGCCCCTATCTTCTTGTCTTCCCACTCGTACTTGGCTTTTGCCAACAATCGGCTGTTCGTAAGCGACAGCATATCCTGCCCTGAGGAAATCCAGATGGCCGGATGCTCCGTTCCGTACTCCTCGCCGACCCAATCCATAGGCCGGTGAAGCATCATGTAGTTGCCACCGATCTTCTCCGGGAAAAGAATCACGTTACGATCGTCGATCGTGGGATCGGTCAACCGCCCTACCCTGATGAATTCCTTGAAGTCCTTGGTAATCACCAACCCGCTGCTACTCGCGTTCTCCTTAAGAGTATGCGGGAAATAATCAGGACAAACCGGCGGTTTGAAACGAGCATGGTTATTGCACCAGTACTCTCCCGGCGGAAAATGCCTGGTGGCATAGGTTACGAAATAATGCTCGCCGAATCTAACGATCCGCGGATCTTCCACGCAACCGGCATCAAACCCATCAACACTTGGTGTAAACGCCGGCTCATCAAAACGCTTGAATGTGTATCCGTCCTTGCTGGTCGCACGGGCCAGGTAAATCACATGCTCGGCGTCATCACCCGCTGCACGGTAAAGTAACGTAACCTCACCACGCTTCTCATCGTAGCTCGCCCCGGGATTCGTCGTTACCAGACACTCCCACGAATGATCCGGGTTTGGTGCAATTATGGGGTTATTCTCGTATCGCCTCAGTTTCATACTACCGTCTCGTCCTGCCTATTTGAACTATCCAGCGGTTGATCACCAGAAGGAAGGTTTTTGTACCAGAAAACATAAATACCAGCAAGCCCGACTACGAATAGGACACCAGTAATCACCGCCGCCTGATATTGTTTTATAATCAGCTGCATGGGCAACAAATACATGGTAACCATCCACACAAACGCAAAGGGTAACGCCAGCAGATCATTACGATGCTCACGTACCATCGCCTTACGAACCTTGTCAGGCAACAACTCCTTCAGTGGACGCCAGAACCCGAATGGACGCGTCGTTGTGTAGAATTTCTCCAACACCGTTCTGTCAATCGGTTTCCCAAGATAGGTTCCCACGATCGCACATATCAGGCTTATCGGAGTCAGAATCGCGAACTGCGACACCTCACTCAAAGGATCGACCCCTTTGGTCCAACCGGCATAAGTGTTGTACAGCAGCACGCCTATCGCTGCGCCCAACCCGCCGAAAATCCCCACCGCGTAGCCTGTCGCATTAAAACGCCACCAATAGAATCTTAACAAAAGTGGTATCCCGATTCCCGACCACAGCCCCATGGTGATCCAGCCCCAGATATCATTGATATTGGGTACGTTGTAAGCCAGCAGGAAGGCAACAACAACCACCGCTACACAGAAGCAATAAGTAGCGGTTAACAGCTCGCGGTTTTTCGCAACCGGTCTCAGGTATCTGCGATAAATATCGTTGGTGAACATGGCCGCGGCCTTGTTCATGGTCATGTCAAACGTCGACATGGACGCCGCTATCAGGGTCACGAGAATCAATCCCTTATAACCGCTGGGAATAAGGTACAACAACACCGAAGGAAGAATGCGTTCGGCGTTTACCGTTCCTCCGAAACTCACCATGTCCAGTTTCTGTTTCCAGTCATCTCCCAGCATGTTCCCAATGCCGGTTATCATCTCCTGGGGATACATCTCCGGGCTGTTCTTTATGTTAGCCAGAACCTCTCGCCACTGGGCGGACTCCACTCCAACATGCTGCTTAATCAAAGCGGCCACATCCGCCAGCACACTCTGATCCGGGAAGAATCCCTTGATCAGGAACAGCCCCAGCAGAGCGTAACAAATCATCATAGGCCACCTGACGGTCATGAGTATCGACCAGAGGCAACTGAGCTTGCCACACTCCCGTTCGTTCTTGGCTGCGAAGAACTGGGGCTCGTGCCCTGTTCCAAAACCACCAATGATCAACTTGTTGAGCACCAGGAAGAACATGGAATACACCAGCAGGTTCTCGTATTGCTCATAACCTTTGGGCATACCCGAATGAACAGTGGGGAAAGATGACACCCACCCCTTCATCCCCGAGACGGTTTCAGCAAGAGCTGAAATCTCCCCGCTGCTTCCCAACTTATCTACAGCCATGAAGACTACAACGGCCGCTCCGAAAACAATGAGCCCGCATTGGAAGATGTCGGAAAACACAACGCCGTACAAACCGGACAAAGCGGTATACAACGTGGCGATTCCGATAAGCAGCAACGAACACTGCAGCGGCGTCAGCGGAATGAACAAAGCCAGGAATAAACCAACGCCCACAACCATGTAAGTAAGCATGGCTGTCGTGAAGACAATAAATGAAAGCGCGGTGGCGATACGGGCAAAACTCGCCATTCGACCTTCCCCGAACCGGAAGGCCATCCATTCCGCGACGGTCATGCAACCACTGCGCCGATGCCATTTTCCCGTCCAGATCATCTGGCATACCAACGCCAGTGAAACGCCGCCCCTGAACTCAACGAACAAACCTCGCGGCCCGAGCATGTAGAGCAGGGAGATAATCAGCATGGTTCCGGCGATATCCAGAGAATAGCCCATCCCGGAAATACCCAGCATCCACCAGGGAAGTCGCTTGCCGGCAAGGAAATATGACTCCATACTCTGCGACGCAAGCTTGCGCAGGTAAAGCCCCATTCCTATCAGCAATACGAAGTATGTTATGACTATCCCGTAGTCTAGTTTACTAAGACAATCCACCGTGATTCTCTCTTAACTGGTAGCTCATATTCTTCAAAACAATACGCTGCTCAAACCTTGCGTCTAACGGTTCTTCTTTATCGCAACAGCTTCACCATGTTCCAATGTGGTCAAAACAACCACCCCTTTTGAAGGCAAATCGACGACGAATCCAGCTCCTACGTTTACTCCCACTCGCTGTTTTGCCGCCTTGGGATAAATATCATTTCCCTTTTCGTCAACCACCTTCGACCAGGAATCGACTTTGTTATCATTGTTTGAATCGAAGTATTCGTAAACGCCGAAATCTGTCGTGCCCACTACTCCGGGAACCTGAATCCTCACCCTTCGCTGCCACTTGGAATTATTGACCACGGCAAACGACATATGATAACCGCCGCTGCTCGGAATCCGTGCCGCTCCCACGCGAAGATCCGTAATACCTGAGCTTTCCGCCTCCAGCGGCTGACAGCCAGGGGGAAAAACCCGCGTCAGGATCGCCCACGGGTAATACCAAGGCCTTAAATTTTCATCTTCCGGAGTTCCGTTTTCTGCACCAAGGATGCTCCAGAATCCCCATATCTTTCTTCGCTTATACGCGTCATCCGGCAAGACATCCGAAAGAGCGTTCATCGACTCTCCGCCATCTCCGCAGAAATGCATTGAATCATCGAGATCCCAGGCAATGAAACCATCCGCACCACCGCGAATCAACTGCACCGCGGCATCGGCCATGGAAACCCCATACCAGAAATTGTACACGTTTAGCTGTTGATCGTTCTTGTTCTTTCCGTCAACCAGCCCTACCTCGCCGAGTACAAACCGCTTGCCTGGATCGACTTTTCGAATCTGCCGCAATTGCTCTCGCGTATAGAGTTCGACTAAACCCCTTTCCACCTCCAGAGCTGCAACATACCAGTGTTCATCATATATTCCGGTTAATTCGGTCAACTTTTTCTGCTTGAGGCACCTGGTAGTGAAATTACGATCACCATCCGGAGCTGCAATAGTTATTTTTTCAAGCAAGCCCCGCTTCCGGAATTCCGCCTGCAGATTGGTTATAGCCGTATACCACTCATCCCAGGTCACCCCCGACCATGATCCGTGCGGCTCGTTAACCAGGTTGTAGTACTTCAGACAGGTGTACCCTTTCTTATCAAGCATATACTCGACGAAATCACTGACTATACGAATCCATCGCGGATCGTCAGCGGGCAGATCGAGATCCCGTCCGTTAGGCCGGCCCCACTCACCAATCATTACAACCGTGTTGTTCCGCTCACACCAATCCAGCAGCGTGTAAAGCTTCTTCATGAAAGGTGTATCCCACGTATAGATGGGATCACCATTCTCATCAAAACCCTGGCAATACCAGAACGTATCCAGCATTACCCTAGTCAGCGGCATGCGCATAAATTCGAGACGACGGAACACTTTGTCCCAATCAGCCTGCGATACATCCCACCAGGGATATGGACTCCACTCGACTCCAACCCCGAGAAAACTCGGCACAAGAACCCCATTGGCATCGACAGTTACCGTAGCGTCAACCCGAATCGGTTGTCCTTTTGCAGCAGCATTCGTTGCATCACTCGGCGGTTCACCATTGGTTACATCGCTATAAGTCAGTAAACACAGGCTTACCGACAATAAAGCAATGACACGAATAGTCCGCATGAGTTTCTCCCTACACCAGATTCCGCTTGGTATCGAATTGACAGGCTATTGCGAAATGAATACGCAACATCCAGCCATCAACTAGCTCGTCGCATACCTCAAGCAACTGTTGAATATCAGACAATACAAACCTTTTCACGCACTAAACTACAAACCTCAAGATGCAAACTCGACGTACGGGTATCAGTCTGGTGTTCCCGACCCTGATTGATAACACCCCCGTACGTCGAGCAAGCGCCGGCCACGTTTTACTGTGGACCGGTGAAGAAGCTATTCATGATGGAATAGTCGTCAGCATCAACATCGTTGTCGCCATCAGCATCGGCGTTTTCACAACCGGCTGCAACGCCTCCACCTTCACCGCTGTAACATTGCTGGAACGCAGCGTAATCAGCAAGATCCAGATCACTATCCGCATCGAGCGAACTCGGAATCGGGGTAAACAGCAAATTGTCAACTACCAAAGAGTTATTGCTGCCCCAGGTATGCACACCGTCCAGCATGGAAACCTTAACTGCAAAGGCGTCCATTCCTTCCATCAGACCTGCGGTCGGACCTGTGACCGTATTGAAATCCTCCGAAAGAACCACACCGCTCGGATCGGTTACAAGCAGATTATCGAAAAATACCGTGGCACCGCTTCCCCAACTCGGAGTTCGAGAACCATACACAATAATCGTGATAATGTATGAAGGAGAATCGTAATCGAAACCGGTTCCGGCACTGAATGTATTCAGAGTTCCACCTAACGTGTTGAAATTACCATCAACAGCCGGGCTGTCCCAGGAAATACGAACGCCATTCTCGTCCTCAATACGTACGGTGACGGCCCCTGGAGTCTCACCTTCAGCGGAGTTCCAGATACCCTTCACGTCAACAGTGAAAGAGGCTTGACTGGGATTACTCATATCGATCTCCACACCAGGCCAGGTCACACCAGCCCAATACCAGCCCGGAGGAGATTGGATACCGGTAATGTTAAACATTCCTCCACCGCTACCACCTATACCGCAGGTAGTACACCCTTGAGCGGTTGCTGTCTCGATTGAAGAACCCCAATCAAAACCAGCAAACGCGGCTTCGCCCTCGATTCCGGCATCCCAATCATAAACGTTGGTTCCATACTCGGGGAAGAATTGTCCGCCAACAGGCGCCCAGGTAGACTCTCCATCAGCAAGCAAACCGCCAACCGACTGGAACGTTCCCATCCGCCACTTCGGCGAAAGTCACACTTCCCGCTTCGATTAGCTTCGGCGTCGGGGAAGCTGAAAGATAAACGTTATCGATAGTAAGGGTCCCTCCCCAGTTACCATAGCCCGAGCTGCCTCCGCCCATGCCGAAGTACATAACCGTAACCCGATAATCCAAGGTTGTATCCAAGTCGAATACACCGTTTCCGTCCGTTTCCAAACCACTGGTATTGGCGTTTGACAACAGGCCACCTATGGTGTGGTAACTTCCATCATAAACGTCTTTAAAACCAATCCAGTCGCCGTCCGGATCTTCGATCCTGAGAATATACTTGGCCGGTTCCTGCAGCCAGGAAGAATTCCAGGTACCTTTAACGTCCGCCGTCATCGTAACCAGTGAAAGATCCGTGGAACCTAGTGCCTGATTACGCCAGACCGCTCCTGCGTACCAGAAACCTGTGGCTTCTGGCCAGATATCCCGAACTTCGATCTGCATGCAGCTGCCCATCATCACCAGCACCGCCAGACGTCAGAGCACGTACCCAGGCTCCCCCGGTCTCGGTTACAGTTGCGTTTACCGCAGCAAAGAAAACCTCGTCGTTGTCGAGTTCTGCATTCCAATCAGATGAACCGCCGCCAGTTTCACCCGGCTCAGCCAACTGCACTTCCGTATCGCTCGTAACCGCAGCGAAATCCTCGTCTACGTTGGGAATACCAATATACCCCTGGAGAGTTAACTCGTAGCTTCCGCCTACAGCATTGCCCTTTATATCTGCGGACAGCATCAGACGCTGCGGATCGATAATTGAGCTTTCCGGCAGATCCGCCCAAATCAACTCGCCGGAATAATCGCTACCATCACTTCGATTATTGGTCAGGCGAAGGTTATCCACAGTCAGCGTACCACCGGTTCCCCAACTCGGGGTTCTATCCGGATCAAACAGCAAGACGACGTTGTAGGATTCGGAATCAACATCGAACACACCGTTCGTCGCGGCATCCAGATAGTTTTTCTCAATCGCCTGATCGAGCGGTCCACCAAAAGCAGTCCAGTTCCCATCAGCCGTAGCCTGAGATTCAAATACCAGTCGATCACCATCGCTATCTTCGATACGTAATAGATAATGACCGTATATTTCTCCCGCACCGGTATCAGCATCGCCTTTAATATCAGCAAGAAGGCTGTAATCGGCCAGATCAAACGCCGGCGGCCCACTAACAACCTCGAAAGAAATCGAATCAAAGAAAACCGCTCCCGATTGCCCTGAGGGATTAACAAATTTCACTGTAGCTCGCGCGGTCATAGTTCCCGCCGGAGCAGTGAGCTGGATAGGGGTATTATCTATCCAGACGCCAGTCGGCGAGGTTCCATCTAGGACCACCGCGCTGTTACTGGCAAGCGGTTCATCACTGGAACCATCAAAGAAATCTATTCGCATTTCCACGTAATTATCAGTACCACTGATATCATCACCGGAAATATGCTCCGTCCAGCAGTCCAGTTCCCAGGTCTGCCCCTCTTCAGCACGCAAGTCCTGGCTGACACCGCAAGAATCCCGTCCTGTAGCACGTCCCCACGTCTTGATGTGCTGGGAACCTGCCTGGGGGTCGGTCGTAACGATTAGAAGGCTGGGATATGATCCACCAGTTTCGGCCCACCAGTTCCAACCGTAAATCGTGCTCCACCCGCCGAGTTCAAACCCCGGATTTTTCAATACGCCGGAACCGCCTGGAAAACCATCTATGTTCCAGGCCAATCCCACCATACCAGCCTCCACCGTTCAAAGCGATATCATTCGCCGAAAGCTCACCTGCCCCCGACCCCGCGATACCTCCGTCTGTAAGCCCTGTAGCAGAAGCGGTCCCACCAAGAACGGCTCCATCCCTGGTAACAAAAAACGCTTTTTCGCCATCGATACCGGCGTCCCAGCCGGTAGCGGATCCTGTACGGTTTGGAGTAACTCCATCGCCGGTTAGAAATAACCCCGCCACCGGTGCCGGTCACGTTATCAAAATCTTCATCGACCAGATTGAAAGATTGCAGCACGGCAGAAAGTTTCAGCCCCTCCTGTTCCATCAACGCCACCGGACGGCAGCCCCTGAGCGGCCATTTCGACTCGGGCATACCCGTCCGCCTGGCCAACCGCACGTTCACCGAAAATACCATCATCCCAGCTCAATAAAGAGCCAAACCCCAACGTATCCAGGAAAACACCTCCACCTGAACCGGTGACGGATTCAAAATCCTCGTCCAGCAATTGAGCTGTTACCTGCCCACTGAAGCCGAACGCCGCGATTAACATTACAACTGCAATATTGAAACCGGTTCGCCTCTTACCCATAGTTTGGCTCCTCCTGTTGCGATAGTATGGAAACTACCGAGTTCACAACTATCGCCGATGAGACTTTCCTCATCTCGCCAGATGGTTATTCTTTATAGTCAGCTTAACCTGCGGCTTTGTTCGGGATCTCTATGAATCCCGAACCAGCCGCAAACCTGTCCACTACATACCGTAACGACCTTGTCAAGACCGAATTACACCGTGTTAAAGACACTTTTTACGGCTCAATACCCGGTTTCAAACCAGTTACTATGACACGTCTGCCCCGCACCGCCCTGACCAACCAGCGATGATTCCAATGAACCTGTTACCGGTATCGACGGAGCATCCATCTCAAAAGTCACGTCAACTAACGACGACGCAATAAGGCTACACCGCCCAGAGCAAGTAAGCTCAGACTGGCCGGTTCGGGGATGAGAATCGCATCATCGAATGCCATCGAACGCATCCAGTTGTAACCACCATTCCCCGCATAAGCAGCGGTCATGGTAGCGGTTCCGGCCGGAGCGGTCGCGCTTATTTCGTAATAGTGAAATCCATCAGGCAGGATATCCTGATCGGCCGAGACTCCACCTATCTTGGTACCTCCAATATCATAAAAATCCAATTTGATGAACGCGGAATTATTATACGTGGCACCACCATCGCCCCAGTTATTGTCAATCCAGATACCAGAGGTATAAGTCACGCCAGCAATAGCGGGAATACCGGTCTGATGGAACATTCCAAAATCCCAATCCGGCTCGTCGTTATTGTCGGTCCATTGCCAGGTAGTCATCAAGTCGTCACCAGTGCGGGCCTTCGCAGGATCATTCTGTGTGTAATCCACATGAACGGGATACCCCGTGTTGTTCTGATCGGGCTCCCATTTTCCCCATCCATCCGGCATGCCATTCGCATCATCATCGATTTCAAAGCTGGGATTAAACAGCAGATTGGCCGAAGCTGCCAAAGGGCACGCTACAAGCACCGCAACGGCAATTGCCACAATCCCCATTTCTTTTCGCCACAACATAAGCTTCCTTCCTTTCGAGAAAGAACAAGTTCGCTAAACCTCGAGTCTCTTGCCAAAACCTATTATACTACTCGTTTTTCTCTCTATGCTCTTAACTTAAACTCGCAAGTATCTTGCCAACGTCCTCACCAGTATCCAACCCTACTCGGCTCCCAGCCCATATGTCTTATATGGAGATACCCTGACGCGTGGAGCATACTTGCTCGGAAGCGTCCGGTGTACTTCGTTGTTTTCCTTGTACTCCATCGCTTTAACCGCTTCAGCATGTCCATCCGCAAAAGCCACATCCAGCCGCCCATCGGGATGTCGGTTGGTCGGAATTCGCCAAGGATGACTCTGTTGAGCATTTCCCAAGTACGGGCCACTAAGCTCCGGACTAGACTTCCTGGCACCACTGTTTACCAAGTTCGCGTATTGACTACTGTAATTAGGATTCATTGCTTGTTCGATGCTCTCCGGTCCAGTTTCAAAGTACAACCCAACCTGTCCGGGATCGTATACTTTTTCCAAACGCCCCCGAAGACGGGCTCCACTCCCCCGAAAACAAGGACTAGATGGGCCGTACATTCTCCCGCCTTTGCACTCCAGCCAGCCGCTTTCTGATTCAACAGCTCGCCAACACCCCGGCCAGAAATCGAAATCCGCCCCGTCGCCTCCCGCAATATCCTCATTAATTCCGTAGCTAAGCCGTCCCCAATAGGACATCCTGTTGGCCGGCGAGCGAGGATTACCTGGATCACCATCCCCCACAAGACCTTCGCCATACAAACTCGGCTCGTGACGGGAAAAAACGCACTGGAAAGCTGTACTCGATCCGCCGGACAAGTGAATAAATCCAAACCCTCATCAACGTATCGCCTGGATTCTGACCGCCTCAGCATAGTTAGGTGCGCGAACTCCCCAGTCCCAGTTGTTGTCATACCCCTTCGCCGTTACCTGAGCCAAGGCGGTAGGCCAAGCCAGCAGCTCCTTGCCCTCCCCATAAGCGAACCTGGTTCGCCCCGGATCCGCCGATTCTATATTTCCCTCAGAAGCCACCAACTGCACTCGTCCGTCATGCTCAGAGGAAAAAATCATCGTCGATTGCCCAACACCACGCATGTGGGCCAGACACTTAATGGCTTTCGCCTGCTCTCTCGCCTTTCGCAAGGACGGCAAGAGAATCGAGATTAACAAAGCGATTATCGAAACAACAACAAGGAGTTCGACCAGAGTAAATCCTCGTCGAACTTTGGAAAGACAGTCTCGGTAAGGCAAATTGCCTTTTATCGCACTTATATTTCAAAGAAGCATCCATCAGCATTCCCTCGCTAATCGCGAATTTCAACTCACCCACTATTGCGTCTGCTTTTTCCTCCGCGAGCCTGAAACGGCACCACCTTTGTCAACACATGAATCTACTCGCACGGAGGACCAGTTGACTCATTGACTTCAAAGAACGTAGGAGTACTAAGCTGAAAGCTGCCCGCAGCTTCTCCTCCAAGTATTTTTATCAATCGTGAAGAAGCTTCCGCCCTAACCTCACTGCATCCTGACAGACAGCAGTAAGTGTCGGATGCACGCACAACCGCCTGTCCGCATCGTCAAAACCGATAATGGAAATATCTTCCGGGACGCGAACCTGCATTTCATGTGCGGTTTTAACCGCACCAACCGCCAGCATACAATCTGCGAAATATGCGGCTGTCGGACGGTTCGGCATGCCTCATCAACATCTTAAGAGCTGTTGCCCCCGCCAGCCAGAGTGGCCGGATGACGCTGCAGCAGATCCTCGTCTACCGACAATCCGTGCTTAGTTAAAGCCTCTTTATACCCGTCAAAGCGATCCTGGTGATCCCGATCCGCTACGTTGTGGGTAACGAAAGCTATTCGACGATGGCCGAGGAGCTATTAGATACTCAACAGCGCGAACACTGTCCGGACGGGAATCACAGTCAATGCAATTCACATCTTCCGAATCAAACCACTCACTAATTACTACGTGAGGAAAACCTTCTTTAGCGATGGCGTTACATACGTCACGAGTTTCTTCAACCACTCGGAGAGTTACACCACGAATTCCGTTGCGCATGAAGTATTGCGTATATGTTTCATCCCGGCGTTTACTTCGCCGCATATTCAACAGGACGACATTGAAACCAGATTCCTCAACACCTTTTGCGACACCTTCGAGTACTCCCGCCTCAAAAGGATGCGAGAGCGATTGCTCACCCGAATACGCGAATCCTATATTAGTTGTCACGCGAACGTCCTGTCCTGGCCATATACCCACGGTGATTGGCAATCGCCAACACCAGCTCACGAGTCTTCTCACTAATCGCCTGATCGTTGTTCAGAGCGCGAGATACAGTAGCAACGGAAACACCGGCCTCTTTTGCGATTTTTCGAACTGTAGTCATTTTGATCTCAAGTTTCAGTTAACTGCGACAACGATTTAACCGTTACCGTAACAGTTACATATTATGATAACTAGCCAAAAACACGGATGCAAGGCTTTTTTTGGGAGTAGACACGTATTTTTATTAGGGAGAATTACGACGGAAACTGCTGCCTGGTCGCAGAGCCCTGCAAGACCACGGCAGGATCGTTACCTCTTTACCTGTAAGTAATTATATAACTTCAACCAGAAATTTGGTTAACAAGTTTTCAGTACCTGTTAACTTGAACGAACCAATAGGCAGTACGTCACTCTCGTTAGCGCACCCCAAGGCCCTTTCAAGGATTCCCGTTACTGCGGAAGTTATCAAGAATCGTATTATCCGTATAGCGCTTGCCTATTTAACAAAGATGACAATGCTTCTCGCTTATCGGAGCCAAACCCTGCTGTTCTGGTTTTCTCGATAAGCTTTATTGATTCTCGGCTAAATATGATGTTACAACTCGCCTTAACTCGGCACATAACCGCATAGCAGGGTGTTACAGCAAAGATCTGAACCACAACTTCACGCGAAATCCATAATTACTCTGTTGAGTTTTTCCAATAGAGCTGATCTCTATTGCCGACCACGCCATTGCCGTTTTGTTCCGCGGGAAAACAACTGCCCGAGGCTCTTTGCCATTACGACAAAACACAACTTATTTCGGATTTCCGTCGCCTGGAGATTGCTCGAACGTAACCTCACAGACAATCGTAAGAGTACTGTAACCGGAAAGCGCAAGATCAAACCGGTTTCCCGGCAGAAGCTTAACTTCTTGCGGAGTAACCCTGCAGATGTCAGTTTTTTCCTCCGACGGCTCATTTATACGTTCCGCCGCACAAGCATCGGCTCTCACAACCTGTACGCCACGACACCCTTTCAGGTGGACTTGCTGCCGCGCCGGAGCCGGATGGCCATTGGCCATCGCGATAACCAGTCGTTTCCGATGAATAAACGCCGCGCCATAAGCGTCTGACTTTGATTGCACAGATGGTTTTACCACGCGCGCACCGGACGGAATCTTCGGGTAAAGATTCGACAAAACGTAATAGATCGGCTTGCGTTTTCCCGTAGCATCAACGTACCCCCACGATTTTCCCATATCCTCGGCGTGCCAGTAAAAAAGCACGTTAGCTCCTTTATTCAACAGCGACAGGCTCAATTCGCATACGCGAACCGCATAAGGCATGGACTGGCTGCAACTGTACGCGGAGGTTTCATCAGGATGCGGATAGGTCTTTCCGCTATAGTTAACTTCCTTCGACCCGTACTCGGTTATCCAAACGGGCCTGGCGGGATATTTTCCGATAGATTCACCGAATTCGGGCCATTGCCGATCAATACAGGAAGCTCCTTCTCGACATAAATCACCATCATCCCAACAATGTGTTGACCATGCGGCAAGCCCGGCAACCGATTTCCCCATGGCCTCAACCCACTGTGAGTTGTGGTTGTCCCAATTCAAATGAGCCAGTCCAGGACCGACAATACCGACACCCTTGAAGCCCTTTTTGTCGAGTCTATCGCGAGTCAATTCAACCAGTTTCGCATAATCAGCAGGAGTAATACGAGTGCTCCAGCTTCCATCGCTGTCCGGCTCGTTCATCAACTCGATATAATGAGGTCGCAAACCGTTTCGGTCCAGGGATGCAACCAAATCGCACCAATAGAGCGGCAAAACCGGCCACATCCACCAAACGATTACAGTCATCGACAAACCGACGAGGGGCTCGCCATAGCATGTACAGCCATTTGATTCCATGGCGATCAGTAAACGCTCTGGCTTTTTTAAGATCCTCCAGGGTACTATCTTCGTGAGTAATACGAATATACTTCATATTCAGGTTCGGCAGCTCATGCAGACCATGAATTTGATCGGCCCACAAATGCACGCCAAAACCATCAACAACGTGCATTGTATTTCGCAGATCGAAAACCAATTCGTTACACGATTCGCCCGAAGACGCCGAAACACCGGGCTCGCTTTGATCGATAGCCAATTCGACAGTATTAACGCGATTAATCCCCAGAGCCTCCCCCCTGGCAGGTTTCGGTACCGGCAGAACAAAATTCATGAAAAGGATTGAAACAACAACGCCAACGAAACCACTTTTGCGCATAACTACCCGCCGAAAACACTTAAAAAACGACTTAAATCACAAAGATCAACATCAGCGTCCTCATCCAGGTCCGCACGTTCGAACATTTCCAAAGTACAAGCTCCCGGTGGTGTACTCACTTCAGGACCACCAAGGCAATCAGCCAACACAGCAAAATCACTTAAATCCGCCATTCCGTCGAAATTCAGATCTCCCTCCGGAAACTGTAAATCGCAGACAACCGTAAGTGTACTATCAGCAGGCAAAGTCACCTCAATGATATTCCCCGAACCAACATTGAGGCTGCGATATACTATCTGCGCGGTATCCGGATCTTCAATGGCCGGATCACCCTGATGATCCACAAGGCAGGCAACCGCCTGGACAATATTCACTTCCCAGCACACCATCAACGCGTATAGTTTTATCCCTCTCTTCCGAACCGTCATTGGCCAGCCCTATCACCAGTCGATCACCGTCCACAAAAGCACCACAGTAAAGCAGGCTGTCAGACTGATCACCGAGATCAATCACCTTCGACCCCACAGGCACGACAGGCCACAAGGTTTGAAGTGCGTAAAAAACAGGCTTGGGATTACTTGACAAATCGATGAGGCCCCCACCCCTTGGTTTCCCCAGGATTGATCAGTAGCCTGCCAGATAAAAGGAACGTTGGCACCGCGATTTACCAGGGCCAGCCCGTTTTCGTAAACGCGAGCCGCATAGGGCATTGAATTCGTTGCGTTATAGTCGCGATATGAATCGGGATGCGGATAAGTCACACCATGAAACACGTTTTCCTTGGTTGCGAATTCGGAAATGAACTTCGGTAATGACGAATCCTGTGCATCTGCGGAATCACCGAAATCAGGCCATTGCCTGTTGATGCAACCCGCTCCGTCACCACAACTCCCATGATCATCCCAGGTATGAGATCCCCAAACGGCTAGAGAAGCCACCCCCTGCGCATCCAGTGCGTTTATCCACGTCGAGTTATGATTATCCCAATCCAGGTTAGCCAGACTCGGACCGACAATCCCCACATCCGCCAGCCCGCGGGCATCCAGCTCCACGCGGGTCAGCTTAACCAGCGTATTATAATTGGCAGGAGATATGTAGGTATTCCAGTTCCCGTCCGGCTCATTGGAAAGCTCAATATAAGGGGGAACCAAACCGCCGGCAGCCAGGTTCCCCACTGTATCCGCCCAGTATACGGCGTAATCGTCTACATACTCGGTTAACAACTCGTTATCGCCATCCACCCATTGCGAAGGAACCGACCAGCGTAAGAACATCACATTTATACCCATATTGGCCGCAACCACTGCCGCACTTGTTGAGGATACGCGTACGTATTGAATGTTCAAATCATTGTAAACCCGTAGTGTATCCGCGCTGGCATCCCAGGTCTGAGCCCCTAATCCCCAGAACTCATGTGTTGTGGAATGCACATCAACAACAAGCTCCGGCTCCGATAATTTCCTCGACCAGGGAAACATCATCGTACGATACTGTCGTACCCGCCAGCCCGACAACTGTAGCTGTAACATAGGTTGTCCCACCTGGAGCCACGCCGGCAACGGAATACTCCAACCACTCGGTTGAAGGATAGATGTATTGTCTGTATTCGACTATCTTCGTCTGGGAGGAGTCGTGAAACTCCAGCTTGATTTCTCCCATTCCCCCGGCAGAAGCACTCTTCGCCCATACTTTCACAGTATAACCTTCGTCGGCGTTTCCACTGACCCGCTGATACATAAGAGCGAAATCGGAACCTCCCAGGTTCATACAGCGAGAACCGGAATGAGCTCCACTGTTCTGCCAGAGATAATCACCATCTCCCCAGGTATTCCAGTAATATGGCATGGAATACCCGTTTTCAAAACCGGAATTCACCAGTAAATTCGCGTTGGCGGATCCCGACACCGAAAAGTAGTAAAACAAAAACCGCGTGATATTTAAAACCGCTCACAGAATAAACCTCCGAAGATCGATTCGACCGTTAACGTTACTTGCATACAATCCATTACTACACACCGTGTAGAGCGTAACGCGTCGGTTTATGGTACATTCTTACGAATTTCCATAGTCCCCAGGTAGAAGAAACCATACGAATTATTGTTCGTCGCTCCCTTGGTTACGGTTACAGTTATTCTATTCTGAGCGTCACCCGCAATACCAGAGACAATCGCTGTTTCTGAACGATTATTCGAAGCATCCAGCGTATCCAGACCTGAATTGGCCCCTACCACCTGATAATCCGCCGTTCGTATATCGGTAGCACCAATTCTGGATGCGGTAAAGACGAAATCGTAAGACGCTGCTGGATCGGTATTAAACAGAACGATCTCCACCGTATCGAAAACCACCGCCATTAAACGCCACATCATTTCCGAAAAGAGAATCCTGTATTGCGGTCACCGGATATTGCAGGTTAGCCAGGTCACTCTGGGCAATTGGACTCGTTGTTCCGTTGGGATTAGCTCCATTAAAGCCATATCCAGTTGAGATATCCAGAATCATCCCGGTCATACTCCCGGAAACGGTCCTCAAAATCATCACTCCGTCCATGTTATCCGTATGTACATTGTTCCAATACCTTGTTTCGCCACTGGTCAAAGTACCGGCACCGCCGAAGTCAACCAGCATGGTCTGATCGGTCGCAGACACTTCAACCACCAGAGACACCGCCAACGTACAAGGCGTATACCCGGAAGCAGAGGCGGTCACCGTCGCCGTATAAGTACCTGGCAACAGACCGGTTGCATCAACATCCATCGCGACAGGTGTCCCCGCAGCAACTGATACTGGAAAACTCAACCACGCGGGGCTTGCTTGCGTTTCATCATCCACGGCGATCAAATCCACGGTCGGCACACCTGCGTCTTCCGCTGTTACCATTGCGATCTTTCGTTCGATATCTCCCTGCTCCAAAGTATAGGAAAGCGAATCAGGAGCGAAGTGTAGCGCCGGCGGCGGCGGAGTGTACGACATCTGGAATTGAGCGAAATCCAATAAATCCACATCACCGTCAGCATCGTAATCCACTATACAACACGCCGCGTCATAGAATAAAAACGTACATGAACCAGACAGGCAGGGGCCGGTCATACACGCGGCCAATACACCGCGATCATCAACCGGAACACTTACACGAACATTATCGAAGATAATAAACGTGTTTCCCGTCGTGTTCTGCCCGGGGAAATGATCGAAATAACCGAGCATAATTTTTCCCGAATCGAAACCGGAATCGTTCTCCCGCTGATATATTGTCTCCCCGTTCAGCCTCCAGGTTACAACACCGGCTTCCTGCTTGATTTCGCCTTCAACCCACTGACGACCGGGGGTTCCCGCCAGCGAATCCCCTATAGGATCTCCAACTGTAATCGGGAAAACCTCGCCAGGAAAAAGTTGTCCGTTATCCCAATGCGGTACAACCTGCCTCACTGGCTGAGCACCATTTACTCCATAGTACGCGTTATAATCCTTTATCGCACCATCCAGCGGATAGCTTCCCCTGGAAACACCACCATCACCGGCGACGGCGAAAAACACCCCATCAGTATCATTCGCTATTTCGCCTGAAGCGGCCAATCTGGTTCCGCTGTGATTGATCCCGGCGCAGGCATGCTCGGTTGATTCGGGAGCCTCCCAGCTCAAATACATATCCCATTGCAGAGTATAATCCCCTTCGAACGTCTGAGCGGCAGGAAATATACATATTCCGGAAGACGCGGCCGATCCGGCCGCAGTATTTACTTCCAGCTTGACTCCCCTGGTTGTACCGTTCAACGAATTGGGTGCACTGGGTATGGATCTTTCGCCATAGTCAAAATGAAAAACAGCTGAATCTCCGGCACCACCGGCTAAAACCGTCCACTCGGACTGGGTATCGCTGTCAAAATCATCAAACCAGACGACTGTTTGAACCCTTTCGCATTCATTGGGAATGCCGTCATCGTCACAGTCAGCACTACTGCCTCCCAGAATATCGCACTCATCCGGAATCAAGTTGGAATTACAGTCCGGTTCTCTTGTATCCGGAACACAGTTTGCATTGCAGTCGGCGCCAACGAAGCCACACGGCCGGGGAATAACCAACTCAGCGTATTCCTGAAGTTCGGCTGCTTCCTGAGTTGTCAAACCGGCGAATACTTTCGGCAGTCCCACGACACTCTCTTCGTATATTGTTCCGTAAATCACAAGCGCCGCCAGATACGTGCCACGGGTATTAGCGTGATAAAGATCGGTAGCGTGCAGGTTATCCCATCCAGTCGCCTCCCAGGCATCGCCCACCGGAGCTACAATGGCACAATCCGTTTCAAAGGCTAAATCGACATCCAACTCGGCCTGATCGTAGCCTGTCCTAAGCTCTTCCTGCATTTGAGCGGGGCCACCGGGGAAGGAAGGAGTCGTTCCTGTATAAACCGAATGCCCCGGTTGCCTGGCCCAGGTTTCGTACAACACCGCCTCTACACCCGGACTATGTGTGTGAACCTGCGAGTACAATGCCAACAGGTCAGTACGAAACTGATTTAAATCCCCAATATGAGTAGGCTTGGTCGAATATCCCTGCAGAACAACGTAATCCCATTGAAAACCTGGTGCCTCCGTAAAATCAAGTGGATTACTTATAACCGCCAGGTTATTACTCAAATGCCAGGTCAAAGTCTGCCCACTAGCGGCCGCGTTCTCGATATTCGGCGCAGCATGTCCGGCCGCGACGGCCAATTGGCCGACTACACCCGGCACACCACCGATAGCCTGCGCTTCTGTAGAACCGCTGCCAAGCGTAAAACTATTTCCATAGAAAAGCACTGTAAGCGGCTCATCCGCCCGAGTGGAAAAAACCGGAATTAACACGATCGCCAAACATGAATAATAAATAAAAGACTTCATTACGTTTATCCGCATGGAATACATAAATCACTTCCTTCCAAACCTGATTAACGACAGTGACACTCCCTGTCCGTAACCATTTCGCTCTCGACGAACGTCTAAGGTTCTACACCCATAGTAACTGATACCAGTCACCGATTAAACCGGGCAATTAATAAAAACTCCTATTCCCTCTAACCGTGTCGGCCAGAAACCCCATTGGTTCCCGAAAATAATTTTTAAAGCAGGAACTTGAAAGACTGCCCTTCACATTGCTAATATAACCATCGTGATTCCGATAATTTCGAATCAAGCTGATTAACCGGACCATACCGCCAAGGAGGTCAAACATGACTGCCACCAGCCTGTCACTGTTCACTAAGTTAACCAAGCAGCTTTCATTGACCTGCGCTGTTATATTGTGCCTGACCACTTGTACAGTTAGCGCGGAAAACATCACGGTGTCACCCTCCCGTTCCGCTCTGGATTTTTCCTTTTCGGTATCATCGCCAACTGTCCATGCAATCTTTCAGCGCAACGACTACAACTACACATCGGTTTCAATCACCGGTACATACTCTGGCACAGTCACGCGTTTTGAAGGTCGCATGATTTCCAGGGCTCCTTATTCCGGAACAACCACCGACTGGCAGATAATCGATCAAAACCCAACCGGCACCTCTTTCGCCGGCACAATTATCGCCCACGGAGGCTGGTACGATCTCCAGGTACGAGCTTTCGCCGGGGAGCAGCAAATTGGGGAAACAATAATCGTCGAACAAATCGGCGTCGGCGAAATCATTCTGGTTGTCGGACAATCCAACTCCGCCAATCACGGTACTCCTCCTCAAATTCCCCGCGATCCTCGCGTTTCCGCCTACAACCCCCTTACCGGTTCCTGGCAGCATGCGGTGGATCCACAGCCGGTTGCAACCGGCGAAGGCGGCTCCGTCTGGCCTGCCCTCGGCGACCTGCTCACCCAGCGTCTCGCCGTGCCGGTGGGAATCCTTTCCGTCGGCGTCGGCGGAACTGCCGCTTTGCGCTGGCTTCCGGAACAGGAGGATCTTTATCCGCGTCTCCAACAGGCAGCGTTCTTCCTCCGCGACAACTCCGGCGGATTACGATCTATGCTCTGGATACAAGGCACTGCCGATGTCGGAGCCGGAACCTCCACTGCGGATTACGTTTCGCGAGTAGAATCGATAATCGCTCAAGCTCGTATCGATTCAAATAATCCCAATCTACCCTGCGGCATCGGGCTCAATGTTCATTGCCCCGGATGCAATCCAACGAACCAGGCCGCTATAAGAGCGGGCCAGGAACAAATCATCGCCAACGATCCCAACGTGTACGCAGGCGAGGACATGGACACACTCGGTCCAGAATTCCGCCAAAGCGATAACCTGCATTTCATAGAGCCGGGTTTGCGACAACGCGCCCAGCTCTGGTACCAGGCCATCATTGGGGAAACTTCTATTCCCCTGCTCCCTCCTCAACTGCTGCCGCCGGAGTCATCACCACTGAACGCGACGTACCTTTTCGACTTCGGCGATCCGGATTACACTAGCGCTCCGGACTGGAACAACCTGACCGACTTCGTTGACGGCGTTAGTGCAAACGCCATCGATCACATCAGCGGCCGGACTTCGTTTCTCGACGTCAAAGTCACAGCCTCCTTCGCGGGAGAAATTCCTTCAGGCCCGTCAAGCCTTGATCCCGGACCGGGATATCCCAGTACGGCCTACATCGACTGGTTTCATGGCAATGACGACAATCCCAACGCTCAGATCATCATCACCGACCTTCAGCCGGGCAACCACCTGTTTTACGACCTGACCTGGTTCGCCTCGAGAAGCTGGCCGATTCCTATCGCCGACATCCGCGAAACCCAGTTCACCGTCACCGGTCTTAATAGTACCGGCGGGACCGTGTTGCTCGATGCAACCAACAATAACAACACAACCGTAACCGTATTCGATGTAATTCCCGATACGGCTGGTACGATAACGGTCGACATCTCCAAAGGCCCCAACAACAATAACAGCACGGGCGCCTTCTACGTGGGAGTTCTGGAGATCAACGTCCATTCACCGGCGGATCTTGACAGCGATGGCGATGTCGACCTCGATGATTTCGCCCTCTTCTCCTCCTGCGTTACCGGATCATCGATTCCGGTTACAGTCCCTTGTACTGCCTGCGACTTAGACCACGATAACGATGTAGACCTCCACGATTTCGCACGCCTGCAACAGGCAGTCTGGACTGCTGTTTCCTCGAAATCGCGATTACCGTAAACCTCCCAGGTGGTCTTGCTCTCAAATACTGACTTACACAAAAAAAGTCCGACAGTGCTTTTTCGACATCTTGCGTTTTCCCATTCTGGAGCCGATACCTAGTAGATTTTATTCGCCCACTCAACGAGTCCACATCAAGAGGATACCGATGAACATGGGGTGGTCAGAAGAAGCTCAAATCGAATCCTGCTTTCGACGCATTCAAGCAATCCTCTTACCACCCCATGACTCACCGCGACAAACTCCTGCCTCAGCGGCTTTTTACCCTTTTCCGCCGGAGAAAAACCAGACTTCCAGCGAGAATCAGTACAGCCGCACCAGGCTCTGGAACTATATATTGATCCGCAACGCCGGCCAGGTATGCACCATATGGCAGGGGCATTCCCAAACTGCCCACGACGGTCGTCAGATCTATATCGCTTACATCATCCTGATAGATCGTACCGTAGATAACCAATGCGGCCAACAACGTCCCGCGGTTATTAGCATGGTACAAATCAGTATAGTGCAGGTTACTCCACCCGGTGCTTTCCCAGGCGTCACCTACACTTGCTACCCGGGAAGTACCGGGGCCGGCCAACGCGTTAACATCAGCCGTGGATAAGGCATAACCATCACGCAGTTCAGCCTGCATCTGCGCCGGACCGCCGGGAAACGACGGGCTGCTTCCTTCGTAAAACGAATGCCCGGGAGCCCTCGCCCATGTTTCATAGCCAATCACTTGGACATCCGGGCTATGCGCGGCCACCGTTTCATACATGGTAACGAAGTCGGTACGATGCTGAGCCAAATCCCCTACGTGCGTCGGACGTGTCGAATAGTCCTGCAAAACGACATAATCCCACTTCTTTCCAGCCGGAATGGCCGTACTGATTATCCCAGTGTTGCTCGCCAGGTGATTGCCTAAAGTCCAACCACCGACCGCTCCGCTTACGGTATAGGGATCTTCCTGCCCGGCCGCCACAGCAATATCGTTCACCAGGGCGTCCACACTCCGCGTGCTGCCCGACCCCAGCGTAAAGCTGTTTCCATAGAACAGAATGCTCAACTCGGCTTGCGCCACTGAGCTTGAAACGAGAACCATCAACAGGCTGCAGCAAACTCCGGCGAACAAACCGGTCCGTCGAGATTGACAGTAATAACTCGCGTATCTAGTCACAATTACCTCCACTTCTTATTCGCTGTCACTGGACGTACACTACTCAGCCCAGTGAACTCCAATGCCGAAGCACTGCGCGAATACTTCAAAATCTAATGCAGCTTAACGGCGACGCAATACAGCTACGCCACCAATCAGAAGCAGAGCTAACGACGCCGGCTCCGGCACAACATCCATCTTGATGGCACCGATGTAATAGAAACCAAGACTGTTATTGTTGTTCGGGCCAGGACTGACGTTAATTGTGATTTCCCCACTGGCATTCGGCATAATTCCGCCAACAAACGCAACTTCACTTACGTTATTGGCCGAATCCAGTAAATCGGTTCCGGAATTCAGACCGATTACATCATATTGAGCTTCACGGTTGTCGGATACGTTTCCACGCGAAGCGAAGAAGGTGAACTCGTACGTCATACCGGGATTCAAGCCGGTGAGAAGAAAACCACCTGTCGGCTGAGCCGTGCCATACCACTCGCCGGTGCAACCGAACAAGCTGTCCCGAGTTGCCTGGGCATCAAACACCGCGGCGTCACCGGTAGGCGACTGGGTTCCGTTGGGATTGTAATTGGAATAAAAGAGATCGTAGACCTCCAAGCCGATACCGGTCATAGCGCCCATATCATCGATACTGTTAGCAATTGGTGCCTGAGCCTGGGTGATATTATTGTAATTCCCGCTGGTTGGATAATCACCAAAATCATAATACACCGATGCGGATGCCGACAAGGCAAAAACCAATGAACAACCCAATACGACTACAATCATACTGAAACGATTCATCTTCACATCCTCCTTTGCTGGTTTGATGAGAGAGAGCCAGAAGTTGCTACTGCAACCAGATTTCGTCAGGAGAGAGACTCTGGCTCCACCACACAGTTAAATTCTCTGTAACGTCACAGTTAACGTTTACCGTAACAGTTCCATTCAGGGTAATCGTACTCAAATCGGACGTATCAATGCAACACAAAAGTTTCCGGAAATCGACAATTGGCATGAAATAACGTTAATTGCGAAGGGTTACTCGTTTCCTGGCAAACGCCTTTCTGTTCCCTTCACTAAACCAGGTCCTATATTAACGCTACTAGTACCGCAATAATGACTATTTTAATAATTCGGTCCCCAAACGCGCCTACCTAATCGAACCCGAGGGAAAGACTTGATGCCTGCCACCCGATGGATATGATTAAATGTAACTGTTACATCTGTTCCCATTCCAGGCTCTATTAAGGTTAGGTCTAAACATGACAACCGTTAGAAGTATTGCCAAGGAAGCTGGAGTATCGGTGGCCACCGTATCTCGCGCGTTGAACAACGACCCGGCCATAAGCGAGAAAACCCGCGAACTGGTCCTCACTGTCGCAAACACTCAGGGGTATACAGCCAGGATCGGACGCCGAATAACCACTAACATTGGCTTTGCCTATACTGGTGAACAGAGCCTCTCTCATCCTTTCGAAGCGGGAGTTCTCGATGGCATCACCAAAGGGGTGGAGGAATCGAACTTCAATGTCGTATTGCTCAATTTGCGACGCGGCAAACGGCAGGACGAGACCTATACACAGTACTTCATGCGTAACGGAGTCCGTGGAGTGATGTTGCGTGTAGTAGAAGCTTCGCGACACACCTGCGAAGAAATAGCCAATGAGCACTTTCCGCATGTAGTAATCAGCGAATCATTCCCCGACTCAATCGTTAATTGTATCGACTGCGAATCCCGCGCAGACAGCACTCGCGCGGTCGAATACTTGATCACGCTCGGACACCGCCGTATTGCACTGGCATTGCATAATACCGCCGACCGCGACAGCCAGGATCGTTTCGACGGCTACAAGGAGGCCATGCTCAAAAACAACCTGCCCATCGAAGATGACCTTGTATTCCGCTATCCGGCGACTCTCTCCGGCGGGGCAACCGCCCTTAAGATGATCATGAGCATGCGTAATCGCCCTACCGCCGTCTACTGTGCCGACTGGATGCTGGCCGTCGGCGTAGTGAAAGTCGCACACGAACTTGGTGTACAAATCCCCGAGGATCTTTCAATCATAGGATTTGATGACGCTGATTTGAGATATTGTGTGCACCCAACCCTGACCGCCGTATGCCAGGACGCGATCAAGCTGGGCATTGAGGCCTCTTCTCATCTGGTTAAGCTGCTCACTGAAAAAAACAATGAGGATATAAAAGTAACCCTGTCCACTTTTTTTGAGGTAAACGGATCAACTTGCCCCCCTTCAAACGCCGGCGCAGTTTCATAGCTTTCGGTAATCATCCCGGCGTTCTGAGCGGCAAGCCTGGTCGGCAATAATTAGCTTGTATACGATTGCAGCGCAACTGCTAATCAGCTTTAACGCTATCGCATTCCAATGGAAGCTCGATAATGAATTTGGTCCCCTGCCCCGGTTCAGACTCCACGCTCAAACTGCCTTTATGGTTTTCGGCTATTATAAAATAGCATACGCTAAGTCCCAACCCCGTACCACTGCCCTCAGGCTTTGTGGTAAAGAAAGGTTCAAAAACTCGTTTCCTGGTACCCTCATCCATACCAGGACCATTATCCTCGATTTCCAACCGTACCCTTTTCGTTTCTGACGACAGCCTCGTCCGAATAGTAAACTGCGGCTTATCGATTCCGGCCCCCTGCATGGCCTGAGCACCGTTTCTCAGAATATTCAGAAGCACCTGCTGAATCTTGGACGCTTCACAATTAATGGAAGGAAGGTTTTCCTCGTATTCTTTCTTGATGTCTATCAACTTGAAATCATACTGTTTTTTTAAATCATAATCGGTAGCGGCAAGTTCAATCGCCTTTTCCATGAGCGAATCAAGATGGTGGGTCGATGCCTGCAGGGAATTGTTTCGGGCGAAACTGAGCATGTTTTTAACAATCGTTGTAACCCTTTTCCCCGATTCTATGATATTGGCGAGCATCACCAATATCCCTCGAAATTGCATGAAATCGTGGATTTTTTCCAGACTGGTGCCGGCCTTTGCGGCCGCATCCAGGTTCGCCGGAATACTCTTACTGCTCAACCTTTTCAACATGACATCCGCCGTCTGCATCATTGCGGCCAACGGATTATTTATTTCATGAGCCATTCCCGCAGCCAATCCTCCAAGAGAGAGCATTTTCTCATTCTGCACCATCATCTCTTCAATACGCCCCCGTTCCGTCACGTCATCAAGACGTATCACAGCTCCTTCCACACCCTCCGCAGTCAACGGGTATATTGTAATATCCTCATATCGCGTTTCGCCACCCCGTTGATAAGGTTGCATATGTTTTACAACGGGCTGCCTGCTATCGACGGCTTCGCGAACCTGTTCGAGTACGGTAGATAGGCGGGGAAAAACGTTTATTATTGGTTTACCAATAGCACGAGCAACGGGAATCTCCGTAATCCGCCGGGCTTCACTATTCCACTGAGTCACAAGCCCCTGGTAGTCCACACCAATCAGAACCGATGGCATGGAATCGATTATACTGCTGATATACCCCTGAGCCTTTCGCAGACTCTCTTCCGCCCGCTTGCGTTCTGTGATATCATGACACATTCCAACCGAGCGAATGATTTTTCCAGACTCATCCTTTTCGTGAGTGCATTTTTCGTAAACGATCCGAACCTCGCCATTATCCTTTCGGATGATTCGATGTTCGATTTCGGCAAAGTCATTTCCCTGAGCAACTGACTCGGTATACGCAGTATCGACGGCAGAACGATCATCCGGATGCACTAGATCTAAAAAACCTTCATACGAGTTTTCCCTCTCGTCGGGAACAACCCCCATTATGCGATACACTTCATCTGACCAAGTGAGCAGATTGGTCGCAAGATCCAACTCCCAGCTCCCCAGGTGAGCTATTTCCTGAGATTTGGAAAACAGGATATTCTTTTCATGGAGCGCTTCCTGACTGAGCTGTAACTCCCGAGTACGCTCTTCCACAAGGGAGTTAACATAAGCCGTTCGTGCCTGAAGACTATGCACCAGCAAGCCTAACAATATCGTAATAAACAACCCGGCCACCAGAATCACCCAATGGCGATTGGCTCTGGAATCCAAATAAAAACCAGGACATGCGGTGATAACTAAGGACCATTTCCGATTCCCAGCCGAAATATCGGATTCGTGCAGAAGATCAGTCGAACCGGAAATTCCGCCGCCGCCCAACCCTCCACGCCCCAACAACGCGGACACATCAGGTGGAGCTTTTGATGAGTATAATAATACATTGTCTCCTTTGATCGAAACATCCGAAAGACTTACATCGAATAGAGTGGTATCAAATGGTTTTAACGCGGCTTTGATTGCCTCGTCTATGCAAAAGACCGCTAAGATAACCCCTCGCAAACTCCTCTTCGAACGTACGCCGTCCACATCCGAAAACACTTGATCATACACCGGCAAAAACTCAAAGAAAACGTATTCCGGATCAACTCCTTCGGTAATGGGAAAACCTTTGACAAGCGTTAACCTGCCGCTTTCACGAGCCGACGCGAATGGCCCGCGTATCGTATGCTCAAGGGATATGTCCTGGCCGATTACTGCCTGGCGTAATGCGAATGGTTCCGCGTAAAAAATCGGGAAATACTCTTCCCGATCAACAGCCGTAACCGGAACTTTCTGCGAGTTCCGCTACTTAATCCTGTAATCGACAAAACCCTCTTCCTGCGCACGGGCTTCGTGATACGTACGATCAAGCTTACTGATACACGGCATCCATCCAATAGTTTTTATATCCGAATGATGGGCTAAAACCGGAGCCACAAACCGGGCGAACTCCGCACGATCAACATGAATTGAACCGTCATAAAAACGGCGCAAGCTGTCCAACTCCTGCCAGTGAGATTCCATTTTTATGCGAAAGGCGGAAGTAACTGCTGACGCCAGATTGTGAAATTGTTTATCAAGCGATTTGTGCCATTCTCTCAGTTCTGAGAAAAAAGCCATCATGGTTACACACGTGCCCGCGACTACCACCATTACGGCCAGCAATAACGGACGCTTATCGTTGGATAAGAGCGATTTGAATAACATCCAATCCGACTCGATTAAGATAATCTCGATTTAATCCGCAACGATGTAAACTCAGTACCTATTCCGTTTTCGCTACGCTTAAACAAACCCCATATCGCGGAAAGATTAATACGAAGACAGCCAACTCCTGCCCCGGAAGAAAACGCCAACCGCATATAAAACCAACTCAACACTGAAAAGTTCTTCGAAAAGCTGATTTCATCCCTTCCACCAAGTCCTGTAATCATTAAGCTTATCTTAGCCTTTGCCCTATGCCTTCAGCCTGGCAATATAGCTCGTTAATGCTGGATTCACAACGATTCAAGGCTTATTGCACCGAAGATATCGACAATCAAGCTTAAAAGCTTGCAGCCCCCCCCAGACAAGCCTCGAGTAATTACACGTTATCATTAATCTTTGATTTGTTTAACTAACAGCCATCCAATTTAGTTGAACAAATAAACCCTCCTTCATTGGCCGGGCCTGCTTTCGCTTACCAGACAAATACGCATTAAGAATAAAAAGCCCTCTTCCGCCCTCAGCGTTCATTGCAAAAGAAACCACGTAACTGACAAGAATCGATTTACTCAAGAGCGAAATCGCGGAGTAGATATGAATGACAACTTTAAAAGGATTCGTACATGCAACTACTCAGCAGGAGCAGTCGCAGGCACTCTACCGGCTTTAATGTCCTGCCCGTAACTATACCCGCGCTCAAACGCGGTGAGGTTAAGTGTTTCGGGTTCCCGGAGGAACAGACGTTTTAACCGATTTTTTGAAAGCCTCATCAAGAAATCAACTCGGTAATTGAGGCGAAGAAACCGACCATTACGATATTGGCCACCATACGCCGCTTGAGTTCCTCCGCTAACCGGGTGGAAGGAATACCGAACTTCTTGACTCCCTCCGGGCAAACCCAGTCAGGATTGACCAAGTCCGATTCGTACAGGAGAATGCCATCGGGAGACATATCCGGGGCAAACCGGCTGCACGCTTCCTGCGACATAACCACCAGGATATCAGGATGAATTACGTAAGGGTATTCCACAGGATCGTCCGAAACGATGACCTGGGCACTGCACGCACTGCCTCGCGCTTCAGGCCCGAACGCCTGCGTCAACGTGGCATGCTTGGTATCGTAAATGGAAGCGCCGCGGCCGACGATCATTCCGGCGAGAATAACTCCCTGCCCGCCAAGACCGCCGACTTTAATCTCTTTGGTAACCATTAACCTCAATCCTCCAAACCGGATAACCCGGCTTTTTCAGATTCATGACGATTTTTCCAATCGCCCCGCCTATCCTTCAGATTCCCTGATACTCTCACGTTTGGCTTTTACAACATCAAGCAGCGACGGCTTGTTTACGTCCACGAATTTTCCGCATATAATCGGTTTACCGACCTCTATACTACATTCACGAGTAATCGATTCCGTTTTCGATAATCGAGTTATCCTTGAACCATTTCATTCGATCCAGCCCCGACCCCAGCCGGTTCCTCCGCTCATAAAGCGTTGGACAGGGAGTAATGATCTCCACAAAGCTGAATCCTTTTTTGTGCATGGCCTCGCTCATCGCCTTGGTTATCTGCCTTACGTGGTACGTAGTCCAGCGTGCCACATATACCGCACCGCACGATTCAGCCAGGAATGGCAGATTAAACGGCGATTCGCAAACCCCAAAAGGAGCGGTAGTACCGACGGCATTAATGGGAGTTGTGGCCGACGCCTGCCCGCCGGTCATGGCATAATTAAAGTTGTTTATGCAAATAACTGTCAAATCGGCATTTCGCCTGGCAGCATGCATAAAGTGGTTTCCGCCAATAGCGATGAGATCCCCATCTCCGCTGTAAACAACCACCTTCAGTTCCGGGTCAGCCAGTTTCAAACCCGTAGCAAATGGAATAGCCCGGCCGTGAGTCGTATGAAACGAGTCGAAATTAAGATAGCCAGCTACCCGCCCGGAACATCCAATACCCGATACTATGGCGAGCTTATTCAGGTCGATATCACTTTTTTCCAGAGCCCGGACGAAGCAGTTAACCGTAGTACCGATTTCCACATCCCGGACACCAGATATGTGGAATGCGGTCCATCCGCAAGTATTTTTCAACCGGATTATTGAGTTCACACGCTTGAGCAGTGTCGGTCATTGTGCCGCCTCCATAATCGCGTTTGCAATAGTCTCAGGATCATGTACCGCTCCGCCGGCATGAGGGACGGAGACAACCTTGCACTGACCAGCGGCACTACGTTCCACTTCCAGTACCATCTGCCCCATGTTTATCTCGGGCACAACTAAAGCTTTAACCTTGGAAGCAAGACTCCGGACCATTTTTTCAATGAACGGCCAAACAACTATCAACCTGAGATGACCGACCTTCACACCCTTTTCCCGTGCCAGACGAATCGCCCTCATACTGATTCGCGAGGTTATCCCATAGCTTACCACAACAACATCCGCGCCTTCGATCCCATCCTCGTCGTACATGGCTATATCATCAACATGGCGATTGATCTTACCCAGCAACCGCTCGATCAGTGTCTTCTGACATTCGGAAGTCATTGTCGGATAGCCACGCTCGTCATGAGTCAAACCACTGATGTGAATACGATGCCCCTCGCCCGCCTTGGTCATCTCCGGAACCATGCCACCGCATGGCTCATACGGATTATACTCTCCAGGAGGCTTCTTGGTCATTCGCCGTGGTACAATAGTCACGTCTTCGGGAGGCGGAATAACCACACGCTCGGTCATGTGTCCCACGCTCTCATCCATCATGAACATCACCGGAACCCGGTATATCTCTGAAAGATTAAACGCGTGAATGATCAGGTCAAAACACTCCTGCGGGCTATTGGGGGACAAAGCGATAATTTCGTAATCGCCATGCGAACCCCAGCGAGCCTGCATCATATCCGCCTGCCCCGGCAAAGTTGGCAATCCAGTCGACGGACCTCCTCGCTGAACATTGACAAAAACACAGGGCACTTCAGCCATAGCCGCCAGACCAATGTGCTCCTGCATCAAGGAAATACCCGGACCGGAACTAACGGTCATCGCTTTCGCGCCGCCCCATACCGCACCCTGAATTGCTATGGAAGAGGCTATTTCATCTTCCATTTGAATAAACGTCCCCCCTGTACTGGGAAAACGCCATGCCAGGCGTTCTACAATCTCAGTCGAGGGCGTGATGGGATAACCTGCCACGAAATTACACCCGGCAGCGATCGCCCCTTCAGAACAAGCGTGATCGCCATCCAGGTAATGAGCCCCAGTCAGGGCTGCGCCGTTGTCACCTGACACTTAGGTACTCCTTAGGTTTTGACGCGATGACCAAATATCGCAAAATCGGGGCAATACATGCCACACATATCGCATCCCGTACATTTCTCCGGATGAGCGACTGTGGGATAGTGATACCCCTTTTGATTAAACTTACCAGATAAAATCAGGACACCCTGCGGACAAAACTCAATGCAATAACCGCACCCTTTGCATCGTTCCTTGTCTATAGCAACCTCGCCGCGAGCTTTCTTAACGGGAGTCGCTTCGGGTCCTGTTACGGTGGGTTTCGCAGAATCGGCAGTCATTTTCCGCCCCTATACCCCTGGATCAATTGACTCTGGGGACTCCCTTTGGCAATTCCTACACCAATCGGCCAAACGAGCGAAAAAAACTCTTCAAGCCCCACTCGAGACACCAGCGGGAACAAACATGCTTTGCCTATCGGCTAAACATACCCCCATTCCCATAATCAAAATAGCCCTGGTTACACCCCACCAGGGCTAAATCTTTACTTAAGTGCACCATATTCCCCGATCAGCGCGGAAAAATCCACTACTGTTCGAATAAAAATCAACTGGCACCGGGAGCACGGTATGCTGGAAGCATTGAATCCATGATCCAATCCTCCATAAGACGCTCCAGATCTGATACGTCGTTAATCATAATCGCCAGGTTACGATTCACTCCGTCATTATCCTTTACAAGATCCTTCAAGACTGCGACCTTATTAAAACCAATCTCCTGGAACATGCGGACCATAGCCACATTGTCCTCAATCACATGTACTTGAAGCTTCTCCAAACCTCGAGCTTCGGCCAGGGTAACCAGTTCGTGAACAATGATCGCATCCAAACCAATATCGTGATATGAATTGGCCAACACCAGACGAACATGCCCTACGTGTTGCATCCAGCCATGATTACTCAGATGCAACGTACCATCAGCCACTATTTGATCACCGTCCAGAGCTATAATTGGAATTACTCGACCGAAATCGAGATCATCAACCCATTTGCGAATCACCTCCTTATCCGCAACGTCATGCCTGAGGAAGAGACGTTCCCCTTCACTCAGAGCCTGGAAAAATCGGTTTAATCGCTTGAAGTCGCCTTTCTCTAAAGGCCGCAAAAGAACTGAACGCCCATCCTTGAGAGTGACCTCTTTAGGATATGAAGGGTCTAGCATAGCCAAACCTCCTTTCGATGAACGTAAACAGCACAGCTTCCAACAAACCCGCCCTTAAAACGGTACTGAAAACTGGAACCCCGACGTTCCATCCAACATTCAGCGTATAGTGCGGATGCTCCCCAGACAAGCAAAACCAAGGACCGATAAACGGGAACACATCATTAAATAGCCATAACAGCCCTGTAATCCACCTTTTCGCTATCAAAAACCGAGGAGAATTAAAGTGTAGATGCAAATATAGATTTGATAATAAATGGGCGATTAAGACCCCAAAAGCAGAAATGACCCGAAAAACTGTCCGGAAGACTTCGGATTCAGATCAAATGGCCGACACCAGTTCTGCAGCCGAATCGGCTTTCTGACTTCGAATCTCATCGAATTGGTCAAGCACCTCCAAGAACGCGGAAACAATCCCGGGATCAAAATGTTTGCCAGAGTCGTTCTTGATTATCTCAATCGTTTCTTCGTGCGACGATGCCTGCTTATAGCAACGCTGACTGGTAATCGCATCGTAGGCATCAACCAGGGCAACGATACGAGCGGCCAGAGGGATATCTTCTCCACTTATTCCCCGCGGATATCCGTTTCCATCCCACCGCTCGTGATGACAATGTGCAATATCCACACACATTTTAAGCAACGGGTTTGGCCCCGTCTCTTCCATCGCCAGCGATAGTGTGCGCTGACCGATAGTCGTGTGGGTTTTCATGATCTGATACTCTTCGTCCGTGAGCTTACCCGGCTTATTGAGAATATCATCGCAAATACCCACCTTGCCCACATCATGCAGCGGAGCGGCCTGGTATAAATCCTCAACAAACCCAGGCGTGGCGATCGCCGCATACTCCGGTTTCTCGCTTAATCTTTTACCAAGAATCTTCGAGTATTCCGCTACACGCTCCAGGTGGAGTCCGGTCTCTTCGTCACGAAACTCACTTAAAAGACCGACTGTTCGCAAAAGCGCCCGGATGGATTTGGTCAATCCAGACCTATGCTCCTCGTTGTGCAGTGCGATTGCCGCTGAACCGGCAATTGAACAAAGGCATTCTATCTCTTCAGGAGTAAATGGACTGCCATCCGGTTTATCGGTGGCATTGAGAACCCCCAAACGTTCCTCCCCACTCATCATGAAAGTTGATATCAACGGCGTGCTTAGAAAATCGTGAGTGGCATAATGGCGATCCGACCCGGTTTCGCCGTCCAAAGCCTTGGCTACGACAGTTCTTCCTGTTGTAAATACCTGCCCGGCGATTCCAGAATTACGCTCTATACAAACTTTCTCTGCCACGCTGGGAGATATACCAACTGCTTTTTTGCAAATTAGTTTTTCCCGTTCGATGTCGGGTGTCATAATCGACACGCGCCGACACCCGGTAGCATTTTGCACCGCTTCAATTACCAGATCGTATATTTCCCGCTCGCTGGTCGCACGGTTGAGATCTCGAACATACTTATATAGCAATTCCAACCGCTTGGTTTTGCTTTCCACCTCGTCTTTCAACCTGCGGTTAAGCTCATCGATTTCCTGCTGGGCCCTGCCCAGACTGATCATCGATCTCACCCTAGCGGTTAACTCTCCAATATCGAAAGGTTTGACAACATAATCCTGAGCTCCCGCATCCAACCCCAAAACAATGTCGTCCTTACTGCCTCGCGATGTCAAAAGGATAACCGGTATATTCTCTGTATCCGCATCCGCTCTAAGAGCTCGAGTGACCTCCAGACCATCCATAATCGGCATCTGAATATCAAGGAGTATTACGTCAGGTTTTTCCTGCTTTGCTTTCTCCAAACCTTCCCGACCATTACCACATATAACCACTTCAAAGCCGGCGTTCGCCAGATGAGCGCGCAGGATAAAAGTCAGGTTACGATCATCGTCCGCAATTAGTACCTTACAGGGCTTCATATGGTTACCGCTCTCACGCACGTACAGATTCATCGCCTGTAAAAAGGCGTATACCGTTGTCTCATCGGATGTTAGAGCGGATTGAATCAGTAGTTGGTAAGGTTATGGTCTATCGCTCAAAACCATTATTACAGTAACTCTGGACAGACTATGGACATAATCGAAATAGGCCTGATGTTATTGGACATCGATGCTGGTATAAGTACCAGCGCTTTTCCTGCTAAAGATCCGATAAATCAGCTTCCCTTTTTAATGTTCGCCGATTTCAGAATCTGGCGACGCAGCTTGAACAGCTCCTTAAAAGCACGAAGGATTACCCGGATATTCGCACCCGTTTGCTCTCCGGCGGTCCGCGGATAATGATGCACTCCCACCTGCCCGATTTTATAACCGGCGCGAGTTGCCCGGGCGAGCATCTCCGTATCTATCAACGCCCCCTCACTCAGCAATTCGGTCTTATCGATAAACGCCTTGGGATAGATCTTAAAAGCGCCATCAATATCCCTGATATTCATCTTGAATAAAAACCTCACTAATGTTCCCCAACAGGCCGCGTTAAGTTTACGCATAAACGGATCCTTGCGATCCATACGGTATCCGCTGGCAATATCATGATTATCCAAAAGGGGAATCAACTTATCGATCTCTTCAAAATCGAATTGTCCGTCACCATCGGTGTAAAATATAAGGTCCTTGCTCGCTTCGCGAAAACCCCGCTGAAGCGCCCCGCCGTAGCCTCGGTTGGGTTTATTATGAACCGCCCGTACTTCCCCCGGATACTTCTCGGCTATACCGTCTGCAATCTCTTCCGTACGATCCTTGCTGCCGTCGTTAACTATGATAACTTCGAAATCTTCAGCCACCCGACGACACATTTTCAGCGCCGCTTCCGTTACCCGCTCAACATTATCTTCTTCGTTGTAGCATGGGAAAAACACCGTTAAACTCGGAAGCTTGCCGTTTGCAGTCAACACCACCTTGAATACCCCCTGAACTCATCTACCTTTAATCAATACTTGCTTGTTAATGGTCCAATACAACGAAAAGCAGGGTAACGCAACCAATATCCGTCAAAAAAGCCACGTCCCCAGAAAAACCTCTCCAGGCGAACACAAACGATTGTAGATGAGAATAGAAGGAAGGAAAGATATCAATAATATCAGCCATTCACGCTCAAAGTATTACCACCGGCATAAGGCAAATTGTAACTGCGAACTATCCCGCCATACTAAGCAGAATCAGTCCGAGGAACAACGCCACAACGGTAGCCGCCAACGTCCAGAATGCGTGATGGGCATCGGTATGAAAATGCTTTTGGTAGAATGCGATATTCACAACACCACCTCCAACCAGGTATTTACTTCCTCTGTGCTTCCTTCAGTAAACGCACACATAGTTCGCCTCTTACCAACGCCGGTGAAACGGCCCGTGAATCAAATCGCCCATGCGCCGACGGACCTGGTTCCACGATCTGTCTACTGACGTTACGCCCCACAGATCGAACATCAGCAAGCCACCCCCAATCAGAATACTGGTCAAGCCAATAGCGAGAATCCCGGAATCCTGGGTAAGTAAATATTCAGCTATAGCCCAGAGACCAAGCAGGCCCGCGCCAACGGTTGCGGCCCCCACGAAAACATGATCAGGCCTGTGAAGTGATAGCATGCGGCACCCCCATTTCGTTAGATAGTGGGCAAACCGCAACCTCAATTCCCGGAGAAGTATTGGAAATCTGCAGTCATCAGTTCACCAACCACGGACCGCCAAAATCACCGACTTTCCACCGGTTATCCCGTATATTCAGTATACTTTATTACTGGCTCGCGTCGCAAAGCGAATCTTGGATAAATAGATGGATTTATAGGTACTTGACCACCCTGCAGGCAGGCTTATCGCAGGAATCGCTGAAGTCCATGCGATTATAAACCGCAAAAACGCTCCGCCTTGCCTGAACCGTGAAAAGACGATCATCTAAGATTTTAAGATTATAAGTTCAAAGATTCGGTCAGAACAACAATGTTGGATACCAGCGCTTATCCTGAGTAACGAAATATCATGCCACTCCTTGTCACTAAACGCTATTCATGTAGTGACGATTCCACTTAATCCGAAGTACGTCTTCTTCTGGTTGAAATAGCCTTGACTGAGCCGGTTTTCTCTGCCTTCTTTTCCTCTGACGATCCAGCATTCGCAGCAGCCACTCCCCGACACCTCTCTGCGTTACTATCTCCACCCCCATCCGCTTCAGCATTCGGAACATGTCGAGATTCCGCGGGCCCCTTTACCACCTCAGCCATAAGCCGTGGACCTATCCGACAGAACCCCTTAAAAGTAGCCCCTTCGTGAACCTCCAGCGCGGGGGCGGCCACATCGCCAACGAGAACCCCTGTAGATGCCACATCTATTTTCCCCAAAACCTCCACATTACCTTTTACCGATCCTTTTACATCCAGATTCTTCGCTTGAACGAACGCGGAAACCTGCCCTTTCTTCTCCACCGTAACGTTTCCGCAGGTGGAGTATCCCTTTAGCCCCTGAAAAGTTTTTATGATGTAATCTTCGAGAATGAGCCTTTTGTGGCAATGCGCGCAGAAGATAGACATTGCCCGCTGGGCAACCTCATTATGATTGCCACAGTAGATGCAAACAACGTCCCTGGTCTTGGCCGTCCTTAGCCGCGCCACGGTCTCTTATCCCTGAAAGGTTGGTTCAGATTACATGCTCTTCCAGTACGAAATACAAAAAACGCATCCGACCGGGTTGAGTTTCTATTTCTTACCTGGCGTCGGGCTTGCAGCAGCAGGCTTCCCCCTGTCGGCAGCTTTATCTGCCGCCGTTGTCGGAGCTGGTGTGGATACTTTACCGTTACCGTTTTGCGGTCCCACCGTCAGATGGCCTACAAACGTCGCTCCGTCGGCCACTTCCAACCTGGTGGTCTTAACGTCCCCTTCTAAGGTCGATGATGCGGTCAGGTGGACTTTACCCGAAGCGGACAGGTTCCCTTTCATATCCCCGTCAACCCGGACGCTACCGGCCTTCACCTCCCCGGCGAGCTTGGCCCCTTCGGCAACCAGGAGGTTTCCTTTGGTCTCGATCTCACCGTCAAACGTACCAAGCAAACGAACGCCCTTCTCGAATCTCAATTCACCTTTGAACACCGCATCCGGACCTAGTACGGTGGGATATTCACCATTGGAATCAGCCATGCGATTCTCCTTGCCTGCAGATTGGTTTTATGCTATTTCCTCCCGGTCTGGAGGAATCCGACCGATTGCTTATAGCAACAACCACTACCCGCCGTCAACGTGGGGACGGGGCATTTTCTAGTATATTCATAGCAAAAATGCACTGGCCTATAGGTGAGATTGACAGGAAAAGGAGCCCGGTAACCTGTGAGTTTTTTCCATAAACGATTGTTAGTCGTTTGCCCGTATCGAGTTAGTCTTCAGGCGTCTCGCCGTAAGGAGCGTCTCCCAGGTCGTCGAAATCGGATATGTCTTCTTCACCCTCTCCGGCAGGCTCCGCGCCGGGTTGCTGGTCCTGACTCATTCTTGGCTTTGCTCTAAGCACGCGTAATCGAGCCTCGCGCAGCATCACTCCGTTACTCAGCAACTGCACTCGATAGTCACCAGGTTCAGGAAAACGTAATCCGTGAAACTGCAGGGCGAGGTTGGCTATCGCCAGAGGACTGTTGAACTGCACCTGCCCCTGCCCCTGAACCAATGGTGCCCGCTCCTCATTCACATCCACTATCCGAATCATCAGGGTGGCCGTACCGTGCCCCCCGGTCAGAGATGCAAACACCGACAGTTGCGGATGCTGAACGGGAAAACGGATACCGTGTATTACGCTGAACATGCCTATCAGCGATTGCTTGCTCGTGAGTCGATCAGTAATAATCTGATCGCAAACAATCAATGACAGCACTTCCGGGTTGGGTTTATTGTCGCTCATATGGCCAATCTTACCACTTTGTTACCAGAGAAACCATCTACTCACAGTTTATTAATAAGAAAACAACGAACTGCTTTCACCTCATTCCAGCCCTGACAAACAGCCTTGTACGGCTTCACCGCCTAGTATAATCGGAAATTCCATATGGATTTGGTAGTTGATTCCTTCGAGCAAGCGGTTTGTCATTCCCCCCGGACGGCTCCGAATCCAGCCGAAAATAACCGCCAATTATACGGTTACCATAACCAGCTTAGCGTAATCGTTTCTCAAGTTCCCCAACTTTGTATTGACAACTGTTTGCCTGCACAATACCAACAGTAGTCTATAATATAATGGTTTGGAAACGGATGTCGCGAACATCCCCAAGGGCAGAATTAATTAAGTCATTGGTTTTGAGGCACATAATGAAAGTCCACGAATACCAGGCAAGAGATCTTCTGGAAGCTGCGGGAGTACCCGTCCCCCCAGCCTGTATAGCCGAAACTGTCGATCAGGCGGTTAAAGCGTTTGACGAATTCGATTCCGCCGTCGTGGTTAAGGCGCAGGTTTTCGCTGGCGGTCGTGGAAAAGCCGGCTTTGTCAAGCTGTGCAAAACTGCGGAAGAAGTAAAAGAGGCTGCGGAGTTCATGCTCACCAATCGCATGGTCTCCAAGCAGACCGGGCCTGAAGGTATCGAAGTTAAAAAGCTGCTCATAGCCGATGTCGTGGAAATCGAAAGTGAATACTACGTAGCCGTTGTTCTCGACCGGGCCAAGAAAGTACCCGTCGTAATGGTTTCCACCGAAGGCGGCGTGGAGATCGAAGAGGTAGCCGCCCGCAATCCCCATGCCATCGTCAAAGAGTGGCTCCACCCGCATCTGGGACTGCAGAACTATCAAGTGGCCAAGCTGGTCTCCGCCTTGGGATTTACCGATAAAGAGCAGGCCAAGGACGCGGCCAAAGTCATTCGCGGCCTGGTAAAGGTATTCAGGGATTTCGATTGCAGCCTGGCCGAGATCAACCCCTTGGTGAAAACCCGGCAGGGAAAAGTCCTGGCTATAGACGCGAAAATGAATTTCGACGACAGTGCCCTCTTCCGTCACCCCCGGCTCAAGGAGATGTTCGATCCCAGCGAGGAAAATCCCAACGAACTGCGTGCGAAAGAACACGACCTCACCTATATAGCTCTGGATGGAAATATCGGCTGCCTGGTAAACGGCGCAGGTTTGGCGATGGCCACCATGGATATCATCAAGCTCCACGGCGGCGAGCCGGCCAACTTCCTCGACGTGGGCGGCAGTGTCACCAAAGAGGGAGCGACAGAAGCGTTCCGCATCATCCTCAGCGACTCCAAGGTCAAAGGCGTGCTGGTCAATATCTTTGGTGGAATAGCCAAGTGCGACACAATAGCCGAAGCCCTGATCGCCGCGGCCGAAGAAGTGGGCTTTAACGTACCGGTAGTAGTACGCCTGGAAGGAACCAATGTTGAACGGGCGAGGCAGCTACTGAAGGAAGCGAATATAGAAGCCCTGGTACCGGCCGACGACCTGACCGACGCGGCTAAGAAGGTTTGCGCCCAGGTAGCATAACTCAAATAGCCTGATATGAAAATTCCGCCCGTTGCCGCCCTTTCCGGCTGCAATGGGCTTTTTATTTGTAGCCGGAAAACGCTCACCAACTAATTTCTGGATATCAAGCCAGCCACCCGCTAACGTAGAATTGTTGCGAGGCATGCATAGTATGCAAGGAGTGTGTCATGAGCGATTCTATTCATATGGACGCCCAGTCCGGTTATGACCGATGGTCCGCAATCTACGATACAGAGGTAAACCCTTTGATCGCCCTGGAAGAGCCGATTGTCCGCCAATGGGCGGCCAACCTGGCAGGATCACACGTGGCCGACGTAGGCTGCGGAACAGGCCGGCACACCACTTATCTCGCTCAATCAGGGGCACAGGTGGACGCATACGACTTCTCCCCGGGTATGATGGCCAAAGCCATGGAGAAACTCGATACGGCCAACGTCGCTTTCCATCAACATGTTTTTCCCAACCCTCTGCCCGTAAAGGATAACACGTTCGACCTGGTTATCTTCGCCCTGGTGGCCGACCATATCGAAGACTTGCCCTCTGCCTTTAAAGAACTGCACCGGGTGGTTAAGCCGAAAGGGAAAGTGATCTTCACCGTGCTCCATCCGGCAATGAACGAGTTGGGCTTAACCGCCAGGTTTACCGATCCTGACAGCAGCAAAGAGGTCAGGGTGGCCGCTTTCCAGCACCCTTATGACAACTACCTCTCCGCTGTCATTTCAGCGGGCTTCAACATAATGGAAATCAAGGACAGCAAAGCGGATGAAGCCTTGGCGGCCCAGGCCCCCAGGGCCCGGAAGTACCTCGGACACCCCATGCTCCTGGCTATGAAGCTCAGGAAATAACCAACCGGCGCATTTTCCCGCCAGCTTAAGAATATTGCCCAAAAGAGTCGATGCCAACCAATACAAAACTAAAATGATGCCAATAATGCATAATACAGCCACCACAATTCAGCAAACAGCGAAACTGTAAACTCGTAAAAAGGAACCAGAGTAAGTATGAAATCCCCTCATGATAACGACAGTCACACTTGGGAAAAAGAAGCAATCAAGCCATCCAACTATGGCATTAGCGTACTCTTTAAAATCGCCTGGATCTCCATGATAATAGCCATTCTCAACCTGGCGATACTCTGGTTCGACGAAAAGGCAATAACTCTAGTTGTAGTTTCTACAGCATTGTGGGCGATGGTAGGCACATGCGCATTCGGTTTTGCCACGGTATGCGTCCACATAAGAGAGCTGGCGAAGAAAGAACATCAAAAAAGGGACATCACTGATTAACGAAACCTGGGATTCGCCAAGTTAATCAGAGATAACCTTTTTTTTCCTGTCAGCTATACTGCGAGAATGAAATCAAGATAATAGCGAATAACAGAAGCGTGCTTACCGTGCCAATCGCGGATATTCCACCGGCAGCTACCACCGCATCTTTCGATAGCTGCTTGAGCTTTCCGCAGGCGACATCACGCCTGGCGATAATCCCTGCGGCCGTACAGGCCAGAACGGCCAGGAACACTCCGTAGAGTTGAGTCAGCATTGCTACGGCTATCCCTGCTCCTATCTGACTTGGATCACTCATATTGGCAAGCATATGAATCAAACCAATCAAGGTACCCAGAAAGCCGCCGGCCAGGGCGAATCCCGCTCCCATGCGGAAAAATGCAATCGCGCCTTCACTTTTTTCGGGGGAAGAATTGCCGTTTAATAAAGTATGGAAGGAGCCGAAGAACCCCTTCCACCCGAATACGCCGAACAACAGAGCGAAAGTACAACCTGAAACGATAGCCATGGACGGATAATCTATAAACGCCCACAAATCAGACAGATAAACCATAGCCCATACCAACAGAGAAACCGCACCACCAATACCGGCAAATCGCCAAACCCAATGGGGACGACCTACGACATCTTCATACGTTTCCATTTGCGGTTTATCCACCAGGTCATCATGCGCGACCATAGGGACATTCGTTTCGATGGACTGTTCGGTTTTTTCCGCCATGGTATTATCCTCGTATCGCTATAATTAAGTCGCGTTAACCAGCATGTGCTATATACACTGTCATTATCGACTTCGTCCTATAGCCCAGTCCGCTTGAACTAACCTCTTTGTCCGATAAAGGCCGGACACGATATTCCGTAATACCCTTTTTCGTGTCACCGATTTACGGCTGACTTTGAATCAATGTACGCTTTAGCGGATAAACTGCGATTGTTGTCAGAGCGCACAGCCTCTGAATCATTGATGCGGAACAATTACGTTTTACCATTATACACCGAAACGATGCATCTATAGGCATTGGCTTATACATTACGACTCGGTTCTATCACGTCGAGTTTTTTGTACAACAATTCGCCACTGAAACAGTTTCATTCGTCTGCCTGGATTGCGCAAATCCGCAGTCAAAAAAACACACGAAACATCGCCTGTGCCGCGCTAAAGGTGAAACATCAAACCTTATTGCGCGTCATCGTCTCTTTTGGTTTGACATGCAAACCCCCATTTGATATTTATTTTGTAAGTGACATTATTGTGCCAGCGAGTGGCCGAGCTTTGCAACGGAATGCAACTCTCACAGCATTAACGATGAGTCCGATATATCCAACTTTTCCAAGGTAGTCAGTATTAACCAAAAACCCGACTGCCAGAGAAGGCTGTAATATCCCGATGTAATAATCAGTGAGAACCCTAATGACTAAACGCCTGTCATATAGCCTCATACTAACCGCCTGTGTCACGGTCAGCGCTTTTGCTGATTTTAATGGTTTTACAGAATCTACTCGAGATTCGGTCGCGGTAAGCGTCAAGGAAAACGCGAGCTGCCTGTCAGGCACACGGGATCCTCAACTGATCTGGTCCGATGAATTCGACGGAGACTCACTTGATACAAACAAGTGGGCCGTTATCGATGCGCAAGACTGGTCAGACTGCTGGTACGCACCGCACAATGTTGAAGTCTCAAACGGAACGTTAAAGCTGCACGCCGCCGAAGAATACTACAACGGAAAAAACTGGACCGGAGCCAAGCTGGAAGGAAAATACCACCCCCAATACAAATACCTGGAAGCAAAAATCAGGCACTCCGCTGCGGATACTAAAATCTGGGCGACCTGGTGGACCATAGGCTGGCAGAATGACACTTGGCGTTGGCCCCCGGAGTTTGATATTTGCGAATTCGGCACCCAGTGGGAAAACAATCCATCCCAAACATATCATTGGGATGTAGGCAGCGGGCACACGTACGATGGAAGCAACACCGGCGTTGATGAAACCGTGTGGCACACCTACGGGGTTTACTGGTCGGCGTCGCAGTCACCAATCTTCTACGTTGACGGGCTTGTGTCATACATACCGGGTGGACCAATCGAGGGGTACCAGATGGAAGCTCTGATGATCCTGAGCTCCTCGCCCAACCGGGACGATCATTACAGCGGCTGCCCACTGGCGACCTGGGAAGTCGACTACGTTCGCGTTTACGACGCCCCACCCGAACAACCGGTTGTCGAAACGAATCTGGCCTTGAATAAACCCGCAGAGGCTTCGTCGAAAGAGAACTCGGGTTTAGGCCCGGACAAGGCCGTAGACGGCTTTGAGGTCTCTCGCTGGGCATCGACCTGGAGCGACCCGCAGTGGCTTCAAGTCGATATGCAGGACGAGTACCCGATCGACGAGGTCAGAATTTACTGGCAATACGCCTCCGCCCGGGAGTACAAGGTGCAGTTGGCCACTGCCCCTGCGGGACCATGGACCGACTGTGTGCATGTAACCGGCAACTACTCCAACGAACACTGGATAACCCACGAGTTTGAACCCACAACAGGCCGCTACCTCAGGGTCCTGTGCCTGCAGCGGACCACCGAATGGGGTTATTCCATATTCGAACTGGAAGCATATTCGTCCGCTTCACCCATCTTCCCCTTCGACAATGACGGTGACGGCGACGTGGACCTGAACGATTTCGCAGTATTCACCAATTGCCTGACTTCACCGGGCATCGATGACGTCCTCACCACTCAATGCCAAAACCAGGATGCAGACCAGGACGGCGACGTAGACATGGCAGATTTCGCCGCGTTTCAGCAGATGTATTCCGACTGAAACGAATGTAAAACAGTGACGCGGCTGGTTGATTGGGAATAACAAGTATCTTACAAACAAACTACACCCCGGCCCGTTACAGCATCAAGCCCCCTGCAATCTTGGCTGGAGCCTGTTGCCCCTGAACATGGGATCGTCTCTGGATATGGTTTTGCCATGAGTACATAAATACTCTACGGCTTTCACAGCATTGGCATAGTTACTGCGCAGGGCAAACGCGCGATCCCTGAGTTCCTGTGTCACCAGAGAAAAGGCGAAATTAATCGCGTCTATCTGCTGGGGAATACTGCAATTGCCTGAATCATCAGCGGCGTATTCGACATACGAAAGAAAATCGTTTATCCGCTTCGTAATGGCTGACGAAAGCAGGTCGTTATAAAACTTCGTACAACCGTCCATGTCCCTCGCCACAACTTCGTCGTCCAGCAAGAGGTATATTCCGTCGTTAGTCGCCGAATCAGGGATTACGGAAATCGCAAAATGCCCCTCCTCATGAGGACTATACGTTCTCTCGGCCAGCATCAGCAACACCTCGACGAATTCGCGCGAACATGCGGCGATATTCTCCGCCGAATTGCAGCCATCAACTCCCAGAACAATTCCCTCAATCAGAGATCGCTTGACTTTACAAATGACCGACGTCTCAAACATCACACTTTCCACAATAAAACCCGGGCGCAGAGCCGCCACTACAACACCTCACCAACCGGTAAGCAGGCACAATTCAAGCACAAACTTTGGATACACATTTTCCCAAAGTGCGTTACTATCGCGCGTCTACTCGCGCGTTATTCCATCTCTAATGGTTTAACGTCCTCAGTGTCTTCGGCTCTGGACCAACCGCGGACTTGTTCAGGTATCCTAGCAATCAAATCTAAAAACGCTACCCGTTCCAGCGTTAAATACTAAAAGTTTTTTTACTTCAATTGGCATTCCCACGCGGCCCGGCGTAAGGGGTTCAAGTTCAAGAGGTTAGAGAATATCCAGGATTGACCAATCGCATGTAAATACGGTTTTTACTACTTGATTTAGCCAGATCGGAAAAGAAAAACACCTTTCGGCAGCCCTCATGTTCCGCTGTTTTTGGAAATTTAGTCACTCGATTCGCCTTAAGGCAACACATTGAACACTTTTCACGCCTTACGCAACACGACTTTTTTCGGTAAACACAATACTGATAAACGCTTGCGAAAAACACTCTTCGCCCTGCCACCTCTTGCACACCTACTATATGTTCAGAGTTTCAGCAGCACTAAGATTCGTAACAACATACGTTTATAACCCACCAACCGGTCATACCATCAGATGCGAAAAACATCCGATTTTAGACTCCTTCTAGCGCCAGGGGATGAATACTCTCGGCGTTTTATTTTGCCGGTTTTTGAACAGAAATGGAAGCATCACTGAATTCAAATGCGGTACAACTTCGATAGGCAGTTTACCCATCCCATGGACACGCGGGCGTGACCATGCCACCCATCTTGGGATTTGTTACTGTTTCAGTGTTACCGGAACTACGGAAATGACTTACTACTTGTCAGAGATCACGTTTTTCTCATCTCTGCGAGCGATTATGGTTATCCCATACCTGTCGGCCCGAGCGATCATCTCCTCCTTGTTAACCACGAAGGTTTTATCCGCCTCGATCACTAACATCTTCGCCCCGTACTTTTTGAGATTCTCAATCGTATCCGGACCAACGGTGGGAACATCAAAACGCATATCCTGGTTCGGCTTGGAGACCTTGATCAAAGCCCAGCCCCCATGACGGCACAGTTCACCGGCACGGACCAGCATTCTGTCCGTACCCTCGATCGCTTCCACGGCGATCACTTCCTGCTCTTTAACCGCAATCGACTGGCCTATATCCAACCGCCCCATCTCCTTGGCCACGGTCCAGCCGAACTCTATATCCTTCATCTGCGCCGCGGATGGCTGGTTTCTGGTCAACACCCCCTCCGGCGCCATGGCGTCCATACAGTATTTCACGCAATGCTCCATGTGGATGCCGCGTTCGGCCATTATGTCGGCCACAGTGCACAGAATCGAATCCGTACGCCTGTCCGGCACCCGGAAAAACCACAATTTTATCGTCGTCAGATCGGGCAAATACTTGATTACCCGAAATCGTGAATACATATCACTCTTTTTAACAGAGCCGGCCATTATCGCTCTAAAGGCCTTCTCCTTGCGCAGCACCCGGATGAACCTGCCCAGCTTGCTGACCCCGCTCCAGTAGAAAGCGTCGGCAATATCCTTCAAGCCGGGGTCGGCCAGACCACGCAGACCTACGACAACCACGCGCTTGCCCGCACTCTTGGCCCCTTCTATCACCATCTGGGGCATAGCACCACCGCCGGCAATTAGCCCAAGCGTATTGTTCTCTTCTTCCGGTGCCTTAGCCATCAAACTTCCAACACTACAAAACCGCGAACCCGATACAACCTGTGTTCCCGCCTGAGTTCACTCACTCCCGGGCACCGTTCTTATCAACGATCTCGCGCAAATCAGCCAACTGCTTTTCCATCTTCTTCAACTGATTACGCATATCAGGTAATTTCTTAACAGCGATAAACTGCCGCCGCGCCTCGGCCACCGGCACCGCCGGCGATCCAAGTACCTCTTCTCCATCGGCAACCGAACCGCCCACGCCCGCCTGGGCATAAACTTTGGCATTATCGCCAATCCTCAAATGCCCCACGATACCCGCCTGCCCGGCAATGGTTACATGTCGACCAACCGTAACACTACCGGCCAACCCGACCTGGGCAACGAACATGCAGTCAGAACCGATTTCGCACCCGTGACCGATACAGATCAGGTTACTAAACTTCGTTCCCGATCCTATCCGCGTCGTCCCCAGCGTTCCCCGGTCTATAGTGCAGTTGGCACCGATCTCCACATCGTCACCGATCTCCACATTGCCGGCCTGCGGTATCTTGAGCCACTTCTCTCCGACCGGTGCGTAACCCAGCCCATCCTCACCAATTACCGTCCCGGCGTGGATAATGACCCGACTTCCAAGTTTACAACCATAATGGATTGTAGTGTTCGGAGATAAAACCACGTCGTCGCCAAGTTCAACGTGCGGGCCGACATAAGCGGAGGGGTAAATATTGGCATTGTCGCCGATTACCACCCCGTCACAGATGATCGCTCCCGGTCCTATGTTCGCGTTCTTGCCGATCCGGGCCGTTTCCGCGATGTGAGCCGCAGGATGCACTCCCCAATGCGGATGCTGACGGTGCCCGTGGATACGAACCACCGACAACGTCAAAGCCAAGTATGGATCGTCGCAAATAATCTGCGGTATTGTGGGCTCAAGCGTAGGATCATCTTTCATGATAATCGCCGACGCTTTTGTCGTGGATACCCTGTCGCGATAACGACTGTTGGCTAAAAAAGTTATGTCACCGTCACCGGCCGCGTCTATTGTATTACAACCGCTGACCAGCCTGTTCCCGTCACCGCGGACCTCGTTCGCTACACCTTTGGCAGCCAAATGTTCCGATAATTCACAGATTGTAAGTGGACCCACAATTGCCCTCGCAAATAAACACCAAGTTCAATCGCGGCATCTTAGGCGCATTCGCCGTTTTGTTCAACGAACCGGGCTTAGCCGCCCTTATTTCGCGAAATGCGATTCCGGCAGCAGAATCCGCACCTGATAGGCGCGCAAAGCCACTTCCGAGCCGATTTTGACCTTCTCGCCGCCAAGATAGTCAACAAGCGTTAACATACGTTCGCCTTTATCGCCGGCCCGTTCAACGATCAAAGATCGGTTGATACCCAGCAGATTGACGACGGCCACTCCCTCACCATCGTCGGTCGGTCGTACATACAAACCCGGCTCAAGCTCGCCGCCTGCCGAGGTGACCTTAAACGAAGAGGAACCGGATTTAGAAAGCCTCAACAGCTCCGCGATATCCGCCGCAACAGAATCTTCCAACGAACGATTCCCCCCCGTCACACTCGTTCGCTGTTTCGTCGATTGCCCGGCAATGGAATAAGAGTACTGGAATCTTACCGAGTCTTCCGGTTGGGGCGGAAGACCGGAAACGCAGACGGCAAGATCATAGGGCTTACCGTTGCAGTCCTTCACCGCCGAAATGTCACTTTTATCCGGTGCCAGGTCAAAACCAGCCTGCCGGGCAATCAATCCGTCAACAACAGCAAGCAAGCCGGTCGACCAATCGTTATCCAAACCGGCCGCCAGCTGTTTTTCCCCCACCAATAAACACAACCGCGGGGGCTTATTGAAATAACCCAATACTTTGGACGCACACAGCAAATCCAAAGCAGTGTGACAAACCGTCTCCAGTCTAGCCGGATCGGTAAATTCCGACCGATACATTGTACGCGTACCATCCCGCAGGTCGCGCCAGCCTTCAACTATCCCCAGCCGCTGACCTTCCAAAGCGTTAACCCACATGCCCGCTCTGACTCTGTCATTGGCGGATTTTTCAATACCGGAAGGCGCAATGCAGCCCATTCGAATCACGAACCCGTTGCCCGTAGCCCCGCGATACAGAGCGGAACGGGCCAACATACCGGCCCAGGTTTCGCCATCAGCGGGATCGAAGATGGCCGGCACAAATTCCACATCGTCCGTGCCTCCTGATCTGAGTTTTCCGTCCAGCAATTCACCAAGCGACATTGCCTGAATCCGCACCTGCAGATCGTAAGGAAGTTCACGTTTAGCAGCCAAAGGCAGTCGGGCATCCAACAAACCTATTCCCAACGCCTCCGAATGTTTCTCCAGCGCCTCGATATCCGTAGCGGATAACCGCCTGTTTCTGCCTACCGGGTAAACCCGAAAACCGGCCGACGCCAGAAGGTCAAAATCACCAAACCACCTTTTCGCCTGAGTAAAGGTAGCTCGATCCGCAAACGCATACAGGCAACGAGGGACTTCCCCTGGCATTCTTTTAACCAACATCCGCTCCAGAGCCCCCTTGCCCATACGGATATCATGTGGAGCAAAACCTGGTTGACGGGGATTGAAATCCCCGTGCAACACTTTTTCCAGCCAGGAGAACATCTGTTCCACGTGCTGGTCCTCTATCGCATCCCGACCCTGCTCCCGCAGTTTCATTTCCCGCTCGAGCACCGCTACTGTTTTCACCGAAACAGCAAGAGTTGCCCGCCGATAAGGCTCCAGCATCCATCCCAGGTAAAGATCCTCAACCAGGTCTTCGCCGGGAATCATCCGATGTAAAACCGTCTTGCACTCCGCAAGCCGTCTACCGAACGACGCGGCATCAACCCCCTCCTCCGCGTCTTTCGCGTATCCGCAACTTGAAAATACCGCAACAGCCAAAACCCACAGCAGTAACAAGAAACGCCGGGGCATACATCTAAAAACAATATTGAGCTTCATTTGTCCGATTCCCGTTCCTTCGTGTTTCGGCAAATAACAACCAGGTTAATTCCAGAATTTCCACCAGGATCTGCGTTTACTCTCACCTTTTGAAACCCTGGATTCCACGCCCACTGCGGGAAGCTTGGCCCGCAATGCCAATACCCGCTCCCGGGTAAACCTCTGCGGATGATCACGAAAAGTATCCCTGGACTTCTCAGTAAAAAACGCGGATTCTTCCGGCACTTCGCTATCCGCCGGAAAAAACCTCAACGCCTCGTCCAGGCACTGGGCCGCTCGATACTTACGCCATCGCTGCTCTGTCTTGTCCGGAGTGGATTCGCCAGTCTCAACCAGCAGGTTAGCCAGGGATATCCACTGAACCACATCGATTATTTGCGATTTCTGTCCCGTACTATTGATCGGACCGGTATCTGAAAGCGGATCAACCGGGTAAACAGGACCATCTACCTCAAAATGATATTCTTCGCACATGCTGCAATTACGGCATGCGGCGGTCATCTTGATAGAAGCCGCGTCCTCCGCCAATACCGGCGGATCCGGCTCAAGAGCCCCGTGTTTACATGTTGGGCATGATTGGACCAGCAGATAAAGATACGCTTCGGCAACGCTATGAGCACGAATTACATTTCGAGACATGTCGAGTCAGCATAGGCCTCCTGCCTGCTGCATCGGGATTCGAGCCCCACCCCTCGATTTCGGCCCAATCCGGTAGCCGAAAAACGGCTCACTCCAGAATCGTACCCGATTGTTGATAATTATTTCCCATGTTGCGGCAAATCCAGCAGCAACAACAGAGCATTAGCAGTCGCTTTCTGCACCGCGGCCGGATCAACCTGCCCGCCAGACGCCATTGAGCTCACTATATCATCCAACTCATCGGTGGCATCCTCGTAAGCCGCTTCCCGATCTCCCCAAGCGTCCTCGCCCGGAATCAATGGGTGAACCAGTAGCCATTCGCCGTCTTCGAGTTCCAATGTCATCGGCTCCTTGCGAACACCACCGGCCACTAACAGAGTTCCCGATACGACGGTATCGCTGGTTACCGACATTCCCTCAAGAGCAATTTTTTTGGCCATCGACACTCGCTGTAACGTCATCTCCTTGATACCGGGTATCAAGGTATTCACTGAATCCAGCGCCGAAGCCAGGCTAGTTTCCAATTCATCCTTCAAATCAAACATATCGCGAGCTGTGGATCTCTGCCGACTTGCAATACAGGAAACGAGTCCATCGTAATCTTTGCTCACGAGCGCCTGGTTGTACTTATCGACCAGTTGCTGAACCGCTTCATCGATATCATCCGGCAGATTCGATTCAGCAATCACGCCAATCGTCGCATTGGAAGCGTTGGAATTTGAAACAGAACCGGAACCACTACCAGAGGTAGCTCCTCCTGTAACCTCCATATCACTTCGCTTGTAAACATCAGCCTTACCGGAAGCGATTTTCTTCTGCGTATCGAGCATTTGCCCGGTTGGCGGAAGCAGATTGGTGCCATCCGTACCCAGGTTGTAATTATACTGCGGCTCCGGCTCCCGATCCCTGCACCCAAAATCCACAAGAACCACACCAGCCATCAATACCAAAACTACCGCGATACGCTGCGACGGCATAACTGACTCCTCAAAAGACAGCCATCAAACCCCAAAAAACCCGCCGAACCCCATATTAATCCAAAAGGTTGAATCCCGACGAGCCGGATTCCAGACATCTCAACACCAAGACGCCCAGCATATTGTAAGCGAGAATATGAGCCACGGCTATTCTAGTCAACCATATTGCCCCCGCCGCAGTACCAAGAAAAGCCATATCCAATTGTCCAAGACCCTTTCGCGCCTCCTAAACGGCCCCTTCAAACCCGAAAATGCCCGGTAATTCGCCAATCCGGCAGCCGGCAGACATCGTCCTCCCAAGAACCTCGCTGTTCTTTAATCTTCCGTAATCTCCCGGAAAACTCGCTAACCAGAAGATTTCCAGAATAAACCGGGCACTGTTGTCGAGATGCCGAAGCACACCACATCCCAGTTCATTTTCCAGCCGCCGAAATATCACTTTCAAGAGCTGGAGAAACGGCGGCATTACACCGGCGATGCTCCAGTCAGGTTATATAAAATCAAAAAGTTTCCGGGTATCGCTTGTATTTAAAGCACGTTACACTCGCGTTCAATCAGGGATTCTTCCTAAGTCGACCGGAATCGTTCGTTTTTCAAGAAAGGATCATATCGATCCGTGATCGGTATCAGCCATTATGACCGACTTCAACCAAAGACTGCACGAAGCTAAACAAAAACTGGACTCCGGAGACGCGCAGGGCGCCTTCCAGATCCTGCGTTGGGTTTTCCACGACTTGAATCTGTCCAATCGCACAGAGGATTTCTCTGACGCGCTCGGCGCCCTTGCCCCCATAGCCGCTGAAATCGCCGGCGATGAATTTGCGGAACAGGTTCGAGCTTGTTCCTGCAATCCGAGCGAGCCACAAGAGATATTCGACCTGGCCGGCACTTTCGGCGAGGAAGGCGTATTCGATATTGCCGCTTGCCTGGCTATGCGTGCACGGCTGCTTGTCCCCGAAGAGGAAGAGGTTACGGCAATGCTTGCCGACCTGCTGGAGGAAGACCAGCGGCATGAAGAGGCATACGAAATCGTCAAGGAAGACGTCAAACGCTTCCCTGACAGTTTCTATATGCAGTACCTTCTGGCTTTCCACGCCATCATGTGCGCCGACCTGGAAAACGCGCGTACCGCTTTTTCCAGGTTGACCAATCCGCCCGATGAAGACCACCAGTTTCTTACCGATCGGATTTCGGCGATGCTTGCCCGCTGTGATGAGATCAGCACCGCCTGCGACTTGGGCCCCCACGATCTTCGCGGCTGGCATTACCTGGTCACCGGCAGCACTTTAACCCATGTCTCCCCATTAGGGTTCGACGAAGGGATGAACGGACGGTACGCCTTTACCGGCGATTCTTACGAACGCTGCAAGGAAGGGCTGCTCCGACTCAAGGAAGTCATTGCCGCCTCCGGCTTGAAACCCCAGAGGATCATCGCCCTGCCCGAGCGGAACAGTAATATCTTGGCCATGGCTGCCGCTAACCTGCTGGAATTACCGTATACACCGTGGGAATCCGGAATCCGCGAAGGCCTGGTTATTGCCTACGATCTTGCCGACCTCAACGAGGAGAACGCCCGCGGCCTGTACGAACACCATCCCGGGCAAATCCTGTTCGCTCACGCTACCAGCTGGACTGATCCGATTCCCTACGTTGCCGACATCACCACTTACCTCTATCAACAGCAACAGTCGCCGTGGGATGAACGCATGGAATTAAACGGTGAAGAAATCGTAAATTTACCCGCGGATGAAGCTCCCCCCAAAGAACTCGCCGCCCGCATAGCCAATGCCGAACTCGAAGAGGACGCGCTCGCCGATCTGGACGAATTAAAAAAGATCGTAGCTGCGACAGGCGAACAAGCCGCCTTCCGCCAGAAAACAGGCTCCCGATCCCCACTCTGGCCGGGGCCCGTAACCAGTAACCGATTCGGGTAAATCAAACCAGCGGATAGAAGCAGAGTCCGCCGAAAGCGGCTGGCATAAGGTAGCCGCTGGTGAAATTCGCCGAAGGCGGATGAAACCGGCGGTACAGAAGAACGCTGATTGCAAAAAGCCCACCGCAGGTGGCCGATATAAACCCGCACACGTTAAGTGATCGCCGAATCCACGCGACGCGGTGTTTTCAAGTACCGAATATGCCCTACTCAAAAAGCGAAACACCCAATCCTGAAAACCCCCTGTTGTCGAACTCAGAAAGAAACCGGAAAGCAGAGCTGGCTTCGCCACCACCCTATTTAACCTTGGGCATCTCCCCTCGATCAAGCCTGCCCATATAATCTTTTGCCGCTCGTAAGTACCTGGGGAAAAGAAGTAAAGCTGCCGGCAGATTCACCAGCACCATCGCTCCGCATAACGCGTCACTCATATCGTACACGATTGAGAATTTCGGTATCTGGCAGCTTAAAAAGATCACTACCAGATAAAAAACTTTGTAAACAAGAATAAACTTGGGCCCCAAGACGAACTCCGCCCCCCGCTCGCCGTAGTAGCTCCAGCTTATCATTGTGGAAAAGGCGAATAGGATAACTCCCAGAGTGACCATCACCTTGCCCAGGCCGAAGAAACCCGTATCGAACGCAAAACGGGTCATACTCGCCCCGTCTAGATTGAGATGCACCGGCGATCCTATGGCGACCTGGGCCCTGTTTTCCTCGCCCATTTTCGCTGCATCCAGAAACAGCTCGGCCGACCCCATCCAATTATCCGCGGCCCCGTTTTTGGTAACCACGTCCGCCTGCACAACCTCCGCTTCACTGCCTTGAGCCTGGTCCTTTTCACCAAGCCAGATATTCACAACTTTACTGTTTTCTATCTCCGCAGCGTAAACCCGTTGCAGCTTCTCTTGCACATCTTCGTTGATAGCAACAGTAACGATCCTTTCATCCACGGCGGTAACTGTGCCTAATTCTGGCCTGGTGTATGCCCCACCGGCCATTATTACCAAAGCTGTCATCGTGCAGATAATTATCGTATCGATGAACGGACCAATACCAGCAACCAATCCCTCGCGGATAGGTTCATCTGTCTTTGCTGCCGCATGAGCTATCGCCGCCGAACCTTGACCGGCCTCATTGCTGAACAAGGCACGGCGCAAACCTTGGGTAAAAGCAACCGTAAACGTAGATCCAAGAAACGCCCCGCCCGCCGACGTCGGATTGAAAGCACATTTAACGATAGAAGCCAGCATCGCCGGAACCTCGCCTGCGTTTATCGCAATAATGTAAAAAGCACCAACCACGTACGCCGCGCACATCAACGGCACCAACTTCCCCGCAACATTTCCAATCCGCTTGATGCCACCAATGATCACCAGCCCGACCAGACCGGCCAACACTACTCCCGTAACCAGACCTGGAACTCGAAACTGCGTCTCCATAAGGTCCGCCACATTCCAAGCCTGAAAGCTGTTGCCCGAACCAAATGAACAGGCGAAGGTAAGGGTAGCAAACAGCAACGCCATAAACCTAAAGATCGCATATCTCCCCATCTTCCCCTTCTGCCTGGCAGGTTCGGCCAACCCTTTCTGCATGTACCACATCGGACCGCCCTGCACCTCGCTCTTTTCTCCGTCAGGCTTGCCGGGCCGCGGCTCGTTCTCCTCCCGACGGAACATGGTGGCCAATCCGCACTCAACGAACTTGATCGACATACCAAACAGGCCAACCACCCACATCCAGAAGATCGCACCAGGACCACCGATCTGCACCGCAATGGCCACACCGCCTATATTGCCCAACCCAATGGTGGCCGATAGAGCCGCACAAAGAGCCTGAAAGTGATTAATATGCCCGGTATCCTCCGGCTTATCGTATTGCCCCCGGATCACGTTTATTCCGTGGGTCATGACGCGATATTGGATAAACTTGGTAACTAAGGAAAAAATAATCCCACACCCAAGCAACAGCAGAAACAGTGGCGTACTCCAGATATAACCAGCAAAATTCGCGGCGAACTGCTCAAGCTGTTCCATCGCATCCTCCAAAAATCATGATAAATAAAGTCGTTACACGCTCAGACCGCCCAGCCACAGTCGTCCCCCAGGCCGGAGTCCCCTAACCTAAGCCAATACTAAGGTAATAGAATCCACGATGGAAGCAGTTTTTAACCAACGAATGCCAAGACCAGGGGGGCTGGCGTCTCGCCCGCCTTGTTTTTACTCTTCCGCCCACCTGTAAACGCTTCATATACTGCGACAATAAAACCAGGCAGATACGACACCCAAAACTCTACTCTCTACTCTCTATTTTCAACTCTCTCGGCAAAGCCGCCGGGCGTCTCGCCCGCCTTGTTTTTACTCTTTCCGGTACCTTTAAAGACTCCATATATAGCGGCAATAAACAGCAACTAATTCAAGCCTGGAAGCAAAAACAAAACCCCATATTCCCCGCACAACCTGAATTTCCTTGAAATAACCTCCAATAAAGGCTAACCCTATCCACAGTGGCAAATGGGACGGTTCGCGTACGAATCATCCATGAACCGGAAATAAAAACGAATTGATACGAATTGAGCCAACGAGAAGAGGCTTACCTAAATGACCAACACTGATCCGGACCTGGCATCCAGGAAAGAAAACTGGGGTTCAAAAATGGGCGTGATCCTGGCGGTGGCCGGGTCGGCCGTCGGACTGGGCAACTTCCTCCGTTTTCCCGGTGTTGCCGTGAACAACGGCGGCGGCGCTTTCATGATCCCCTACATCCTCAGCTTCCTCATCCTGGGAATCCCTATCGCCTGGTGCGAATGGACCATGGGCCGCATGGGAGGCCGATTCCACCAGAACAGCGCCCCCGGAATCATGTACGCACTCTGGCGAAAGGCGCCGGCCAAGGGAATGGGGGCACTCGCATTGCTTATCCCCGTAGTCATATACATGTACTACGTACTCCTCGAAGCCTGGTGCCTTGACTACTGCCTGGAATTCGCCTCTGGTGGTTTTGCCGATATGTTCGCAGATGCAACAAAAGAAGCCACTACCCACGGTGCGGAGGTTGCCGCCGTCGTCAAAGCTACCGGCGGACACTTCGCCAGTAACTGCGGCCTGGAAGCTCACGGCAGTTTATTCAGTCAGAGCAGTCGCATGCTCTGGCTGGTCCTCGGTTGCTTCCTGGTCAACTTCGTCATCATCTACCAGGGTGTCACCCGCGGCATTGAGAAATTCTGTAAATGGGCAATGCCCGCATTGATCCTCTGCGCCGCTATCATCCTCGTCCGCGTCTTGACTCTGCCCAATATCACCTCCGGACTGGGTTTCATGTGGAATCCCCATTGGGAACAGCTGGAAGATCCGGCCGTATGGCTGGCGGCAGCGGGCCAGATATTCTTCAGTCTCAGCGTGGGTTTCGGACTCATCCTGGTATATTCAAGCTATGTCCGCAGCGAAGATGATATCGTCTTAACCTCGCTGAGCGCTTCCAGCACTAACGAATTTTGCGAAGTCATTCTCGCAGGCTTGATCGTGGTCCCCACCGCGTTTCTCTTCCTCGGCGCGGAAAACGCCAAAGGGGGAACCTTCAGCCTGGGCTTTATCACCATTCCGGCCATCATGGGAGTCATGCCCGGTGGAAGTTTCTTTGGATTCATGTGGTTTGGCCTGCTGTTCATCGCCGCGGTTACCAGCTCCCTGAGCATGCTCCAGCCGGCCATCGCCTTTCTGGAAGATGGATTCGGCTTGAAACGTCGCCAGAGTGTGGCCATTCTCGGCGTCGTAACCTTAATTGGGGCAAGCCCAATTGCATACTTCACCAAGAGAGCCCTGGCTCTGGATTACACCGACTTCTGGTGCAACCTGATGATGATAATAGCCGCCACCTGCCAGATCATCTTCTTCGGCTGGGTTCTCGGAGCGGCCAGGGGAGTAAAAGAGATGAACCGCGGAGCCGATTTCCACGTCCCCCGCTTCATGCCTTTTGTTATTCGCTATATAACACCCACGTTCCTGGTAGTAATCCTCATAGCCTGGTCGTACTCTAACTTACCCGGCTACCTGGCAGGCATGAACCCGGTGACCAAGCGAATAGCCGCCGAATACAGCGTATACGAAAAGGCAATCAAAGCACACTTCGCCGAAAAGCAACTGGATGCCGAAACGCTGGAAGCAAAAACCACCGAATTACTGGGCAAAAAAGCAAAGCGGATAAATACAACCAGCCTGCCATCCTGGCTGGCGGAAAAAACCCCCGAAGCAAATGCCGCCGGCGAAGAGGCCGCCAGAGACGCCAATATAGCCCGCTTTGTTTTCGCCGGAATAGTCCTTTTCTACATCCTGCTCGTAGCCCTGACCGATATCGCCTGCCGCGGAAGAATAGGCAAAACCATCCGCGAGGCGGAGCAGGAAGGCAAGGTGATGATATGATAGAAATAACCCAACTGATAGCTCAAGCCGCAAACGACGAGGTCCAACTGACCACCAGCGGCGGAATAATAATGGTCTTGAGCGTAAGCCTCGTCTGCGTTCTCTGCACCTTCTGCATCCAAAGAGTACTCCGCGACGAGGAGAAAAACAAAAAGTAAACACAAGCTATGTTATCTTCGTACGAAACCTTCTTCATAGTTCTCGGCATATTCGTATTCGTGCTGTGTATCGCAATGAGTTTTCTACTGACGCTACTATTAATACGCGCAAGAAAGCGGCATATCCGTTTTTCACCAGCTAGAAAAATAGCCCTTTTAGCCTATCTCCTGCCCACCACTGCTTGCATCTTTACGATATTGGCAGCAATAGCATTCGGTAGGATCATTCCAAACAAATGGTTGGATTTGATTATCATCATTCTCCCGTTCGTGTCTCTTATAGGTCCGATTGTAGCCATAGAACTGCATTCATTCTGCAAAACGTCAAGCTTCACTCACTGCTATAAATGCGGATACGACCTTACAGGGAACATAAGTGGCATATGCCCGGAATGCGGAACTCCCATAAAAACCAACCTTGCCTCTACGCTACCCTTAACTCAAAGAATAGCCGCAATTGGATACAAACGTTACTTGCTTATTTACGTATTAGCCGCATTTTTCATATTCGCTTCGTTCGGTTTTGAAGGATCTATAACCGGATATTACTGCTCTAAATGCGCAAAAGCCGAATATCGCTTTTCCAATTCACTATATCTCTACCCAACCAATATCAAGGTGTTCACTTGGTCGTCTCCCAATCCAGGTTATTCAAACTGGCCAAACCCTCTAACCAAATACCTGGACCCTGACGGCAGTTGTCAGCACAATTGGCTGGTTTATGGGGGGCAATATATCAGCATGCACCCGAACGCTCGTTTCACTGGCTTAAACCCGGCCACAAATACGGTCGCAGACGAACCGGATTTTGATAAGTTCGTCGAAGCCCACCCTGATGTTATAGACCGCATACGTAACGATCTTGCAAATAGACGCCCCTTTAAGGATTGGCTACTAGACGAATACATGACTTGGAAATACGAAGAATCCAACCAAACCGATCAGTCAAAACAAAATTCAAAACAGCACTGACGCACAAGCAGGTAATAAAAGCCATTGCCATTCCCCATGGCCACGCAAGCGTGGGCCAGGTCACCCCGGGCCAAAGAGTTTATTCCGCCTCTGCCGCTCCAGTACGCATAAAACAGCACTCTATAACTATACATTTTCCAGTCAACCCTATATACTTTAACACCATGATTAACTACGCATACGTCCTGGGTTTTGTCCTCTCATTGATAATGGGTTTCACTCCTATCTTTGTATTGCGCCGAGCGAAAAAGCTGCAGGTTGAAATTCCCAGTAACCGGAACAGCTTTACAACCCACTTTCTTCTAACTCCCCTATTGTTTATTGCCGGGATTATCTTCGCCTGCATGGCGAATAGTGTTCCGATCGGTGTCGCAATCGTAGTCCTATTCCACATCTGGTCCTTGGCCGGTCCGCTTGTGGCAATGGAGTTATCCGCCTTTACCAGAACCAGGAGCACAAAAAACTGCCATCACTGCGGCTATAACCTGACCGGTAACACCAGCGGCAGGTGTTCGGAATGTGGACTAACCATAAGCAGAGATACCGCATACTCGCCACCGCTTGCTCAGCGTCTGGGCATGATCCCCTGGCGGACTCACCTGTTAAGGTATTTCGCCACCATCATGCTTCTTTTCGTGTTGCTGGGCTATAGAACGCGTGTCTGGGGATTCGTTTGCACCAATTGCGCCGAAAATAAATGCCAGTTTCAACATTGCGTTTTTATTCCCTACACCGGATTCGAGCTGTTTTCGTTCGCCGGCAAAGACGCACCAAGCTGGCAACGCTCTTTCGGGCTTACTCCATTCCTCGATCCTCAAGGAAACTGCACGCACGATTGGCTTAAATACGAAGAATGCGCGACGCACAGCATTAAACGCCCGAGGCTTTTTTTTCGCCAAAACCCCGCATTCAACCACGTGGCAACCGAACCGGACTTCCCGTTATTCCTGAAGGAAAATCCCGAAACCCTCGATATAATTCGCCTTGATCTTAAGGCGGGAAACCGTATAGAAAAATGGTTAACCGAAGAGTATAATACCTGGAAAGATCGCTAAGTTAAGAAACCTTTAAGGATCGCCCGCGACACAACTTACGGTCACGATTACAAGAAAAACTATCCCTGGAAATCAAGTTCATGTTTCACACAATACTGGCAAGCGGCGGATCTCTACCTCCCAATATTGTAGCTTTCGCCTTTCTTGCAGCGGCTATGGGGCTTACTCCGAGAATCGTTTTATTCCGCATAAATAAAAACAAATTGCAATTACCCAAGGAGCGTGCCCGTTTTTACACCATTTACACTCTGATGGTTGGTTTTATGCTGCTTGCATTCCTTACCTGCCTCCCCGATCTGGGATTCGCCTGTATTATTCTACTTCCACTGATGGCCATAACCGGGCCATTAATAGCCGCAGAGTTACACGTGTTTTTGAAAACGCTGAAAGAAGGCTTCTGCTACCATTGTGGCTATAACCTTACCGGAAACACAAGTGGCGATTGCCCCGAATGCGGAACGATTACATTAACAGTGGAAAACGCACACACCACACTCGGCCAGCGGCTGAAATCAGTTCGTTGGCAACGTGTCCTCCCACCTTACCTTGGCATGCTTTTAATCCTCCTGGTATTGTTTGGATACCACGAGCAAGTGGACGGATATGTATGTACCGAATGCGGAGAAAGTGAGCTTCGTATTCGCCGAGGGATTTACCCCTGGGGCATCGATTTAATCTCCTGGCCCATAGGAAACGCAACCGCTTTGCATCGGGCCAATCCACTTACACCTTATCTCGACCCCAAGGGTACTTGTAAACACAAATGGCGGCATTTTGAAAGTATGGGATATCACGCGGCGAAACGCTTGCCGTATTTCCTTAATCGTTCCAGCCCAGCGTACAATCTGGATACAGCCGACCAGCCTGATTTCCCTGCCTTCCTGAAAACCCGACCGAACTTATTAGAGGAAATTCGCGAGAAGCTACGAAAGGGACAACGCATTACAAACTGGCTTTACGAAGAACTGGACGATTGGAGAAATACTATTTCGGATTGACTCTTCCCAATGGATCCTGACAGTACAAGGTTTAACTGGCAAATAAATCATCACTTGAAATCAAAAACAAAACCCGCTCCGCCAGATCTTCACTTCCGGCCGAGTACGGTCGAGCTAAAACCGCCAGCGGCACACAAGCGACAATGTTAGCCATTGCCCTTATGCATGGCCACGCAAGCGTGAACCATGCCACTCGTCCACACTTGCGTAACTATGCCGCCCATCACTCGATTTTTCCAATAACCACTCGGAAACGCCCGATTATTGACCGGCAAAAACCCGCTGGAACACGGCGAAGTCGGCCAGGTCGACGTCGTCATCCTTGTCCGCATCGTACACCGACACGCACCACTCCAGCATTGACTTCTGCTCCAACCCAAACCGTTCCAGGCACATGTAGAAATCGGTATAATCGGTTATCCCAATACTGCAGTCCTCATTGGAATCCCCAAAGTAGCCGGCCTGCTGGTTCTCGTACGCCCCCATATCGACAACACAACCGTGAACCCGAGGCGTATTATCGATATCGGTATCGACACCGACGGCGACCGATCCACTATCACCACTGTTAATGCACGGCGATTTCACCTGCAGCCGCAGGTTATCATCTTCGGTACCGGGAACATCATCCGGCCCGTCAGCGTCAACAAAAAGCGGATCCAGACCTATGTTGTTATTACCAACATCCCCAACCACACCCTGAACGCAACTGAATGTAACGGCCGTCGTCGAGAATTCATCCGCAATCTGGGCCTGTTCGACCGAACCGGTCCGGTCAACGTTATCCCAGAAAATACAATTGGCAATTTCCGCACCGCTGCCGTTGGTGTTGTACATTCCCCCGCCAACCCAGCCAGAACCCATATCAGAACAATCCTTATCCGGCCCTTTTCCACCGAACATCTCAACAGCCGAGTTACCACTGAAAGTGCAGTTGATCAGACGAGGGCTGCTGGCATTATTGAATATTCCCCCACCTGTACCGGTATTCGAGCCGGTGGCCGCATTCCCGTTGAACACGCAGTTAACCAGCTCTGAATCGCTGTCGTCGTTGTACATTCCCCCACCGTGACCGAACGTCCCGCACCAATCGACCGCACCGTGAGCGAGATTGCTACGGAAAACGCAATTCGTGTAGCTCGGACTGCTGGACTTACTGTAAACCCCGGCACCGTATATTGAACTATTGCCACTTATCAAAGTATTTCCTGATACCGGGCTGCTCGTATCGTTGTAAACCGCCCCACCGGAAATCTTCGCCCGGTTTCCGGTAAACATGCAACCATTAAGCGTGGGGTTACTCTCCTCGTTGTACAAGCCACCGCCGTAAGCTTCAGTAAGACCGTCGGCAATATTCTCGATAAACTCACACTTCTCCAATGTCGGGCTACTGCTGTTGTTATAGATTCCGGCACCGGCACCTGGATACGCAGAGCAACCACCACCCCAACCAGGATCACAGTTCAAGACACCACTACCATATGCCTCGTTTGCTTTGAACTGGCAACGGACAAACACAGGATCGGAATTCGTGTTATACACAGCACCGCCGTGCATACTGATGTTGGAAATAAACTGGTTATCTATAATAAGCGGATTACTATGGGAATTGGTAATCCCACCTCCGTGCCCGGGACACATAACGGTAGACCAACTGTATTCCAACTCCTCCTCTACCGAATTACTGGTAAACGTGCAGTTCGTTAACGTAGGATTACTATTTAAATTTAACATCCCTCCCCCACTACCGCCGGCTGTATTATTAGAGAAACTACAATGCTCTACAGCCGGATTACTGCTATTGTTGTAGATTCCGCCACCTGAACCGGATGTACAACCGCATCCAGGGCCTCCTGGCCCACTGTACCAGGAAAGTGCCGAATTGAATGAAAATATACATATAGAAATTCTTAAATCGCTTCTCTCATTATACAACCCTCCGCCCTTTCCGGCGTCGTTGCCAATATAGTTACAGTTGGACATTTCCACATAGCTATCGCGATTAAGCATCCCCCCGCCCATGTCAAATGCATCATTCTCTATAAAGTCGCAGTTTCGTAGCGTTGCAGATGCATGAAAATTGTATATACCACCACCGTCCACATTACTAATGTTTCTTCTTAATGAAGACGCCTCCAATAGGATGTCGCCTTCATTATTAAAAACGGCACCGCCATATATATCAGCTTTGTTTTGCTCAAAAACACAGTTATTCAGTATTAACTTGCTACCATCGCAATAGATTGCACCTCCACCACAATCTTCGCCGTAACTAAAAGCCCGGTTGCCGGTAAATGTGCACTGATCGATAGTCGACCGCCCGAACGCGAAATAGATTCCCCCGCCGCGATCATCAGCAATATTCCCGGTAATTACGCATTTCTCCAACGCAGGGCTGCCAAGATCACAGTAGATCGCTCCACCTTCATTGGCGTATCCGCCACGGATAGTCAGACCACGGAGAACCGATTTCGAATCTTCCATGGAGTTAAACACAAAACCTCTATGGTGCTCCTGCTCACTGCCCCCGCAATCGATAACAGTCAATTCGGCGTAATACGGATAACAATTTATGTCCCCCGTTACAGTTATCCTCTTACCATTGAAGTTAAGATCACGGTTTCCCGGACCGCTATATGTCCCCATAAGTATAAGAACCTCGTCACCTTCATAGGGATGTGCAGCGTCAATAGCAGCCTGGATAGTGGCCTTGGGACCATCGCCATTATACGAATAGCTTTGTAACCCACTCCATTCGTCGTTTCCGCTTTCGGAAACGTAATACGTTCGCGGTCGTACGAGCGGATTAGTGCTACTGGCATACTCATCAATGTTATCCCGCTGGTCATTATCATGGTCAGCTTCCGGTGAAGCGGCCGTAGCAAATCCGAAGTGATAACTTTCCCACCAATCGGGTAAACCATCACTATCTAAGTCGATTAACTCGTCCGCCCCAATATCCACACCACCACCAACCACGCGAGGTTCGCCGTTGATATCTAACCGGCCAGTGTAATCCAGACCGGGGTCGCCTCCGTCGATACACGGAGAGCCACTCCGCAAATAGCGCCCGTCCTGGATCAACAGCGGATCATCACTGAAATTGCCAACGCCGAAGTTGTCGTTTGACCCACCAGGATTAACACAATTCTCACAATTCTGAATACAGCAATAGTTGACGGACGCTACCGGACCCGATATCTGAGCCGATTCGTCGTCGTCATAAGTTCGATAATTACTCCAGAGAATACTATTGTTTAATACCAATGCGCTATTAGGATCGCTCTGGATTCCTCCGCTGCTGTCCTCGAAGGTGTTCCCATGAACGACATTGCCGGTTATCGTGCAATTGACCAGCGTCGGGGCACTGCCCATCGCGTTATATACGGCACCGCCACCTCTTGTTGCCCGGTTTCTCAGAAATACACTGTCAGTCACGACCGGAGCACCATCGTCATGGTTATAAATACCACCGCCGAACGAAGCTTTGTTCCCTTCAAACACACAGTTACTGACCGCCGCCGCGCTATCGGCGTTCAACATTCCTCCGCCGATCCCGTTAACCGTGCTGGTGGAGTTTTTCAGAAACTCGCAATTGGCAATAGTGGCATCAGAAGAACTGTTAACCAACCCGCCACCGTTATCTGCCGTATTCGCTTTGAAAACGCAACCGGTAAATGCCGGATTACCGTTACCAAAGTTACATACCCCTCCACCGTAGCTAGCGTTATTCCCTTCAAATACACAATTGGCTACCTGACATGATCCTTGAGTGATAAACATCCCCCCACCGGCGTTATTGGGGAATCCGGCCCCTGAACCGTTTCCACCGATGACCGTAAAACCATCCAGAATCGTGTTTATATCCACGCCGTCGGCCACCACCACGTGATAGCTGTTATCCGCGTTATTGGCAAATTCAGAACCATCGTCGCCGAACAGATCTCCGCCAAGATAAGTTACGAACTGGGCAGCGTCCCGAACGCCAGGGTTAACCGCCCCGAAACCAGCGTAACCGCCATACAGCTTCACGCCACTGATCAGTTGAAACGAAGCCTCGCGATCGCCGGTGTGACCGTTGGAATGAGTATCGTAATCGGGCGTATACGTTCCCTGGCCCACCCTGATCTCATCGCCATCAACCGCCACGGCCAGGGCAGACTGCAACTCGGTAAAGGCGTTTGCCCAATCGGAGCCGCTATTCAAGCCGCTGGTACTGCTGTCGTCAACGTACCACTCCGTCTGTGCGCCGGCGGACGACAAACCGAGAGTAACAAAAACAATAACAGAGAGAGCTACATTCAAAGGTTTGGTTTTATACATAGAACACTCCTCGAATATGGAGAGGCCACAACGCAATATTAGTAATCACCGCTTCATGCCTGAACAGACTGATAGCCCGGCGAAACGGAACCGCGAATTATGAATGAAGGTACAATTGACATGGACACATACCGTGCCACGCCCGCCCAGACGAACGGACTACACAGCGTTAATTGACTATTACCCATCCCCATCCACAAGTCAAGTATTTTTTCAGAAAATCCCGTTTTTCCCTCTGCTCCTCATAACCCACCCCTATCCTTCCTCGGTAAAAACCCGCTGAAACTCAGCAAAGTCGGCCAGGTCCACATCCTTATCCCCGTCAGCGTCGAACACCTCGATGCAGACGTCCAGAATCGGGTTACGCTCAACCCCAAACCGGTCCAGGCAAAAGCTGAAATCGAGATAGTCGGCCAGATCGACGACGCAATTCTCATCAGCATCGCCATAATAGCGGTTTTCCTGATATTCGTAGGCCCCCATATCCACGATACAGGCATGAACGCGAGGCAAACCGTCAAGATCGGTAGAAACACCAACCGGAACCGCACTGTTATCCCCACCGTTTATGCAAGGCGACCCAGCCCGCAGGCGAAGATCGTCATCTTCTGTCCCCGGAATACCATCCAGGCCGTTCGAGTCCACGAACAGCGGATTTTCGCCGATGTTGCCGTTCCCGCTAAGCATATCCAAACCTTGAATACAACTGGAAGTGACGACCGGCATCAAGGTATCGTAAGCAATCTGCCCGGACTCGCCCAGGCCGTTACTGTCGGCATTTCCCCACAGAATGCAATTAACTAATTCCAAATGGCCATTCCGAAAATATATCCCACCACCAAGGCTATCACCGGTATTTTCACTTAGAGTACAGTTAACAAGCTTGGTGTTTTTGCCATAGCTATTGTATATAGCGCCACCTTCACCAGCATCATTATGCCTGAAAACACATTGGTTTATTTCCGTCACCATATTTCCGCTATTCATCAGCCCACCGCCTCTTTGCACGGCAGTGTTATTTGAAAAAGTACACGCGGTAAACACTGGATTTTTCCTCCCATGATGGCAAAAATAATCATTAAACACAGCTGCTCCTTCTTGAGCCGAATTCCCTACAAACGTACCGTTGAAAACCTTAGGGCTACCGCAACTATTGTATATAGCCCTGGTGTTTTCCCTAAAAACACAATCTGTTAATAGCGGCGCGCCACCCGAGAGATAAACTCCTGTTGCGTTATTCTCAAAAACACAATTCGACAAAACAGCGTCGCTGTAATACAAGTAAACCGCTCCAAACGAGCTGCTGCCAGTAAACACGCAGTTCAATATCGTCGGGCTGCTGAAAGAACGGACTTCAATACCCCCACCACGAACGTTAAACCCATACAGCACCGAATCAGGCTGCTCTTTTTCATGGAACGTGACACCCCAGCCTGAAATCGACTCAATAACAGTGTTTTCCACGACGAGCGGATCTTCCGGCGCGGAACTGCGGACGACTACGGCCTTTCCGCTAAACCCCAAGGATTCCTCTAGGAAATACACTCCCGGCTGAATAATAACCATATTCGGCTGCCCCTCCACATCGGGATCGGCCACCTCGATCGCAGCCTTGATAGTTGCTTTAGGCCCGTGCACACCATCCCAATCAGCCGCCAATCCATCCCACGCGTCGTTTCCTGCCGTGGATACAAAACAGTAGACCGGAACAACCACCGGATCTGTACTATCTCGATATTCGACGACGTTGACTCGCCCATCTTCATCAACATCCGCATGATTCTCCGCAGCTAATATCGATCCAAAATACTTATTTTCCCACCAGTCGGGTATCTCGTCATTGTCACTGTCGATAAATTCATCGGCCCCAATATCAATCCCGGCCCCGCTAATTCGAGCTTCGCCGTCAACGTCGATAAGGCTTGTATAATCTCGCCCCAGATTGCCGCGATCAATACATGGAGAACCTTTCCGTAAGTGTCCGTTCCGCGTCACCAACGGATCTATACAGAAATTCCCATTGCCACTGTACGTGTCAAGTCCTTCTATACAACAGTTGGTAATCAGAGGATTGCTGCCGGATCGGCTGAAAATCTGAAACTTTTCACCAAAATTGTTACCAGAACTGTTTCCCCAGAAAATACAATTTGAAATTACGGGATTACAATCATCGCCGCTAGACACTCCGACCCCCACGTATGCAAAAGGGCCTCCTGCTTCTATATGATTTCCGACGAACGTACAATTCAGAATCAGAGGATTGCTGTTTTCTTTATTTTCAACACATTTCCAGCTATTTCGAATAAACCTGCAACTACTAATAACCGGCGAAGAATTATCGTTCCGTAAACCAGACCCTATAAACGAACAGCCAACGATATGAGAATCGCTAGAGGAGAGAGTAATTCCGCTTTTTATAAACGAACAGCTAACGATATAAGGATCGCTGGAATTAAGGATAATCCCACCGCAGCGATGACATGAGGAATCACATTGAACACCTTGGATCGAAAACCCGTCTAGTCTTGCATTTGAGTCGACAAAATCAGCAACAACCATGCAACAACTGTTATCCTCGCGGTTAACAAAATCCGGCTCATCGTTACCGGCCAAATCTCCGGATAAAACGGTTTCATATAGCGCGACATTTCGCACATCGGGATCAACTTCAGTAACTCCTGCGTATCCGCCACAAAGCTTAACACCACTGATCAGTTGAAACGAAGCCTCTCGATCGCCGCTATGCCCGTTGGAATTAACATCAAAGTCAGGAGTATAAACACCCTGGCCAACTCGTATCTCGTCCCCCGTCGTCGCCACCGCCAGGGCAGCCTGCAACTCAACAAACGCGTTCGCCCAATCAGAGCCATCGTTCAAGCCGCTGGTGCTGCTGTCATCAACATACCACACCGTCTGCGCATTAGTTGCGGAAACCATAACTGCAACCAGCGTAAACACCACAATTACCAACTTTCCCGATATATCCCTGAACATCACACGCTCCTTCGTATCGAAACCACGCCTCATTGATTCGTCAACCATACGCCTGCAAACGCACTCACCTCATCACTTGGCAACTTCCTGATTTCTGCTCGCTATTTTCAATCAACCACCGGCAAACACCCGCTGAAACTCAGCGAAATCGGCTAGGTCCACATCCTTATCCCCGTCAGCGTCGAACACCTCGATGCAGGCGTCCAGAATCGGATTGCGCTCAACCCCAAACCGGTCCAGGCAGAAGCTGAAATCGAGATAGTCGGCCAGGTCGACGACGCAATTCTCATCAGCATCGCCATAATAGCGGTTTTCCTGACATTCGTAGGCCCCCATATCCACGATACAGGCATGAACGCGAGGCAAACCGTCAAGATCGGTAGAAACACCAACCGGAACCGCACTGTTATCCCCACCGTTTATGCAAGGTGACCCGACCCACAGGCGAAGATCGTCATCTTCTGTCCCCGGAATACCGTCCAAACCGTTCGAGTCCACGAACAGCGGATTTTCGCCGATGTTGCCGTTCCCGCTAAGCGTATTCAAGCCTTGAATACAGCAATATGCTATTGACGAACCATGCAACCCGCAGTTAATACTGATCTGCGAAGGTTGAATAAACCCATTACAATCAATATTCCCCCAGAATATGCAGTTAACCATAGTCGAATAACAAGTATCTACGTATATACCACCACCACAACCACTTGCCCTGTTCCCGCTAAATGTACAATTGAACAGACTTGGTTCACTCCACCCGGAATACATTCCCCCGCCATCATTACTCGACAGGTTACCTCTAACCGTACAGTTGATTAATCTCGGATTCCCTTCAACATTGTAAATACCGCCGCCGGACTCTGCGGTGTTTCCCGTAAAAACACAATCTGTCAGTTCCGGGGAACTGCGCCAGTTATACATACCACCACCATCAGCTGCATGGTTACCAATAAACGTGCAACTTTGCAGGACGGGATTGCCGTTTATAACATACAATCCCCCTCCGTCAGATAACCGGACTCCCGCGAACGGTGTATAATACTCAGCCTTACTATCACGAATTACACAATGGGAAACCGTCGGGCTGCTTCCCTCGCAACGTATCCCTCCCCCGTCACGCGCACACGCGTTACGGATAGTTACACCACTTAGAACCGATTCCGGACCTTCGTCATTCTGAAAATAAAAACCACGACACTGATTGCTTTCACTACCTTCGCAGTCAATCACCGTTTGCGCAACAACACCCGGATTCTCCGGATCGGAACTCTGCACGGTTATTGCTTTTCCGTTATAATCCACATCTCTATTACCATCGCCGGTATGTATACCCGGTAAAACAATAACAGTATCTCCTTCACGTCGATCGCACATGTCAATACCGGCCTGTATGGTTGCTTTAGGCCCGTGAGTACCGTCCCATGCCTGGGCTAAACCATCCCAGGAATCATCACCAGTTGTTGATACGTAATAGACGGCAGGAGCAACGATCGGATTGGTACCAGCAATATATTCGCCGAGATTGTCCTTATCATCAAAATCGGGATTCGCATCAGGTATGGCTCCTGCTGGAGAACCAAAAAACTTTTCTTCCCACCAATCAGGTAAACCATCACCATCCGAATCAAGATGCTCGTCGGCTCCCATATCGATTCGTCCGCTAATGACTCGCAGCTCGCCATCAATATCGGATTGTCCCGTATAATCGCCAACGGGATTCCCCTGGTTGATACACGGCGAACCACTCCGCAAATGCATACCATCTCCAGATAGCAACGGATTATCACCGATGTTGTGATTGCCGACGTGAATATCCAAACCTTTAACACAACTGTGATTCACCGATATCGGCGAAACCACAGCGGATATCTGGGATGACTCACCGCTACCATCTTCATCTGAATTATCCCAGAAAACGCAGTTGTTTACGGCCAGGGTTGTCGTGTAGGTATAAAGACCGCCTCCGAAACCCACCGTCGAGTTATCGTAAAAAGTACAATTGCTCAGATCGATTTGGTATACGTTTGAAGAATTGTGAGCGTATAACCCGCCCCCCAAATAGCGTCCGACATTTTTTGCGAACCCACAATTAGTAATTACCACGTTGGTCCTCGGGCAATAAATAGCGCCTCCTCCACTTTCGGCGAAATTTCTATCGAAACCGCAACTAACAAGAACGAGGTTTCCGTCACTAATACCTATTGCACCGCCATAACTGCTCGAATAATTCTCAATAAACCGGCAAGCATATAGCGTTGGACTGCTACCATTCCGGCTACACATACCACCGCCCCCCTCACCTTCCATATAAGCCTCATTGCGAACGAAGCTGCAGTTATGAAGTGTGGGGCTGCTATTATCATTTAACATACCTCCGCCGTCACAGGCGATGTTGTCAATAAACGTGCAGTTACTTACTCGCATGCTGCTGTTGATGTTGTACATTCCACCGCCGCACCTCCATCTTTCGCCTCCTCCGGTTATGGTGAAACCATCAAGCAGGCCGTTGGAGTTTACAGAATTGGCCACAACCACATAACGGCTGTTATCCTCACGGTTAGCAAAACCAGGCTCATCGTCTCCGGTTAAATCGCCGGATAGAATGGTCCTGAATTCGTCCACATTGTGTAAATCAGGATCACTTGTCCCGAAACCGGCATAACCGCCACAAAGCTTAACACCACTGATCAGTTGAAACGAAGCCTCTCGATCGCCGCTATGCCCGTTGGAATTAACATCAAAGTCAGGAGTATAAACACCCTGGCCAACTCGTATCTCGTCCCCCGCCGTCGCCACCGCCAGGGCAGCCTGCAACTCAACAAACGCGTTCGCCCAATCAGAGCCATCGTTCAAGCCGCTGGTGCTGCTGTCATCAACATACCACACCGTCTGCGCATTAGTTGCGGAAACCATAACTGCAACCAGCGTAAACACCACAATTACCAACTTTCCCGATATATCCCTGAACATCACACGCTCCTTCGTATCGAAACCACGCCTCATTAATTCGTCAACCATACGCCTGCAAACGCACTCACCTCATCACTTGGCAACTTCCTGATTTCTGCTCGCTATTTTCAATCAACCACCGGCAAACACCCGCTGAAACTCAGCGAAATCGGCCAGGTCCACATCCTTATCACCGTCTGCGTCAAACACCTCGATGCAGGCATCCAGAATCGGGTTACGCTCATACCCGAACCGATCCAGACAGAAGCTGAAATCGAGATAGTCGGCCAGGTCGACGACGCAATTCTCATCCGCATCGCCGAAATAATGGTTTCCCTGATATTCGTAGGCCCCCATATCCACAATACAGGCATGAACGCGAGGCAAACCGTCAAGATCGGCAGAAACACTAACCGGAACCAAACTGTTATCACCAGCATTTATACAAGGCGAACCGGCCCGCAGGCGAAGATCATCATCTTCTGTCCCCGGAATACCATCCAGGCCGTTTGTATCCACAAACAGCGGATCATCGCCAATATTGCCGTTTCCACTATAGACATCCAGCCCTTGAACACAACAGTAGCTCAAAGTGTTATTGCCGCCCTCTGCCTGTTCAAATTCAACAGAATCCGCACCTGCAATGTTACCCCACAAAACAGAACTGGTAATTGCCGGGTTACCGCTTTCGGTGTATATCCCTCCGCCGCCTTGAAACGCTTCGTTGTTTGCGAGAGTACAGTTGTATAAAACCGGATCGCTATACTGGTTACAAATACCTCCACCCCTGGAATGTGCGTAGTTATTACTAAAAACGGTATTCGTCATAACCGGCGCACTCTCAACATTACACATGCCGCCGCCGCCAAGACCATACCAATCATATACCACCGTGTTATTTATAATCCGGCAATTCAAGAGTTTTGAATTGCTCTGGTTTTCATTGAATATTCCCCCGCCACTTTCATCAGCTTCGTTATACTTCATCGTGCAATCGAATAGCGTCGGACTGCTATTTTCGCGGTTACATACTCCACCACCCCATCCCGTTGCGCTATTCGCTTCAAATATACAAGAGGTTATTGCAGAACTGCACTCTTCATTGTGCATGCCACCTCCGTACTGGGTACGGTTACCCGTAAAGGTACACCCGGTAATAGAAGGTTCTCCGTTTATACACTGCAATCCACCACCGTATTTGTAGGCGTAGTTATCGATAAACACGCAATCTTCCAGAATTACTGAACTGTTTTTTGCATAGACGCCGCCACCTTCACCATAAATCGAAGCAAAGGGACCGCTGTATGCTCTGTAAGCAGAGTTATTTTCAAATACGCAATTCTTGAGCGTGGGACTACCATCGGAAATATAAACAGCCCCTCCGTATTGGGCAAATCCATTACGTATCGTTACCCCGTTCAAAACAGAATCACTGCTTTCATACCGCTTCAACGTGAAACCATTGTGAGAATCAGACTCGCCGCCTTCACAATCAATAACCGTCTGGGCAACAACATCCGGGTTTTCCGGATCAGTACTTTGCAGGGTAACAGCCTTGCCACGATAATCGATGTCGCGATTCCCATCGCCTGTGTACACACCGGGACAGATAACTACCGTATCTCCCTCGAATGGATGACATGTATCAGTTCCCTTACGAATCGTAGCCAGGGGGCCATGCTCGCCATCCCACTGAACCGCCAGACCATCCCAGGAATCGTCTCCTGCCTGCGAAACGTAATAAGTAACCGGAATCACTTGTGGATCTGAGCTGTTTGAATACTCCAACAGGTTTTCCCGATCGTCGTTGTCTGGGTTATCTCCAGGGTTGGCCGCCGTGGTTGAAGCGAAATAAAGTTTTTCCCACCAGTCTGGTAATTGATCGTCATCCGTATCGGCGAATTCATCGACTCCGATATCAATACGCCCTCCGGCGATACGCGGCTCGCCGTCGATATCCACCTCTCCGAGATAATCTCCGGTATAATCGCCTTGGTCTATACACGGCGAATCGCTCTGCAGATGCATCCGATCACGAGTTAATCGCGGATCATCTCCGATATTGCCATTACCTGCATTCCCCTCCAGATACTGTACACAACAAAACGAGAGTGTAGACGTACTGTTATGGTCATAAACTTGCGATGATTCCTGGAATCCGTTGTTCCCGGAATTCTGCCACAGTATGCAATTCGAGATTGACGGGTTAGAGTCATAACTGTTGCATATACCGTATCCGCTGTTCTGAACGATATTACAGTTTATAATTTCCGGATCGCAGTTTCCGGTGTTATCTATACCCCCACCGAAGTTTTGCTTGAATACGCAGTTGCTCACTGTCGGATCACAGTAGCTGTTATTGCTCATCCCGTTGCCGGTATTACCAATAAATACACAATTCACCAATACCGGACTGCAATAATCAACGTTCGTCAACCCCGATTCCGAATTATTACTGAACTCACAGTTACTTATACTGGGATTACTATAATCATGGTTAGCCACACCTGCAGGCTCGTTTTCCGCAAACCTGCAGTTACTTATGGTTGGGCTGCTGAGCCTGCAAAGCACCGCTCCCCCAGAGCTACCGTAGCTTCCGCGAATAGTAAGACCGCTCAAACGAGAGCTGGAATTCTCTTGATTGTGAAAATGAAAGGCTCTATGCGGCTCTTGGCGGGTCCCCTCGCAATCTATAATCGTCTGGGCCACGGTGTCAGGGTCGGTCGGATTGACACTTCTAACCGTTATTGCCTTTCCGCCGTAATCCAGATCCCGGTTGCCTTCACCTTTATATACACCGGGTAATACGCTTACGATATCCCCTTCATAAGGATGAGCCAAGTCGATACCGGCTTGAATCGTCGCCTTGGGACCATGCTCACCATCCCATTCGTGGGCCAAACCATCCCACGTGTCGTTACCGGCAGGTGATACGTAATATACTGCAGCACGGTTGAACGGATTTGTATTTTCTACATACTCTGTCAGATTGTCCCGACCGTCGAAATCCTGATCGTCGTCCGGTGACGCGTTTGTCGCAGAACCGAAATACAGCATTTCCCACCAGTCGGGTAACTCATCAAGGTCGGAATCGAGGAATTCATCTGCGCCAATATCGACGCGAACTCCGTGGATTCTCTCTTCTCCGTCTATGTCTTTTAAACCGCTATATTCACCATCCGGATCCCCCATATCGATTACCGGCGAGCCACTTAGCAGGTGAATTCCATCGCGAGTAACTTTGGGATCATCACTTACATTACCGTTTCCCATATAGTTATCCAAACCTTGAATACAGCAATTCTCAATGGAAATGGTATCGTAATGGTTTAATATCTGGGCCGATTCATCGAAACCACCACTATCATTATTCCTCCAGAAGATACAATTAACCAACGTCAGGTAGCTAGAATAATTAAACGCTCCGCCACCACTGTCGGCAGTATTCCCCAGAAAACTACAGTTCCTCAGAGTTGGGTTACAGCCGCCTCTACCATACAACCCGCCACCTTGTTTCTCTGCCATATTCTTCTTGAACACACAGTTTTTAAACGTCGGGCTACCTGAGTCTATATATACCCCGCCTCCCTTACTGAAATCTCCTTTGACCAGGTTATCTTTAAAAACACAGTTCCCAAATTCCGGATTACTATCGAGACGACAGGCAAAACCACCACCAGAAACGGCCTGATTCTCGATGAACAGGCAGTTCTTCACTGTCGGGTTACTGAACAGACAATCAACACCTCCGCCGTATTCCGCATAACCACCACGAATCGTCAGACCATTCAATACTGAATCGGTACCTTCAGAACTATGGAACAAGAAACCGCGATGGGGTTCTTCCTCATCACTCTGGCAGTCAATAACAGTCTGGGCAACCACCCTGCTGTCTTGGGGGTTCGTACTCCGCACCGTAATTGACTTTCCTACGTAATCCAGATCGCGATTACCCTTGCCAACATACGTTCCGGGAAGCACGATTACCGTATCTCCATCGAACCGATTGGCCGCGTCGATCCCCGCCTGAATGGTCAGCTTCGGGCCATGTTCGCCGTCCCACTCTGATGCCAACCCGTCCCAGGAATCATTACCGGACAAGGAGACATAATAAACTGTAGCATCCTCTGTCGGATTCGTACTCGCCACGTATTCCGCAAGGTTATCCCGACCATCGTTATCAGGATCTCCATCAGGCAATGCTACATCGTAGGATCCAAAGTAATATTCCTCCCACCAATCGGGTAGACCGTCGGCATCTACGTCAGAAAACTCGTCAGGGCCTACATCGATTATTGTACCAATCAGTCGCGACTCTCCGTCGATATCAGCTTGGACTGAGTAACTCTCGTTTGGATCACCTTGACCAATGCAAGGCGAACCACTTTGCAGGTGCAAAGAATCTCCGGCTAGCAATGGATCTTCACCGAAATTACCGTTTCCGCTGTAGGTATCCAATCCCTGAACACAACAGTATGTCAAGATCGGAGAACTACTGGCATCGTAGTTATAAACCTGAGTTGATTCGACACTGCCGGTACTACTCGCGTTAGCCCAGAGAATGCTGTTATTGAGCCGTGGGCAACTTAGATCGTTATTGCAAATACCACCACCACGATACCCATAATTGCCACTTAAAATACAGTTGTAAAGACCTGAATTACTGCTGCCGCTATTATATATACCACCACCGTAGTTGGACGCAGAATTATTGAAGAATGCGCAGTTAACGAGCGTCGGACTACTGTTATGGTAGTTGTACATACCACCGCCGCTTTTTGCAGAGTTACTCCTGAATACGCAATGAACGAACTGCGGACTGCTAAAAGTACAGTGCACAGCGCCACCGTTAACAGCGTAGCCACCACTAATGGTTATCCCACTCACTACAGATCCGGAATCTTCAGAACTATGAAAAATAAAAGCGCGATGAGGTTCTTCTTGACTTCCCCCACAATCTATAATAGTTCGAGCAACCATAAACGAATCCGTTGGATTGCTACCCCTAACAATTATTGATTTACCTAAAAAATCGAGATCACGGTTTCCGTCCCCAACATACGTACCCGGAAGCAGTACAACCTCGTCCCCCTTTCGAGGATCAGCAACGTCGATTCCGCTTTGTATTGTTGCCAACGGGCCGTGCACGCCGTCCCAAGCCGACGATAAACCATCCCACGAATCGTCGCCAGTTACGGACACGTAATAAGTGGTCGGGTTTGTGTTGGGGTCCGTACTTGCCCCGTATTCGGCAAGGTTGTTCTGGTCGTCTCCATCAGGATTCCCTTCAGGTAACGCCGCCGTGGAAGATGAAAAGTAGTATTCCTCCCACCAATCAGGTAATCCATCCACGTCCGAATCCCAGAATTCATCCGGGCCGATGTCTGCACGACCACCTTCGATTCGGGTTTCACCATCAATATCAACTCGATCGACATAGGTACCATTGGGATCACCTTGGTCAATGCAGGGAGAAGTACTCTGCAAATGGAGACGATCGTCGGTAAAGAGAGGATTATCACCTATGTTCCCGTTTCCGGTATAGGTATCTAATCCCTGGATACAACAGTAAGCTACATAGGGATCAGATTCGCTGACATCCCTAATCTGAGCCGCTTCGTTCAAACCGTCACCGTCAGCGTTCCCCCACAAGACACAGTTGGTCAGTATCGGATCGCTGTTGTTATTGTAAATCCCGCCACCCTCTTCGCCCGCGGAATTCCTGTCCAGAAGGCAATTGATCAGCACAGGAGAGCTATAAGAACGGTTATAAACACCGCCGCCTGCGCTGACAGCGGAGTTTAGCGTTAAAACACAATTAATAATATTGGGATTACAGACATACTCGATGCTCAACCCACCGCCTCTTTCGGCGGAATTCCCCTTAAGCAAGCAATTAAACAGCGATGGGCTGCTGAATCGACACTGTACACCACCGCCATACTTCGCGTAACCTCCGCGAATTTTCAAACCACTCAGTACGGAATCAGATTCCTCGAAATTCCGAAATATAAAACCACGATGGGGTTCTTCTTCACTTCCCTCACAGTCAATAATCGTCGGTCCTGTATCCAACGAATCGGCAGATTCGGTGCTCCGTATTGCCATCGCCTTACCATCATAATCCAGATCGCGATTCCCCTCGCCCGTGTACGTTCCAGGAAGTACGATTATCGTATCGCCTTCGTAACATTGAGCGATATCGATCCCTGCCTGTATAGTAGCTTTCGGACCGTGCTCGCCATCCCACTCGGCAGCTAAACCATCCCACCCATCATTTCCCGCTAAGGACACGTAATAAGTCTTAGGACCTTGAAGCGGATTCCTGCCAGCCAAAAACTCCGCCAGGTTGTTTTCACCATCACCATCTTGATCATCGCCAGGCAATGCTATTGTGGGAGATCCAAAACAACGATCTTCCCACCAATCAGGCAGACTGTCTGTATCCGTATCTAAAAATTCATCAGCACCAATATCAACTCGTTCACCAACCTGCCTCTGCTCGCCATCATTATCGACAAGACCAGCATAATCCCAAACAGGATTCCCTTGATCGATGCAAGGTGAACCATCTCGCAAATGACAACTCCCTCGCAGTAATAACGGATCGTCACCAATGTTATTATTTCCAGCGTAAGTATCCAATCCTTGGATACAGCAGTGACTCACCGAGGGAGTACTCCCCGATCTGTTGTTGATTTGTGCGGATTCGTCAAAACCGCCTCCATCAATGTTGCCCCACAGAAGACAATTAGAAAACGTCGAGTTGTTATTGTTATTTGTTACTCCACCGCCTCCTCTTGCCGAGTTTCTCGTAAACGAGCAGTTGATAAAGGTCAGGCTGCATCCGTAGTCACTGTAAACTCCACCACCGTGGTAAGCAGAATTTCCCTGAAATGTACAGTTGATCAATGTCGGACTGCTGTCGCCGAAATAACTCCACATGCCACCACCGTAACAATGGTAACCATCTACGGAATTTTCGTATTGCGCTGAATTTCCCTCGAAGACACAGTTAACTAACCTTGGACTACTCCCAGCATTACACATCCCTCCGCCGCGACTACGGTTTGTCGCATTGACAATATTGGAACGGAATTCACAGTTGGTTAGAGTTGGATCGCTACCCTCATTGTTCATACCACCGCCGTGAGCATTGATTCCCTCGGCCCAATTACCCTCAATAATGCAGTTTTCGAAAGTCGGACTGCCATTTTGGTTATGCACCCCACCACCATAGCCAGCCAAATTCTCACGGATTTCACAATTTATTACTTTCAAGCTGCTGTCAAGATTTACTATACCACCGCCGTCGCTGTACCTTGCGTTACCGCCGGTAATTACGAAACCATCAAGCTTACTATCAGAACCCAATAATTCTGCGGTTACAACATGATAGCTATTTTCGCCATTATTAACAAAACCAGGTTCATCGTCGCCCGCTAAATCACCGCTAAGTACGGATATATGATTAACCAAATTCCGAAGACCGGGATCACCTGCCCCAAATCCAGCATAGCCGCCAAAGATACTTACACCATTCGTTAGATCGAAAGATAGACTACGATCACCAGTATGACTTCCCGTAGCAACATTGTAGTCTGGTGTATAAATTCCCTGGGCAACCCGTATCTCGTCGCCATCTACCGCCACTGCCAGCGCAGCCTGCAGCTCAACAAAGGCGTTATCCCAATCAGAGCCGTCGTTCAAGCCGCCGGTGCTGCTGTCATCGACGTACCACACCGTCTGGGCACTGGTTGCGGAAACCATAACTGCAACCAGCGTAAAAACCGTAATTGCCAACTTTCCCGACCTTACCTTAAACATCAAACGCTCCTTCGTATGAAAACCGCTGCACAACCACTTTGCAAATTGTCAATCCTAATACTTACTTTCCATCCCCTTGTTACCACAAACCGCTATTTCCGATTAATCGCCCGCATATAATCCTACATTTTCCAATATACTAAAACACCTACTACACTACCAAGGTTATTATGAGAATTCGAAAACACATTAACAGCCCATTCCCGAGAACAAGCCAGCTTCCCCAAAACACGCCGTCAGGAAAAAGCTCAGTAACCATAACGCAAGCCGCGATATAAACCTGACCACAGTATTTCGAGCATAGAATGAAGGCTAGGAATTGGACCCAAAGCGACATGCCGCGTTTCAGCTTCGCCCTAATAGCCGATTCCGGTCTATTCAACCCGATCTTTCCTTCCACAGCCCCCATTGCTCCCAACCCCTGCCCACGAGCCATCACGCACGGTTTCAGCCCGAATCACCTACAAGCATAGCCGATAGGCCCCTTACCTCATTCTCATCTGAAAATCCGGAAATGACGTAGTAGCCTTTCATTACTCCGCACCTCCCGCACTTCCTGCGACCCCCTCACTTCCTGTCCAAGCCGCCCTATCCAGGCAATAAGCTCTTTAAACCTCAAAAAACGCACCCGGCCACGGAAATGCAAGCCCAACTGCAATTATCCACCTAACAACCTCCGAGTCAAGCTTTTTTTGAAAAATGCCCATAATCGCCGTTTCCACACCAATAAACCGCTTTATATGCAGTTAGGCCTATGTTAGCATATAAGCCGCCAGCCAGACTTTCCCAGAGAATCCGCCCAAAGCAACTAGCACACCACGCCCCACTCCGGCATACAAATCCACTACGCTATCATCGTTAGTTCGTGAGCTCGTAGGTCGGGTCAACAGACCACCGCTGTAAACATCTTTTCTCGTCATAACTTTTTTAAAAGACCTGTGTTAGCCCAATGGCCCGGGTTTTTGCTACGATCTGATGAATCTAATTTGAGATTTCAAATTTCAGATTGGTAATGCCAAAACCTTCCCACATTATCTATAGAGACGCGAAACTCAGAAAATCGGGGAAAATATAAAACGACAAAGATGTTTACAGCAATGGTCAACGGACTTGACGGATTGCATATACACGCGTATTGTGATTGTTAGCCGCGACGTACGTTTGCTACTTTATGTTGCTTATAAACTGGAAAAACTACATCGGATCTGGATGATCCGGGGGCTGATACCTCGGCTGCAGGCCAAATACGCGGTCGAGCTCGTTAAGAATAGTCACAACCCTTTTGCGATCCGGATAAGCTTTGAATTCCCCGCATATTTCGGCCCGGTCGAAAATGTTACCAACGCTTCCCGCCCGGCGATTGGGACGCAACTTGGCTAATTCCAATTCACCGGTCAACTCGCCCGTGCGATTGCTTTTTTCACAATAAAGAAAACCCGCCCCCTCATAGCACGCCCCGCCGTGATCGCTGACAATGGTGTAATTGACAACTCCATTGATCATCGTTCGGTCGGCATAAGTGCGCCCGGGTATGGTATTGAACAGCGTGCGAACGTGAATAATCTGAGTCACTGACCCGATCTCGTCGCCGCTATCCGCCGCCGGGGTATGCAGCCGCAAAACCAGGTCAAGGTTGTTGTCCGGAGTCAGCGAATAGAAACATTCGTCAAACGTTTCGTGGAAGTATTCAACATCGCCTATTCCCCGATAGTTGGTGATCTCGAACTTATTCCACCGCTCGGAGCATCCGCAAGCCAGAACACAAGTCCAACCGGCAAACCACGAAACCCGCACCACGTTCAACCACTTATTTGGAATCGCCATAACCTAAGTACTCTATGTCTGCCCCAAAAAACACAAACTTTCCCCGGTCCATCACGGTAATCCACCCCATCGAACATATCTACCCGGGCAACCACCGTCAAACTCATATTGATCAGTCCTATGTCTTCTTTCAAAACCATTGAAATATGGCCATCTGCCCGTCGTTTAGCTGGTTACAAAGTTCCGTCGGGATATAATCGCTTGATTAAAGTTACTAACCGCGATCTGGCGAT
>CAXXKI010000032.1:0-263873 GCA_963667855.2 Phycisphaerae bacterium | reverse complement strand
TTTTGAGACATTTATGAGCAAGCCGTTTTCGTCTTGCCAACAACTCGCTTACTGAGTCCGTTTGACACGTTTTTAGCGTTTCAACTATTTATGCTCCCGCTAAGGATCGTGTGAACTACTGAGTCTCTTTAGTGCTTCGCGGATGGCATCTCGCGATTCTGGTTCAGCATTCTTTTCCCACTTGATTATTATTGGCAATGCTTCCTTGAGGTCAGCAGCAATCGCCAGTTCGCAAGCAGCCTTTATATTACTTGTATATTTGAGCCCCTCAAAGCTGTTCAAGGCGGAAGGAACGAATTTTGGGACAGTTCGGAGTTCATCCCGCCCCCAACCGTTTTCCTTTACCATCATTAAACAAAAACGCATGCCACTGTGCGGGGCTTCCAAGGTTTCGCCGGCCATTACTTCACAAAACAGAACCAGACTTGCCAGAGATCCCAAGTCTCTCACGGCAAACATCGCACCAACACGATTTCCTCTCTCAGAACGGAGAATTCTTCGCAATTCCGGTATAGCTTCATCTCCAATCTTCTTAATCGTACTTTTTGCCAATTCGACTTCGCTTGGATCCTTCGAGCAACGTAAAGATAAAGCTTTATTTAAATCAGTTATCAGCTGTTCATCACCTTTGGATTCACGACGGCAGTTAAGGTTAGGAACAACAGCGAGTAACGTTAACGATATACTAATACCGATTTTAATTCTCATAAGGAGGCGTTCTGTTTAAAGGCAACATATTGCTAGTTAACATGAATTCTATTGGCGTCTTACATCAAGTTTTTAGGACAGTGGAGCGGTTATCTTCCATTAGCCTTCGAATGGGTCACATCCATTCAACAGAGGCGAGAGTACAGATCGCCATTCACTAAGCGAAGCATAAACGCCATTTATTTCCATCCCATCTGGACTATAGTAAATCTCAAGTGAAGCACAGCAATCACCACATTTGATTAGCAACCTCGGCATTCGCCTACCTCGTGCTTTACGGCGAAACAACCGTAGGCTCCACCCGCCCTGCCCGTCCAATTGAGTCGTTTTTCGATTAAGTTTAGTCACCATCCCGCTCCTTTCGTTATCTCGTTTAATAGTCCCGTTCGAAGTGGTTAGTGAATTTACTGATTTTGTTTTTCCATTCGGAACAGCCACCTATTTTGAGCATCTATTTTCTTTAAACCTAATCCTGCACTACACTCTATCGCACAACCAACAGTAACCCTGGCACGCGTTTTTATCACGTATTACCCTTATTGCCTTCGGGAACGATCTATAAACATCCCGTTGTTAATCCGAACAGCTTTCCATCCTCACTCTAATGCGAGCTACTCCCTACTCGTCTTCGTCAAAGGAAGTTCAAACATCGTGCTACACTCCGGGCAACGAGGTTCAGTCAATCCTGTTAGCAGATAACCGCATGTACGGCAATGCTCCGGGCCTAACCGTTTATGCCTGGTTGCTTTCCTGACAAAAATAGACAATAGCCCCAGGAAAGCAGGAATCGAAATGATTAAGTGAAAAATCGGGCTCCGTAACACGGCCCTGAAGTATCTACCGAAATCGTAAGATCGATTGTGCAGAAAAAGAAGCTCAATCGCCGCAGTTATGCCTATTGAAATCACACTCAACAAAACCCACGATTCCGAAGTTTTGCACCGATGAGCACAAAAACATGCTGCCACCCCAGGAATTAATCCCATTACCATGATGGCAATGAAACCCTCGACTATTCCAGGAAAATCCATAATAAATATAATCCCAGCTTCATTCGCCCCCCGCCTTTTTATTAGGGGCAATCACCATTCTTTATGCGGTTTTCCCTTTAAACCTGACCTTGCACAACACTCCATCACGCAATCAAAAGTAGCAACACCGCATACTTTTATCAAGTTTTTTCCAAAACCGCCATTGTTTATAAGAATAACATAATACCACCAACAACCAGTATAGCGACCACCGAAACCAACCACCGACCGCCGCCATGCCTCACTAATTCCCCGTTTTTGACTTTGCCAATAGACGCCCCAAAACACTACCTTATTCCCCTGATACCGTCCGACGGCCTCCCAAACATGCCGCCCCTGGTTACGAGTCGCAACTTTCCCGAAGGCATACAGGCTCAAGTATGGAAAACTGGCACAAAGGAGAGTATAATTAGCGGAAACAACTAACGGGCCGAATTCCTGTTAACGGCGAAGTCGCCGGGGAGAAAACGAATTGACGATAGCTGACTCAAGCTGGAAACTACCTAATATGGAAATTCCGGATTGGAATCAGATTCCTTTCAAAATATCGTGCGCGAGATGCGGAAACGATCTTCAAGGTATCCGTGAACCGGCCTGTCCGGCATGCGGATTCGAGTTCGATTGGGCAGACGTGGTACCGTGGGAGGATTTATCCTGCATACATTGTGGCTACATGCTCCGTGGAATCCCCGACGGCCGATGCCCTGAATGTGGAAAACCGTTCACCTGGGAGGAAGTACTGACCAATGCATACTGCCGTCGCAAGCCGCTCTTTGAATACCGGTGGCATCGATCTCCCGTGCGATCGCTCCTGAAAACATGGTTACTCGCGCTCTGGCCACCGAAGTTGTGGAGCAAACTCGACCTCCATAATCAACCGCAACTGGCTCCGCTTCTTTTCATGGTTACGATTGTGATTCTGCTCTCGAGTTTGTTGCCGCCCATCTGCGCAGCCACAACCCAATGGATTTACTTCTGGTATAGACCTTCTGGCCCTGCCCCGCCGACAGCGTTGGATTTCGTTTTAATGATAGAACATCACGTCTGGAATTTGCATAGTTACGATTTTCTTCCATCTATATGCAGTTGGTATATAACGGTCTTCGCGGCTTTATGCCTTTTCTGGCAGACCATGAGCCGCGCCAGCGTGCGATCTGTACACCTGGTGCGCATCGTCGCCTATTCTCTTCCAACGGGCTTTATTATTCTCCCGCTGGGAATGACTTTACTCTCTTTAGCTGATACTTTTTTCAATTACTCACCGCCAACAGAGGGTTTATTCGTCTTTAGCACCTGCTGGATTATTCATGGAACATGGTCAATGTATCTGGCATGCAAACATTACCTGCGCGTGCCACACAGTGGCAGCGTTACTATCGCGGCACAGGCAATCGGGCTGCTGGCCGCCGGAGCGTGCACGTATTTCATATTTTCCGTTAAAGATCTGTTTCAGTATTTTTGCTGGATAATGGATATACTTGGCGTTTGAGGTTGTGTAAATCTCGAACCTGTAAATTCTCGAAATTTCCGGAATTCAGGTATTGCCAGGCATGAGGTCAACATAAGCCCCGCAAAAACCAGCCGGGGAATTAGATATACTATATCGCTAACACCTTTCCGACGCCTTTTTATTCCAGGGTTTCATCGGTGCTCCGGGTCTGCAGGCAAAGGGGACAGGTTCGGTTTTGCCGCTTCCGGCGAGCTAATTGCCTTTATCAGCTGATAACCATTAAGACAAGCTAAACCCGTAACCATATTGGCAAAACCGAACCAGTCCCCCTCCGATGACATCGGATTTGCGGCCCCCTCTTTCGCCACGGAGTCAGAGGGCATTTTAAAACAAGCCGTTAATTAGAGGGCGTCTGAACGTTAAACACTGTTTAGCCAAACATCCATCCATGAGCTCTTCGCTGAGCGTTTTTCTATATTATCGCTTTTTAACCAGCTCCGCCCCCGTTTTCAACTAGCTTCCGCAGTGCGCTCGCGTTTTCGGCAATGAGTTTTAGAGTTGAGGCGTCGGAATCGAAAACGGAATACCAACCCTGCGGCTCGTGTGGCGGGTCACCGATCAATCCCTGCCCCGGTCGGCCACTACCGCCCCAGGCCCAGATATTGCTGCCCGCTATCGTTCCATTGTTTTTTGCCGCATCCAGCACCTCGGCGAACATCGCGGCAAAGAATCGATCGCGGTAAGTTGTCGGCGATTGCGGATCGTAGCAATCGCCCAACGGCTGCAAATCGCGGGCCATGCCGAACTCCTCCAGCACCAATGGTTTACCCAACTCCGCGGCCTGCCTGGCGTGCTCCCGCAGGTAGCTGACCGCACGCCGCTCCGCATCATCATAGGTCGCCGGCTTCTGCGGATCGAACCACCGCCAGTTTTGCGGCCAGATATGCACCGTCGCGTAATCGATCTCCCGCGCATTATGCGTAGGGACAAAATCGCCGCCCATGCGGCCTTCAGACCCGGTCGTCACCAGGTGCCGGGAGTCAAGCGATTTTATATACCGCGCAGTATCCTCAATCCACTCCATCGGATATTCGCGAGGTTCGTTGGCCAGTTCCCAGGCGAAGATGGCCGGCTCCTCCCGGTACGCACGCCCGGTGTACGGGTTCACGCGAGTGACGATTTTCGCAATATGGGCTCGATACCACGCCTGGCATTGCGGTATCTCGTAGAACCGGCCCGCATAAGCCACGAAGGCCGCGTATTTACCATCACGCGGATAGGGAATTTTCGTACCTTCATGCCAGGAGACATATTGGGCCATCCCCCCCGACCACTCCCAGAAGTTATTGAGCACCACAACGGCATGCATCTGCCGTTTCGCAATCTCGGCCAGCAGATAATCGAGCCCGTCGAGAACGCGCTGGTCGTACTCCCCGGGTGCAACCATCAATGCAGGCCTCACGCGATACGGCTGATCGTCGGGCCCCTCCGATGCGGCCATCACCCGCAAATTGGTCACCCCCAATGCCTGCAGGTTGTCCAGCTCCGCCCGCAAACGCTCCCGATCGCCATCTGGGCAGGCCATCCCCAGGTGCATCCCGTACCAGAAGTTAACCCCCACAAAGTGATGAACATCGCCCCCCAGTTCAAACCGCCCGTCTTTAACCTGCACGAATCCCTGCTGAGTGCAGGACGCCAGCCCCAGCGTAAATATCATAATTCCCAATACGGGCCAACGTAACATTGCGTTTCTCCTCATTGCGGAAAACACTCCCAGCAAGCAAACGGGCGCCAAATCGCGGCGAAATCGCTAAAACACCAGACACCGCGGCTAGTCCGGCAGCAGCTACCGCAAGCATTATCCACCGGTTCACCTCGATCGAGCCGACAGTAGGTAAATCAAGCATAGGCGTCAAGGTTCATGCAGTAGTCACAGTCGCGATCATAACAACTCACGGCAAAGGCAAGCCAGACAATAGCGGCTCGACCACACTCCCTCTTGAGCCGCCGTTTTCGTTTCCGCTGCGACTCGCTCGCGGTCGCCCAGGCCACATCCACAGTTCCCCTGACCATCCCCAGCCCGATTCGCTGATTCCGATGAGCTGGAAATCGCACTTGCGGTCAACATCACTTCGGAACCACAATGGGCACTTCCAACCCGGCATCTCGGGCAAAAACGCCGTTTTTGAGGCCGCCAGGGGGGTTAAATCAGACTTGAAATTTCTTTATTTGACCGCAAAGGCCATCACGATTACCGTTTCTACGGTTCGAGCATCTTCAAGTACTGTAGCTGCCCTGATATTTCTGAAGCATTTGGTGTTTCAATCAGGTCCGATTGGTGATGCCGGGTAAAGTAGAAGGTCTAATCATGCCTGAAGGAAAAGTGAAGTGGTTTAATGACACCAAGGGTTTTGGTTTCATCGAGTCGAACGACGGCCAGGACGTATTCGTCCATCAGTCCGAAATTATGAGCGATGGTTTCCGAAGCCTGAAAGAAGGGGCAAGTGTGGAGTTCGAATTGGCTCAGGGCGACAAAGGCTTGAAAGCGGTTAAAGTCAGGCAGATCGGCTAGTCACCACAAAACCCCTAACAGTATTCAACCGGGTATCGGCAAACCATTGCCGATACCCGGTTCGCTTTTTACCAACACGCAGGTTTGCCAAACAACACCTTGCCTCCCAGTCCAAATGAAATCCACCATCGGTTTCGCTCTATCCATTTTGTTTCACGATTTTTTGCCGCCTTTCTTTTGAACTTCACTCTAGAACAACTCCTCAGGTTCAATCCTCTAACTCGATATACGTATCTTTGTATTGGCTAGCTATTTTAACGCGGAATTGTGCTTTAACAGATGGAAAGTTCTCGGCAATAATGCGATAAGTAAAGCTGTATGTTCCTGGTGAATTAATAATCGGAACCATTCCTGTATAACTGGCAAACGTGTTAAACTGTACCTTCTCTGGGCTATCATGTAATATCCAAAAGGCATCAACCTTTCGCGCCGAATTCGGGGCTATGGATGCATTCGGATAAACATAGCCTTGCCATTTGTACTCTATTGTCGGTTGTATGTTATCATCACCGCTTGCAAGATTCTTGATCTTCTCAAGATAAGCATAGCAGTTGATAGCCATTTTCTTGTGATGTAAGTTCTTAACCGTCACATAGAAAAAGCGAGCATCCTCAGGCTTGACAGTCCCAATATTCGCATCAACGATATCTGACCGTGTGGCGTCTAACTGAAGTTTGGACCTCCACTCAGTTTCCCAGCCCCGCTCTCTGACCTCATCAATGACAACTTTTATAAGTTGATCTTTATCAGAAAATTCTATAGGGTTAGCCTGTATATACCTCGCAACCCCATTGAGTTCGGTCCCCTTCTCTCTGAATGCAATAACTTCCTTGTCACAATATGCTGCAATGGCCAATTCTTGGTGCGAGAACAAAGAGCCGCGGCATTTTTCATTGCATGAAAGCTGTTCTCGCTTAAAATCGATAAACAGAAAGTATTCTGATGTTTCGAGTTGTCGGAAGATATTCTCCTTTACTCCCCTAAGCGATTGCTCTTTGATCGCAACATACGGATCGAACCCCATTTTTCGAAGCTGGTCTGCAATCCGACCTGCAATAATCGGTTCGTCTGAGCCGTTTTCCTGGCCACAACTAATAAAGACTCTTGAGCGGACTGCCACAATTAGGTACCTCACTTTCTTTACTGGTGGTATTGAATCAGAATAAGACTGCTTCTAGCGAAATACATTAACTGGCCATGAACCAACGCAAGAGTTTTGAAGGAATATCCATAAGCAAGCTTATTCAAAGATCAAAACTACATATTAAATTACATTTTCTCCAAATAACATTCATCATCGCCCATACCGAAAAGCCAAAGTATAATCTCAATCTCAACCCACTACCAAACCGTCGCTAAGTAATTAAGTAAATGCCCTCAAGCTTGGCTTGCCCCTTTCGCACTCTTTTTTGATATAGATAACAACAACTCGCAGAGTCAAAAAGGAGCATCCTCCACGGCGGGGATTTTTTTAACAAGCTCTTCTGCCAACTTATCTCGTCCCAGAAAATCGCTTGCAGCACCGGAACAAATCTCTATCTGCATATATTGCTCCTCTTTAAGTTCCAACATCTGCCCAATCGCGCAGCGTCTTTTTTCCAACTCGTTTGTGTCACATCGTGCAACCACGATTATGCGACGGTTCTTGTCGCTCTGAACACTTTGCGTAATCATCTTATTAATATGGGTATCCGCAAACCCATAGCCAATAACAACAATAACCTTTGTTTCCAACGCGAATTTACGGAACTCGTATGCGAAGAACAGATAGGGATCAGCTGCTTCCATTTTGAAATCTCGTCCGAAGATCACTTCCATTTCTTCAGGCTTAACTGATTCCACCTGGATCACGTTAAACAGCCTTTTCGTCGACTCCTCTCGTTTCCAATTGATCGATCCATGCAATTTATACAAATAGACTTGCGGAACAGGGTTAGCATTAGCCTCCGCTTCTTCAAACCTTTCCCAATCCCAAAGATGGCTTGGGCCCACCCCGCCAAATCCAGATTCGATTTGGAAATTATCACAACTCAGATTCTCAATGCATAGGTCGTAATTCAGCGAAAAAACCCGTAATGGGTAATTCAAATCTCGTTGAAGTTTGATTAATCCACGATAGTAATCTGCTTTCTCCTGATCGTCTGGGCACATCCATTTTTTGAGTTCTCGTAGAATCAAACCTCTAAACCTACGGACGGCCTCGAAGTCTTGTTTTGCTAAAGCAACTAACCTAGAATTCCACGACGCAATGAACGGGTACAGAGGATGTTCTTCATTTCGCTCTAACTCATACAGGGTATTAACAAGAGTCTCGATGTTATAAACCACGTCGCAATTAAACCGCCCCTTCAAGCCCGCTGCGTAGTAAATTGCGCTCTTAACGTGGTTGTAGAGATCGAAGTAAGGTTTCCATTCAAGGCGTTCTCGCAACAAGCGTTCGATAGCCTCAATCATTGCAGACGATGTCGGTATACCCGCCTCGGCACTGGCTCCAGCTCCAAGCAAGAATATGATATCTTTCGAGCGACTGCTCATTGCCTTACCTCACAGAAACCAGGGGTTTAAGTCCTCCACGGCAGGGAGCGGGAGCCCTCGCTCGTGAAAATCATGGACAAGATCAGCCACAAGATGGCAATAAAACACCGAGATCGGAGCACTCTTTGCGTTAAACCCCCGCCAGTTTGCTCCAGATAAGTTCACCAAATCCTGAAGCAAAATATCTTCGTTGATCTGCGTAGCATCACGAAGCCGCAGGAATTCAAGATGTGTCGGTCCAGGAAATGCTTTCGTAACAGTTGGCTTATCAGGGAAAATACCTTCGAACCATACCAAATACTCCCCAGGGCCGAGTCTTACACGGCTTGCCTCATACGGCACCAAACTGTTCGTTGACCGGTTCACACCGAAGAATCGGCATTTGTGATTGACCTTTACAACGGCGAAGCGACACTGATTCGCATCTGTCTGCGCAGCGGCTTCGGTAACGACTGACTGAATCGCATCTATCTCGCGATACTTAAGTTTGAATGATGTGTGGATTACCACTCGCGAAAATTCTTGAGCGCTGTCCGACAGAATACGCCGTAAAGTATTCTGCAACGCCATAATGTAATTCGTCTGAGAGTCTGCCTCCCCAAGCACTTGGATTTTCTGAAAGAGTCCGCTGCTATCCGTCAAAACGGAGAAGGCAAAGTACTTCTCAACCCTGCGACCGCCCTCGTGTTCTCGTAATTTATGTGACTGACTTATGCCAATGATCAGTGACCGATCAGCAGTTGGGCGAACCTTCCACGGCCGCCCGCCAGCCTTACAGAATATCTGAAGAGCAAGACTGCCAATTGCCCACTTCAACGTATCATCGTCCTGGAGAATGCGAAGTGTACAAGCCTGCGTCGGGATTTCAGCGTGCGTGAAAAGCGCTTTGTGAGTCAGGTAACCGTCATCGTCTCCATCGGGCAAAACTAAAACAGGCACCAAAGCTGGATGTACATTCCTTTCTTGTTTGACTCGATCTAGCGCACCGCTCATCGCATAGTGAGTCAGATCAGGCAGAACAATCGGGTTACGATCAATTTCCAGGGGCGTTTTAAAGAGAGCCTTAAAGCCTGGAAAGACGAAACGCCCTCTCTGTTTTGTGCCCTGCAACGCAAGAGCTAACCTCCTTGCCGCTTGCCGATCTTGCTCTCGAAACATAAACAGAAGACGCGGCGGCACATCTAGCGGACTCAATGGTCCGTGTTCTCGCAAGCCCGTGAACTGACTGCATGATTGACGATTTTCGCCAAACAGATAAACCTTCGTTCTTAGTCGATCAGCCGGTAAAGAAACGAAATCGTCCTCCAATTCCACCAATGGGCCATCCAATCCAAGGTGAAGCGACTTCAATGTTGTTTGCATTTTGGTGAGAAACTGTCTAATCCGAAATGACCTATCCGAATAGCAGTCGAGATTACGACGGTAGTTTTTATCTAAGCTCAGACTAAGTTGTTGCACCTTTCTTGTAAACGGTACTCCTTCCTTAAGGGCAAAATGGAAGTCCGCGAGAAAGCCAAACTGACGAGTCGCTCGAAGATAATACGGCTGCATTACAAGTAATTCCTGTCCCTCGAAGTGTTCCTTCAACACGAAGGAAATATCCCGCAGGAAACGATTGCGGGAAATCCGCGCCTCGGGAGCATCTACCGTCTCGTTAGCAGTTGATCGCAATGACCAAGCGAGCATCCAACAAGTGAGGTGGTGATTGTAATCGGGCTGTGCAGTGAACGCCCCGAAGCCCTCTCTTGATTCCGGTAGAATCCAATAGGATCGCCAATCCTCTTCCGCTTGACCACAATCTGGCAACTTGAAGGAAATCGCATCCAATTGTGGTCTATCACCGCTCTGCGGTTCCCTTGGCTTTCGAAAGATCGGAAAGGCTGGAGGATTACCCTTCAAGGGTAGAAAGTTAAGGTGGATTTTATAGTCGTCAGCCATAATCTACCAAATCATGGAATTGTCAAATGCCGAAGGCGCATTCGCTTCCAAACGGCCTGCTACACGCCAACGAGAATTCAAACTCATTAAGGATATCGCCAGGGAATAGTCGCCGTATTCCACCGACGAAATTTCCACAAGGGTTTTTACGTTTTTCAAGGCTAAATTAGAATCGTTCCGTCAAAACCAAATACAAGAATATCATCGCTTGCGCTTTGGATCAAACAAAAATCCTTATCATCTCATCCGGTTTTCAGGAATCACAAGGCCTCTAAAACGTAATCCCCAAAAAACAAAAACGCACTCGATAATTCCGCCGTAGCCGAAGTGCTCCCCAAAATGAATCACATTTCATTTACTATAGACAATAGTATTCTCAAACCACCGAAAATCGCAAGGCAATCTATCGTCCACTACACCCCTGAAAAAACGCCACGGCAACGGTAAACCATTACCCTGGAGATTTTACTATATATTCAGTCTTCAATCGATTTAAACCTACCCGACCATCTTAAGCAGTTCGTCAATACACTTCTCGATACCCTGGAAAATCTCGGCCGGGCCTTTGCCCAGCATGTAGGCCGGGGTGGTTACGATTTTGTTTTCCTTATCCACTACGGCGTCGGTGGCCGGGCAGTCTACGTGCGTTACTCCGGTTTTCTCAATCGCTTCAGCCGTGCCCGCGTCGATACCGATGGTCACTTTTGCTTTCACGCCCCCTTTTCCCAATATGCGGGCGAGCATGGCCGGCGCTATGCAGATGGCTGCTATCGGTTTACCCTGCTCCACCATGGCCGCCACAATCGCCTCCACCGAGGGTTCCACCGTACAGCTCGCTCCGTCTATGGCGAAACTGCTCAGGTTCAACGCCGCTCCGAACCCGCCGGGGAAAACCAGCGCGTCGATTTCGTTGGGATTAACATCAGAGAGGGGAAGAATCTCCCCGCGAGCTATCCTTGCCGACTCCGCGAACACGTTTCGCGTCTCGTGGACCTCCTTGTGCGTGGCGTGATCCACCACCCGCGTCTGGGGCATCTCCGGCGCACAACACTGGACAGCGACTCCCGCCCGGTCAAGCGCCAACAGGGTCAACACAGCCTCATGGATCTCCGCTCCATCCATGAATCCACAACCAGACAGACAAACGGCTACTTTGGGCATCGTAAATCCTCCTTGTGGCCAGCTCGGTTCCGATAAAAATCATATTCAGACCGATTATAACCAGTGTGACGGCCAGTGAACACCTTTGTATCAGCCGTTTGCCACTATCAAACTCACCTAATACAATCTCATCCGTACTTAAGAGCGGGCAGCTAGCGACCCACGCCCCTCCTTCCAGTGCTGGTTATAATCGAAGTGGGTCAGATCATCACCGAATACGCTTGAATGACTGAACAAAACCGCGATCAAAGAACCGTCTATATCGAAACTCTAGGCTGCCAGATGAACGTACTCGATACGGAGCTGGTTCTGGGGCAGTTGCAGGCCCGCAACTACCGCCGGGTGGACTCCATTGAGCAGGCCGACCTCTTCCTGGTCAACACCTGCAGCGTCCGCGACCGAGCTGAGAAGAAGGCCCTCTCCCGCCTCGGTAGAGCCAAACGGGCCAAAGCCGACAATCCCGAGATGATCGTCGGCGTAATAGGCTGCATGGCCGAGCGCGATCCAGACGGCATCTTCGAAAAGGTCCCCTTCGTGGAACTGATCTGCGGTCCCGGCGAGCTGAACAAAATACCGGCCATGGTCGACGAGATCCTCGAAACGCGGCAGAAAATGGTCGCCTTAACCCAGGATAAAAAGAGAAAAAGCACCAAGCTGGAACGAGCCCTGGAATTCGACTCGGTGGAAGCGTTAGACCTCTCCCGATCCCCTGAAAGCTTTCTCAACCCGCTGCAGTCGTACGTGCGTATCCAGCGCGGGTGCGACAACTTCTGCACGTTCTGTATCGTTCCCTTCACCCGCGGTAAGGAACGTTCCCGCCCGCCAAAACAGATAATCGATGAGGCCCGCATGCTTGCGGCCAACGGGGTTAAGGAAATCACGCTCCTCGGGCAGACGGTCAACAGCTACGTCCACCCCGAAGATGGTAAACCAATACACCTGGCCGACCTGCTATATAAAATCAATGACGTGGAAAACCTGGAGCGTATCCGCTTCGTCACCAGCTACCCGGGCGACTTCGACGACGAAATCTTTGTCGCCATCCGTGATTTACCCAAGGTTTGCGAATACCTGCATCTGCCGGTTCAAAGCGGTTCCAACACCGTCCTGCAGCGGATGAAGCGGAAATATTCAGTGGAAAGCTACCTCGACCTGGTTGCCCGCGGTAAAGAAATCGTGCCGGAAATGACCTGGGCATCCGATTTCATCGTCGGTTTCTGCGGCGAAACGGATGACGAATTCCAGGCGAGTTGCGACCTGCTGGATAAAGTCCAATACAAAAATATATTCTGCTTCAAATACTCCCCGAGGCCCAACACCGTGGCCGACAACCTGTTACCAGACGACGTACCCGAGGATGTTAAACGCCAGCGTAATGTTCAAATGTTGAAACACCAGGAAAGCATATCTCTGGCTCAAAACGAGAAGTTGGTAGGCCAGGAGGTCGAAGTTCTGGTAGAAGGGTACAGTAAGGCGGCTATCAAGGCCCAGGAGGCCGAACAAAGCCGGGGCGAGGAAATTACCTGGCGAAGATCAGATCAACTGGTTGGCCGAACCAGAACCGACAGAATCGTCGTGTTCAACGGGACCGATGCGAATGTTGGCCAACTGCAGCAGATCAAGATCACCGGAGCTTCCGCCTTAACCCTGTTTGGTGAACTGGTTTAGGTTAATTCCCAGTTGCGGCGCACGATAGCGACGATTATTCCTTTTCAGTATCAGGAGCAATCGCAATGAGTAGTAAACAGCAAGGAATGTCAGCCACTCTTGAAACGCCTCCGGCACAATTGAAGCCGAAACGCGAGGAGAAGCCCAAAATCCTGCCGCCGTACAACGTGGTTCTCCTCGACGATGATGATCATTCTTACGAATACGTCATATTGATGCTGGGAAAACTGTTCCACCATAACCTGCCCACCGCTTACAAAATGGCTTGCGAGGTCGACTCCGCAGGGCGTGTTATTGTCGACACCACCACCAAGGAGCGGGCGGAATTCAAAAGAGACCAGATTCTCTCCTTCGGGTCTGACCCACTGATCGAACGATGCCAGGGCAGTATGTCAGCGGTAATCGAGCCCGCACCAGGCGGTTAGCTCAAACAAATCCTTGAACTGCTGCATCCTTTGATTAGAGTTCACGTAGAATATATACAGAATGCGCGGTTTGATTGCGCGCCGGCTGAATGTGTACTGATCAGCTTCGACTGAATGCCATGAGGAGAAACCTGTGCGTTTGAACATATTACTTCCATTGCTGATTGCCGCGTGCTCGTTACTCATCGGCTGCAATCCAGGAAATCCCGAACCGGAAGACTCTGATAAGGCGCAACTGGACCTGGGTGAAACTGGAGTTTTTTCAAACCTGACCTCCAACGGCATCCTTAACAGCAACTCATTCAGCATTGCCGCGCAGATTCCCCAGGAAACCCCGGAAGGTGCGACACTATCCATCGAACTTACCGACCTTGCCATAACCACAACCGGTGTTACTACCAACGCCCTGAACACCGATATCCTGCTTATGGCGTACTTCTCCTCAAACGGTGTGGAAGATCCCTGCTCGGTGGTTTCGCAATTGTATTTCTTCGATGTCGTAGTATCCAACGGCCTGCTAACGGAAATCACGCCTGAATCGGCTGCCATGGATCCTACCAGTTTCAATTACATCCTTGACGAAAACTTCGGATTGTGCTTCGGCGCTTCCGCCAACCAGAATCTCAACCTTACGGTCAGCAAACTGAACTTTGATTTTATCATGCCCGGAGAGGTGGAGGTCAGTAACTGTGCTGAAGTACTCGCCCTGCCGGAAGTTAAAGAAGCATTGGAACAACTTTCCACCAACGCTATTGACTTCTCCGTCCCCGAAGGTTGGGAGGTTCCCAACCTGGAAGGAATTTACACGCTCGATCAGGAAACCACGTTCGATCCCGATCAAACCAACGTCGGCGATACCCAGGATGGAACGATCAGTTTATCCGATCAAACCTCCAACGGAATAAAACGTTCCGGTTTTGACGCGGAAATAGATCTGTTTGTCCAGGGAAACGCCTCATCGATAGGTTTCTGCACAGTGGCAAGGACCAATGATCGTACCTGCAACCAGACTATCGCTCGAATAGAATCTCTAATCGTTGATCCTGATACCGGCGATTTAACCGGCAACTTCCTTTCCGTTGCCGTTCGCAGACATGCCTACACCGACAATAACTGCGGAGAACGCGGCGACTTCATCTACGGAACGCTCACTCTCACAACCGGGAGTCAGAACCTGGTAAGCCAAACCGGCAAGGTTGCACTGGACGAAGGGTTTGAACCGGACCTGCTTGTTCTCCCCAATACCACCGGCAATGGAACCGTCACCGATTTCAACAGCGACACTGCAATTCATTTCAAGACCACTTCTCCATTCACCACCACGGAGATACCGATACCCACTGATCTGGCATCGGAAACCGGCATGAGCGCGATTGGCATTTCCTCAAACGGAGAGCGACTGGTTATAATCACCGATACTCCCGACGCCTGTGTAACTTACGACAATGATACTCTTGCCGTTATAAGAGAAACCGACACGACAAACTTCGACTATCTCGGCGACTACGTAGACTTCGATCTTGAAAATACCCGGGTATACTTACCTTCCACCAATACTAATTACGCCGACCGAATAACCGTCCTCCGCACCGATTCCAGTGTGTGGGCGGATGAAATCGCTCTACTATCAACACCCAGTGGCAAAGTACCCGTGCAAGCCCGAATCAGTCCCGACGGTACGCAACTTGCGGTTCTGCTTGAAGATGGAGCCGACATTGGAGAAGCCGGCGAGATAACCTTCATCAATCTCGTCACCGGCGGGTACGTTCAGCCCCCCATCGACCTGGTCGACGAAGCGGGGGGTACCGTCCTCGCGTCTGAATTGGTTTATTCCAAAGACGGCGAATACGTATTCCTTGCAGGACTGGGGACCGTACTCGCGGTGGAGACTTCCTCCCCCTATGACGTCACCTCCATTGACGTAAGTAATGGCAACGGCGATAACCCAGTGGCCATAGCCCTCAGCAACGATGGCGAAGTGCTTGCCGTGGTCGTTGACGATCTCAACGGCACCGCCGATTTCGCAGTAGTGGATATGGAAACCCTGACTACCATCCATACCCAGAATTTAGGTTTACCAGAACGAGGCGCAATAGATATCGCCCACTTCCAGAATGATCGAGTGGCCATCATCGCCAATTACCAATCGTTCGTGATAGCAGTCCAAACGAAATCCCCCTACGCCACTTCGCAGCAGCTCTCGGTCGCGAACGATTCGGATTTATTAACAATAGGCCGGGTAGAAAGCGGCGGCGACACCATAGCCGTAACCAACATAGACGAACCGGCCATTTACCTGTTCAAACTGGCCGCCGATTAGTTGAGTAAACCGAAATCGCCGATGATCAATCCAACCCGCAGGTCGGGTCGATGACCCGACGTAATACTTATGGGTTGTACACGATCAATGTTTTACTTCACAGCCACGACTCGGGATCTAAATACCGGGTAATACTTTATGGTTTTACTTAAGGGCGATAGTTCTCTTTGTGTCTTTGTGGTTCCCCTTTTGTTTTACCACAAAGGCACAAAGACACAAGGGACTGGCGTTTGGGCCGTCTCCCTCCGGCTCTTTGGGGACGCAATTTGATTGCAGCCGCACGCCCGGCCATCAGCCCGACGCAATGCTTATGGGTTGTGTACGATCAATGTTTTACTTCACAGCCACCACTTGGGGCCTGAACCGGGTAATACTTTAGGGTTTTACTTAAGGGCGATAGTTCTCTTTGTGTCTTAGTGTCTTTGTGGTTTCCCTTTTGTTTTACCACAAAGGCACAAAGACACAAGGGGCTGGCGTTTGGGCCGTGTCCCTCCGGCTCTTTGGGGACGCAATTTGATTGCAGCCGCACGCCCGGCCATCAGCCCGACGCAATGCTTATGGGTTGTGCACGATCAATGTTTTACTTCACAGCCACCACTTGGGGCCTGAACCGGGTAATACTGCAGGGTATTACTGAAGGGCGATAGCTCTCTTTGTGTCTTAGTGTCTTTGTGGTTCCCCTTTTGTTTTACCACAAAGGCACAAAGACACAAGGGACAGGCGTTATGGCCGTCTCCCTCCGGCTCTTTGGGGACGCAATTTGATTGCAACCCATAGGTCGGATCAACAAACCCGACGGAATGTATATGCACGCGCGTCGGGGCGATAACCCTGCCTACACATTAATTAACCGTCACGCACGTCATTTAAGCTCGCCGATAGCCTTCACCAGAAGGTTCTTGACCTCAGCGATATCACCGGGAATGCGCACTCCTGCGGCCCTTGCATGCCCCCCGCCGCCGAACCTTCCCGCCAGCGCAGCCACGTCCACGACCCCCTTGCTCCGCATGCTGCACTTGATTATCCCATCATCCTGCTCCAGCAGCATGATCGACACTTCCACCGCCCCCACCGACATTGGCGTATTCACAATCCCTTCACTATCCGCGTTTCCGGCATTCGCCGCCCGCAACATATCTCCGGTCACGCTCATCACCGCAACCGTATCGTCGCACAGCAATTCCAGCCCACTCATCGCCGCGGCCAGGAAACGCATCCGCGCCGGCTCGTCATTCAAATACAGACTCGAATATGTTTTATCAACATCCACGCCGCAATCGATAAGATCGCCGGCCGCCCGCATGGCCGCCGAACAGGTGTTGCTGAATCTAAACCAGCCCGTATCCGTTGCAATGCCCACGTACAAAGCCTCGGCCATCGACTTGGAGATATCCCAACCAACCGCCTTCGCCCATTGATACAGAATCAACGAAGCGCCTCCGGCTTTCACATCCACCAGGTATTCATCAGCCAGGTCGTCACGTGTCACATGATGATCGACAACAACCTTGGGGAGCTCTGCCCGTTTCAACCAATCGGCAATCGGGCTCAACTGGGTATACGAACAGGTGTCCATTACCAGCACACCGTCGACCTCGCCGAGAATCGGATCGCTATCGTTTTCTATAACTCGCAGATCGCCGATCCCGTTCATTCCGGCGTACCGGCCCCTGCACTCCTCGAATAAAACACCAACAGGATCAAGCCCCCTGCCGCGCAGAATCTCATTCATACTGATTACGCACCCCAGCCCGTCGCCGTCAGGATTGATATGCGTAACCAATAGCGGACGCTTCCACGACAACACCGTCTCGGCGGCTTTTTGAAATCGCTCTGGGGAAATACCGCTTCCGATCATCGCCTCGCCGTTTATTTCACTCATATTTTTTCCCGTCGGACCTGGTCCATGTCCAGTTCGATCTGCCGCACCAGTTCTTCCTGCGAATTGAAACTCTGTTGCCCACGCAATCGTTTCCGAACTGACAATTCGATCTTTTTCCCGTAAAGGTCACCATCAAAATCAACCAGGTGAGCCTCTACCTGCCGCACGCCGTCGCCAAAGGTGGGTAAAATTCCTATGCTCACTCCCGCACGGTGTTTTTGCCCATCCACCTCAACCACGCCGGAATAAACTCCATCCCCCGGAACCAACTGCTCCCCCACGTCGATATTCGCTGTGGGGAATCCCAAATTTCTCCCCCGCCGAAAACCTGCGACCACATCCCCCTCCATCACGTATACTCGGCCCAGCGCCTCCGCCGCCAGCTCAACTTTCCCATCAATAACGAACTGGCGTATCAACGAACTGGAAACCCGCTTTGTAAAACCACCGCCAAGCTCCTGCTGCACCGGATTGACCACGTGTACCTCGTACCCGCCCGCCTCCGCATGATCCTGCAGCGTCTCGACGTTTCCGCCCCGCCCTTTGCCAAACCCGAAATTCCAACCTTCCACGATCTGAACCGGCTTGAAACAACCCACAACCGCCTGGCCGATGAATTCATCGGGACTTAATCCCAATAGCTCCTTGTGGCTCTCCGCCACTACGGTCAGATCGACACCGGCTTCCGCCAGATAGGCCAGCTTCTGCTTAACCGTAGTCAGTCTCCTGGGTGCGGAGTCCGGATTCACCACACTCAGCGGGTGAGGTTCAAAAGTCAACGCCGCAACCGCAATCCCCGCCTTCTCCGCATACTTGCGGGCGATGGAGATTATCTGCTGATGTCCGCGATGAACACCATCGAAATTGCCGATCGTCAACACCGACCGATCGACGATCACTTTGCCAATATCTAAGCCGTAGACTACTTTCAATTAACTTATCCGCGCTTAGCGTTTGCCTTCAACAATCTATCCCAACACTCTCCAAGATAGACCTACTACCCTGGTTTGGCAACGATCTGCACCATGAACCACTAACTCTGCTGTGAGATATTCAACTTTTGACTGGCCAAGAATCCCTTTGTCAGCCATACTTACCAACTATGGACGAAGAAACGACACTAAACGAAATCAAAAGAATCGATGCCGTCATTTGTATCGACGCCGGCGTGTATGCCCGCTACCGGGCCGTATTGCGCCATCTCTGCGTAGGCCTTATCGATGAGATATCCAGTGTCAGACTTTTAACTTCCGCCGCTCAGGCACAATCACTGACCCTTGGACCGGTCAAAACGGTATTGTATAAACCTCTTCGCTGGCCTCAGGCGACTAAACGGTTCCATGAGTTAGCCGCGGCATTAGCCGACAGACCCCCGTCTGTCGTACACGCCATGTCAGCCCAATCGTTCGACGTTGCCCAACGGGTAGCGGCCGAATTCGACGCTGATCTGGTCTATGAGATCACCGCATTGCAGGATGTCGCCGCTCTTCACGTTTCCCGCAGTGGGAAGCATAGGATAATCTGCGCCAGCCAGCCTCTGGTCGACCAATGTATACAAAAATTCGGCCGAGCGAGAACCGAAATCTCCCTGATCCGCCCCGGCGTCATATGCGCTTCCGAACCCACATGTTTCCGCGATGAGGATAACATCCCCACCATCCTTTCAACCGCGGATTTCACCAAAAACGGCGGAGTAGACACACTTTTAAACGCCCTGAAGCTGATCAAAGAGCGAAACCACAAATTCCTGGCTATTCTACTCGGAAAAGGGCCAACAGAGTCCAGGCTCCGCGCACTTACCAGAAAACTGGGTCTGGATTCAATCGTTGTTTTCGCCCGCTTTGAAGGTGATATCCTCAAAGCCATGGTGGGCGCCGACATCTTCGTTCAACCACTGATTGAAGATTCCATTTCCGCTCGCAGCGTACAGGCGCTGGGACAGGGTATGGCCGTAGTCAGCGTTGCCGGTAGCGTTAATGACGCCTATATCAACGGGGAAACGGCCGTTTTAGCCAAGCATCCCACTCCAAACGACCTCGCTGGAGCCATCGAAAGCCTGCTCGTCGATCACGAACTTGCCCAGCAACTGGGTGCAAACGCCATAACGCATATGAAAAACAACCACACGATGAGTGCAATGGCCGAAAACACAGCCCAAGTCTACCAAAACATGGCCGAACAGAGGCAACCGGCCACCTCCGCATCCTGAACTGCCAGAGCATTCGCAATCGCATCTTGCCACGATTGACTCTGGTCCCTATAAATACCGTATGAAACCATACACTCTAATCACCGATCTTAAGAATCACGTCGGTCAGGAAGTCACCCTCGCTGGGTGGGTATACAAAAATCGTCCTACCGGCAAGCTCATCTTCCTCATGCTTCGTGATGGCAGCGGTTTATGCCAATGCGTTATCGAAAAAGGAGACTCCAGCGCTTCGTTTTTCGATACGGCCAAACACCTCTCCCAGGAGGCATCGCTCACCGTGACCGGTACGGTCAGGGCGGATGAACGAGCTGTCGGCGGGCACGAACTTCTGGTCTCCGGAGTTAACGTCGTCCACGATTCCTCCGATTACCCGATTACCCCAAAACCACATGGCATTGATTTTCTGATGAAGCAACGCCACCTGTGGTTCCGCTCGCAACGGCAGCTTCTAATTCTGCGCATAAGGGCAACCCTGATCGATGCCATCCGGGCATACTTTAACAACAACGGGTTCACCCTTATCGATACGCCGATTTTCGCTCCCAGCGCCGGCGAAGGGTCGTCAACCCTGTTCGAAGTGGATTACTTTGGTAATCCCGTATACCTCGCCCAGACCGGCCAGCTCTACGTCGAGTCGGCCTGCATGGCACACGGCAAGGTGTACTGCTTCGGGCCTACTTTCCGTGCGGAAAAATCCAAGACCCGCCGCCATCTGACCGAGTTCTGGATGGTCGAACCGGAAATCGCCTACGCATCTCTCGACGACGTCATCGAAGTGGCCGAGGATTTCGTCTGCTCGATCGTCCAACGAGTACTTAAAGATCACCGCAGTGATCTCGAGGAATTGGGACGCGATGTTTCCGATCTTGAGAAAATACAAAAACCGTTCTACCGCCTGAAATACATGGATGCGGCCGAACTGCTTCACGGTCCAAAGGCGAAGGAACTGCTCGAAAACGATCTGAAGGAAAAAAACGCGGCCATTGAAACGCTCAAAAAAGAGATAATCGAACTCGAAGAGCAGGCACAGACGGCGTCGAAACAATGGCAAAAAGATAAAGCCGCCCAGCAGGTAATCACCAACCGCGAACAGCTCGCTGAACTCGAGGAACAGGTCACGAATATACCCCAGCACATGGAACTGGCTGCAAACTTCCAGGTGGGTACCGACCTCGGCGGATCAGATGAAACAATCATCTCCCGTCTCCACGACAGGCCGGTTTTCGTCACCCACTATCCTCGCAACGTCAAAGCGTTCTACATGCGACAGGACAGGGATAACCCGGAATACGTCGAAAACTTCGACATGCTCGCCCCTCAGGGTTTCGGCGAGGTAATCGGCGGCTCAGCCAGGGAAGAGGATCTCGACCGTCTCCTGGCCAGAATGAATGAGGAAGGTTTACCCCAGGAACCGTATGAGTGGTATCTGGACCTCCGCCGCTACGGCAGCGTACCTCACGGCGGGTTCGGACTCGGCGTGGAAAGAACACTCGCCTGGATGTGCGGCTTGAAACACATCCGCGAGACAATCCCCTTCCCCCGAATGCTCGGAACCATGTATCCGTAAAGGTACAAAGCATAAGTGGATAAACTAAAAACGGCCGAGGAGTTTTAGCTCCTCGGCCGTTTTTGTCACCGGAATCTTTTCTAATCTTTAGCCACCTGACCAAAAACCCTTTGGAAGATTGCGAAATCAGCAAGATCCGCGTCTCCGTCCTCATCCAGCATGCACGCAGCACATTCGCCGCTTTTATCAACGCCGCCCGGCCCGGACAAACAGGCTAAAAGCCTCGCAAAATCTGCCAGGTCTACATCCTGATCACCGTCTATATCTCCAACCAAAGGTTCAGCCTGCGGAACTATCTGCATCATGGCAAATACCGAGAGCGGAGTATCAACGGCCTGAACCTCGACCAGGACCATGCCCGCGTCATCGGCATGGAAATTCACCCGGGCTAAACCCGCAGCATCCGTTTCAACCACCGATTCCAAACCGTTCGATGATACGTTTCCGGAAACAAACGTAATGGATCCGGATCTCGTTATGAACCGGATATCCCTGTCCGGTATACCCACAAATATGGACTGCAGGTAGGCACTGATTACACCATTGCTCCCCACCGGAATCTGGTTGGGAAGCTGCGCCACAACGTGTAACTGGTCAGCCACTTCACACTCATCCGGAACACCATCCGTATTAATATCCACGCTGCTGCCCCGGCTGATGTCATACCAGTCCGCGTAACCGTTAAGGTTGCAGTCTTTCAACTCTTGCCTATTCCACAATTGCACGAACCAACTGTTGTTATCTTCGTCAACCTCTTCGATAACATCCGCCGAATCGACTATCGCGTAAACCTTTACCGGCTCGGTGACGAACGGACCAGGATTAGACCACGTCCAGCGAAGGTCAACCTTGTCACCTGCGGTCAATTCCTCGGTTATCGCCAGGACATCCAGCACCGGGCCTTCTTCACTATCCCGACGCAGCGCAACCCCAAAGCTGTCGGCCGGAATTCCCGACAGGTTGGTTACTCGTACTGTTATTACATAATCACCGTTTTCCAGTTCTCGCACAGCCAGGTTATCGATATACAGATCCGGTTTCAAAATACCTTCAACTACTGCCGTATTGTTCGACCGGTTAATATCCGTCAGATATTCATCAGGATCGGCCACCACGTATAAATCGTGAACCACCGTTAAATCCTCGATATCCCAGGTAGCTGGTACTTCCATCTTATCACCGCCAACCAGCGGACCTGTTCTGAATACCTCTTCGATAAGCTTGCCGCCGGCATTCGGATCGCCATCATAAAACCCGACATAGACATCCGTCACCGGCAGGTCACCCAGGTTTTCCACTACCGCCGTTATATGCAGCGGCTCCCCCGGTTCCGGATCGTCCGGCGCAATGGTTATGCCCGTGGAGTTTATCGCCAGGTCACGATGCAGTGTGTGCTTCAAAAGACTGAGATCGGTCTGCTCCGGTTGCGGGAAATTGTCAACCGTAACCTCTTCCCCGTCCACTACCATCGTGTCCTGTGTATAAGCCAGTCGAACCTTGTCGTATAAACCGGCCAACTCCAAACCACTATCGAAAATAAAGGCGAATTCCCGCTCCATCGCATGCTCCGATTCGCTGTCGTTTCCGCCGGTCAGCAGCGTTGGCTTACCCCATACGTTCAGACCTGAGGTAAATACGGAAATCCACAAATCCGATATATTCTCGCTGGCATCCTGCCATACGATCGCCATTGCACTGCCGTCACCGGTAATCAGCTCGAAATCCTCGGCTCCCGAAGAATCCTGGGATTCCAGCGCAACCGCTTTGGACATTCCCTGCAAGCCCAGTTGCGTTGCCCAGTAGAAATCGCCGTCGCGATACCATACCAGATTGATGCCTCCGGTGGATTTCCAGGCCAACTGCGGCTTGGCATCTATCACATTATCGTTAGTCAGCTGCCGCATCGGAGTCCACGTCAAACCATCGTATGTCGCGGCGAACAATTCCTGATCCTCCGGCGTTTTCAAATTGCCGTCGGTATCAACCGCCAGCACTACCCATCCATACGGATACCGGTAAACCATATCGTATTCGATGACATTGGGTAAACCAGTGGCTATGGTGCCCGAAATATACGGCGCGCCGTCATACAACCTCTGGTAATGCAGATTCAGCGTCGCCGGACCGTTGGAATTCAACAGGCTCGTATTACTCGGATCGCTCAGCCAGGTGACCATCGTATGACTGGAATCCCGTTTCCCCGATACCTGCGGCGCGAAGTCAAAATAATCGTTGTCCGTAAGATGAATCGGCGAATCCCAGGTTCCGGACGACCCGTCGTAATTCGCTACGGTTATTTCCATATTCCGCTGCGTCTCCAACAGCATGTTTTCCGCTTCCACCGGATCATCCGGATCCACCGGCGCCGGTAAGGTAATTTTCACATCCTCCCATGCACAGACGCCGTTACTGCCGGCAAACACCGCAATATCCGGATGATAATCCGCCGTCCCGTCTCCGCTGATCGCCGTCGGCATCGACCACAATCCCGTGCTTTCAGGCCTGTTGAAGAACTGAACCTCCGTGCCGTTGTAAACCGAATACGCCGGGTTATCCGCTATGAATACTCCCAATAGCCCGTCGTCCGCCTTCGCCAGTTCCGGAGAGGCATCCTCGAATACGTTTAATAACAGAGGTTGATCTTCCGTCGCCCCCGAGCGGAAATTGGTTTTCTCAGAATCGTTCGCCACGAATACCGCGTACCCATCCTTCGCCTGCATGAAGTCTCGGGATATCGGCGACAACTCCGCTACCAATACCGGGTATCCGCCCTTCTCCTCGAAAATAGTCCAGGTCCGATCCACCGACCATGTTTTGGTCCACCTCAAAACCTTCAGGCGAACGCCCGCTTTCAGATAGATCTGCAACAGGGTTAATGCTTTTCCCCCTGCCGGTGGTGGAAAATCGAGGTGCATCCGCGCCTTGCCCCCAAGAAATCCTTCAACGGAAAGAACCCGCCGACCTACTCCTACCGTGGCTTCGGCCCCCGGGAACGGGTCCAGGTAAACATAGCCACCCAGCCACACCGGGCGATCGTTCGCATCAAAAAACTCCATGGCCACATCCATTTCCGCTCCCGCTTCTATGTATCCACGGAAATAGACCGGAACAAAACCAATGTAGAACCTGATAGGCACTGGTGGGCACGGCGTGTGGAAATCCGCATCCAGATGGAACCAGCCTCCCGGAATCCACGAGAAAAATCCCCGGTCAAAGCTCCACTGCAAACCGGCCGCCGGTACAACATGCAACTCTAATCCACCCATCTCCGTATGCAACCCGTGGCTCGGACCGCAATCAATCAGGTTCTTCGTCCGAATCGTACCGCCCTGCAGAACCTGAACGCCAACCTGTATGCCCGTCTTCAACTTGAACAGCTTACCTCCGAACATGTGCATCTTCGACGGCAGTCTATCCAGCGCCCCCTCTACAAGTGCTATCGCCTGATCACCCGAAATCGACGGAGCGAAATAGTTCATAAAATCACCTACCGGCCCCTTACTGCCGCTGCCGCCTGCCGATATATCGGCATCAGACATTCCAACAGGCCGGGGGGCGATACTGAAATTCGCTACATACGGAGCAGAATGCGTACCATCTCCCGCATCCGCTATTACCGTCAGTATACCTCCAGGCCCGAAATCCGTTCCTACGTCGATACCCCTTGTGTATATTTCCTGGTCCCACGTGCCTTCATCCACGTACGTCGATCTCGACGTAATCCAGCGCACCCGAGGCGTACCCCGGTAGTTGTGGTAATTCCAATCAACGCGTAAGCTGAAATTGTCCACGTAAGAAACCGTGTCCAGGAAGGTAATCGGCGCAGTGGCACCCAAATGTCTGCCGCTCACCTCGATGATTTCCGCAGAGTCGGCCGGAAAATCCGGTCTCAAATCGAAATCTCTTTTCGCCGTTGAACGACCCTCCACCGTAACCTTCCAGCTTCGCGAATAGTAGTCCGGCAATGGTGGATCGGCCGATTTCTCCGCCTTGACCGTGTACTCTCCTACCGGTACATCTTCAAACCCGTACTCGCCTTCAACCGTGGTTGTTGTATTCCCCCATCCCTCAACAGTGACTACCACCCCTTCCAAAGGCAAACCCGTTGTTCTATCTTTAACCTCTCCCTCGATATCCCCCAGGCAGAGACCGGGAGAACAACCGTTTATTTCCCCAAACCAGTTACCACCCTGATCCACGCAATATCCCTGCGGTACATATCCGCACGTTCCGTCCGTATAACAGCACGCCGCACGCACCTCACATTCATCCGGTATATCGTTCTCATTTAAATCTTCACTGACCTCTTCGTTACCGTCCGGGTCAGTCGTATCTATATCACATTCGTCAGGAATTCCGTTCGGCTGGCAGTCTAGCGACGTTCCCCCTAAATAGGGATCCTTAACATCACACTCATCCATAACCCCGTTATTATTGCAGTCCTGACAATCGACATCTCCCGGATTGCAGTCGCGCATTTCACACTCATCGGGAATATCGTTCCAGTTACAGTCTTCGCTTACGCCTGTGACCTCGATATCGCACTCGTCGATATAGTTGTTGTGATTACAGTCCAGCTCGTCCACCTGGCACTCGTCCGGTATCCAGTCTTCGTTACAATCTTCGCTCCAGTCGAGTATTACGTCACAAATATCCATAAACCCTGTGTTGTTACAGTCCTTGCAGGACATGTCAGAAGTTCGGCAATCTCTAACATCGCACTCATCGGGAATTCCATTACGATTGCAGTCCTGACTTCCCCCGTCGGTTATATCGCATTCGTCGGGAATACCGTTCTGGTTGCAATCATCAACGCAATTGTGCGTACAGAAAAACTCTTTCCCCGGGCTGTAGGTCAAATAAAAGATCTCGCAAACATCCGGGATGTAGTCTTCGTTGCAATCTTCAACCACGATCCCGTCGCCATCGGGATCTCCAACGGACACATCGCAGTCATCGATAATACAGTTATGATTGCAGTCATAGGCACCCAGGGCTATATCCTGATAATCCGGTCGCCCGTTATTGTTGCAATCCATATTATCGCAGTCATCAGGTACGCCGTTACTGTTTAAATCCAACTCGCATTCGTCTAGTATATAGTCGCAGTCACAGTCGCCGCCCGTTCCCGCGGTAATATCACATTCATCAGGAATATCGTTGTAATTGCAATCCGCGCACCTGTTATCTCCCGGAAGGCATTGAACCAGATCGCAACCGTCAGGTATGCAGTTATCGTTGCAGTCATCGCACCACGTTTCTCCCGCGGGACAGTTTTCTATGTCCAGGTAGTCGGGTACACCGTTGGTATTACAGTCCGTTGCCTCACATCCATCGGGAATACCATTATTATCAATATCCGATTCGCAATCATTGAGTATTTCATCACAGTTGCAGTCATTCCCCTGTAACTCACACCAGTCGGGAACCGAGTTACTGTTGCAATCTCCACAGTAAATATTACCCGGTTCACACCTCTTTATATCGCAGTCATCGGGAATCTCATTGTGATTACAATCGTTCCCCCACAACTCGCATTCATCCGGTACCCCATCGGTGTTGCAGTCCTCGCTTTCCGCAAAACTCCCCGAAACATCACACTCGTCGGGTCGGCCGTTTCCGTTGCAGTCCACTCCGAATCCGCCACAACCCACTTCACAGGAATCGATCATGTTGTTGCGATTGCAGTCGTTCACCAAAGGATTCAACTCGCTCCAGTCGTTTACCCCGTTGCAGTTACAGTCCCCGCAGGTTGCAAACCAGATGGGAACCGCGCTTATACATGTTTCCCCGGGATCGAGATCGCCTTGGCAATAATCGTCGGATGTACCAAACCTGACTTCCGGACCGCCTCCGCCTCTATAGGTTATTCCTGAATCGAGCAGCCTGATCCATACGCGACCCTGCCCGCTATTGGCGCACATGCTGAACGCGCCCAGCAACACCGTTCGCGTTGCACCATCGTACAGATTGCAGTTATTGCCCGTCCCGTTGACAATGCCCATCTGCCCCCCACCGGCATGCAGAGCAAATTCTGGAATACAGGCATCCGGGCAGGAACCCTCCCAGCGCTTCTTGCCTCCTATCACGGCACTGTCCATCCAGTACATTGTGCAGTTATCCAGCCCGGCACAGTCATCGATCACTAACTCGAAGTGCAGGTTGTTTATAACCACATTCTCCGGCTCATCCGGACCGAACTGAAGCCACAGGTACGCGCTGCACGTTCCCATGGGCAGTTGCGGCAACTCAGGGTAATTACCAACAACATAACTGTAACAATCCATTCCCGGCATAGCGGGATTAGTACACTGATAAATGAGGCTTGGATTGGTTAATCCAAAGCCGTTGATCGGAGTGAAAAATAACCGCACGTACGCATCTGCGGACCCGCTCAGGATCATTGACGTCAAAAAAGCTAGGATAACCGTGTTTTTTTTCATCTCAACCACTCCATTGTCATGGTTTTGAGTCGTTTCCGTAAGTACGTCTTTTCTTCAATATTTATTTCTGTTTGAGTGCGGCGGAAGCAACATTACGGCGAACCCCAATAACGGCACAAACGCCGGTTCCGGAACCAGAACGACTTTACTGCTGATCGTTTCGTCAAAACCCGTCCACGTCGAACCTACGGGTAAATCTCCAGGAAGTGCTGCCGGTAGATCGCCACCGTCCGGCAATGCTCCGCCCAAGCCAAACCCATTGTTCTCGTTACCCGTCGGCCAGCCGTAGTACGACGTCACCGTCAAGCTTGCCGTTTCTATTTCCAGGATAAAACAGTCAATCGCAAACATCGCATCGTTCGTATCCGTCAACAACGCATGCAATCCCACGTTTCCGTCGGTCAGTGCCGGATACCAGCTTGCATCTATCTCTGCCGTCAACCACCCTGTCTCGACAACGCCCTGCTCCACGTCTGCTGCCGCCGGCCAGGCCGTGACTCCAAACAAATCATCCGACAAATCCAAACTCCCTAACCCGCTTTCAAGATCAAGCAAACGGGCGAAATTGACCTCCGATGCACCTACGTACCGATGTGCCGTCAGCGCGGCCACGTCGACCGAAAAACTCGCACCCACAATTGGTTCGGTAATGGCATCGTATCGAAAAGCTCCGTTCTTCCCGAAACTCCGCTCGTTGCCTGCGAGAAAAACGGACAACCCTGCCGACAACATCAATCCCATATAACTCCCTGGAGTTTTGCCCATGGAACTGTCCTCCTTATTAAAGAACTTTTATCTCGTCAGCCCGACTGCTATGACGTCTGTTCGCCCTGGTAGCCATAAACGCCTTGGCATTATTCCGGCATTCGATCCCTGCTCTACCGGTGAACAACTACTGCATGATTGGAATTCAGCTGCCGCATGCTGGTTTACCCAAATATAAAAGAGAGAAACCCCGTTAGCGGTCTCTCTCTCGCTCTGTATCTCAGCGGACTGCGGCTGAAACAGTCTTGGTTTTTACACGAATACTAAAAGCAAGTCCCGGCACTTCCGACAACGATGACACTTTATTGCATTCTAACCCTCCCAAACTTTCCGTGCAATCAAAAACAATGCCCTTAACACAATCCAAATATTCAATCGCTCCAACGCGGTTACTTCCACCCCGTTTATCTTTCCTGCTTCATAACACGCGTATCGGGCTTCAAACCAGAACCTCGAACAACCATCTCCCTGTTCTTCTGCTCCCAACCTAGATTAACCGGGCAAAATGAAAAGCAATAAAAACAAAGAAGCTGCATCAACCTGAAATAGCCGATGCAGCTTTGTGTTTTCAATATCGGTATTAGCAGTGAACTAGCGATAAGTCAGTCCTGCCCTCCCGTAAAGCTCATTGTCACCTGCCGAGTCTTCGGCGAAACTTTGTTACCTATGGTTTGCGTCGCATTTTTCTCCTTCAAGTCGTTCAGTGCCTTGCCCACCTGCTGCCGAACCTCTCTGGCCCGCTGTTTCTTTGACGTCCGCCGCCGGCCCACTGTAGACACCAGCTTGTCGTATTCCAGAAGCCGATCGATTATCGCCAGCATAACACTGGCCGTCCTCGGCGAAACGATCCCCAGGCGAACCTCCCTGTATAGCCGATCCAGCGCATCGGCTATACCGTCGATAGTCGACAAGGTCTTAAGATACCCTTCCGGAAGAGAAGAGAGTTCCCTCTTTTTGGCCTCTCTTTTAGCTTGAGCCTTTTCCCTTATTTGGGCGGAAATAACCGGATCGTGAAAACTGCAGAACTCCGACCCTTCGGCCTTTTTGCACCGGCAACGTCGCCCCACACGGGTAATGGCCGCACATCGATCCGGCTGCTGAATACTCCGTAATCGGGAACTTATCGGTTGAACCGCTCCCTGCCGCCCCTTTTTTGACATTCCCGCTTCATGTGCGGCTTCCCATAGTAACGTCATCGTATCCACTCCCTTCGATGATGGCCTCCGCATTCACCCTGTTTTCCTCGGGCGAAGATGGCCGATACCATCGCGAATCTTGTATGGAATAATGTACTGTCACACTTCAGCACAAAGGATACCGGTATACCACTGCCACACAAGTTCTAATTCGCCCGGCCAGAGCCAACAGCCTGTGATATCTTTCCATTTCACCAGGATAAAGCCTTCCAAAACAAACCATGATTACCAGCTTTTTCACAAGATCTCGCTGCTCGAAGTTACCACTCATCCCCTGTGATATCTTCACTCTAAAAAGTTCTTAAATTCTCCCGATCTACCCCTGTAAAATCACCTTAATCCCTCCGAACCGCACAACAGGTTGCCAATCTCCAATAATACCGGACCTCCAATCACTGCCGCACGAACCGCGAGTCAAACATCCGCCTTGTCGATAAGCATAATGGTTATTTCGAGGGAGGTTCCAGTTGTCTAACGCCTTAAACGAGCTTCAACAGGCTTTGCGTCAAACCCAAACTACCAGCAATGAGCCTCTGTTGGAATACCCAGCCCCGCCATCTACACCACCCGCACTGTCTGCGCCTTCGTCCGAAAAAAACAGCCGCCCTCAACAAAGGATTGGGCAACGACACATCCAGCCGCCGCAATCGGACGTCAAACTCGATCGCCCTATTATCCTGACCATTCTGGCCATGGTCGCTATTGCCGTATTGTGCATCGTATTTGCGGTTATTGCCAAACAGGTCGGAGCGGCCGCAGCCCTCGCGGTCATGATCACCCCGCCGCTCTTTTATACCTGCGCCTTCGGCTTGTGGTATTACCGCCGCCGTCAATCGGAATCCACCAACACGACACCCCAACCTTCAACGGAACAAATCGCACACAACCTGCAAGTAAGCCAACGCATTGACAGCGATCACCGTAATCGGCTCATTCGCGAACTCAAGAGCCTGGGCAGGCCCACCCTCATGATGCGCCTGCATCCACTCGATTTTGAGGAATACGTGTTCCAATACTATACGGTTTTAGGCTATTCGGTTGAACGCGTTCCCGATGGCGACGCCCGGGGCTATCACGCGGTCTTGACCTGCGGTGATTCCCGGATACTCCTCCGCTGCGTCTCCTGTCCCAACCTCGTCCCGGAAAACAACGTCAGGGATTTCCTTGGCGCACTGGCCAAGGACGGGGCACCATCGGGCCTGTTCGTTGCGGCTTCCGGCTTCGATATCCGCGCCCGGCGCTTCGCCGATGGCACCCCCATTGACCTTGTAGACGGCCCCTCTTTGGCCCGTTTAATCGACGAACTCTACTGCATAGATCCCATCATTGGCCTGCCCGTCGAAATGCCGCTGTTCCGACACGACGCATGGGACGAATTCGAATTCGCCAAACGAACCCGCAGGCGAGCTGCACACAGTATTCCCCTCGCCGAAGAGGTCACCGACGACATCTCCACACTTACCCTCCTATAAGCGTTTTACCTGCTTCAGTGCCGACGCCTTAAAACCGTTATTCCCCCTAGCGCCAAAAGGCATAATGTGGCCGGCTCGGGGCAATGCGTACCAATCATTATCGTATCGATAAAAATGTTGCCCATGCTGGTAAAGGTGAATTCCTCCCAGTTAGGTTGCGGTTCAATCGTCCCGTTGATTACAGTCGCATGCCAGCTTCCATCATCGTACCGGGTCTCTGACGCCGTTATTATGTCACCGGGTAATTCAGACTCGATATCTATATGCAAATTCCCACCAGTGGGATTATGCCATATCGCCAATACATAGAAATTCTTCGTCCACTCCTCTACTCGCTGATTCCCCATGAGCTTGCTGATTGAGTCGTTGTGATCAAGCCAGATTCCGACTCCGTCGTTCAGATACGAACTGGACAGGTAACGAACAGGCCAGAACGCAGCACCATCACCATACGTTATTCCGCCCGGCAACGTCCACAGATCCCCAACAGATGGAGTATAGCCGTTGTATGTCCAATCCGGCGGAAGATTCAAATTCGGATCCGACGTGAAACCATGCATCTGAGCACGGGTCAGTTCATCCGGAGGACTGCCCGGAGTTTCGGGCCACCATGAAGGCGGTCCATCTGGAATAATTAAATCACCAAACGTAAACGACCCTATCGCCAACACCGTAATGCATACAACCATCTTTTTGAAAAACATGATTTCCTCCCTGCAATATGCAGCTACGCGCAAACCGCCTTTTGTTTACCAGTATTCGCAAAAGGCAGACCGATTCTGGTCCGTACACCATATACGGTTTATCCAGTACCGATGATATTTATCCCGAAACAGCGGCCCCCTACTTCTCGTAACGAACACAAAAAAGGAAGGCGCACAATGTGCGTCTCCCTCTCTCGTTGCGGTCGCCGATTAACTCCTTAACCCCTCAAGTCAATCTTCCGACTCTTTTTCAATCAATACCAAATCGATACCTTAAAATCTATTAACAAATTCGAAGTGTTTTTTCTGCAAAACGATCCGTTTTACTCCAGATTTCGCTTCCTGCACCCATGATAATTACCGAAATTACCACAACTTTGCCGCAACGCGCACAGAAACACAGGAACAGCCCCCAAAAGCCCTCCACGAATCTCTTACGAAATCATCTGCGTTTATAGCTGCAGAAAAGAGCCCCGCCCAGCAGAGAGAGCAACAACGACGCAGGCTCAGGTATGGTGTTAAAACGCATATCATCAAACGAGACGTTAGATCCCGCATCGTGAGAAACAACCACGCTGCCGATCTCCGCTGCACTTACAAAACCGCGAAACTCGTTCAACGTCCCCGTATACGAATCCAGAAAATCCCCATTTTCATTATAAAGGGAAACAGTTGTATTCCCACCGTTTTTTATCAGCAGGGAAAAAGCGTTTACCGTAGCCGGTATGGTTGTCCCCGGCTGAAAAAACTCGATGGTAACCGGACCTTCACCGGCAAAAAGAGTAAAAATACCATCGGTGTACTGGGTGACCGGCCCTGCAGTATATCCCAATCCAAGCGGATTTGGAGCAGTGAAATCCTCAAGCGTGTAATCTACAACGTCAGCTTCCCACAAAGCCAGGGAGTCGTAATGAGTTGTTGCCGCCAGCGCCGCGCCACTCGACAACAATATCGCCGACGCAACCACAAGACTCGTAAACACCGCTTTCATTCCACTGTCCTCCTAACCTCATCCATCCGACATCCTGTCGGAAAATCTGCCAGACCAACCTGCTCAATATCATCGGCACTTTGCCGTTGCCACCCGACAGGTACAGCCCTCTTTCCGCGAGCAGGATAAACTTGCCCTCCGCGAGATTCAAGAACAAACTTCCGCTTCTTTTAACTATCTTCCCAGCGAAACGGAAATACAGACAAACACTAACCAGTAAAGTAAGACTTGCCCATATCCAAGAATATCGCACAAACCTTCTGCTTTAACTATCGGGCAAATAGCTCCCCACCAAGATTCATATAGAGGTTTATACCCCGTCTCCCCCTTTGCCTTTACGAGAAGAATAGACTGCGAATTCCCCATTCGCAGCCCCCGCAACGCAGGCGTTATAAATCCTTACACATCACCGCGAACTTTCGAGTAACTTCGAATCCAAACCGAGTGTAAAACCGCTTAGCGTTCTCATCGGCCCAGTTGAACCAGATGTGTCGGCCATTAGCCTGGCGAATACAATTTACCGCTTCCACGAACAGTTTGGCCCCTACCCTGCAATTCCTCGCCGCCGGCGCCACCCCGAACGGACCGAAATGCTCGCCCGACCATTGGCAATACCCAACTATGCGACCATCTATGGACGCAATCAGCAGTTCATCCGTCCGCCCGGAACGGATTTTCTCCCGGCAGGCAACACACCATGAACCCGGCAGTTCCCTGGCCGTAAAGCTGAGCAACTCATGAATCTGCCCCAGCGTCGGAGTGCCGACTACCACTTTCCGCCCCGTTTCCCAGGCCTTTTCCCTATATCCCGCGACATCGAAATCAACGGCCGACCGTGACATGGAAAAACCGTATTGATCGATCTCGAACCCGAACTTGCTTAAAAGCTTCATCCCGCCCGGATAGTTCTGCATATCCACTCCGGCGAAAATCGAACCGGGTGCAGAGGTAGTAGTCCCGCAAACCCAAACCCGCTTGCGATCGAGCTCTTTGAAATACCGCAAAGCCGCACCGAGTAAATCCGACCCCACTCCGCACCGTTGCTCTGCGGGATCAACGGCAAAGACCGGAATCCACCCCAGCTCCGGCTCCATCCCCAAACGGTCATTAGGATATCGCCGCACAACCGCCCGAAGAAACCCAACCACGCGATCACCACGAAGAGCAACAAACATTCCCGAACCATCGCCAGGCAGCTCAGAACCGTCCCCAGACCGGCCAGCACCGTCCGCGGAATGCCCCAACACCCCAGCAGGCCAATAGTCCGGATCGCCAAGAACAACCTGGGTAAACCGCCCCTCGCTGATAGGATCAAGCAAAAGCGCCCGGTTCCAGACCGAAACAATCCCCTCAACATCCCCATCACCAGCAAACCGAACCTGAAATTCAGACATGATTCCCCCAAGAATTACGAACCTGACATCCCCTCACCGCAATCACTGGCTACCATAATCACCATGATAGTGTTAAATGGCATAAATTAACAGCACCTGGGTACTGGAACATCAACCAGCCACCAACATCTACACCGAATCTCACTACCTGCTAACTGCAAATAAAACGTTTAAGAAACCTGGAAAAACGCGAAACGAAACGCCATAATAAACCGGCAAATGCAGGCCGGTATTAACCTTTGATCGTATCAGTTCTTCTACACCGTAAACACCGGCACCAGGATATAGAGCAATATTAACAACACTTTCCGTTTTGACCGGAGCTCTTCGTCGCAATCGTTAATGGCAATGGATGTCGAACACCAAAGTACATCCGGAGGATTGACATGGCCAATACATCAACCCCAAAACACAGCATTCTACCTTTCGCCTCCTTCATTCTAGCTACCGCGTCCGTCGTTCTAGGAATAATGATATGGGCTCAAAACTCCCGCATCCTCGAACGCGTGCGACGAATCGAATGCGCCAATAACATCTCAGCGGCCGGTGAGACATTCAAAATTTACTCAGTAGATGATTCTGAAAGTTGGCCCGCTCCCCAACTAGATAAAAAACAATCGGATCAGGTTCATAATTCGGCTCAACAACCCTGACGAAAGACTCGGATCAGGCAACGCTTTGCAGAGAAACTAACGACATCAGACACAAGCTCTTTATTGGGAGAAACAACAATGGCTGATACACCAACCCTAAAATGCAACATTCTATCTTACGTTTCCATCTTTCTCGCTACGGCCGCCATCATCCTTGTATTGACGGTCCGGGGTCAGAACTCCCGCATTCTGGAACGAATCCGCCGAATCGAATGTGCGAATAATATCTCAGCCCTCGTACAGGCAGGCCTGGCATACTCAGCAGAAGCTCCCAAGCTCTCGGCAACTCCTCCTCCAACTAAAGAATCCGATTGAACAATTCCTCCAGCCTTGAAACCGGCGTTTCGGCATCAACCAATAACCTCTACCTGTTCGCCGACATTTCACGCGGGTCAAGAAAAGACCGCTCATCCAAAGAAACCCTGCTAACTTCCGGGCGTTACCACAGTTTTTCCAAACCTCGCCTGTTAATATATCCTCCGAAAACTGGTTTAGTTTCAAACTTTGAACTGAGCCAGAATTCATCGGCGGTCAATTCTCTTAGCACTTGATCGCAAAGCAGGCGTGCTGTTCTTTTTTCTTCCTCCAACTTAGGCCGCTTTTCGTCCTTAGATTTTGCCAGGTTCGAGGCCAATCGAGCATCTTCCCGCAACGCAACCAGAACAAACAAACGATCATTTCTCGCAAGCCCCCAATAAACCTCCCACGAAACTCGCCCGGCTTTGAAACCGGATTCACCAGCAAACTCATCTTGTTTGCCGCCTGGAACTTGATCCTTATAAAGCACCGGCACAGGTTCCGACAGCGGTTTGTTATCGAGACAAACACCAGCCACATCCGGATGGCCCGCGAGTTTATTCAATCCCTCCCGACTAACAAAACCCACAAGCCCGGCGGGATTTTCAAAAACCTGCTGCACGTGAAACTCCGCGGCAGTTAAATCGCTCAGAACCCGCTGTCGGGTTTTTACTTTATCCCTTTCTCCCTTCCTATTGCCTCCTTTTATCTCACCTTCACTCTTCAACAGAACCTGGACGTATACGGTTCTTTTGAACCGCATAGCACCCAGGACATCAATCGCTTCAACGGAATTCACGTTTTCATACTTTTTAACAATACCATTCAATCTCTCCATCGCTCGGTATACCTGCGGATGCACAACGCCATTCCAATCCTTCTCTGCAAGCCCAAGCTTCTCCCTTTCCAACCGTGGAATAATCATACGGGTTTTATAGGGATCGTTCGGATCGTATCCCTTATGAACATATTGCCCGAAGACAACCGCGCAACCGAGAACAACCACCAATATAACTTTTCCCCATGGCCACATTGCGATTCCCCTTTTCTCTCAAGCTAACCGCATCGAAAATACAACCAATACAGACCTGGGATTTCCGAATAATCGTTCTTTTAAAAAGGCCCAAACAACAATGCCCGGCATTCAAAACCACCATTTGCAATCTACACTTCCCTCCAGATAAACGCAAACAGCAAAGTTTATCTACGAATAAAAACCCGCTCCCCCATCCTTACCCATGAAAACCACCTCAAAATTCAGAGCCCTCCTCACTGCAAGCTGTCACTCAAACCATAAATCGCTGGCGATAACGCCATGAAACGAGAGCATCCTTCACCGCAAAGCCCGGAAAACCAACGGAGAACGAAGCAAAAGCAAAAGCAAAACGGGAACAAGATCTCGCCTATTCACTTGTCAAAGAGCACAGCAAAGTATTTCCGCACTTTATCGTTTTGGGTTCTTGCAGAAACGAACCTCGCTTTCCTGTTCGTCGACGTAATGACCGGGTCGGACTTGATTCCTCGTTTTGCCCCGACGACATCGGCCCCGGTCGACGGACTATTTCTATCCCTAATATAACCCGTACATCACTACCTGTCAACCCTCTAGCTATTTTTTTCCGATAAACGCCGTTTTTGACCCGGCCCGCCTCGATTTTTTTTTAGGCCGATGTTCGCATCCGTATTTCTAGCGGCAGATTAATCGAAAAAGTCAACATCGAGAGCAGCCAGCAAACGGGCATACCTCCGTCCTGGGGGGCGGACATCTTGTCCGCCTTGCCGTTCATAAGCCAATCCCTCGCAACCGCCCCCAAACGCCCACCTCAAACAGATCAAAAGAACCAAGCCGCTCTTTGTGTCTTCGTGCCTTTGTGTTAAAAACAATTAGAACCACAAAGACACTAAGACACAAAGATGCCAATTAACCAGCAACGTCGAAGAACAAGCCAAGCTCAACGCAAACGATACATCCCAAACATCAAACAGACCAGAAGAGGCAAGCCGCTCTTTGTGTCTTCGTGCCTTTGTGTTAAAAACAATTAAAACCACAAAGACACCAAGACACAAAGATGCCAATTAACCAGCAACGTCGAAGAACTAACAAAACTCAACGCAAATGATGATTTTCCAACCCTCAACAGACCACAAGACGCGAGCCGTTCTTTGTGTCTTCGTGCCTTTGTGCTAAAAACAATTAGAACCGCAAAGACACTAAGACACAAAGGTGCCAATTAACCAGCAACGTCGAAGAACAAACAATACTCAACGCAAACGATACGTCCCAAACCTCATACAGACCAGAAGAGGCAAGCCGCTCTTTGTGTCTTCGTGCCTTTGTGCTAAAAACAATTAGAACCGCAAAGACACTAAGACACAAAGGTGCCAATTAACCAGCAACGTCGAAGAACAAACAATACTCAACGCAAACGATACGTCCCAAACCTCATACAGACCAGAAGAGGCAAGCCGCTCTTTGTGTCTTCGTGCCTTTGTGTTAAAAACAATTAGAACCACAAAGACACCAAGACACAAAAAAGGCGGACAATATGCCCGCCTCACTTTGTGTTTCCATCATTTGAATTGGTTTAACGCCTAGTAACCGGCGTCCGCGTGTTCCACCTTGCCGGCAAACACTTTGTAGATATACGCCGTATACCCGATCACCAGCGGCATTCCTATAAGAGCTATAACCAGCATCACCTTGTGCGTAAGCGGCGTGGACGACGCGTTATAGATCGTCAGGCTATTCTCCAAATCCATGGTCGACGGCACCATCCTGGGGAAAAGACAGACGGCCGCCAACCCCATACTCGAAGCAATCGTCGTAGCCGAGGCCAGGAAAGACCAGCCGTACTTACCCGCCCTGTTCGCCATAGGTACATAAGCGGTAGCGGCCATCGCCAGAACCAGGAAGATCCAGAACAATGGCTTACCAGTCGCTCCTTCAAACAAAAACGGTGACACGAAAATAGTAGCCAGAAACGCAATGGGGAAAAGCACGGCAAATACAATCCACGCTCCACTCGCCCATTTCGCCATTCTCGCCTGCAAATCGCCGCTGGTCTTCATGGCCAGCATCGCCGCTCCGTGCATGGTGAACATAACCAGCGACAAAACACCGATCAGTATCGAATACGGATTGAGCAGCGAAAGGAAAGGCACGTTGGCTGTCTGATCGGCCGCTACCGGCAAACCGCGCAGGATATTCCCCACCGCAACGCCGAATAAAACCGCCGGCAGCAGACTACCCAGCCCGAAAGCGTAATCCCAGAACTTCCGCCATGCTGGCCCTTCCACCTGGCTGCGAAATTCGAGCGACGTCGCCCGGAAGATCAACGCCAGCAGAACCAGCATCAACGCCAGGTACAGATTGCTGAAAACCGTAGCGTATACCAGCGGAAAAGCGGCAAAAAGCGCCCCACCGCCCGCCAGCAGCCACACCTCGTTACCGTCCCACACCGGGCCTATCACCTTCACGTTAATCTGCCGCTCAACATCGCTCTTGGCGAAAAGGTGCAAAACACCAACGCCCAGGTCGAAACCATCCAGAACCGCGTACCCGATCAGGAGAACCCAAATCAGCAGGAACCAGGCCGTATTGAGATCCATTACTGCACCTCCTTTACCTGCAGCGGCTCAGGACCCTTTTTAACCTTCTTCACCATGACGAAGAGGTACAAAACGCCCAGGAAGATGTATACCGAACCGAACATGATTATGGAAAAGAGTACTTCGCCGGGAGTCACGTTATAGCTGTAAGCGTCACGGGTTCGCAGCACGTCATAAACAACCCACGGCTGCCTGCCAACCTCGGCCACTATCCACCCCAACTGACAGGCGATCAGTGGTAAGGGAATTGCCCAGGGCAGCAGCTTCAAATACCACCGCGTATCAGCGAGTTTATTCCTGAACCGCAGAAGCAAGCCGAAAGCGGTAATCAGTATGAACAGCGAGCCCAGCCCAACCATGGAGTGGAACGAAATAAAGGTTATTGCAAAAGGCGGCATCTCCAGCCCGTTTGCGGTAAGGTCGTTCATGCCCGGAACAAACCCATTAATATCGTTATGGGCAAGCAGACTGAGCATTCCCGGGATTTCGATCTTCATCTTCACGCCGGGCGGATCCTCAACGGGAATTCCAAACACGGTAATCGGTGCCCGCTCCTGCCCGTCCATCAAGCCTTCCATGGTCGCGAACTTTTCCGGCTGCGTTCGGGCTACCTGCTTGGCGTGGTAATCCCCGGTCGGAAATAACGCCGCAACCGACGCGATAAACCCAACAGTCATGGCCAGCTTCAATGACTTGTGAGCAACCTCGACCTCTTTCCGCTTGATAATCAAGTAAGCGGAGATTCCAATCACCAGAAAAGCTCCCGAAATAATGCACGCATCCATGGTGTGCAGGAAACGGGGCCAGGTCGAGGGATTGAACACGGCATCATAGAAACTGCTAAGTTCCGCGCGACCGTTTTGGAGAACGTAACCGGCCGGTGTCTGCTGCCAGGAGTTGGCCACAATGATCCAGAATGCGGATATCGTAGCTCCCACCGCCACCATAAAGATGGAAAACCAGTGGACCCCTTTGGAGACCTTGTCCCGGCCAAACAGGTATAAACCAAGGAAGGTTGACTCCAGGAAAAACGCAAAAACCGCCTCGGCCGCCAGCGGCGCCCCAAAGATATCGCCGACTACCTTGGAATACTCAGCCCAGTTGGTACCAAACTGAAACTCCATGACGATTCCCGTAGCGACTCCCATGGCAAACGTCAACCCCAGGATTTTGCCGAAGAACTTACCCGCACGGATGAAATCCTGGTCTCCTTTGCGCCAGCCCCGCCATTCCATAATTACCAGCAGCCAGGCCAGCCCGATCGACAACGGCGGGAACAAAAAGTGAAACCCGATCGTCAGCGCGAACTGCAATCTAGATAGAAACAGGGCATCCAAGTGTCACCTCCTGAAGGTAAAACACCAATCTGAAACCAGCAATACCGAACCAAACACACACTGCGCTATCCGAACGTAAACACCGTGTGCGATTAGAAAATCACTCTTCGTCCATTTCCACAAACTTATTCTTGCCCGCATAGCACATAGGGCAGCAGAAATCCTCCGGCAATTCCTCAAACGGTGTGCCGGGCTTGACCCTGTAGGCGGGAAACCCCTTTACAGGATCGTATACCCACCCGCATCTGATGCATTTGTGTTTTTTCACTGCGCCTCTCCTGCTCTTTTCGATTCGATACCGAAATCCACCTAATCGGTCGGCGAGAACTTATCCTTACCAACTTCGCAAAGAGGGCATACCCAATCCCCAGGGACGTCTTCCCAGGCCGTTCCCGGCTCGACGCCGTTGGCCGGATCACCTTGCTCGGGGTCATAAACGTAGCCGCAAATCTCGCATACATACTTTTGCATTTTTACCTCTCGAATACAAAAAGGACCTTTTACAAATCACCGGACGGACGCCCCATCCGGAATGCCTTTAAATCAAACTCAATACCCGCATAGAATCCGCAGGCCAATCAATATCAGCACGCACCCGCCGAACCTGTTGGCCGCCGCACTCCACCGCGAGCCGATTCGGTTCGCACCGCAAATCCCAACCGTACTGAATCCGCCGGCAACCAGCCCAATAACCACGCAAGGCAGCAGAATATCAACCCGCATGAATGCCATGCCCACACCAACCGCCAGCGCGTCTATACTCGTCGCCACCGAAAGGAAAACCAGCATCCATCCCTTCGACGGGTCCGAGGTTTCCCGTTTTTCCTCCCCGCCGTCCCCATCCAGGAGCATTTTGCCCCCGATAATCGCCAGCAGGATAAAGGAGATCCAGTTTCCCCAACTCAAAACATAATTGGAAACCGTTGATCCCAGCAGCCACCCGACTACCGGCATCACCGCCTGGAAAAAGCCAAAATGAAACGCAATCCGGAATATGTGCCTGCCGGTCAGATTGCCAATACTCAAGCCTGCGGCAATGGATACCGCAAAGGCATCCATCGCCAGGCCAACGGCGATCCCCAGAAGGTCAAACGAATTCATATTCAATTGCTTTCGACTATCTTGCTTCCCTGCAAAACCATGCCAACTGTCAAAGAGCAGACCAACCTTTAAGGATCATTACAGATGCGGCCTCCGACCTTTCTATCCGGAGCCATCTCTTTCGCCTTTTCCGCCAGAGCCCGCCCCGCCTTGCGGCACTCTTCCAGTACCTCTGCCGTCGGGCTGTATTGAGCAACCAGCGGCTCCCTGGTCAGCTCCCATTTCAATGCCTTGTAATATTCCTCTACCGCCGCCGGGCCTCCGGGCATCCAGCCGTAGGAACCGAAAGCGAATCCCACCTTACCGGCCGGACGCAACCCCTTGAGGTAGGTAAGCACCGCGCCGGCCATTGGCAAAAGCCCATTGTTCAATGTGGAGGAGCCAAAAGCGACCGTAGCCGCGTCGAGAACATCGGCGGCGATTTTTGTCAGGTTCGACGCCCGGATATCTATCAACTCCGCCGTTACACCGTCGATGGATGCGCCTTCGTGAATAGCCTGAGCCATCTGCCCGGTGCTGTTCCACATTGTATCGTAAATAACCAGTACTTTCCGCTTCGGGCGGTATGCCGACCAGTTTCGATACGCCTCTACTATCTCGCTTACGTGTTTTCTCCAGATCACTCCGTGGCTGGGGGCGATCATCTCGATATCCAACTCTTCCGCCGCCTTCAACACATTGGCGACCTGCCGACCGAAGGGAGTCACGATGTTCGCGTAATACACCCTGGCCTCCTCCATGGCCGTACAGATCGTTACCTCGTCATCGAAACGAAGAGAGGTAGCATAATGCTGCCCGAACGCGTCCATGGAAAACAGGATCTTCTCCTCCTGCACATAGGTAAACATAGACTCGGGCCAGTGAACCATCGGCGTATTGATAAACTGCAGCGTGCGGTTTCCCAATGAAAGCGTGTCACCGCTCTCCACCAGTTGCACCTTCCAACCGGTCGTGTCGTGATGCTGGGATAATGCCTTTTCGCACTTCGCATTGCAAACCAGCGTGGCGTTCGGCAGAGCTTTCAACACCTCGGCCATGGCTCCCGAGTGATCCGGCTCCGCATGGTTGCAGATCACATAATCCACATTTCCCAATTCCGTCAGTTCGGCAATATTATTCAGCAGATTCCGGGCGTAAGGCCCCTTTACCGTATCGATAAGGGCCGTCTTCTCATCACGAATCAGGTACGAGTTGTAAGTCGCTCCCCGATTTGTAGCGTAACCGTGGAAATCGCGAACACTCCAGTCCACGTATCCAACCCAATCGATATTTTCTCGCAGCGTGTTACTCATCAAAAAACCTCTGGAAGACATCTCTTCCATTAAAACAATTCAGATCGATTTAACCCGAACCGATCACTTTTTCCTCTCAAAACCTGAACATCAGCCGGCACATTTTTTTCAGAAATACCGACTTCATTCGATTCATCATCCAGGTTTCCGCCACCCTCTTGGTCAAAAAGCCCATGGTCGGAAACGAATGCTGGAGCATCATGATATTGTGAATGCGCAGTCGCTTCTGAACAGCCAGCGACCACTCGTTTATCATCTCGCCCGAGCCTTCACCTATGATACACGCACCGTAAATGCGCCCCGCCCTGCCGACAAAGGCCTTGACGAAACCCGTATCCACGGATTCCGCTATCGCCGCTCCGTAATCTTCGTAATTAACCCGCACAACTTCATAGGTAATTCCCTTCTTCTGCAGCTCGCTCTCCCGCTGCCCGACGAAAGAAATCTGCGGATCGGTAAAAACCGTCCAGGGAACCACGAATTTCCTGTAATTCTGTTTCGCAGGCCAGGGCGACATGCTGTTCATCAGGGCAATCATCCCCTGGTGCATCGCCGCGTGGGAAAACTGGGCATACCCGTTGCAGTCGCCTACGGCATAAATATTCCTGCAACTGGTCTGCAGGTACTTGTTAACCGCAATCGCCCCGCGATCATTGGTTGTCACGCCGGCGTTATCGAGTTTCATTGCGGAATAATCCAATTTCCGCCCTGCCGCCACGAGAATCCTCTCCGCCCGCAACTCCCGCCCCTGGTTGGTTTTCACCACAACTTCACCGCCGACCTGGTTCACCGATACCGGCTTGCTCTCCCGGACAATGGTGATCCCTTCCTCCTCGAAGGTTTTTTCCAGAATATCGGTTGCGTCCTGATCCTCTCTCCACATCAGGCGAGGCCCGCGAATGACGATTGTCACATTACTGCCCAATCGGGAAAACGCCTGGGCCATTTCACAGGCTATCGCCCCGCCACCGAGCACAATCATGCTCTCAGGCACGGCTTCCAGGGCGAACATGTTTTCGTTGGTCAGACAATTTACCTTTTCGATTCCGTCAAAGTGTGGTACTTCCGGACTGGTCCCCGCGCATATGAAAATCCGCCTGGCGGAATATCTCTTATCTCCAACTTCAACAGTATGCGGGTCGACGAATACCGCCGCTCCCTGACGGTGAACCATATCCACCTTGTCGAACATCTTCATTGTCTTTTTTTCGCTGATGTAATCGAGGTGGCTTGCTATCCTTTCAAACGGACGGACAACATCCGGCTTTGGGGTTTCCGACAACTCCATTTTCCACAGCTTGTCGAACGCGCTGCGAGCCTTGGCCATCCGCAGCAGCGCCTTGCTGGGAATGCAGCCGACGTTCATGCATTCTCCGCCGACTTTGTTTTTCTCAATGGCACAGACTTTCAGGCCCATTTCCGCGCCCATCACCGAAACGGCCATCCCGGCAGGTCCAAGCCCGATAGTTATGAGGTCGTAATCATACTTCATAACTGCGCCCTCTTTCACAAACAACTTCTCATAACTACCGGATCGGACTTGCCACAATATCAAACAGAATTACCAGTTCGTCGCCAGAAGCTCAAAGTGCGCCTGCGGGTGAGCACAAGCGGGACACGCGTCCGGTGCCTCTGTACCGACATGATTGTAGCCGCAGTTCTGGCAGCGCCAGACTTTTTCTTCCGGCTTTTTGAATACCGTCCCGTTTTCGACATTCTTGAGCAGACCAAGGTAGCGATCCTCATGGTATTTTTCCGCAATACAAACGGACTCGAACACCTTGGCAATCACTTCAAAACCTTCCTCGCGCGCGATCTTTGCGAATTCCGGATAGAGATCCGCCCATTCGTGATGCTCGCCGCCGGCGGCTTCCTTGAGATTTTCCGCAGTCGTACCGATCACTCCCGCCGGAAAAGACGCGGTTATCTCCACTTCACCACCTTCGAGGAACTTGAAAAAACGCTTAGCGTGTTCCTTCTCATGGTTGGCTGTCTCTTCAAAGATATTGGCGATCTGAACGAAACCTTCCTTGCGTGCCTTGCCCGCGAAGTAGGTGTAACGGTTACGCGCCTGGGATTCCCCGGCAAACGCGGATAATAGATTCTTTTCGGTTTTTGTGCCTTTCAAGCTGCTCATTCGTCGATACTCCTGGTTGGGATAAAACTTCTAATTTTCCTTTAAAAACTCCTCATCGTATTCGATTTCAAATCGGAGTTTGTGATTCGCTTCCTCTTGCGCCAATACCAGCAACAACTTTTTCAAATCCGGATCTTCAGTGGTCGAGGCCAGCTTGGTATAAAGCTGATAAGCGTTCTTTTCCGCCTTCATCAGTAACACCAGGGCTTCCCCATAGGACATGTCCGGCGAAATAACCGCGTCAACCAGGTGATCGGCTATTTTCAAATCCACAATCCGGGCTTCGGCTACCTCAGGTATCGCGGGCGACGACTTTATGTTAAGCAGTTTCGCTTTATGCCCATCCTCTTCCTTAGCGAACTGGAGAAATGCCTGTTTCATGTTCTCGTTCATCACTCGCTTGGAGAGTTCCCGATAAAGCTGAGCAGCCGACTCTTCCTGCTTGATGGCGAAATCCAAAATCTTATCAACAGTATCAAATATCATTGCATTCTCCTCGTTACACTGGGCGAAAACCTCAATAGACCGAAAAACCGGAAAAACCCGCTCCCGCCACCTGTGAACCGTAACGGCAGCGGATTATCCCTCACCCAAGGCGGTAATTCCACCCCTAACAGGCTTGTTCGGCCAAATAGCTGGCAACACCATCCGCGGTCGGCTTCATAGCCTTCTCGCCCTGTCGCCAGTTAGCTGGACAAACCTCACCATATTTTTCCGTGAACTGCAAAGCGTCGAGAACTCGAATAGCCTCGTCAACATTCCGCCCCAATGGCAGATCGTTCACCAGCGCGTGACGGACTATACCTTCCTTGTCGATCAGGAACAGTCCTCTAAGCGCCAAAGACTCATTAAACAGGATACCAAACGATCGAGCAATCTCACGCGATAAATCGGAAACTAATGGGTACTGAACTTGACCTATTCCACCCTTGTCAAGCGGAGTGTTTTTCCAGGCAAGATGGGTAAAGTGTGAATCGACTGACGCGCCGATTACTTCTGTATCTCGCTTCTTGAACTCGTTTAATGCCTTATCGAAAGCAATAATCTCTGACGGGCAGACAAAAGTAAAATCAAGCGGGTAGAAAAACAGTACCACATACTTACCCCGGTAATCAGACAGCTTCAACTGAGCGAAGCTGTTGTCAGGCATAACTGCGTCGGCCGTGAAATCGGGGGCTTCCCTGGTTACTAAACTAGACATCTTAAAATCCTCCGTTAGTGAATGTCGTTTTCTTTTTATGTAGCTTCTCCGGTCACATTCAGCGAATCCTTATCTACGAGCAAAGGAAACTGAAAGATCCACAAGACCGCCGCTATCTATTCTTATCAAACAGTGCCGCCCGCAGGCTCATGGGCGGCACTTACGCCCTTACAAAAAAGGCTGCAAAGTAACCAAACGGGACAATTAGCCCCACTTACCTTTGGTCATATGCGTCTGCATTTCGGCCATGGCCAGCTTCATGATTTCATAGCTGTGGGCCAATGATTTCTGGAATACATCAACACAGCCAGGATCCAGGTTATCCTCGATCCCATCCTTACACACATACTCCATCTTCCGAGCCAGATTCGCCAGCCGGGCATGAAGCATATTCGTGTGCCTGGATCGTTCAACCAGATTCGCGGCCTGATCATCAAGCAAAGTGAACTTCTCTGCGGGAGCGCCGCACTTGGGACATTTCGCCGGAGCTTCATCACCGTCATGAATGAAACCGCACACGCTGCATTTAAACTTCTTCATCGCTACTTCTCCGATCTTTTATTTTTTCATGACACCAGCATCAAGCCGGCAGTCGTTACCAATTCAAAAAAACTAAAAACTACTCAACAGGAAGTTCCGCAGGCATAACTCTTTCGCCCAACTCCCTGTCCACCATGAATATCGCTACAGGGTTATCCTTAACCAGCCGAAGCTTATCGCGAACCTCCTGAGCACTCGCCTCCTCCTCCACCTGTTCATTCACAAACCACTGGAGGAAATTGCTGGAAGCATGATCCTTCTCTTTGATGCTTAAATCCACCAACTCGTTAATCAGATCCGTGACGTGCTTTTCGTGCTTACATACATGCTCGAAAACATCCAGCGGAGAATCCCAATCCACCTGGGGAGCGTCAATCTTGACCAACACCACCTTTCCGCCCCGATCAACGATGAAGTTAAAAAACTTCATCCCATGCATATTCTCTTCCTTACCCTGCGCCAGCATCCAGTGGGCCATGCCTTTGAGCCCTTTCTCCTGGAAATAAGCGGCCATCGACAGGTACAAGTAAGAGGAATACAACTCAGCATTAACCTGCTCATTAAACGCTGCTTCAACTTTCTTGTTCATCAGCAATCAACTCCGTACCTGCTTGTTAAAAATGTATTAGCCAAACTGCCCGCGTCCGACCCCGACCACTAGTGAAACTTACTCGGACGAATCCATTCCGCAATGGTCTGTTTCGGTTTTTCTTTGACATTCCGGGCATAAACCTTTGAATTCCAACCAGTAACCGATGATCTGATAGTCACCGAGCCGCTCGACATCCAGCACACTTAAATCGCTGGGGAAATCATAAACATCACCGACTTTTCCGCAGTCCTTACAGCGAACGTGATAATGTCGGCCTATATCGCCATCGAACCGTGCTTCGCCTCCAGCAATCTCCAGCTTCTGAATGTCACCCCGAGAAGCCAACAATTCCAGGTTTCGATAAACGGTCCCCAGACTTATCCGCGGCAACTTTTCTCTAAGCACCGCGTGCAGCTCCGAGGCAGTTGGATGAGTCTTCAACTTGCGAAGCTCGTCCAATAAAACCTGCCTTTGTTTTGTATTGCGTTCGACTTTCATAACCATCGCCTCATCTATTAGTAATAATTACTATTATCATTATTTAAGACGGCATGTCAACCGCAAAACTTAAATAATTCGTTTTTTTTGATATGCCGGTAACACCCACTCAGGCACCTTGAAGGGCATCTACCAAATACAACTACGCTCATCTCATCCTCCCCGGTTCATATTCCGCGAGCAGAATAGTGCCCCGAAGGTTCGTTCCCTCAATAGGCACAACAAGTCACTCCCGGCCAGCCAGCTAGAAAGCTTAGCCAACAAACGCCTCCTCTCCCGCAGGAAGCTCACCAGCCCCATCGATTACCCTTCGAAACCTCGCCAGCTTTTAAGTCGGTATAAAACGCAGGCAGGTTTTCCATTACTTAGCTCCCCCGATTTCCATACCCCCTTAACAAAACAGTTAATCGAAAAATGACTTTCCGCGGATCACCCGATCCATCATCTTTGTAAAAGCCAAAAGTTCTTTGTTTAAACTTGATCAACAGCCAGCCCGTTAAACAACCCGAGCGTTCCTCGGCTTCCACAAGGCAAGTCAAAACAGCTTTTCCCTTCCAAAATCACGGTGTATTACTAAATTGGGAAATTAGGTAAAGCGATTGCATTTTTTTTTCATAAACCATATTGACTACCGACCGCATTATTTGCTAATGTAGCGAATGCACTCTCATAGAGTGCAGTATCGGAGTGAAACTCAAGGGCCGGGATTCACTTAATCGAAATACGCAGCATCGTGTTCTTTCGGACTTGCATTACGTGTATAATGCTTTCCGGGAGATCATAGTGCAATGTGTACGATCAATGCGCAACAAGGGCAAGCTACGCCCGTTGTGCGTATCCATAGCAGGGAAACCGCAAGTGCGCGAATCACAGGCACCGCGCATTTCACGGTGATTGTATGCCTGTAGCACGACGATTATCCGGCAGATCGTGCAAGAAATCATTCCGGCAGTTTGGCCGGAGCGGGGAAAAGCATTATCGGGGTCGACGCAATCGTCGGCCACAGGACAAAAAGGGCCTACTTACAAACGCACGGGCTATCGGGTGCAAGGGTTGAAGTCTATCCGCTTATTATCAGGTAATCCACGTATACATCCCGTATGCAGGATTCCTGGTAAGCAGCCAACGACAAAAGCCTGAGGGGAGCGTATCTGCAGATGAAAAAAACCCTGGGCGCGATATTTACTACAGGATTAATTCTGTTCTTTTCGATAATCCCCGGCAGCCTGGATTCCTCCGGCCTGGGACTGGCGGCCAACGAACCGGGTGTATTGGCAGAAAAATACCTCCCCGCTCATGAAGACCCGGTTAACGATCCCCTTCCCGGAGAAACTTCAGACTGGCATCGCATATCGGTCCGTTCCGTAAAGTCTGTTTCCCGTAACGGCTTCGCCAGCATGCAGGTCAATGTTGACATTAATGGCGACAACATTCCCGGAGACGCGGCAAACGAACCTTCCATAGCTATCGACCCTACTGATCCGGACAAGATGGTAATAGTATGGCGGCAATTCGACTCCGTATCGTCAAACTTTCGCCAGGCGGGACACGCTTACAGCCACGACGGTGGAGCCACCTGGACATTTCCCGGTGCCATAGATCCCGGTGTATACAGAAGTGACCCGGTGATAGACTCGGACACGAATGGATTATTCTATTTCTACAGTCTGCATAGAGAAGACAGCTATTATTCATGCCAGATGTTCATCTCCGAAGACGGCGGTGTGAACTGGAGCGCCCCTATCGAAGCCTACGGCGGAGACAAAGGCTGGATGGCAATCGATCGCAGTACGAGCGTGGGACAGGGAAACATCTACGCCATGTGGGACCATAAGGGTTGTTGCGGTGACAACTGGTTTACCCGTTCAACCGATGGTGGTTTAACCTATGACCCGCCTATTCCAATACCGGGCCGTCCGATATGGGGCGTAACCGCTGTAGGCCCGGACGGCGAAGTATACGTGGCCGGTCAAAACCAAACAACCGAAGGACAGTTCTTCGTTTCCAAATCAAGTACAGCATGCGACCCTGCGGTACCGCTGGCATTTGATGCGACATCGCCGGTGGAAGTCCCCCTGTTTGGCTCACTTCCCTACAACCTCAGCTATGGACCTAATCCCAAGGGATTGCTGGGACAGGTGTGGATAGCTGTCGATCACTCGAACGGAGCAACTCGAGGCAATGTATACCTTCTGGCGACAATAGATAGATTCGGAGACGACCCGGCGGACATCGTTTTCGCCAGAAGTACCGACGGCGGACTGACCTGGGACGACAGCAAGAAGCTAAACGACGACCCTTACGATTCCGAGGCCTGGCAATGGTTTGGAACGTTATCGGTTTCTCCCAACGGGCGAATCGATGTCATCTGGAACGACACCCGAAATGACCATAGCGTTCCAGTAATGTATTCGGAATTGTATTATTCGTATTCAATTGACGGAGGCATTACCTGGTCCCCCAATATTGCGGTAAGTCCAACATTTAATCACTGGATCGGCTGGCCTAACCAGATGAAAATCGGAGATTATTACGACATGATCTCCGATGAGACCGGAGTCCACGTGGCGTACTCGGCCACTTTCAACAACGAACAGGATATATACTACCTGCATATCCCCGTGACCGATTGCAACGGCAATGGTAACCCGGATACGGGAGATATCGCATCTGGTTTCAGCAGCGATTGCAACGACAACGACATACCGGACGAATGCGATATTGCTCAAGGCTCAAGCGGTGATTGCCAGAGTAACGGCATTCCCGATGAATGCGAAATAGAGGGCAATGATTGCAACAATAATTACCTGCCGGATACGTGCGAACTGGCGGGTAATGACTGCAACAATAACAGCGTACTGGACGAATGCGAACTGGAGGAAAATGACTGCAACGGAAACGCGATTCCAGACGAGTGCGATATCTCGGAAAACACCAGCAGCGATTGCAACGAAAACGACTTACCTGACGAATGCGAGTTGAACGGACAGGACTGCAACGCCAACGGCATTATCGATAGCTGCGACATAGCCGAAGCGACCAGCGAGGACTGTAACGAAAACAACACTCCCGACGAGTGCGAATTGGCCGGTAACGATTGTAACGAAAATGGCAAGCTCGATAATTGCGAGATAGCGGCCGGCAGCAGTTCTGACTGCAATGAAAACTATGTTCCCGATGAGTGTGACATTGAAACCGGCGCCGCTGACTGCAATAACAACTCGATCCCCGACGAATGCGAATTAACCGGACACGACTGCAATAACAATGAGGTATTGGACGAATGCGATATCAGCAGCGGTAACAGCACAGACTGCCAGCCCAACAGCATTCCTGACGATTGCGAATTAAGCAATAACGATTGCAACGGTAACGATGTGCCGGACGAATGTGAAATCGCCGGTAACGACTGTAACAGTAACGGCATAATCGATTCCTGCGACATTGCAAGCTCAGTCAGCAGCGACTGTAACGGCAACGTGATTCCGGATGAGTGCGACGTCTCGGAAGGAACCAGCTTTGACTGCCAAAGCAACAGCGTTCCCGATGAATGCGAACTGGCGGGCAACGATTGTAATCTCGACTCGATTCCCGACGATTGCCAGTTGGACAGCAACGATTGCAACAGCAACGGCTCTCCGGACGATTGCGAATTACCCGATAACGACTGCAATAAAAACGACATACTGGACATATGCGATATAAATTCCGGCGACAGTCGGGATTGCGATAACAACCTCACACCAGATGAATGCGAAATCGCCGCGGGAACCAGCAATGACTGCAATGATAATGGAATTCCAGATCACTGCGAAATCGCGGGTAACGACTGTAACAGTAACTCGGTCCCGGACGATTGTGACCTGGCAGAAGGAACCAGCAACGACGATAATGGAAACAACATACCGGACGAATGCGATATAGCCGGTGGTTCAAGCACCGATTGCCAGCCGAACGGCATTCCAGACGAGCTGGAATTGGGATTAAACGATTGCAACACCAATGGAATTCCTGACGACTGCGATGTAGCCCAGCACACCAGTACCGATTGCAATTCAAACGCAATACCGGATGAATGTGATATTTCCGCGGGCATGGATGACTGCAACCTGAACCATATCCCTGATATCTGCGAACTAATCGGTAACGACTGCGACGAAAACGGAATTCTCGACGAATGCGATATTACCACCGGCGCAAGCGAAGACTGTAACGCAAACGCTGTCCCCGACACTTGCGATCTTGCCCAGGGCACCAGTAGCGACTGTGATGAAAGCGGTGTGCCCGATGAATGTGAGTTAGTCGGTAACGACTGTAACTCCAACGGCGTGCCAGATAACTGCGAGTTGGACGGCAACGACTGCAATAACAACTCTGTTCCGGACGAGTGCGAACTTGCTGGCAATGACTGCAACACCAACAGCTTACCGGATGATTGCGATATCGCCTCCGGCTTCAGCGAGGACTGCAACACCAACAACATACCGGACAAGTGCGACATAGCGGCCAACACCGCTTCCGACTGCAACGGTAACTCGATACCGGATATTTGTGAACTTACGGGGAAAGACTGCAACGAAAACAACCAACTGGATGAATGCGAAATCGCCGCAGACCCGAATCTGGACTGCAACGGAAACGGAGCAATAGACACTTGTGACATTGCCCAGGGCACAAGCGAAGATTGCGACTCCAACAGCAGACCGGACGAATGCGAGTTATCCGGCAACGACTGCAATAGCAATTCCATTCTGGATTCCTGTGAGATAGCTGATGGAACCGCCCTCGACTGCAACGACAACAATACGCCGGACGAATGCGACATTACTGCTGGAACCGCCGAAGATTGTAATACTAATGGTATTCCCGATTCCTGCGATGTAGCATCTGCGCACAGCGAAGACTGTAACGAAAACAAAATTCCAGACGAGTGCGAAATAAGCGGCAACGATTGTAATTCCAACGGCAAACTGGATGAGTGCGATATTTCTTCCGGCGTGTCAGACGACTGCAACGCAAACAGCGTTCCCGATGAATGTGACATATCCCAGGGGGCCGACTCTGACTGTAATAACAACGCCGTTATCGACCTGTGCGAACTTTCAGGAAACGATTGCAACGACAACCAGATACTCGACATCTGCGAACTGAGCGGTCAGGACTGCAATTCAAACGGTGTTCTGGATATATGCGACATCTCGTCAGGATTTTCCCAGGATTGCAACGAAAACAGTATACCGGACGTATGCGATATTTCCCGGGGAACGAGCCAGGATTGCGATAACAATGCGGTTCCCGATATTTGCGAACTATCGGGCAACGATTGCAACTTCAACGGGTTGCTGGACATCTGCGAGTTAGCCGGTAACGACTGCAACTCCAATGGTGCGTTTGACGAGTGTGATATCAGTTCCGGTCATAGCCTGGATTGCAACCTGAACAACCACCCGGATGAATGCGATGTCGCGGAGAATCCCGACTGCGACTGCAATGGCAACCAGATACCAGACTCCTGCGAAATAGCAGGTAATGACTGCAACACCAACGGGAAACTCGACTATTGCGACATATCCACCGGTTTCAGCCAGGATTGCGACGGCAACAGCATTCCGGATGAATGTGAACTTGCCGGCAGGGATTGCAACAGTAACGGTATTCCCGATCAATGCGAGATGGCCGGTAATGATTGCAACGGGAATTCGGTACTCGACGTTTGTGAGCTGGCGGGCAACGACTGCAACGGAAACCTGATCCTGGATATATGCGACATCGCCGCCGGCACAAGTAGTGACTGTAATAACAGTGCGATTCCTGACGAGTGCGAGTTAACCGGCAACGACTGTAACACCAACCATATTCCCGATGAGTGCGAACTAACCGACAATGACTGCAACACAAACGGTCTGCTGGATGAATGCGAACTCGCCGGCAAAGATTGTAACAGTAACGGCCAACTCGATGAATGTGATATATCTCAATCAGTCAGCAGGGACTGCAACGATAATAACCATCCCGACGAATGTGACATAGCAAGCGGAACCAGCGAAGACTGCGACTCCAATGGCAAGCCCGATCTTTGCGACATAGCGGAAGGCACATACGCGGATTGTAACGAAAACAGCCGCCCGGACATTTGCGATCTACCGGGCAACGACTGCAATGTAAACGGCATCCCTGACGATTGTGATCTCGCTTCCGGAGCGGCCACAGATTGCAACTACAATGGTTTACCCGATGAGTGCGACATATCGGCCGGCACCAGCAACGATTGCCAGCCTGACACCATTCCGGATGAATGCGAGTTATCCGCAAACGACTGTAACGCAAACGCGATCCCGGATGATTGCGAGCTTACCGGCGGCGACTGTAATTCCAACAGTATACTTGATGTGTGTGAAATCGCCGGGAACGACTGCAATAACAACGGCAAGCTGGATGAATGCGATATAAATGATAGCTTCAGTAAAGACTGCAACGCCAGCACAGTTCCCGACGAATGCGAACTGATCGGAAACGACTGCAACAACAACGGCGTACCCGACGAATGTGACATTTCTCTGGGGACCAGCAGCGACTGCAACAATAACTCGGTTCCGGACAGTTGCGATATCGCTTACGGCACGAGCCAGGACTGTAACGCCACGGGCCAACCGGACGAATGCGAACTTACCGGGTATGATTGTAACTCCAACTCCATTCCGGATTCCTGTGACTTGACCAGTGGCGTGAGCGCGGACTGCAACGGCAATACAATACCGGATGAATGTGACCTGGCCGACGGCAGCCTGGATTGTAATAACACCGGTATACCCGATGAGTGTGAGCTGGCGGAAAACGACTGCAACGTAAACGGCATACCGGATGATTGCGAAATAGCAACCCATGATTGCAATGGCAACGGAATTATCGATATATGTGACATCGCCGAGGGAACCAGTGTCGACTGCGATGCCAATAGCACTCCCGATGAATGCGACCTGGCTAACAGCAAACCCGACTGTAATGGGAACAGCGTACCGGATGAATGCGACCTGACCGGCGGAACAAGCAGCGACTGCAATTCCAACTCCATCCCCGATGAATGCGACGTATTTTCCCAATTGAGCTCAGACTGCAACAACAACCGTATTCCGGATGAATGCGAGTTGGCTGCGGCCGACTGCAATTCCAATAACATTCCTGACGATTGTGATCTTTCGGCCGGTACGAGTCTGGACTGTAACACAAACGGCCTACCAGACGAATGTGACGTGGCCGATGAAACCAGTAAAGACTGTAATACGAACGGTATCCCCGATGAGTGCGAGTTGCTGGGCAATGACTGTAATACCAACCTGGTTCCCGACGAGTGCGACATCAACCTGGGTACGAGTGAGGACTGCGACGGAAACGGATTACCCGATGAATGCGAACTGAACGGAAACGACTGCAACGCAAACCAGGTACCGGACAATTGCGAACTCGCCGGTAATGACTGCAATCAGAACAATCTCCCGGACGATTGCGAATTGACGGGAAACGACTGTAACTCGAACAGCGTACCGGATGAATGCGACCTTGAAAACAATGACTGCAACGCCAATTCGATTCCCGATGAGTGCGATCTTGTTTCCGGGTTGAGTAACGACTGCAACCTGAACAGCCAGCCCGATGAATGCGAACTGGTAGCCAACGACTGTAACACTAACGGTATACCGGATGAATGTGATCTGCCAGGCAATGACTGTAATACCAATGGGCAACCGGATGAATGCGATATAGCCACGCAGGTAAGCGAAGACTGCAACGATACGGGCAAACCTGATGAATGTGAACTTTTCGGCAACGATTGCAACGCGAACTCCATACCGGATGATTGTGATTTAGCCGGCGGAACCAGCCAGGACTGTAATTCGAGTAATATCCCCGATGAATGCGAATTGGCGGATAACGACTGCAATAACAACCGCATCCCCGACGAGTGCGAACTGGGAGCCAACGATTGCAACACCGATGCGATTCCCGACGATTGCCAACTGGAAGGGAACGACTGCAACGGGAATCATATACCCGATGAGTGCGAGATAAGCGAACACGATTGCGACGGCAACGGCGTTATCGACGACTGCGAGCTGACCGGCAATGACTGTAACAGCAACGGCCGGCTGGATATATGTGACATCTCAACTGAGGAAAGCCCGGACTGCAATTTAACCGGTATACCGGATGAGTGTGAGCTGATCGGCAACGACTGTAACACCAACAGTGTTCCCGATGAATGCGACCTGACCAATAACGACTGCAACAGTAATGGTATTCCCGACACCTGCGAACTGCCCACGGCCGATTGCGATGATAACGGAATTGTCGATGAGTGCGAAATGCTCAACAACGACTGCAACAGTAACGGGTTGCTGGATCGTTGCGAGATCGCTTCCGGAAGCAGCAGCGATTGCAACCACAACGGCAGGCCTGACGAATGCGACCTGACGGATAACGATTGCGATAGCAACGGAATCCCCGACACCTGCCAGTTACCCGGCAATGATTGCAACAGCAATGGTGTTCTCGACACCTGCGAGTTGAACGGTAACGATTGCAATGGCAACTCCCAGCTGGATCAATGCGACATTGCAGGTGGATCAAGTAACGATTGCAACACCAACGCGATTCCGGACGAATGTGAACTTGTCGGGAATGATTGTAACACCAATTCCATCCCGGATGAATGCGAGCTTGCCGGAAACGATTGCAACAGCAACGGCACGCTGGACGTGTGCGAATTGAGCGGTAATGACTGTAACTCCAACAGTGTACTGGATTCGTGCGACATAGCGGGCGGAACGAGTGCGGATTGCCAGCCTGACGGAATCCCCGACGAATGTTCAACAACGGGAACCGACTGCAATACAAACGGTATTCTCGATGAGTGCGACATTCTGCATGGCACCAGTGCGGATTACAACGTAAACGGTACGCCCGACGACTGCGAGATAAACCCGTGCGGGGTCGAGGGTACAAAAGTGCTATCGGCTTCGGACGGTTCGGCACAGGACTGGTTCGGACACTCCGTGGCGATTGGAAACAACTGGGCCATCGCAGGTGCGCATTACAACGATCCGGAGGGGTATAATTCGGGCAGTGCTTACCTGTTTGAGTTTACCGGTACCGATTGGGTGGAAAGACAAATACTGTCTCCCGCGGACGGGGCATCAAACGATTATTTCGGAATATCGGTAGCCATTTCAGACGATTGGGCGTTCTGTGGAGCCAAGGGAGACGATGATAACAGCTACTCCGCAGGTTCGGTTTATCCTTACCATTGGAACGGCGAGAGTTAGGAGGCATATCCCCAGTTGCTGGCATTCGACGGGGCCAAGGATGATAATTTCGGTTCGGCCGTCGCGGTCTGGAACAATATTGCGGTAATCTCCTCCCCTGGTGACGATGACCAGGGAAGAAATTCGGGATCATGCCATGTATATCGTTTCAACGGCACGGATTGGGTTTTTGAGAGTAAACTTGTAGCCAGTGATGGAGCATCAAATGATTCCTTCGGCTATTCCGTGGCAGTTCACGAAGAGACCATACTGGTCGGTGCCTATCTCGCCGATAGCCCGGAAAGCGCGTCTGGGGCAGCTTACGTATTTGAATACAACGGCAGCACCTGGGTAGAAACCCAAAAACTTCAACCGCCGGAGAGTCAATTGGGAGCACGATTCGGTTGCTCGGTCAGTGTAAACGGATCAACGGCGGTCGTTGGAGCTGAGGGTTCGGATATCCTAGGCAACAACTCCGGTTGCGGGTATGTATTTCGCAAAGAGGCGGGCATTTGGTCTTACGAAACAACACTTCTATCCAGCTTTGGTGCTGAATACCAGTATACCGGGCACGCGGTTAAGATTTACGGGGATATGATCGCAATAGGAGCGCACGGCGGAGATGGTTTGGAAGCGAACTCAGGAGTCGTGTATACATTCCGCCGCCAGGGAGAAAATTGGGAAGAATCCAACCGGTTAATCGCTCCGGACGGCGCGAACAACGACAAGTTTGGTTTTTCCCTGGGAATGTCGTCAAACGGAATCATTATCGGAGCATACGGGCATGACAATGAAACCGGAGTGGCTTATGTTTCCGGTAATTCGGACAACAACTGCAACGGAAACGACTGGGCCGATATATGCGATATAACCGCGGGAACCAGCTTTGACTGTAACAACACGGGCAAACCCGATGAATGCGAAACGATAAGTAGAGGCGATTTTGACGCAGACACCGACATCGACCTGGCCGATTACATAGGATTTACCTATTGCATGGCCGGCCCCGGCGTTCCGCCTGTTACCGAGCATCCGGGTTGTGCTCCAGCATGTCTCGCCGCCTTTGATTTCGACGACGACGGTGATATCGACATCAGAGACGCGGGAGAATTGCAGAAGCTCTTTAACACCGGCTGGTCTGCGTATAGCAAAGTCAGTTCATCCGCCCCCAAAGAGGAGAAACAATAAAGATGTATTGTCGTTTCATACACACCCTGCTTATTACCGTTACAGTAAATTCCGTATGGGGAATCAACTCGCATGCAAGTAGTGATTCCATCACCAGCGTTCCGAGGTCGGTTTCGATGCGCCAGAGCGAACATAAAACTGTTACGGTAAATACTAACGGCGTTATGGATAAACATCGAAGCGAGGAAAACCAAACGGCGCCGGTACACGAACCGGACACTCACGATAAACAGATGCCACCGGAGAAAGGGAAAAAACCTCCGGAGATTCCCTGTGCATGGGATACGGACAAAAGTTTTCAAGGGGTGCAGGTCAACGTAGACAGCATGGGGAATAACATATGGTTCGACGCCGCCAACGAACCATCACTGGCGATCGATCCCAGCAATCCCTCGCGAATGGTTATAGTGTGGCGACAATTCGATACGATGGAATCGAACTTCCGCCAGGCCGGTTGCGCCTATAGTCATGACCGCGGGCAAACCTGGACTTTTAACGGTCCGATCGATCCCGGGGTCTATCGAAGTGATCCGGTGGTAGATACGGATCTGGATGGCAACTTCTATTTTTACAGCCTGCACAACAACAATGGCTATTATTCGTGCCAGCTTTTCAAATCGCCTGATGGTGGTATTACCTGGAGCGAGCCGATATTCGCTTTTGGCGGTGATAAAAGCTGGATGGTTATTGATAAAACGGGCGGAGAGGGAACAGGGTTTCTGTATGCGGCTTGGGATAACCATGGTTGCTGCGGACCAAACTGGTTCACCCGCTCGACAAACGGAGGTGTATCTTTCGATGCCCCGGTAGCTATTCCCGGAAGGCCTATATGGGGAGTGACAACCGTTGGACCGGATGGAGAACTGTACGTAGCCGGTCGAAGCTTAAGCGCCGACGATGAGTTCATCGTAGCCAAGTCCACCTCAGCCAGTGACTCTGGCGTACCGGTCAACTTTGATTTTTACCAAACCGTTTACCTCAACGGTGTGTGTGTATATAACCTGGCTACCGGTCCGAATCCCGCCGGCCTGCTTGGGCAGACTTGGATTGCAGTTGACAGATCCAATACATCGCGGCGAGGTAATGTATATCTCTTGAGTTCGGTCGATCCGCCTGGTGACGATCCTTTGGATGTCTATTTCGCCAGGAGCACGGACGGTGGTTATTCCTGGAGCAATCCTGTTCGAGTAAACGACGACCCGTATGACAACGGTGCATGGCAGTGGTTCGGTACGATGTCGGTTGCGGATAATGGACGCATCGATGTCATCTGGTACGACACTAGAAATGATCCGACGGCCGGCACTTCAGAAGTATTCTATACGTATTCAGATAATGGCGGTGACGAATGGGCGGTAAATGAAGCGGTCAGCCCCCCTTTCAATCAGCACCTGGGATATCCCAACCAGGAGAAACTTGGCGATTACATACAAATGATTTCCGACGATACCGGAGCGAGTATCGCCCTGGCGGCAACCTTTAACGGCGAGCAGGATATCTATTTTCTGCGCATAGGTATTTATGACTGCAACACAAACGGCATCGACGACTTTGTTGATATAAACGAGGGAACAAGTACAGATTGCAACGACAACTACCTGCCAGATTCCTGCGAAATAACTGGAAGCGACTGCGACAACAACGGAGTTCTGGATGAATGCGAATTGGTCGTTGACTGCAACGGCAACGGCGTGCTGGATATATGCGACATTATGTACGGCACCAGCAACGATTGCCAGAGCGATCTCATTCCCGATGAATGTGAACTGTTCGAAAACGATTGCAACAACAACGGCGTACCTGATGAATGCGAGTTCGCCCAAAACGACTGCAATGAAAACTCCATCCTGGACGAGTGCGATGTGCTGGAGGGTTCGAGCGCGGACTGCAACAATAATCACGTACCCGACGAATGCGAACTGACCGGTAATGACTGCAACGCCGATCAGGTACCTGATGACTGCCAACTGGTTGATAATGACTGCAACGCCAATGGTGTACCCGATGAATGTGATCTTAACCAGGGAACAAGCCAGAACTGTAATTTTAATACTATACCTGATGAATGCGAGCTGTTGAACAATGACTGCAACTTCAACCTGGTTCCGGATGAATGCGAGCAACTTGGCGGTGACTGCAACAACAACGAGCAGTATGACATTTGCGATATTGGCCAGGGGATCAGCGGCGACTGTAACCTTAACAGCATACCGGATGAGTGCGACATCAGCAGTTCGGCCAGTTCTGATTGTCAGCCTGATGGAATACCCGATGAATGCGAACTGAGTGGTAACGACTGCAATGTCAACAACATTCCCGACGATTGCGAATTACCCGCTAATGACTGTAATAACAGCGGAATTCTCGATGAATGCGAGCTGGCCGCGGGAACAAGCAGTGATTGTAACGCTAACGACGCGCCGGACGAATGCGATATAGCCTCCGGAGTGGAAGCCGATTGCAATGCCAACGGCCTACCGGACGTCTGCGAACTACCCACCAATGACTGCAACGGCAACTTAGTTCCGGATGATTGCGATTTACAGCATCATCCACTTTGGGACTGTAACGTCAATAATGTTCTGGATGTTTGCGAGCTTACGGGGAACGACTGCAACGACAACTCGACTCTCGATGTTTGCGAAATAAGCTTCGGAAGCAGCACAGACTGCAATGGAAATAATCTGCCGGACGAATGCGAGCTCACTGGGCATGACTGCAATGCCAATGCCATTCACGATTCCTGTGAATTGGAGGGAAACGACTGCAACATCAACCTGATACCGGACGATTGCGAATTACCAAACAACGACTGCAATACAAATGGAACTCTCGATGCCTGCGACATCACCTCAGGTACGAGCCACGATTATAACCGCAACCAGTTACCTGACGATTGCGAGATCGAACCGTGCCAGGTTCATAGCGAAGTAAACAAACTATTTGTCGATGATGGGTTACTCGGCGACTGGTTCGGAAACTCAGTAGCCGCAGGTAACAACCGCGTGGTGGTTGGAGCAAATAAGCGAGATATCCAGGGTACCGACTCTGGTGTGGTATATGTCTACCGGTCCGCAGGTAGCAACTGGGTGGAAGAAAGTGTATTCCTGCCAGCGGATGGAACGGCTTTTGATTACTTCGGGACGGCCGTAGCGATATCAGGGAATACTATTATCGCGGGTGCATACGGAGACGATGACAACGGCAGCCTGTCCGGCTCAGCCTACGTATTTACCTACGATGGTTCTTCCTGGATCGAGACGCAAAAGCTCACCCCCGCTGACGGGTTGGCCGGTGACCGATTCGGATATTCAGTCGCTATAAGCGGTAATACGGCAATCATAGGAGCTGTATATAATAGTGACAAAGGCACCCGTTCCGGTTCCGGCTATATATTCCGTTTTAACGGCACCGCCTGGGTTGAAGAAGCTATTCTGTTGGCCTCTGACGGAGCGTCTTATGATTTCCTCGGCCACTCGGTAGCGATCTGCGGCAATACGGCCGTTTTGGGGGCGTATTCTGACAACGATAATGGAACAGCTTCAGGATCGACCTACGTATTCGACTTTAACGGTCAACAATGGCTGGAAAAACAGAAGCTGCTTGCCAGTGATGGGGCCTCTGGAGATCGCTTTGGATATGCCGTTGCCGTGGAAAATGATCGTATCGTAATAGGCGCGTTCAACGATGACGTCAGCGGGTCGGATTCAGGCTCCGCGTATGTGTTTCACCTTGCGGATAATAACTGGATCGAGCAGGCCAAGATTGTTCCGGATGACGGTATCGCTTCCGCACATTTCGGTTATTCCTTAGCACTTCTTGGGGATAGCGTATGGATTGGAGCGAATCGGGATACCAACCAGGCCACTGAGTGCGGCGCGGTTTACCGTTTTTCATTGATCGAATCCATGTGGGCTGAAGAGGAGAAACTATTGCCGTCTCCTCCGACAGCGGGTTCGGAGTTTGGAGCGGCCGTCTCCTGTTCCTCCTCGGTACTGGTAATAGGTTCGCCCGCTGATCGCGAGCAAGGAAGCAGTACAGGCGCTGTTTACGTATTCGATCGACGCAGTAATGACTGCAACGGAAACAACATACTCGATATTTGTGAAATAACCGCCGGAACGACACTGGATTGCAATTATAATGATATTCCCGATCAGTGCGAGGACTTACTGCCTGGCGATTTCAATGGCGACGGGAACGTGAATTCAGAAGACATGGGCGCTTTCACCAATTGCATGTCGGGGCCCGATAAAGCGCCATTACCACCAGCTCCCTGCTATCCGTATTGCCTGTCGGTTTTCGATTTTAGTGAGGATGGTGATATTGACCTGGAAGACGCGGCGCTTTTCATGGCCTCTATCAACGAGAGTAACGTATTTCAAGGACAAGACAACCCGCAAGTAAACATTTCGAAATGAACAATGCTGGCGAGAGTGAAGAAAAAGCAATGACACACAAACACAACAAGCGATGGATAGTAATCGATAGCTGTTATGTCTGGGCAATACCAATTTCTACCGAAATTCAAGGGTTGAAGGCAAATGGAATCGAGCTATCTACCTCATTTTTCGCCCGGGAATATTATCCATCTTTCGGAGGAAAGTATGCGGCGATGGCACGCAAAGCATTGCGAACAAGAATAACCAGAAGCCCGGCTTCCTATTTTAACGCCTTGCGGCTTTTCCATTTTATCGTTTTGCAGCGGTTAAGGTTTACCGATTTTATCTGACCTATCAATGTGCCAGCCAAGCGGCACTTTCCAGGTGAGACTTGAGCAGAGATTGGTATTAGCCATAAAAAGGATCCAGTGCAAGAAGCACAAAATTGTAACACATTGCCAACCAGCAAGTTACAGCGTATATCGCACAGTTGCCGAACCCATGGTTTTCCGCAATTCTCAAGGTACTATAGCTGAAGTGAGGGTGGGTCGATGATCGTATTGTTTAAGTGCACGTACTACGGGAAACTCGCAATAATAAAAATATGTGTTTTTTACCAAGGGTTATCAAATACACACTTGACACGGAGCAGCAGAAGTCCTATATTGACATTGAGTTGTAACACTGCATGTCCCTGTATTGGGTTATTTGGGCATAGCTGATTACAACAAGCGGAAACGAAAAGAAGCATTATCTGCAGGGTGGAGCGGAAATTCAGTTCCCACAAAACTGCAGCGGGCCAAGCACCAAAGAGTAAGAAATGTTAAACGGAACTTCGTTAGGAGAAACGCGCTGTCACGCAAGCCCGGTTGGATCTTGCGTTTCAGAGTCCGGCAAAGACAGGGCTCGTTAAAAGGGAGGACGAGCTGACGTTTCGAAATAGGGATTACGGCGTCAGCCCGCCCTGGAGGTTGAGTCGGCGAACTTCTAGCCAAAGTAACACCGACCACCAACTATATTCTCTCCTTTTTAACACAAAAAGTCAACTTACATAAGCCGCTAACCACGCAAAACGGCCTGTAGGGCGTATCGGGTTTTTCTTTACTGAACGATCGAACCTGCTGGTCGAGCATGCGAAGGATTGTCGACGTGGCGATTGGTCGCGTCCTATACGAGTTTTTTGAGAAAGGATTCAGGCTATGAGCCTACAAGCAAGGTCCTGGACGCGATCTAGGCCACTGGAAGGAGGTGGAAAGGCGCAGTCGCACTTTGTTTCGTTCCGATACATTATTGGGCCAGCACGTAAATGGTAACGATCGCTGGCGGTATTTGTGGGAGCCAAAGCCAGCTTCCATTTGTGTAACGAGTAAGGAGAATAACAAAATGTCAAAGGTAAGAATTATTGCGTGCAGTCTCTGCATCGCGGTCTTGCTGGCCTCGACGGCATCTGCCGCTGATCGTGTTAGCGCCAGCGAAAAGGGTAGTCTTTTGATTTACCCGAAAGTTGAATTACGTTGGGATACTTCAGGAAACCTGATCCAGGATACTATCATTGAGATGACCAATGATTATCCGGCCGATGTCGAAATCCAGATGTTTTTCGTCCACGGCGATCAATACCTCGAGGCTTATCCGCCCGAGCGTGCCCACCCCGGATGGCATTGGGTAAACAATGAATTCACTTTAACTCATAATGACCCAGTTTACTGGTCGGCCGCAACCGGAATGCCGGCCGGCACGTCGCCGTTCACTATTCTCGATCCCGGCGATCCTGCCCATGGTATTCCCCAAGGGCGTCCAGCAATGGACGGTACATCAGATCGCGTTCTTCGCGGCTATATCATCGCCTGGGCAGTCAACTACGAAGGCAAGAAGATTCGCTGGAATCACCTCTGCGGAAAAGCCACTTTGATCCACTATATGGATGGCTCCGCCTGGTCTTACAATCCTTATTCATTCCAGACTGATTACGTTTCCGGAAACGGTGATCTTATTGGCGGCGAGCCCGGCGTCCTGCACTTGGACGGCGAGGAATACGACGCTTGTTTCGACACGCTGCTCCTGGACTTCTTCGCTCCGGGTTCCAGCGCTTTGAGCAATGGTGGTCGAACAGTATTCAGCGATACCGATCTGACCGTATTCCCAGTGGATGCGGACCTTCGTCAGGAAACTGAAGGACCGGTAACAACGAAAATCAAATTCGCCATCTGCAATGAGAACGAAATTTGCTATTCGAACACCGAGCGTTGCATAACCGGTTGGGATCAGCAGTTATTGAGCATGTATGATGCCCCGAACCACTTCCTGCTCGCAAACCTGCAGACCGACAAGGGCAAAGCCCGCCTCAACGGCATTGCCAGCCCTGTGGAATGCGGTGAGCACAGTCAGAATGCGGCGATTCTCGGCGTTGCCATGACGATGCTTGATTTCGGTGGCGACTTCGCCCGTGCAGGCTCCAACCTGGTTGGAATGGGCACAGAAAGCGCCGTGATCCAGATGGATCCTCGCGAAGACAATACGCAGGAAAAAACCTTCAGCACTCAGATTCTGGGTAAAGCGAACGCTACTGGAATCAAGACTGTCGGCAGAACTGCTACGCTCGAGATCGACGACATGGAGATCCCGGCGGAATAACGACTTGTCAGACTGCTGTTCATTCGCATTTGGGTTTCACAATAAACTCGCCCTAAAGGGCTGACGAGATTCAAAACGGGTGAATGAATAACAGGTGCAAGCCTGGGGAGCAATGTGGAGTTTGCTCCGCATTGCTCCCAACTTGCGAAAGCTAATACGAGAAACTAACAGACACAGGAACTTCGGGTGTCACTGCCAGTTAATCGATAAAGGCGTAACTCCCACAAAAAGATTATCAGAATTCTTAAGCATATCGTACTAACACGTTTAAGGGAAAAGGAGTATAACCATGAAAGTGGGTTCAGGTAAAGGATCATTCGCTGTATCGGCAATGATCGTCATGGCAATGACTTCCATTGCATCGTCAACTCCGCAAGCTATTTGTGTTCCCTGGCAACCAGCCGCCCCAACAGTACCACATTACAGTTATGATGGGGCATCGATAACAGTTAAAGGCATTGCTCGCGGTGATGCTACAGAGTTTCGCTGGGATTTCGGCGATGGAGATTCCACAACATGGACACCCATTAGTAATCCATACAATCTTGGTGTAAACCATATTTACAACGGAGTCCCTGGGCAAATCTTTATTGCAACGCTGCACGTTAAAAACGCGGAAGGAGAAGAGCATCAGGATATCTATAGAATAATGCTGCACGAAAGCATCGACCTCAGCAATAAGGCGGAGCTCGACGTTCGCATAGCCATGGCTATTGATGCCGGTCTCTGGAACTTGCACACAACCCTACAAAGAGCAACTTACGGTCCCGGAACCCCAGGCTACGGTCAGGATTACGCGTATTGGATAGACACGACCTACGGCTACCACGTAGCAGCGACCGCAGTGGATGTCAATGCATTCCAAATGCACGGCAGTAGAATCAACGGCGACTTCGATGTTGATCCCTATGTGGAAACAGTTCGCCTAGCGACTAACTATCTTTTGGTAAATACCTACTCTTTTCCGATTGCAAACCAACCCGCAGGAGATCCCGATTTTAACACAAATGGAGTTGGCCTGGTAACAAACCACTCAAATGCGCTAACCGATAGCCGCCAAACTTACATTGGCGGTATATGTTTGCTGACTCTCGCAAGCAGTGACGCTCCGAACTTCACCGTAGAAGTCGGCGGTAACGATGTATACGGACGGAAACTAAGCGAAATCGTACAGGACATGGTGGATTTCTTTGCCTACGGGCAAGTTGATTCCGGATTGGGACGGGGCGGCTGGCGTTATTACGCCAACTCCGGTAATTCCGACATGTCGACGGCACAATGGCCGCCCTTGGGCATGATCGCTGCAGAAGATCATATGGGCTCTCATGTACCACAATTCGTCCGCGACGAGTTAGAGATCTTCCTCGATTACATACAGTCAACCAACTGCGACAACGATCACGGTGGTTTCGGTTATGATTCGCCGGGATATTGGTCTAACTGTACTAAAGCCGCAGCGGGCATAATCTGCCACGAATTCCTCGGTACTCCTCTCACCGATCCCAGAGTACAAAGCGCAATCGGTTTTCTTTACCGACACTGGAACGATACCGGAACAGGTTGGGATCATACCAAAGTTCACGGGAACAGCTATGGAATGTACGGCGTCATGAAGGCGATGCGCATTCCATTACCGAACCTTGAATTTATTACGAATTACGATTGTACGACGAATACCCAGACCGCAGCGAAATTCGACTGGTATTACACACCCTCCACGCAACCGGGTTATGAAGGACTCGCCACCTATGTAGTCAACACACAGAATCCCGACGGTAGCTGGGCGGACAATGTCGGAAGCAACCAGGTTTTTGGCCCCTTATGTACGGGATGGCGTATTCTCATCCTTGAACCGCCAATTGTGATACCTCCGTATGCCGAAATTTGTGATTGTGACGAGCAGGAATACATGCCAGGACAAACAATACGAATTGATGGCTCTTGTTCTCGGCATCTCGACAAGAAAAGAACCATTGTCGCCTACGAGTGGGATTTTGATTACGATGGATTAACCTTCGATGTGGACTATACCGGCATTGAAGTAACAATACCCGGCGGGTATCCTCCCGGAACTTATCCGATAGCTCTACGCGTGTGGGATGACAACCCGGACCTGCTCGGTGGACCACTTTCATCTATTTATATATGCGAGGTAAGCGTCCATCCCCCCTGCCACTATCCTCATGCTTTTGCCGGTGGACCATACTATGGTTGGCCCAACGTATCGGTGGATTTCGACGGCACAGAATCTTGGGATCCGGACGGAATCATCGTTTCCTACGATTGGGATATGGATAACGATGGTTTATTCGGCTGTGAGGATGACGACTGTTTCGGCGAACCTTGCGATGCCGTCGGGCCGACTCCCCAGTGGACCTGGCCCAATCAGTATGCTGGGGGAATCTGCTTACGAGTAACAGACGATGAGTGCTATGGTGAAACCCGAACGGACGTTGACTGTACCTCGGTTGAAATCGCTTCAAACCACGACCCGGTTTCTGATCCCAATGGTCCTTATAATGCTTCTCCACACACCACGATCACTCTGAACGGCAGCGGTTCGTATGATCCGGATCCCGGAGACTGGATAGTTGAATACTCATGGGATCTTGATAATGACGGGATCTTCGACGATAGCACTCAAATGGATCCGCCTTTCCCCGTAGGTGATGCCCCGATCGGCACCGTGTATGATGTCTGCCTTAAGGTAACAGACAGTTTCGGTTTCACCAACACAGAATGTACGACGATCGAAATAGTGGAGAAAATTCGTCGTGTTGACCATACTAAGAAAAGGCAGTGTTTTAATTTACCCGAAAGTTGAATTACGTTGGGATACTTCAGGAAACCTGATCCAGGATACTATCATTGAGATGACCAATGATTATCCGGCCGATGTCGAAATCCAGATGTTTTTCGTCCACGGCGATCAATACCTCGAGGCTTATCCGCCCGAGCGTGCCCACCCCGGATGGCATTGGGTAAACAATGAATTCACTTTAACTCATAATGACCCAGTTTACTGGTCGGCCGCAACCGGAATGCCGGCCGGCACGTCGCCGTTCACTATTCTCGATCCCGGCGATCCTGCCCATGGTATTCCCCAAGGGCGTCCCGCAATGGACGGTACATCAGATCGCGTTCTTCGCGGCTATATCATCGCCTGGGCAGTCAACTACGAAGGCAAGAAGATTCGCTGGAATCACCTCTGCGGAAAAGCCACTTTGATCCACTATATGGATGGCTCGGCCTGGTCTTACAATCCTTATTCATTCCAGACTGATTGCGTTACCGGAAACGGTGATCTTATTGGCGGCGAGCCCGGCGTCCTGCACTTGGACGGCGAGGAATACGACTCTTGTTTCGACACGCTGCTCCTGGACTTCTTCGCTCCGGGTTCCAGCGCTTTGAGCAATGGTGGTCGAACAGTATTCAGCGATACCGATCTGACCGTATTCCCAGTGGATGCGGACCTTCGTCAGGAAACTGAAGGACCGGTAACAACGAAAATCAAATTCGCCATCTGCAATGAGAACGAAATTTGCTATTCGAACACCGAGCGTTGCATAACCGGTTGGGATCAGCAGTTATTGAGCATGTATGATGCCCCGAACCACTTCCTGCTCGCAAACCTGCAGACCGACAAGGGCAAAGCCCGCCTCAACGGCATTGCCAGCCCTGTGGAATGCGGTGAGCACAGTCAGAATGCGGCGATTCTCGGCGTTGCCATGACGATGCTTGATTTCGGTGGCGACTTCGCCCGTGCAGGCTCCAACCTGGTTGGAATGGGCACAGAAAGCGCCGTGATCCAGATGGATCCTCGCGAAGACAATACGCAGGAAAAAACCTTCAGCACTCAGATTCTGGGTAAAGCGAACGCTACTGGAATCAAGACTGTCGGCAGAACTGCTACGCTCGAGATCGACGACATGGAGATCCCGGCGGAATAACGACTTGTCAGACTGCTGTTCATTCGCATTTGGGTTTCACAATAAACTCGCCCTAAAGGGCTGACGAGATTCAAAACGGGTGAATAAATAACAGGTGCAAGCCTGGGGAGCAATGTGGAGTTTGCTCCGCATTGCTCCCAACTTGCGAAAGCTAATAGGAAATGTCGGCGATCAAGCCGGGTTTTGTTTTCCGCGAAGTGCGGTTAAAAATAAGTTGCGAACAACCTGAAAACCGTACCTCGTGAAATACAGTATCCTGCTCACTCGTTTTCGATCATTCGGGCCGGTGATCGAAGCATAACGGATAATCCTTTAATCGGGATTACCCAACTATATTGTGTATCTGTACGCTGAAGTTGTAGAACCACTAAACCGGAGCTGCTGGAGAATCAAACGGAACTTCGTTTACGCGAAGCTGTCTGTTGGCCCTGATTTCTGTACGCAGTTCCATGGGGAGCACGAAAATGAAGCCTCGCAAAAACACGAGATGGAAAGTCGTAACCTACGCAACCCTTCTGCTGCTGCCGCTGGCCACGACGAAAGCCGGCGACAAAATACAGGCACCAGGAAGGGTATCATTTACCGAGAAAGGCAGTTTACTTGTATTTCCCAAGGTGGAATTAAGATGGGACGAGTTCGGCAACCTCGCTGAAGATACGATAATCGAAATAAGCAACGATTATCCGGCCGAAGTCAGCATCAGAGCCTACTTTGTACACGGGGACCCGGAAATGTATGAGCCGGGCTCAAGAACGCATCCCGGCTGGCTTTGGGTTAACAATGAGATGCAACTCAGCTCGAACGAACCGGCGTTCTGGTCTTTGTATTCCGGTGCCCCAAAAGGGACATCTCCGTTTTCCATGCTGGATCCCGGTTCGCCGCCAGGCCGACCTGCCAATGATGGATCAGATGATCGGGTTTTACGCGGCTTCCTTCTGATCTGGGCTGCCGATCTTGCGACCGGCGAGGAAATCCGCTGGAATCATCTTAGCGGGCAGGCCACTCTAGTCGATTACGCCAACGGAACGGTATGGCAATACAAAGCTTACGCTTTCCAGGCTTTCAGCGCAATACACGGCGATCCAACCGGTACACCCGGTGAGCTTAATCTTGACGGTATTGAATACGACAAATGCTTTGGCGATCTGTTTCTCAGTTTTTTCGCCTCCGATACAACCGCCCTGTCCGGCGGTAGCAGGATAATATCCTCGGATACTGAGCTTACCCTTATGTCGATGGACATCGATCTTCGCCAGGAAACGGACGGCCCGGTTTTGACCAAGACGAAATTTGACATATGGAACATGAACGAGTTCAAGCTGTCCGGAAGTGAACGGTGCATTACCGGCTGGGACGGTATCTTACTGAGCCAGTTTGACGCGCCCAATCATTTCCTGCTGGCGAATCTGCAGACCAATATGGGTAAAGCGCGAATTTCTGGAATGGCCAGCGCAGAGGTCTGTGGAGAGGAAAGCGTATCCACGGCTCTCTTGGGGGTTTCCATGAACCGGATGACTTTTGATCTTGGAACGGATTTTGCAACGGCCGGCACAAACCTGGTGGGTATGGGTGAGGAAGCGGCAATGATCCAGACCGACCTCTCTAGTGGCATTCCACCAGAGAAAGCTGCAGCTTCGGTCCCGCAATATCGCCAATTATCCCGACAGCCTCTCGCAATCAGTAAGAATCTGATGGATTCAGCGGAAATCCCCAGCGAATAGGAGCAAGGACTGTTGAGTCATTTGCGATAAACACAATTGGAGCCCCGCCAAAGGAAATCGACGCAAACACAAATTTGCGTGCAGATGGTGGGGGCTTTCGGGAATGCACAACCCGTATCGCCCCCACCCCCCTTTTGTAAGTTTCACCCAATTGCTCCAAAGGTGCGGTAATCGAACCTTTAAAGATACTGAAAAACATCGATCAAGATTGTCAACACCGTAAGCAACGATTCCTTTGTAGGCAAGCAAGCGAACAAAATGCCCCAGGTGGCGTTTCGCGGCACAACTCTTCGTTGACCGCTCAAGTAAAGGCGGCTTTCAGGGATCCCTTTTGGGAACCGTTACCTGAGTTATTGCCTCGGTCACCGGTTATTCCCTTTAATAATCTAAACTAAAACCCGTTTTTAGCGATTGCGAAAAAAACTTATAATGTTACAAATCGAATCATTGACGCGGGGATGCGTAAACGTTATGTTGGGCTAAAGTAACAGCCGTAACCTAATTCAACATCGGGCAAAAAGGTTAGGCGAAATGGGCTATTTATTACAATTAAATCAATTAAGGTGCCGTCAGCGAAGTTAAGACCGCACAAAGTTCGTATTCAAGGTGTATTTGCCATGAAAAGACGATTTTCACTTGGTATGTTCTCATGCCTCTTTGCGCTTCTCGCCTTGTCGGCTTGGGCGTGTTTAGTAATTACCGGCTGTCAATCACCGGATTCGACGGCCAAGGTAAGCCAGTTGAATCCCAGTCAGGTTCGCAGCGTCATTTCACAAGATCTTAAGGATCGCGCCAACGAGTTGTGGCGAGCCAAAGCTGAAAAAAACTGGCCGGTTGTATTCAGCTATCGGGAACCACAAACACGTAAAGACGAATCGCTGACAGCTTTTAAAAAGTATTGTGAGGAAAAGGAGCCGTTCGTTGTTCACTCGTATTCTCTAGAAAAAACCGAGGTTGATGGAGATTTGGGATGGGTCAACATTGAATACACTTCGACCATGCGCCAATACCCTAATCTTCCCGCTCGCAAGGTGAAAACGTGGGAAAAATGGCGAATAACAGATGGTCAATGGTATCCGGTTCCCACCAAGGAATTACCATTTTATCCGGCTCCGCCTTGCCAACGTAACCTAAAGGCTGAATCACAGCTATTAGAACGATTCGAAAAATCCTGGCAGGAAAGGAAAGCGGGTAACTGGAGCTCGGTTTACGAAATGTGCGATCCGGAGGATCGAAAACTCATTCCCAAAGAGGAATTCGCAGCAAGCATGAGTTTGATAAAATACCTGTCAAGGGAAGTTAAATGGGTCGAAGTCATCAATAACAAAGGAAAGATCCTGGTTGACATTCTCCATAAGCCAACTGATCCGAGTTTGACCAAGCTTCAACCGTCTTTGTCCACAATGAACGAGAAATGGATATTGGTTGACGGTATCTGGTATCAGGATATTCAAGGATAAAACTGATTTAAGGAAAACGGATATGAGGAAACAAACCATACCACTATTTATATTAACCTTTATTCTGGGTTGTCACGATAACAGTCAGACGGGAACAGTCAGCCCAATCACACAGGCACCACCGACTCCCGTATCACCGGTACAGTTCACCCCCCGCCTGTCCGGTTTGCCATCCGATGGGATGTGGAAATGCGATCCGGTATTCGCGGATATAAACAAAGACGGGAACCTCGACCTGCTGGCCATGGCGAGATTGGGCGATGGTCCCCACGTCTGGATCGGTGATGGAAAAGGCAACTGGACCGACCACTCCCAAGGTTTAAACCACGGTATGACAAGTTGCGGCGGTGGTCTTGACGTAGCGGATTTGAACAACGACGGGAATCCCGACCTGGTGGTAGCCGACCATTGCCAGGGAATATTCGCATACCTGGGTGATGGAAAAGGTGGTTGGAATCTGGTTACGAGAGAGCTCTATCCCAGTCACCTCGCCCCTCCCGATGCGGATTACGCTCAGATGTACAGCGGCATGGAATCCGTGGCTATCGGCGACATAAATGCTGATGGTTTTCCAGATCTGCTGGCCGGCAGCTCGGACAAGGGTGGTATCTCACTTTATATCGGCGACGGAACTGGAGCGAACTGGACCCCGGTTATTTCCAACCTCCCCACAAAGGAATGGGCCAACCGAGTTCGCCTTCACGATATGAATGGCGACGGTTTGCTGGATGTGGTAGCCAGTTACAACGCAGGCCCCAGCGTCTGGCTTTGCGACACACCGGAACACTGGATCCCAGCCTCAGAAGGATTGGCCACACCGATCATCGGCGGGTTATACACAGGATTGGCGGTAGCCGACATAAACGAAGACGGGCTGCCGGATATCGCAATTGCCAACTGGGTTGACGGCCCGGAAGTATATCTGCAGCAGAAAGACCATAGTTGGGTTAAAACACCAGACGTATTTCCCCAGATGCTTGGCGGTTCGGTAGGTTTGGATCTCGGAGATCTGGACGGAGATGGTCATTTGGATATGGTCGTATCAGGGAGATTAAAACCGAACGGCGGCTTTGTCCGTGGAGTTTTTGCTCTAAAGGGTGACGGCAAAGGGAACTGGAGTTTTCTCAAGAATAGTGGTTTACCAGAAACCGGATTGTCGGCCGTAACCGGCGTAGACATTGCGGACATCAACGGTGACGGATCTCTGGATGTCGCCCTGGCCAGCGGTTTGATTGTGGAAACAGTGCCAGGACCGAAGCAACCGGCAATCCCCCAACGCCTGCTGGTCTGGAGTGGCGAGAAATCCGGTAATTCCCAATAAGGAGGTAGAGGAAGAAGGATCACCAATTTTATATCAGTCGCGAACCCGGGAATAATCACTGCAAGCCGCGCAACGGACCAGGGGAATGAACGTCGATGCAGCCGGCGTCATATTACCCATCCCACCGAATCCGGGTTACTATTTTCACCCCCAATTACCTCGAGACGTTATCATGCGTCTCGAGGCAATCCTTTTTAGCGTTATTACCTATATTCTTGTTGAAATATTTACAATTCAAGTTTAAGCTCGTGACGATTATTCGGGTCACATTGTCTGCATATCCGGGCTATCTGCAGGCAATGGAGGTTCTGGAGTAGAAGCAAACTTGAACGATTCACAAAGGGAAAAAGGGCCTACTTTAGTTGTGCGCAAGCATAGGAAACTATGCACCAGTCTCGTTCTAACGCTCCAAAACCCTTCCGGTTTTACCAATACAAGAGCCAAACCTTTCCCCTCTTCTTCCGCCCCGGAACGTATTCAGACCCCAAAACGTAATTTATTTTTTGTACGCCACTTGACGTTATTGGGCGAGATACGACCAATAATAACAAATGCGCGATCATCCACATCGAGACGAGCACCGCATTATAGGCCCCATCTTAACTTAAAGGGAAACACCTTAGATTCCCCAATTTGCCAAAACAAGACGAAATATCATAAGATAGGATCGTCTAAAAAATCGGGGGGGAATTATTGCAAGCAGGGGCCGTGCGCAAAGAATTATCGCTTTCAGTCCTATTTAAGTGTTACGCCGGGATTAAACAACCGGCAAGCTATACCCTCTGGCATTTTGGGCGACCGTGAATATCGTTCGGTAGGTTTTACTGGCTACGGGGCCGCCCTTCCGGCTAACAGGAAGCTGGACGCACACAACCATGCATGTGTGGTGCGTTCCTGTCTAACTTCCGGGGGGAAAGTTCAATGCTAGCGTTTGGGAGGGGAAAGAAGGAGCATTTCACGTGCGCAAAGCACATTAAGAAAAGGAAAAAACCACCAGCAATACATGTATTTGCCTTACTGGCCGGTATTGCCTGCCTGGGCTATCCTGCGTTTACCTATGGAGAAAAAGGCGCCGTTCCGTTACCTGACACGAAAGATATCGACACCTTCGACTACAATCCCTTGTCTAGCTACGACTTTGAAGCGCAGAATGCGGATCCGGCCTCACGCACGATTTGTGCCAACAACACTCTGCCGCAAGCCGTGATTGTACCAGAGTATACTGGCCTGACCGACTCGCCGATCACCTTTGATGGTGGTTCTTCATACGACAAAGACGGTGAAATCGTTGCTTACCATTGGACTTTCGGCGATGGAACCTGGAATGACTGGAATACCGAATCCACGATTGAACATAGCTATGCAGAGCCTGGCACCTATAAGGTCAGGGTTTGGGTTATTGACAATTGTGCCGGCATATCTCCGATTGCCCAGGCTACGGTCACTATAACCAACCCGGAACCTTGTGACGGTGGATGTCCTGATGGGCAATTCTGCGACGAGCAGACCAATACCTGTGTAGAATGCCTGGAGAACGCCGATTGCGACGACGGTTTGTTCTGCAATGGCGAGGAAACGTGCAGTAGCGGCGCATGCCAAACCGGCACCTCTCCTTGCACCGAATCGCAGGAATGCGACGAGGATGCCGACGAATGTATAAATCCCGCAGAGTGCGAGGCCGATGCCGATTGCGACGACGGCCTGTTCTGTAACGGCGAGGAGACCTGCGTAGATGGTGAGTGCCAGGCCGGAACCGCACCTTGTACCGCAGAGCAGAAATGCGACGAGGATGCTGATGAGTGTGTCACGCCCACCGAATCCCTGATCATAATCACTCCGGAGAATCCGGGGGTCGGAGAATCGACCAGTTTCTCACCCCAAACCAGCGCGAAGGGTAGCAACGTTTTCTATTACTGGGTACTCAGTACCGGAAGATACAGCTACGAAGAATCGTTCTCCAGCCAGTTCGCATCACAGGGTGAATACACGATAACCTTAACCTTGTACAACACCAGCACGTGGGAGGTTATCGACACTGAAGAGCGTTCATTCACCGTGGGAGAACAGCAGGAAGACGCCTGCGGCAACACCTGCGCGGAAGATGAATATTGCGATAAGGATAGCGGTGAATGCGTCGAGTGCCTGCAGGACAGTCACTGCGATGATGGACTCTTCTGCAATAGTGAAAAAACCTGCGTCGAATGCTTCCAGAACAGCCATTGCGATGACGGACTCTTCTGCAATGGCGAAGAAACCTGCGTCGATGGCGAGTGTCAGGCCGGAACCGATCCCTGTTCCGCTGAGCAGGAATGCAACGAAGATAACGACAGTTGCGAAAACCCCGCCGAGTGTGCGATCGATGCTGATTGCGATGACGGATTGTTCTGCAATGGCGAAGAAACCTGTGTTGATGGCAAATGCCAGGCCGGAACCAATCCCTGTACCGCAGAGCAGGAATGCGACGAGGATACCGACGCTTGTGTCAATCCTCCGGAGTGCGAAGACGACGCCGATTGCGATGACGGGCTGTTCTGCAACGGCGAAGAGACCTGCGTCGATGGTGAGTGTCAGGCCGGAACCAATCCTTGCACGGCAGAGCAGGAGTGCGACGAAGACAACGACGCCTGCGTCAATCCTCCGGAGTGTGAAGGCGACGCCGATTGTGACGACGGACTGTTCTGCAATGGCGAAGAAACCTGCGTTGACGGCGAATGCTTCGCTGGAGAAAACCCCTGCCTGGAAAGTGAAACCTGCAACGAGGACGAAGACGTTTGTGAAGAAGCTGCCGTGCCGGAAGAGTTAACGATTACCTACTCTCCGGAAGCGCCAAGTCCATATCAATCCGTCACTTTCACCGCTGCGGGAGGAGCCGCGGAAGAAGACAATATATTCTATTACTGGAGTTTTGATGATGGAGAATACACCTACTCACCTTCGTTCAGCCGAAGCTTCGATGAACCGGGCGATTACGTTGTAGCTTTGACGATATACAACGCATCGACCTGGCAGGAGATAGAGACGGCAGAGGCCATAATAACGGTTATCGCTCCCCCCAGTGTATTAAGTCTGTTGTCCGAAGATATTGGAAGCGCTAACGGAATCGTATTTTCCGATAACAAACAAACTGTATGGGTAGTCGGTGGTAAACCCGGAAATGTCGGTACTCTTGCAGCAATAGACGTCAGTGACCCTCTTGCCCCGGAACTGATAGGATCAGAAAACTTTAATGGCTATCCATGGCAGGTAACGCGAAGGGGGAATCTCATAGCAGTTGCAGCTAATTCCGGTATAGCTTTCTTCGATGTCAGTTCACCATCGAATCCAACGCACCTAAGCGATTTTGCTATCCCCGGTAATCCCTCTATGATATTCGGCGCAGCATTCGTTGGCGATAACTACCTTTATGTAGCTTCTGAACTCAAGTTAAATGTACTTGAAATCCCAGACTTCAACTCGCCTTCGCCCATAGTTCGGGCAACGTTTAACGAAAACCTTAAAGGTAAAATCGTTGTTCACGGAAACCGAGCTTATGTAGGCGAAATCGACGATCCATCCGTTTTAGTCATCGACACTGCAGATCCGGCAAATCCAGTATTGAACTCTATCCGAACGACGCGGCGAGTATTCGATATTGACATCAACGATGAGGGAACGCTTTTGGCAATTGTGGAGCGAAATGCATCCAAACAGGAAGAGCTGGGCGGAATTACCATATACGACATATCCAACCCCAACATTCTGCCTGAAATGGTTTATCAGAACCTGGATGAATCGCTTAAACTTCAATATATATCTTTCGGCGAAGATGCGTTATACACTAACTCGTTCAGCAAAATCAGTAAAATCATCTTAACCGATCCAGAACATCCGTTTTTTGTTCCGGCGGGAATTGGTTTCGGTGGTACTTATTACCCTGCATCTATTGAAGCAGGAGAAAACGATAATGTTTTTGTAGGACTCACTGGAGCCGCACTCGGGATTATCGGATCACAATAACTTGGATCGATTAGCTGGCCCCAATGAGATATAACCAGAAAGTGCTAGCATCGGTTGTTTGGTAAGTACATAGGTATAGTGGGGCTTGGTTTCGTTTACCAGGCCCCACGTTTTTCCACTACAGAAAACAATACATCATTCCAACATCAAGTTTCCTAACATATACGAGAATAGCTGTTGCGGTGACCAATCGATACATGCGATAAAGACCGCGCCACCCAAAAAGTCTCCACAGTATCTGAAAATCGTTACCGCCACCAAACTACCATAATTCTACATAGATACTTCGGAATTTCGTTTAAACTAGCTCTCTTCTGAATAGATTCCGTATTCGAAACAACGAAACTCAATAGTATCCTTTAAACTACAAGTCGAGAGCGATAAAGCGAAGAAGGAACCCAAAAAATTACCTATTTACTTAAATTCCATGCATAACATCTTCTCCAATCAATCTCATTCACGCTTCCGTTAACAACTTAATCCACCATATAGTGACAATATGCGTCAACCTTCATCGCCTTTCTCTGCTCCCCCATTTTGCGGTACAGCACTTTTTCCTCATTAAATTTATTCTTGACTTTAACCCTAAGAAGCCGTAATTATTTATTATCGGGTTGATGGCCAAAATGGAATATTGCAGATCGATAAACAGGTAGGGAACAGAATGATCTCGATATTTCTACTTCCATTGTCCGTGAGTGTTGTACCTAGGCTTGCACCTTGGGAAATATACGTAGCACATAATGCTTAACGGTTGAAGTCCGTGCAGGGTTGAGTGAATCTCGCTTGAAGCGTGATATTGCTCTGTAATCGTTAATGGTGGTTGCTATTTCGATCCAGTAGCGAATATTGGAAAAGCTGATGTGCTGATACGCAACCGTGTAACGCTACTAGTGTTTTTATCAGGAGGAGCTATCCCCAACCCCATCAGGAGTGCAGAAAGTCTTCAATACGCTGTTCGGAAGCGGCGCAAATGAAGGGATTTTAAGAGGGTCCTGAATCCAGTAGATAACTGTTTTCACGGTAATTAGAAGGGTTCGAGTAAAAGGATCACAAACATTGGGTAGCGATAAAAGCCTAAAAATGCTTAGGACCAATGGGAGCGGTGTAGAAAACCTGCCGGTACCCAGTGGGTAAACCGACAAAGGAGAAACCGATGTTTAAAAACTTTATAATTCTGTCCACACTTACAACGACATTGTTTGTCACTGTTCCCCCTATCTGGGCAACCCCACCGTCGAATGGGAACAAGAGCCTGGATGAGATCACGAGTCCACAAACAGTTACAACTAATGAATCAGCTTGGAATACAGTGGAAACAGTCCGAATAGCACCGTTGGATTGCACAACTACAACTAACTGTGGAATCCAGAGCGAAGCTGATTGTTTGTGGCAATCCGCGCCAACTGATGCAGTCGAAATTCAGATGGCTGAACTTGGTATCGTTCTGGACGGTTACCTGGGAGATGTCCTTGGAAATGGTGGAACATGCAAATATCGCGAATGCGGTGGCCCTTTTCTCGAGCCATGTCCGGCCGATTATTTTCGCTCGGAGACAGGTTTGGGTATCGGTCACATAGATGTCGTTGCTCAAGCGAATTCAAACGGCTGGTGGGATGATCAGCCTTGGGATGTTGGCCAACCTAGCGGTTTTAACATCGCAATGTTCAGTATTACTATTTGTACCAGACAGCAATCCCACCGATGGGATTGACGATTCGTTTCTTTATATTGGGTGGGATATCGCCGACAGATTTACTGATCGCCCAGGCCAATATGATGCCGACTGGGATAAAACTGCGTGCAGCACGGTCCCTCAAATCCACTATTCCGAAGGGGGGTCCGAAACATACGCCGTAATGCTTGGCGGCTGTAAAGATCTCAGCCAATTCGCAAGTAAAGATCGATATACGAGTGAAGTTTACGGAGGATTAGATTCTTCACTATTCGAAATGTTCATACACGAAAGTAATCCCGCATCCGCATCAGTATTACTAATACAAAGCGTATCGGGTTTGGAAACAATATCCTTTCCTACAGCTAACGGAGTAGATCGTTTTGATCCAAACGCAACCAATCCGACTAACAACTGCATAGACGAAGAAGTGACAATATGCGGAGCTAAAGCCTGCAATGTAAGTGATACAATTGCATGTGAAGACAATACAGATTGCCCGGATGGTGAGGAATGCGAAAAAACAAACAACATTGAACTGATTATCAAACGTGTTGAAACAAGTGGATTATTCGGTCCTCATGGACGCAAATGCAGTATTAGCGGTATAACGTGTTACAACGATGGAGCGGGAACTTGTAGTACTGGGGAAACATGTGATTCCATAGTTATACCGGATAGTCCAGAAGCCAGGGAAAACCGCATGGCATTAGCTCAGTTGGTGGCGCTTCTATCCGCCGATGCCCAAGAAGATAATAGCGATGAAGAGTCAGCCGTGGTCGCGGTGTTTACGTCTCTTCCTAAAATCAATGTCACGAAGAAAGTTCGTTGTGTTGAAGTGGGAACAGCCGAGTTTTCTTCGCACGTTGAAGCTTTGCCCGGGTCACAGGTGGAATTTCAAATAACCATCACCAACACCGGTAATGAATTGCTTACGGTAACAGTTGATGATGTCATGCAAGCAATCGGAACACAGGCTGGTTTCGTTAACATTACACCAGTGTGTGATTTCTTTGAAGCTGAGCTCACTAGTCCCCGAAGAGGTTTGATCGATTTTTCGGTTACCCCCTTTAACGCGAATTTACCTCCGATTTGCGATGCCACTTCAGATCCCGAATGTCTGAAACCAAACTTCTTTGGCACCAGTTGCCCTGCGCCACCTCCTTGGGGATTATTCCTGGAAGGTGTACGGGATGGTGTTCCCGTTGAACTCGGCGGGCTTCTCGGTTGTGTCACATCCAATGGTGTAGATGGATGCGAATTCACTGAAGGTGATACGTTAGTAATCCGTTTCCGTGCAGATGTTGACGTAACAGAAGATTTCTGTGACGAGCAAGATAATCCTGATGCCGAAAACGGTATTTCAGTTTACGGAGCCCTCCCAAGCGATCCGACAACCGAAGTGACGCGCGACGAGATGAAGGTCGCCGATACAGATCTTGAGATAATCGATGGCGGTGACGATAATGTCGCAACCGTTAATTTACTGTGTCGGGATATTGAATTCGAGAAGCAAGTCAGAGTAATGCCCACCGGAGTATTCACCAACGATCTAGACATTTTGCCATTCACAGGATCTTTCGTTCTAGAATATCGGTACGAATTTAAAAACAAAGGAGAAACCGACGAAAACATCACACTGACTGACGATTACCTTTGCGAAGATATTGGCGCGACCGCTGGAGTAAGTATTATGGCTGATCTTCACGGATTATGCACATCTCCAGAGGGGCAAATTAATGACACCGTCGAAGTTGGCGTAGTCAGTCCATACAGCGTTCTTGTGCGTTTTGATAATTATGCTTCACTAATCGAGTTTATGACCAAAGATGATGCCCGCACCGATTGTACCGGAGCGAACGGTTCTGGCGATCACAAGGAAAGTTATTATCGCAATTGCGCTAGCGTGACCTCAGTCGCAACCAATGTTGACGACATATGCAATGGTAGCCCACCTTTGGAAGCTGAATCGGAAGCGCAAATTCACATACCGCAATGTGATATCGAGGTAACCAAACAAGTGCGTTGTGTAAACCAGTGCCTGAATCCAACGGAATTCGGCGACTGGGTGGGCAGTAACGGCTTGCCTGAACCTCTACGAGCAGCAGCCGGCAGTTGTGTTCAATATGAAATCGTAATAAAAAACACTGGAGATTTAGATATATGCCAACTCAGTCTAAAGGACAATCTAACTGGTGATATCACCTACAATGAAAACTCATTCTCCATGCAACTGAACGGTGTTGATGTTGCTTCCCCACCAGACTTCAACACAACGAATACTCCAGTGCTTTGGGACGCGCCGTCACTGTTTGTGCCGGAAGATACAATCACAATCCGCTTTACCGCTCAGATTTCGGAAGGAGCGGTAACCAACCCACAAAACGAAATCAAAGTGGAAGCTGCAGTGTGTAATCCGACTCCAGTCTACGACGACTGCGAAGATGAAGACGAAGTTGCAATCGACATTGTCCCGGCAAGTTTGCAATGTTTGGAGAAAACCTGGCAGTTCATGGCGGATACTAACTGCGACGGAGTTCCCGACGGTACATTCAGCGCTCCCAGCACCTCAATTGATCTCCGAGATCAGATTTTCCCCGTTCGGTTAAAGATGTGTGTCACAGCAGAGAATACGGGCCAAGTGCCGCTGATGATGACCGTAACCGACACGGCTTTAATCGCCTGCTTGCCCAACGCACCACTCAACAACGAATTGGGAACACCCAAGCTTGTAGCTCCCGGCGCCCAGGAAACCTGGTGTGTTGAGTTTATCGTTGATACGGCCGAGCAGATGCGAGCTATGGATGTCTGCGATGGTACGGAAGATAGTATTTATCAGAATACGGCCAGCGTAACCGGCACACTGGATTCGGGCGATACTGATATATGCGTTCCGGAAGGTGGAACTGTTGAAGGCGATACCTGTTCCGCGGAAATACTCGTTCCCGAACCCTGTTCCATGGAAATAACCAAGCAGGTCAAATGCCTGGACGATCCAGCCGCTGATTACGACACGTCGGCAACGGCCGCTCCCGGCTCCACGCTTACCTTCCGGATACAGATCGAAAACACGGGAACCATAACCAAGATACCTCAAGTCTGCCTGAAAGACGCCCTAAACCGCCAAGGCTGGTGGGATGGCGGTTCAGTTACCGCAGACATTGCCGGAGACGATGTAACAGCCGACTTCGGCGCGTTTTCGCCCGATGGCGGCGAAGATTGCTTTGATTTCCCCAGCAGGCCTTTGAAACCGTATATCGGTCCGGGTGAGGTTTTAACCATAACCTTTAACGTGGTAATCCCGCCAGATTTTTCTGTTCCCGGCATCAACCCGGATTGTGTTAACCAGGCAGAAGTCGGTGGTTACACAGAATGCGGACCTGGCGATGAGTCGTGTGCGGCCGGTCCTGTTGAAGCCAAAATCAACGTAATCGCACCGGATATCGCCTGCGATAAACAGGTGTGCTTCGACATCGACACTAACGGACAGTGTGGCTCAAACGGATTCTCATATTCCGATGACCAGCTAATAGAGCCTGGTGAGTTCCCAATATCTATAATATATAGATACAAGGTTCATAATCCAGGCGAAACCGATCTGGAAAACACCGAAATCTGTGATCCAGATTTGATCGCCGACGTCAATACTATCGGCCTTATTCTCGGTGACTGCGAACTCGATCCAACAACGGGCTGTGTAAACATAGGAACACTCGCCGCCGAAGCTGAATCGGATTACAAATATTGTTCCGTCAAAATCCCTTCCATAGATGAGTGGTTATTACTAATTGAGGGTTCCATTGAAGAAGGCTGTTATTATGATAGAGCAATAGCTTCAGCCGATCCGGTAGTTGACGATACAGTTTGCGCTACGGATTTACCACGTATAACATCAGACCTGTGCACAGCTAAAGTATGCATGGGTACGCCGTGCGAACAATGCTGCCCGCCGGTCACCAAGGCGAAGTTCGACATTTGGAACATGAACGAATTCAAATTCTCCGGAACTGAACGGTGCATCTGTTCGTGGGATGAAACCCTGCTCAGTGATTACACATTGAATCAGATAGCCAATCATTTCCGGCGATATCACCTGCAGACGGATAAGGGAAAAGCCAGAATATTCAGTATGGCCAGCGACGTGGTATGCCCACCATCGATAACTCATGGTCCTCCAAGTATGGACGCACCGTTAATCGGTACAGCAGCAACGAAACTAACCTTCAATTACTCAGGTGATGAGGACCACGCCGGTTTCACTCTGATAGGCGCAGGAACGGAAGCCGGCCAGGTTCGCTATACTCCATCTGATCCGCCACCGTCGCTATTCGCGTTACCATATAACGGCAATCCGGACATAACCGCTCGAGCGAGTACCAGCCAGAAAGGCAGCTTCCTTGCATTCCTGGAGGTTGTTCTCCGCAAGGATACCGATGATAGGGTTATCGAGGATACCGTATTGACTTTGATTAACGATCATTACGAAGACGTTAATGTCCAGCTCTTCCTGGTCAGCGGAGATACCTGTGACTTTGTTGACACTACAATCACAATCACGGGCAACGGTTCAGGATACTGGACGGCGTCAAATGGTTCGCCTGACTCGTTCGGTCTGTCACCATTTGATGTTCTAGAAGGATGCGCAGATACCTCACCGGATAATCCAGGCGGTATGATCTGGCATGGATACGTGCTGGCGTTCGCAGTTGATAGTTTAACCAACCAGGAAATATACTGGAACCAGCTTTCCGGAACAGGAACAGTAATCAACTATGGAACAGGCGGAGCCTGGCAGTATCCGGCCTGGGCATTCCAGGCAGTTGGTGAACCATCAATGAATGGTCAGTTGCTTAATCAGCCTTATGGCCAACTGGACTTCGACGGAATCGAATACGATTTCGCCCCTTCAATGCTGGTAATGGATTTTCTGGCAAGCGACGCCACTTTCGATTTCAGCGGGTCGGGTAACAGCATTACGACCGACACGAAACTTATTCTGTGGGCCGTATGGAAAGACCTAAGTGAAATAGAGTGGCAACATGACGAAAATTAGTAAGGCTTCACCTGAATAAAATAATGCCGATGGTCAAACTTATCGGGTTTGACCATCGGCTTTCTCTTGCGCGACATGCATCACAACATTAACATGACACATAGCCTGCAACAATCCGGCCCGATTGTTTACAAAAGCAAGAAAACGTTTAAGGGATCAACAGTCTTTTCAGTCGGTAAGTATTTTCGCGAATACGGCAAAATCCGCCAAATCGACATCACTATCCTCATCGAGATCGGCACATTCACACCCGGCGCTTAACGCTCCAGCATTTGGTCCGGCCAGGCAATTTGCCAATTCGGCATAGTCATCTAAATCAAGTATATAATCTCCGGTACAGTCCCCAGGAACCGGAGGCGGGCAGGCTTTCCACATAGCAATATTATTGGAGGGAACGGTATCCACTTGAGTAAAGGATCCACCAACATACAAGCCGGGCAGCTCACTTCCCAAATCATCTCCGGCCAGTAAGGCCGTAACCGCATTGTTGGTTCCGTCCCCTACCGGCTCCCAATCGCTGCCTGTCCAACGGGCAAAACGACTTCCCCCGGTCAAAGTAAAACTTCCGCCAGCGTAAATGGCAGGACCGGAACCATCATCAAATACAGCCAAGGTCTGCACGTCGTTATTTAGCCCGCTGCCCATAGGTGACCAGGAAACACCGTCAAACATGGCAACGCGATTAGCCGGTACACCGCCAGCATTCGTGAATTTACCGCCAACGTAGAGAATATCGTCATGGACCAGCAGGGTTAGAACCGTTCCTCCCGCGTTCATACTGCCGCCAACATTATCCCAGGCCGAACCGGTCCACTTCGCAATGCATGAAGTCGATACACTGCCTGCGGATGAGAACGATCCTCCAACGTAAACCGCTGGGCCTAGAGTTTCCCCTGATTCAGCCGTCGCAATAGCAGACACTGATCCGTTTAGACCATTGAGAGCTGCGGTACCCAACGGAGCCCACGAAGCGCCATCCCATTGAGCTATTCTGTTGCAAACCAAGCCCGTCGCCCGAGTAAATGAACCTCCGACATAGAGCTTTCCGTCCAGGACTCCGAATGCCTTCACTGCGTTGTTAACACCATAGCTACCACCACTGCCCAGGAAACTCCAACTTGATCCATCCCATCTGGCTATATTGTTAACTGCAGTCAATCCGGCATATGCAAAATACCCACCAACATATAAATCGTTTCCACCACCGTCATCATAGGTGGTAATTGCAAACACTACTTCGGAAGTTCCATTACCAAGTGCATCCCAGCCGCTTCCGTTCCATTTTGCGATATTTGCTCTCGACAAACCGCCGGCCTGAGAAAACCGACCGCCAACGTATATCGCCGGACCATTACCGTCATCGTATTCAGCAATCGCGGTAACAGAACTATTCGTCCCCCCTATCCCGGGAGTTCCTATATCCGTATACCATGCGGGGCAAATCTGGGCACGAAGAGCGGAACATCCGATTATCGTGACTATTATTGTTCCCACCCAAAGAGTTATTTTTATTCGGCCAAACATGTATATATTCCTCCATCATGAACGACGTAGCTAATCCTCCAACTTTTTCGCACTCCACAGACCGAATGCACCGGCCCACATTCCTTACTTCAAAACCTCTACTCCATTTCCGGCTCAGGAGTATTCAGATCCGGAAGAGATTTACTCGGAGCCCCTGTAATCGCCTTAACCTGTTCCTGTAACGCTGCTATGGTTTCAGCCAATTCATCAAGTTGTTGCTGCTGAGCGGCGATAACGGCCTGCTGGTCCTGGACGACATTGTAAAGCCCTTTTATTGCCGCCAAGGCGACACCGTCTGCATCAATCGTTCCAATGTGTTGATTATCCTGCCCAAGCCCAAAAGCGTCGTAGAAATCCTGAGCCATCGGCCCCATATGGTGTATCGTGTCGGCCTCAGCAATTGCATTCCACGTGTACATTGGTAAATTAACAACTCCTGCCAATACCGCGTTTGTATCCACGCCGACAAGGTTGCATTTAAGGTTGCGATCAGATGAATTAACCCAATACCCACCACTGCTCAAGTAGGCATGGCTCGAAGTATCTATCAGTTTGTGGCCTGTAACCGCCACTTTCACATATTGGCCAATGTTGACCAGCATGTTAAAGCCACCATCAGCTCTAACTGTGAATTCGTTGGGCTTTTCTGAATTCAATTGTTCGCCCGAGCTATCCGCCCAAACTACCGCGCCGACATGCGTCGCGTTTGCCTGGGTACCGAAGGACATGGCTCCATTAGGTTCGATATGCATGGCCCGGCTTCCGTTTGCACCCAAGTCGAGAGCGACACTGTCAGTTGTCCCGATGAAATCGACTCCGGAGCTTATACCACCGTTACCACCGAGTTTCCAGTAACGTCCGTCAGCCGTTTCGGTGTTCAATCCATCGGCACCAGCAGGTCCCTGAGGTCCTTCGGGACCTGGTTCACCTTGCGGACCGTGGCAATCAAGAATATTAACCTCACCATCAGTGTTTATATCTTCCGCCGGCAAGTCTTTTTGCCCGTTGCCATTCAGGTCCCAACAGGAAATCCCGGACGTCCCCTGTGCCCCATCGGCGCCGGGCTCTCCTTGCGGTCCCTGCAAACCCTGTTCTCCCTGCGGCCCCTGTTCCCCGGGTATTCCCTTGCAATCCAGAACATTGAAGAAACCATCACTATTCACGTCCTCGGCAGGATCGCCTGAGCCATTACTGTTTAAATCCCAACAGGCGGCACCTCTATCGCCCTTCGGACCCGGTTCTCCTTGCGGTCCCGGCTCCCCTTGAGGTCCGGGTTCCCCCTGGGCTCCAGCTTCGCCCTGAGGGCCAACGCAATCCAGGGCATCAAAGAAATCGTCACCATTCAGATCCTCTTCAGGATCACCCTGTCCATTGCCATTAAGATCCCAACAAGCGATTCCGGAATCACCTTTCGGACCCGGCTCGCCGGTTTCTCCCTGCTCACCTTGCGGACCTTGAATTCCAGGATCTCCCTGAGGCCCCTGCTCACCCTGCGGACCTTCTGGCCCCACAGGTCCCGGTACGCCGGTGCGACAGTCTTCGACGGTAAAGAACCCGTCGGAATTAACATCTTCGTTGGGTTCTCCCAAACCATTTCCATTCAGATCCCAACATGCCAGCCCTGTATCGCCCTTATCGCCTTTGGGACCAGGTTCTCCCTGCGCCCCCGGCGTTCCTTCCGCGCCTTGCGGTCCAGCCGGTCCCGGTTCACCACGAGGGCCTTTACAATCGTAAATATTGACAAAACCATCACTATTAACATCTTCTTCAGTATCACGTAAACCATTGGTATTTAAATCCCAACAGGCAATACCAGCTGAACCTTGTGGACCGGTTTCACCCTGCGGTCCCGGCGGTCCAGGCAGACAATCCTCGACATTGTATAAACCATCACCGTTAACATCTTCCTCCGGGTCAGCGATTCCATTGGTATTCGCATCCCAACAGGCCAATCCACTGGGCCCCGCAGGACCGGCCGGCCCGGGAACTCCCGGCCTGCAATCCTCTACATCAAATACATTGTCACCGTTTATATCTTCGTCGGGATCGGCAATACCATTACCGTTGAGATCCCAACATGACAGGCCTGGCGGTCCGACGGAACCTTGCGGGCCAGCAGCTCCGGCCGGCCCTGCCGGTCCTGCTGAGCCCGCGGTTCCGTCCGCTCCATCCGACCCGGAAGGTCCTTGAGGTCCAACGCAATCCAAGGCATCGAACTCACCATCATCGTTTATATCTTCCTCTTCGTCTTCCCGCCCGTTACCGTTCAGATCCCAACACGCCGTTCCGGATTCACCACTATTGCCTTTTACACCATCTTTCCCCGGATCTCCGGTTTCGCCCTGCTCTCCCTGGCAGTCGAGAACATCCACAACACCATCTTCGTTTCGATCTTCTTCTGGATCGCGAACGCCGTTGCTGTTCAGGTCCCAGCAATTTATGCCATCAATACCGGTAAGCGGTTTTGGCACACCATCGTCCGGCACAACCGTATTACATCCGCCTGCCGCCATAAGGATCACAACGGCACAAGGTATTGCCAATACCCCCATCCAATGGCACATTACATTCGGCAACACTTTACGACTTTTCGAGGAAAACCCTGTATTCATGGTTCCAGACTCCTGTTCTCCCGGAAATCGCGCACCGTTAGCGCTCCGCCTGCCAAGCGTGCCATGGTAACCCCATGGTATTCCCAACACTTAACGAGGCAAACGACAACTCCCAGAGTCCGTTGCGACTTCCAACCAGATTTTTGGCAATAACAACCGGATCCCAAAACGCAGGCCCCAGCCCAGGCTCCCGCAGATCCTTAATTCTCTAAGCTAACATTTCAGTTATACCCATTCGGCCAATGATCCTTACTCTCCAGATAAGATAGCCAAAACCCCCTGTACAATGCAAGCCCTTTAGCCTGAATAAACAAAATTTTTCTCTAAAAGTGACTCTAGGCAAAGATAGACATTACGTCCCCTGCCCCTATTTTACCACTTTTGCAGGATAGGGGTATTTAGGAATAACAGGAAACAGCTCTCTCCATGCTCCCAAACGACAAAAACTGCTCATACAACCAAAGCCGCAATCCTGCCGAAAGAATTCAATCTGTATGCAAATCATTTAATCATGGTTAACACAATCAAGTTGAATGACAAAGAAAGAGCTGACACCATTAGAAAACACCTTTATTACAGCGTATCCAGCACAACCACCGCTACACAAAACCGGCCGCCCAAAACACAGGAACACCTGCATTACTTACGTAAATGCTGCAATCACAGACAGATACACACAAAAGTTAATAGCAGCAATCTCTGATAGGGATCCTAACGAACGCATGCACTCCGGCCAGTCCGAACCCCACCGGCCACGCATACCGTTAAGTTAAAGGTGGATTACGAGCGAAATTGAATTTGCCGGTAAACCTCAGTAGCAGCAGGAAACGGACGAAGTGCGCGAGAAAATATCCCCAAGGAATAGGCAATAGCCAATCCGTAGTTGGTTATTGCCACGCCTGCTCGCCTGCACCGTTCTATGCGCGACAATACCGCTCTACGATTGTGAACACACGCACCACATTGAATTACCAATTTGTAATCCTCGAGGTCCTCGGGGAAATCATGCCCACTATAATGAACGAATTCCAAAGCACCCCCAACATATTGTGTTAGCCAACGGGGAATCTTCACCCGACCAATATCTTCGGCGATGGGGTGATGGGTACACGCCTCGGCAATAAGCACACGGTCACCAGGGCGCAAGGAATCAATCGTAGTCGCCCCCTGAGTGTACGCCGTCAAATCACCCTTGAACCGGGCAAAAAGGATTGAAAACGAGGTCATCAGAATCTCGTCGGGGGTATCGGCCGCCACTTTCAAAAACGCCTGAGAATCGGTAACAACCAAAGCCGGCGGCTTATTCAAGCGATTCAAGGCATCCCGCAACTCACGTTCTTTAACCACCATGCAATAGGCGTCATTATCCAGAAGATCCCGGATAGTCTGCACCTGGGGCAGGATAAGCCGCCCTTTAGGAGCTTCCGCGTCGATGGGGACGACCAGGATGGCCAACTCCCCGGCCGGCACAAGATCTGCAAGGATTGAAGGCGTATTAATGAACTCTTCCGGCGTAACTTTGATCAAAGCCTCGCGCAGGTCGTTTACGCCTTGTCCCGTGGAAGCGACCGTCTTAACCCAGGGCATATCGCCTAGAGATTCTGCATGCGAATTCTGACCATCGAGTGAAACCAGGTCGACTTTATTGAAGACAACGATCAAAGGAGTTTTGCGGCTTCTAAACTCCTCAACGATAGCATCCTCAAACTCCGCCCAGACGCCGGACTCGACAACGAGAATCCCGACATCCGTGCGATCAAACACCTTCCTCGTTTTTTGAACTCTCTGCTCTCCGAGACCACCGACATCATCGATCCCCGCGGTATCAATGAATAGGACCGGGCCAAGCGGCAGCATCTCCATTGGCTTTTCAACTGGATCGGTCGTGGTACCGGCGACATCGGAAACAATAGCCACAGATTGGCGGGTCAACGCGTTCAGCAATGATGATTTACCCACATTGCGCCGCCCGAACAGGCCTATATGCATGCGCATGGACTTGGGAGCTGCTTGAGTCATTTCCCTTCCCCTCCTGGACTCCCCAGACGAGTCACGCTTTCTGCTGAAATCAACTGTTCAAAAGTTTCCCGGCTCATCAGGTTCTGCTCAAGTACCACTTCAGCTACGCTGCGATTCTCCTTATCGGCCAGCATAGCCACTTCCTCCGCTTTTTTATACCCCAGTTCAGATACAAGGGCAGTCACCACGGCCGTCGATGAAACCACGCTTTTTTCACAATGCTCGATATTGGCCTGCATGGTACTGATACAGAATTCGGCAAAAACAGTACAGGCGCTGCTAAGCAAAGTTAGGCTTTCCAGCAGCGAGTCTGCAACAAGAGGCAGAAAAGCATTGAGTTCCAGCGAACCCAGAGCACACGACTGCGTAATCGCCTGGTCATTAGCCATAACCGAAATCGCGGCCTGCGACACCGCTTCGGGAATAACCGGATTAACCTTGGAGGGCATTATGGACGACCCCGCCTGTCGCGGCTCGAGCACAATTTCGGCAAGACCACCATCCGGCCCGGAGGAAAGAAGTCTGAGATCACCGGCCACCTTGAGCAGGTTCGCGGCACACGCCTTGAGAATACCACTAACCTCTACAAAAACGTCCGCGTTTTGGGTACAATCGACCATGTTTTCCGCGCGAGCCAGACCAATGCCGGTAATTTCCCGCAAGAATTCTATTACCTGAAAAATATACTGCCTGGGAGCAGCCAACCCCGTCCCAATGGCTGTCCCGCCGATATTTACGACCCGCAGGCGCTCTTCACACTTGTAAATCCTCCACCGGTCACGCGCGAAAGCTTCGGCATAAGCAGACATTTCCCGCCCAAGAGTAGTCAATACGGCATCCTGATATTGCGTCCGTCCGATCTTGACCACGCCGGCCATCGACCGCTCCTGAGCCTGGAATGCTTCCACGAGGGAGATCACCGCTCTTTCCAGAACTCTGAGCTGGTTTATCGCCGCGATTTTCAGCGCAGTGGGAAAAGTATCGTTAGTGGACTGATGAAGATTGACATGCTCCAAGGGGCTGACGATTGCATAATCCCCTAATGGTTTACTCAACAACTGAAGAGCTCTGTTTGCCAGCACTTCGTTGACATTCATGTTGGTGGAGGTCCCCGCCCCTCCCTGCAGAGCATCGACAACCACATGATCATCGAGATCGCCGGAGATCATTTCCTGGCATGCGGCTTCAATTGCACCCGCAATATTATCAGGAAGATAACCGAGAGCATTATTTGTACGGCTGCAAGCCAGTTTAACCGCCCCGTAAGCTCCAATCAATTCCCGTTTTACCGGTTTTCCGGATATAGGGAAATTGTTTAACGCCCGTACAGTGTGAACACCATAAAGAGCTTCGGCCGGTACCTGGCAATCGCCCAGAAGGTCTTTTTCAGTGCGAAATGCGCTCATTAGTCAAAGCTCCAAATATTCACTGGAGATTATTCCAAAATACCGTGTGGGGATTAAAAATAGAGATCGTGAGCCCCCTCCTTCTCAATCCGATCCAGGTATCCCAGCAACTTCTTCTTGATTTCGCCATCTTCCATTGCGGCGATTTCCGCGTCAACAAGCTTTAGACCGGCTTCCCGGGTTTCCGGCGACGAATAATCCACCAGGTATTCCATCAGCGTGGAAAGGCCATTCGGAGTACAGAATCGCTTTATGAATCCCGGGATTGCGAATTCCATAAAATGCTCACCGGTTCGCCCCAGACGGTAGCAGGCGGTACAGAAACTGGGCAGGTAACCGTCTTCCAGCAATTCTCGCATTACCTCGTCAAGGCTGCGTACGTCTCCCAACGTGAATTGCTCGCGTTCCATGCACTGGGCATCTCCGGCTTCCGTATAACCGCCCAACTCGATGCGACTCCCGGCGTCTATTTGAGAAACCCCAAAGGCCATAATCTCCCGTCGCAGTTGCGCCTCTTCACGAGCCGTGAGAATCAACCCGGTGTACGGCACCGCCAGTCGAATGGTCGCGATCAACCGCTTGAAATCGTAATCATTAACCAGGTAATCGCCTTCAAGCTCAACTCCGTGGGCGGGTCGAATACGCGGGAAACTGATCGTATGCGGTCCGACCCCAAACCGTTCCTGCAGATGCAGCGCATGCCGTACAAGAGCCAGGGTTTCGAATCGCCAATCGTACAGTCCAAACAGGACACCGATCCCCACATCGTCGATACCGGCCTGTTGCGCCCTGCTCAAGGCGTCCAGACGATACAGGTAATCCCCTTTACGGGTATCTGCCGGATGATACCGGGCATAGGTCTTATGATGATAGGTTTCCTGGAAAATCTGGTAAGTTCCGATGCCCGATTCGTGTACGCGCCGAAAACCGGCAATATCCAGCGGAGCGGCATTGATGTTAACGCGACGGATCTCGCCGTGTCCGCTACGGGTTTTGTATACGGTTTCCACACTGCGGGAGATGAAACCGGCATCGTAACGGCTGTGTTCCCCAAAGACCAGGATCAACCGCTTGTGCCCGGCGTTTTCCAGAGCGATTACCTGTTTTTCCAATTCCTGCGTATCCAGAGTCCTTCGAATCACATCGGGATTGGACCTGCGAAAAGCGCAGTAATGGCAATCGTTCACGCACAGGTTGCCGACATAAAGCGGAGCAAAAAGCACTATCCGGTTACCGTAAACGCACCGTTTAAGCTCCCGGGCGGCCTCAAAGATTTCTTCCGTAAGATCGGGATCGTCCACCTGCAGAAGCGCAGCGGTCTCTTCCAGAGAAAGCGCCTTTTTCTCCAGACTCTTGGCAATTATTCCCCGAACACGTACTTTGTCCGCCGACTGACCGCTGAGCAAACCTTCCAGTTTTCCATCATCGATGAAGTCTGATGCTCCATCACTCAACGACATATCCGGCATGGTGGACTTACCGTTCATTTTCATCCCCCTGTCCAACAGCGTATTGCTTACCGGTCCGTTTTGACCAGTTAGGTGAAAAGCCTGGTCCGGTCGCGATAAAACGTCCTATACTCTCTATCCGTTTCCTCAAGTCGCCGTTCAGGAACTCGTCGTCCTCAGCAAGACATGCCTTCCCCGGATAAATCTCGTATTGAGCACGGTATTCCGGAGAAATGAGATTGGGCATCAGAACATTCGCCCCTCGCTTCAAGCCCAACTCTCTTCCATTTTCCCGGCTTATAGTGGCCAACGCAGTCGTTGCCGGGATATTCGTATCAGGGCAAACCATCCTGGTCAAGGCCATGGTTTTGCAGGTCATAACCGCATCATTGGGAACCTGCTGATCTTCAGACAAACAAAGTGATGCCGCGTTTCTTCCCATTTGCGTTTCCGGATGCGGAATGTACGGGCCAACGCCGATCATATCCAGATCCAGTTCCCGAAACAGAACTATATCGTCCGCCAGGTCAAGGTAGGACTGTCCGGGAATCCCTACCATCACACCACTTCCGACCTCGTAACCGATGGTTTTGAGTTCCCTCAGAATGGCAAGGCGATCAGACTTCTTTCCCGGCAGCGAGGGATGAATCTTTTCGTACAACTGCTCGTTTGATGTCTCGAACCGAAGAAGGTAACGATCCGCTCCCGCTTCCCGCCACATTTCCAGTTCTTCTATACTTCGCTCCCCAAGACTGAGAGTTACGGCCAATGGAGTTTCAGCCTTTATCCGCCGGATAACCCGGGCCATCCATTCGGCCTGGATGCCATAATCCTCTCCCCCCTGGCAGACCAGCGTACCAAACCCCAATTCCACCGCCTTGTGGGCACAGGATAAAACCTCATCCTCGGTCATTCGATAGCGATCGACCGTCTTGTTTTCAGCATTGATTCCGCAGTAACGGCATTTCCTGGCGCAGAAATTGGTTAATTCCACCAATCCACGAAGATGCACGGCATCACCAACGTGCTCCTTGCGAATACTGTCCGCAACAAGCCACAGTCTTTCGAGGCGTCCGGAATCAGTCTCCAGCAGCCAGTGATGTATTTCCGTTCTCTCCATGTGTCACTCTTGGGCATCAACGTGCCGTTTCAAGTTAACGACGAAGGTACTGCCTTTGTCGACTTCGCTCTCCACACTGCAGCTTCCAAGATACAACTCCGCGATTTTCTTAACTATGGATAATCCCAATCCACTGCCTGTGACATCCCTGGTGTGCGTGTTTTTTATCCGAACAAAATCGTTAAACAGACGCCCCGCGTCCTTTTCCGACATGCCGAATCCCGTATCACTGACAGAGATTTTTCACCCACTCATTATCCCCGCCAAGGCACACGTCAACCCTTCCTCCATCCCGGTTATACTTGACGGCGTTGGAAACCAGATTATTCAGGACGATTTCCACCTCGCCGGGATCTCCAACCATCCTTGCCGGCACATCCACACTAAGGTTCAATTTGATTTCCCGATCGACAGCCTTGATTTTGACATTCTCAATAGCCGATTCGGCCGCTTCAGCAACATCGATCTCCCGTAACTCGCGATTCTTCTCCCCCGATTCGATACGGGTCATATCAAGTAGATCGGTTATCAGCTTTCGCATTCCCTCGGCTCGCAACAGGCAGCGATCAACCATATGATCGTAAGCTTCGATTTTATCACCGGCCGTACGGTTTTTCAGGATACTGAGATAACTCTCAATTGCCCCCAGAGGCGCCTTCAATTCATGGCCTAAAACCCGAATAAACTCGAAACGGACCCTCCGTTTTTCCTCAGCCAGTTGCCGCGCGTGTTTTTGAATCAACAGGTGCGAAGCGGCCTTTCGTACTGTTTCCTTCAACTCCACCGGGGTAAACGGCTTGGGGATAAAATCAAAAGCCCCGGATTTCGTGGCTCTTACCGCCGTTTCGATAGTGGCAAAAGCCGTAATCATAATAGTGAGGACGTTGAGTTGCCTTTCAACCAGTTTCTCGACAACTTCTATCCCGGTCATTCCTCCCATCTTGTGGTCAAGAAGAAGAATATCCGGAATTTTACCCTCGATTTTCTCCAGCGCCTCCTCGCCACTGCTCGCGGTATCCACAGAGAAATTGACCTCGCCGTCCACTTCCGGAACAATCACGGCATGGTTCCTCAGCGCCCGCTCGATGCTATGGCGAATACCAAGCTCGTCGTCAACAACCAGAACACTTAGTGTGTTCATTGACGCTACTCCTTCATGAGGCGTTTTATTTCTCTTTGCAACTGCTCAATACGCACCGGCTTGGTGAGAAATGCATCGGCCTTGATCCACCGTCGTTCCTCATCCGTCGCCGCGTCAAAATCGAAGCCGGTTTCACTCAAAACAGCGGTGATCATTATTACGGGAATAGATGGATCACGCTTTTTTATGGCGTAGCAGAGGCAGAAGCCGTCGTCCTGCTCCTCGATCATAAGATCAACGATAGCAAGATCCGGCGGATTGGAAGAGATCGCCTCCATACCTTCCGCAATATTTTCTGCTGTGGTTATTTCAAATCCCAATGACTCCAACTGAACCTGCATCCCAGCCAGGTAGTCCACGTCATCATCCACTAATAAAATTCTCTTGGACATTACACGACCTCTATTTCCAATGGGGCTCAGGCTATCTCAGCCGTCGCCTCGCGTGATGGTCGCTTCCGCGGAAGCGTTACCGTAAACGTTGTACCAGTCGGTCCCTCTGCCGGATCTGCATTTGATTTCACATTAATATCGCCATTGTGCATTTTTGCGATACCATAACTGACAGCCAATCCGAGCCCGGTGCCTTCTCCTACTCTTTTTGTAGTAAAAAACGGGTCAAAAATCTTCTTCAGATTATCTTCTGGAATTCCCACTCCGGTATCGGATACCGAGAAGAAAACATTCCGCTCGTCACCGCCCGTACGAATAGTCAGCACACCCCCGTTAGGCATGGCGGCCATTCCATTTGAAGCAAGGTTATTAAGTACCTGCGTTATCTGATCATGATCAAACTCCGCAGTCATTTCCACACTGTTTTCCTTCTCCAACTTCAGTTCCACATGCGGAGGACGCCGAATAGCTCGTATGGTCTGTTCTACAATCTCGAGCAAATCTCCCGAACGAGCCTCCACCTTGTTTTTCCGGGCAAAATGCAACAGGCCCGCAACGATTTTTTTACACCGATCCGCCTGGGTGGCGATCATTTCCAGATCTTCCCGCAGTTCGCTGCCGACTTCCGCTTCATCTAAAAGCACGTGCGAAAGCATCAGTACGGTTCCCAGAGGATTGTTTACCTCGTGAGCTATACCCGCGGCCAACTGCCCCATGCTGGCCAGCTTCTCCGACTGCATCAGTGCTTCCTGAGCGGTAGCCAGTTGCTTATTCGAAAGAGTAAGCTTCCCGCAGGTGGTTTTGAGCTGCTCAATGGTGTATGGCAAACACATTTCGCTTTCAGCCAATCCCTTGTGAATGGCTATGGCATGTTCTCTGCAGGTTTCGTAACCACACGCACCGCAATTAAGTTCATCCTCCGGCTTGGTTTTACCCATCCGCACCAGAATCTGGGTGATTTCAAGCTCCGACGGTACAGCTATTCGCTGGTCGTCCGAGGCGAATTTTCGCGTCATGTCGATTCTGGAACACAGCTCCAGAACACTTTTCCACCATTCCCCGCGATCCAGTCCCTGGAGTCGCTGCCTTACATACCGGCTGACCTGCATACGTCGCCGGTATAGTGGAGAATCCTGGCCGATGCCCGGTCCCATTATGCAACCGTTACAACAGAGCACTTCCAGTAACCTGACATCCGCATATCCGGCCTGGAATTCCCTAATCGCTTCAACAAAAGCCAATCGCCCGTCTGCGGCAACCACGTCGCCGGTAACGAAATCCTCGGCTATTTCGGCCGCCTGTAACATTCCCCGATTAATGGGAAAAAGCGATCCATAGCCGCCATGCGGCGGATCAAAATCAGAAGGCTCAACATCCTCCGCCTTGATCCTCTTGTGCGAAAGAAGCTCTCGCAACTCTACGAATGTAAGAGCCGCATCGATTTCCCGCTCCTTGATCCCGCTGGTTGCTTCACCTTTTTTTGCTATACACGGACCAATGAAAACAACTTTAAGGTCCGCTCCTTCCAACTCCCTGATAGCCCGGGCAGTGGCAATCATGGGAGAAACTATTGGAGCCAGCGAATCCACAAGATCGGGCTGATATCGTTCGACAAACCCCACAGCGGCCGGACAGGTGGTGGCAATATATCTTCTGCCATCATCCTTCTCCAACAGTTTTTTGTACTCCGCCGCGACCAGGTCAGCTCCAAAGGAAACCTCAACCACCATATCGAAACCGATTTTGCGAAGCATCCCCACGAGTCTTTGATAGTCAATATCAACAAACTCTGCAGGGAAACTGGGAGCAAGGCAGGCAACCACTCTGTCAGGACTGTCCAGCAGTTCGGTTACCGTCCCGATATCACTGATAACCCGCTTGGCTCTCTGGCTGCAGACCTTAACACAATTCCCGCACCCGATGCATCGCTCCGGAATGATCTCCGCCTGTTGATCTACAATCCGGATAGCCTTTGCCGGACATTCACGAACGCAAGTGAAGCAAACCCGGCAAAGTTCCTTGATTGTGGAAACCAGCGGTCCATTCGAAGGATACATCTAGATTACTCCGTCACGAAATAACGTCGCGCGGGGTGTAGTGTGTGTGAAGAAGCTTGTGGCTCTTCTCACCCAACGGCTCACCAAGAAACTCTTCGTACAACCGTTTGATTGATGGATTGTTGTGCGATGCGCGTATTTCGGCATCCCGGTCTATCTTGTACAGTGCTTTCATCCTGCTTCTTACGGCATCGGTATCGGTCCCAATCGGCTGGCCACCACCGTTGATACACCCGCCGGGGCAGGTCATCACCTCGATGAAATGCAGATCGTCTCTGCCTTCCTTGATCTGCTTGAGAAGGTTTGCGGCGTTACCTAATCCGCTGACCACAGCCACACCGAGGTCCAGTTCGCCAACCTTCAACCTGGCCGTTTTCACACCCTTCAGACCACGAAGCGGCTGCAGCTTGGGAACACCCAATTCCTCGCCTGTCAGGTAGAAATAAGCTGTACGAACGGCGGCTTCCATAACACCGCCCGAAGCACCGAAAATCTTACCGGCAGAACTGCGTTCACCCATGGGTGAATCGGCCTCTTCCGCTTCCAGCGTATTCATGTCGATACCCCGCAGACGGATGAGTCGCGCCAGTTCCCTGGTGGTCAAAGCCGCGTCGACATCGGGAATACCATTAGGAGCCATTTCCGGCCTCTGGGCTTCGAACTTCTTCGCCGTACAAGGCATAATGGAAACGCTGTAAATATCAGCCGGGTCGATTCCTTCCTTCTGGGCGAAATACGACTTGACAATAGCACCAAGCATCTGCTGAGGACTTTTGCAGGTCGACACATTCTCACAGAATTCCGGGAAATGCTGTTCCACGAATTTCACCCAGCCGGGCGAACAACTGGTCATCATCGGCAACTTGCCGCCGGTCTTGACTCTGTGTACGAGTTCCGAAGCTTCCTCGATGATTGTCAGGTCGGCCGAGAAACTTGTATCGAATACCCGATCGAATCCCAGTGCCCGGAACGCGGCAGTCATTACGCCGCAGATATCCTTACCGGGTTTCATGCCGAATTCCTCAGCCAGCGTAACCGACACGCTGGGTGCATGCTGGACGATAACCATCTTCCTGGGATTAGCCAGAGCATCAGTAACCTCTTTAAGGTTACTCTGCTCGTGAAGTGCACCGGTTGGACAAACCATAATGCACTGCCCGCAATTGATGCAGCTGGAAACGTTTATCCCCTGCTCAAACGCGGTGCCGACGCGAACCTCGCTGCCCCTGCCCACGAAATCGATGGACGCCACAGACTGCACTTCTTCGCAGACTCTTACGCATTTGCCGCACAGAATGCACTTGTCCGGATCGCGAACCACCGACGGACTCGAGGAATCGATATGATGTATATTACGCATTCCGCTCAAGCGGCGTTCGCGCACACCAAGTTCGTGAGCCAGATCCTGCAACTGGCATTCGCCGTTACGAACGCAATAGAGGCAGTCGTCCGGGTGGCTGGCCAGAAGCAGCTCGACGATCGTCTTTCTCGCTCTTATCGCTTTCGGCGAATGGGTCTTAACCTTCATACCTTCCGTTACCGGAAGGGCGCATGAGGGGACCAGGTTGGGATTTCCTTCCAATTCCACCACGCACATACGGCATGCTCCGGTTGGAGTCATATCCTTAAGGTAACATAGTGTTGGAACGCTGATTCCAGCTCGATTCAATGCTTCCAGAAGAATCTCGCCAGGTTTTGCCTCGATCGGTCGATTGTTTACTTCTATCGTTATCACGGTTAGATCCCGTCCCTATTCAGCCAACACTGCCCCAAAACGGCACACTTCAACACAACTGCCACAACCGATGCATTTGTCCGCTACTATATAATGCGGGTTTTTCACTGAACCAACGATCGCATCCGCCGGACACGCCCTGGAACACAAAGTACATCCGGTACAGTCTTCCGGAACAATTCGATACTGCAACAACTCCCGGCAGGAACCGGCCGGACACTTTCTTTCAAACACGTGCGCTTCGTATTCATCGCGGAACCAGCGCAGCGTACTCAATACCGGATTGGGAGCAGTCTGCCCCAGTCCGCACAGGCTGGTGCTGCGAATAACTTCCGCCAGTCGTTCCAGATTCATTACGCCCTTGAACCGATGGAGGGCGTCGCTGCCGGACTCCGCTCTCCGAGCCCGTGTTATCCGATGGAGGATTTCCAGCATACGTTTGGTACCCTCACGACAGGGAATACACTTACCGCAGCTTTCCCGCTGGATAAAGTCCATGAAGAACTTGGCAACATCCACCATGCAGTTATCTTCATCCATCACCACCATACCGCCGGAGCCCATCATCGCCCCAACAGTCTTGAGTGACTCGTAATCAACTTCAATATCCAGGTGCTGAATCGGGATACACCCGCCAGACGGGCCACCCATCTGCACGGCCTTGAACTGCTTCCCGCCCGGAACGCCACCGCCTATATCCATGACGATCTGTCGCACCGAAGTCCCCATGGCCACTTCGATAAGCCCCGTACGATCCACCTTGCCGGACAAGGCAAAAACCTTGGTTCCCTTGCTGGTGTCCGTACCGATTGCGGCGAACGTCTCCGCCCCCCGGGCCACAATAGCCGGAAGGTTGGACAGCGTCTCCACGTTATTGATGATTGTCGGTTTCCCAAACAACCCGGAAACCGCGGGGAACGGCGGACGAGGTCGCGGCATACCTCTTTTACCCTCGATGCTGTGTATCAGCGCCGTCTCTTCACCGCAGACAAAAGCACCGGCCCCCTGCTTGATGATTATTTCAAGCTTGAAACCGCTGCCCAGGATATCTTCGCCCAGCAAACCGTACGCCTTGGCTTGTTCCAGAGCTATTTCCAGCCGCTTGATCGCCAGCGGGTATTCAGCCCTGATATATACGTACGCCTTGGACGCCCCGATGGAATATGCGGCTATTCCCAAGCCTTCCACCAGGCGATGCGGATCGCCCTCGATCACCGCCCGATCCATGAACGCGCCGGGATCGCCCTCGTCCGCGTTACAGATAAGATATTTCTGATCGCTGGCGGTATTCAGCGCGAATTTCCACTTTTTACCGGTTGGGAAACCTCCACCACCTCTTCCACGCAAACCGCTCTTTTCGATTTCGTCGCACATTTCAGCGGGCGTTTTCGATCTGAGCATTTCCGCGAAAGCTCGATACCCGCCACGGGCAATATACTCATCGATACTGCCGGGATCCATCATCCCGCAATTGGCTAAAACCCAACGAGTCTGCGGAGCAAAAAACGGGTGCTCATCCACATGCTGCACGCCGGGCCAGTCATCCAGCCCTTCGTTGCGGAATTGCCCCAGAACGGCGTCGGCTACCGGGTTACCGGAAAAGACGCCGTCAAGTATATCATTCACCTGCTCGGCCTGGACTCTCTGGAAGCTGATTCTCGCCTTGCCCGGCAACTGCACGTCCAGCAGCGGCTCAGCAGAACAAAGGCCTATACACCCGACCTCAACTATGTCCGCCGCGACATCCTTTTCCCGCAAATATCCGCGAACTGCTTCCAGTGTTTTTCCAGCCCCTGCTCCCAATCCGCAGGTTCCGGCACCAACGTAAACGACCGGTCGGCTTACCGTATCCCGGCGAAGAGAGGCCACCCGTTCCGCTCGAAGCCGTGCGTCGTCACCACTCTCATTATTGGCATTTACCCCCAGCAACCTCTGAACGTCCTCGTGGAGCAGAGCCGCCGGCTGGTATGATCCGGAATTATTATTATTTGTTACCATCGGTTTTCTCCGCCTTGATCATCCGCTTGGCAGTTTTGCATACTCTATCGGCTGTCGCACTGCCTATAAACTCGCCGTTCAAAGTAACCACCGGAGCAAGCCCGCAGGCCCCTATGCAGGCAACCACTTCCAGGCTGAAGCTGCCGTCTTTAGTGGTTTTCCCTGGCTCAACTTTCATATTGTGAGTAATAGAACTCAATAAACGATCGGACCCCTTCACGTGGCAAGCGGTCCCTCGACAAACCTGACAATGCACCTTTCCCTGTGGCTGGAAACGGAACTGGTTATAAAACGTGGCTACCCCATAAACCTTACTGACCGGAAGATCCAGCTGGTTGCCCACCTGCTCCATCGCCTCCTTGGACAGGAAGCCGATTTTTTCCTGCACCTGTTGCAATATGGGAATTAAATGCTCTCGACGAGCCTTAGGATACTTTTCAAACACCGAGGTCAGATCTTGATCGACCATTACCATCACCCTTCACTCTGTTGAGTCCTTGATCTCGCAAAGAAAGCGACTTTTTCCAACAAGCCGGTGATATCCACGTCCTCAACAAAAACCTCGCGAGGTGTGCGCAGACGCACCGGCGCAAAATTAACTAAACCCCTAACGCCCGCGGCAACAAGCTGATCCGCCACTTCCTGGGCGACTGCCGCCGGTACGGTAATTATTCCTATCGCCGCGGGAGTCACCCGAAGGACTTCCCCTAATTCCCCGATAGCGAAACAACGACACCCGTGAGTGACACGTCCAACTTTCTCAGAGTCGTTATCAAAAGTAGCCACGATCGAGAGATGCGAAAAACGCCCCGTCGCATAGGAAAGGATTGCCTTGCCCAGATGTCCGACCCCCACCAGGACCATACCTTCGCCATCCGGCGGATCTAGCAATTCCCCAATCTTATCGATCAGTCCGGCCACGTCGTAACCTTTAGCCGGACTCCCCGCATAACCAATGGTCATCAAATCGCGCCGAACCTGGGCAGACGAAACCCCTTCAAGCGAGGCCAACTCGTGGGAGTAGATCCTCACAGTGCCGTCAGCCATCACCTTGCGCAACAACCTTCGGTAAGCACTAACTCGTTCAACAAGTCGATCCGAAACTTCCATTAATCACCCGATGTACGAAAGTATTGCTTCAGAATAAAAAACAATCTCGCCTGTTCAATAATACAATAAAAATTCCATCAGCACTGTGATGAAGGTCACATTGTGACAACAATCACAGTATGTCTCCGCAAAATTCAAAGTCAAGGGTTCAATCGGCCCTTTTGAGACAGAAACCAAGAGAAATCCATCGTTTCCGGCTACTTCTTTAACAATTACGAAACGAACCCATTTTAGCTCCATAACTCCTTACCAAACAAGGTGTTACCTGCAATACAATCAAGATCGATTTGCGCGGTTTACACAACCGTTAAATAGAAACGTATTATCCCGGTAACACCTGACGATTCCGCGCATGATAAAACCTCGACACACCATACAAACCGCATGTCGAGGTTAGAATCTTAGACAAGCCTTGACTGGTCGCTAAAACAGCTCACACCGCTTATTTCTTTACGGGTTTTTCGCCGCCATGCTTATGGCACTTCCCAGAGCATTTGCCGGCCGCATGCTTATCTGCACACTTTTCCTTGCAATCACCCTTTACGTGCGCATGCCCACCGCATTTACCGGAACACTTGGCTTTGCCGTCGCATTTACCGTCGCACTTGCCATCGCATTTACCAGAGCACTTCACGACGCACTTGCTCGATTGTTTCGAGCAGTTCATCCCACACTTGGTATCACTACACCCAACCTGAGTCATCATCAGACCGGTCAGGAACAATACTCCAACGCAAACTAGCCCAACAGACTTAATACTTCTAATCCTCATATCCAATACTCCTTTGGGACCATATCTAAAACAGAAAGGCGACCAAACCCGGCTACCGCGCCAAATTAGATGTCGCCAACATCGCAACTCAAACAAACACCCCTATTGCAGAGCCTGGTAAACAAGCTTATTTTTCGCCCACAAGGACTTTCTCGCGGCATGCGAGACTCACTACGACATTAACAACCATAGAAGCCACAAAACCAATCGGCAGGTTGTATATAGCTACTTCCCTTTCTACCGCCTCATACCAGTGCAACCAGATTACAGGGAGAATGCCACCTACAATCATCCCAGCGACACACCCCAGGTACGACGCCCGCTTCCACCACAGCAGCAGGATAACCTGCGGCCCGAATGCGGCTCCGAGAATCGCCCAGCCATACGTCAACACGTATTCGTACACCTGAACATCTTTATCGATGACCAGAAGCACGGCACTAATACCTAGAACGAACACCACGCACCGATCCAGCAATAAATTATTCCCAGCAATATTTTTTTTTGCGATAACTCTGGCCCATAGATCATTGGCGGCCGCACTGGCGGCCACAACCAATTGACTATCGGCCGTAGAGCAAATCGCAGACAAGACGGCCGCCAACACAACTCCCGCTACGACCGCCGGCAACAGGTTTGCAGCGGCCAACACCAGGCATTGCTCCGAAGCATCTTTACTCGCCCGGAGCGGTTCGCCCCAGGCGGCCCCCGCCTCCGTCATAGCTCGGGCCAACAAGCCAACAGTAACCGCTCCCCAATAAACCATCGCCCCCCAGGCGACAGCCACGACACCGGCAATCTTCGCTTCGTGACGGTTTTTTAAAGCCATAAAACGCACCAGTACGTGAGGCTGACCAGGATATCCGAAGTTGATCCCCAATGCCCCGGAACCAAGCAGGAATCCTAATAAAGCCCAGTTCGATTCCTGCGGAGTAAACTGAAGCAGCGTGGGATCAGCAGCTCGAAGATGATCTAATACGTAGCTATATCCCCCCTCCTTGACAAGAAGGAATAATGGGAAAACCACCAAGGCGATTACCATCAAAAGCGCCTGCAGAAAATCGGTCCAGCATACGGCCCGAAACCCGCCGGTCACGGTATATAGCAATACAACCGCAGCCCCGATCAATACTCCCTCGCGATATTCGATACGCTCAGGGAAAGCAGCGGAAAAAGCCTTGCCGGCCGCAGCGAACTGAGCAGCCACATACAGCAGCATTGCAGCCAGAATAACCGCCACCGTAAGCAGGCGAAGCACGGGAACTCGCTCCTTGAAATGCAGCGAAAAGAAATCGGGCAGCGTAAGGGCTGACAGTTCTCCCGCCCTGTCGCGCATGCGCCCGGCGATAAAAAACCAGTTGAAAATAAAGCCCAACAAACAACCTGGTAAAATCCAATATGCCCGCACACCATGCGTGAATGCCATCCCCACCAGCCCCAGCGTAACCCAGCCCGATTCGCTGGACGCCGACGCGGAAAGAGCCGCCACCCATTTTCCCAATGACCTCCCGGCAAGAAAATAATCCTCGTGGTTGGCCTTGGAAAACCTGGAGGAATAAAGCCCCACTCCGATAATCGCCAGCGTGTACACAACGAATGAAGCCACAAAAACGACGTAGTCCACCTGCCCGATCATAGGATTCTCACCATCGCGATTGTCTATAATTTTCCCGAAACAATAGAACATTTACGATTATGAAAGCTCGATTCCCTCTAATCAACCAAAAACCATGACCTGCTTGCCTCTCATTGCGGCTGGACATGCCCAGGAAAAAGAGCCTACAATTGTGGCGTGGAAACAATGGAACAGAAAAACCAGAACCAACCGTTTTGTTGCCCAAACTGCGGTACCGGGAACCTGACGACGGAAAACGTCAATTGCCCACAATGCGGTAAACAAATCGCAGCATCCGCATCCTTTGCCTCGCAGGTACGTAGTTCCTCTTTGCCGCCCATGCTCTACCCAAACGCTTATGTGTGGTTCATATTTCTATCCGCATTGGATATCATGCTCACCTGGGTCCTGCTACTGATGCACCCAGATGGGCACGAAGTAAACCCGATAGCGGATGCGGTGATCAGAATGTTCGGCCTACGGGGAATGGTTTTATTCAAATTCTCACTCGTGGTGTTCGTCGTAATTATGTGCGAATGGGTCGGCCGCAAAAACAGTTCAACCGGTACTCGCCTCTCCGAATGGGCCGTGGCCATTACGTCCATTCCCGTGGTTGTAACTTTTTCCCTGCTTATTGCACGCATGTAATCAGCTGAAAACGCATGACTGCTTGAGGCATACATGCTTCCCCGCTAAACTCGTAGCGAGCCCGTGAAAAAGTTTCACAGCCAATGAATCAGTGCAGAGTTTAAAATGAACAGCCCTTCCTTACGAATAAAAGTTCTAAACGATCCAATGTATGCGGAAAACGGTATGATCCTCTCCTTTAGAGAGAATGGGCCATGCTGGATTTTCGATCCGGGCCTGCCTCCCCAACCGGAGAACATGCTCGCCTACATAGAAAAAGAACAGCTAACTCCTGATGCGATCATCCTTTCGCACGCACACGGTGACCACATTGCCGGCGTCGACAAAATCCGCGAGACGTACAACGATGTCCCTCTTTATTTAGCCCGCCAGGAGTGGGAAATGCTCTCGAATCCTCAGGAAAATCTCTCCGCGAGATTTGGAGTTGATCTTATCGTGAAAGCTGAACCTACACACGATTTAGCGCCAAATCTGGAATTGACACTCGACGGAATCAAATGGAAAGTACTGGACACTTCGGGGCACTCCCCAGGCGGAAGGAGCATTTATTCGGAGGAACTCGCCGTAGCTCTTGTCGGTGACGCAATCTTCGCTAACAGCATCGGACGAGTGGATTTTCACTATTCCAACAAACAGTTACTGCTTAAAAACCTCCGGGAGAACATCCTCACCCTCCCTGACAATACGGTTCTAATTCCGGGCCATGGCAGGGATACAACAGTCGAATCCGAACGCCGCAACAATCCTTATCTTAAATAGGATATACTCTCTTCTTGCACGAAATCATCGAGACAGCTTCGATTCAGTATCTCATCATGACTGAATCGCTCGTTTTAGACACGTTGCATATTAGGCGAAATCACGCTAATTTTTACGTGATTGTTAGATTACTTCAGCAGAATATCTGATGTGGAGGTTCGGAACGCTTTCTGGCCCGTACCAACAAATGAACGATAACGAGAAAAGCAAAGAACAGATTGCAAAGGAGACGGAAGAACTCCGCGCTCGCATCGTTCAGCTGGAAGAGGAACTGGCCAGTCTACATTCTACAGACAAATCCGAACAAACGAGTGAGCATCATTTCCGTTTAATAGCAGATGCTCTACCAGTACTCATATCGCGAGTTGACGCAGATCGCCGTTATAGGTTCGCGAATAAAGCGTATGAAGGGTGGTACGGACTATCACCGGCGAAATTGTACGGAAGGCGAATTGATGAGTTTTTGAGCGAAGCGGATTATCGCCTCATTTGCAAAAACGTGGATACCGTTCTTGACGGGCGAGCAGTTACCTTTGAATACGAGCGAGAAATACACACTCGCGGCGGCGGCACTCGACACGTAAGTGCCAGTTACGTTCCCGATATCGACGACAGTGGCAAGGTTCGCGGTTTTTTCGCTTTAGTGACTGACATTACGGACCTGAAGAAAGCGGAAGAGGAACGAAGTCAACTTCAACAGCAACTCCACCAGGCCCAGAAAATGGAAGCCATAGGAGAACTAGCCGGCGGAGTAGCCCACGACTTCAATAACCTTCTCACGGTAGTATTCTCCGGCACTGCCAACTTAAAATCACTGATCCAGGATGACAAGGAAAGCAGAGAGTCAGTGGAAATGATAGAGAGCGCCGCCAAGGCAGCTTCGGATATCACAAAATCATTGATGACTTTCAGCAGTCGAGTACCGATCAAGAAGAAACCTCTTAATCTGGGCTTAGCCCTGGAAACCGCACTAAAACTGCTGCACAAGATGCTGCCCGCCAACATTACTCTGGAAGTTGATGTTCCTGATCATGCCGAATGCCCCTGGGTATTGGCCGATCAAACCCAGCTCCAACAGATATTGCTGAACCTGACGATCAACGCAAGAGACGCCATGCCTAAAGGCGGCCCGATCAAAGTATCCGTCATACCTGATTCCCCGTACATGTCCGACATGGACAAACAATGGGCCAGCTTCGTGGTCGCCGATGCCGGGCGAGGAATCAGCCCCGAGCTTCTATCTCGTGTATTTGACCCGTTTTTCACCACCAAACCTCGTGGAGAAGGTACAGGGCTGGGGTTATCTGTCGTTCATGGAATCGTCAGTGACCATGAAGGCCGTATCGAGGTCGATTCCGAAGTTGGAAAAGGATCGCGTTTCACCGTATTCCTGCCCCGCATTGCCAAAGACTCCAAACCCAGGGATGATAAACAACCATCAACTGCACAATCCGGCGAGGGTAAAGTCATCCTTTTAGCAGAGGACAACGAGTATATCAGGAAACTCATCGTATCCGCCCTACAAGGGAACGGCTACAAGGGTTCTTCAAACCAGCGACGGCCCTTCTGCAATTGCCTGTTGCAGGGAAAACCACAACGACATCAGCGCGATGGTTTTCAGCCTGGATATTCCAGGCTTTAACGGCCTGGAATGCGTAGAACAACTCCGCGGCAAGGATTGCCGAATTCCAGCAATCATAATCGCCGGAAACATCAGCGATGAAATAGAAGACAGGCTGGAAGATCACACCGTGCTGCTATCGCGTCCATTCCAGATGGCCGACCTTTGCGAACTGGTTGGAAACGTAATCAACGCCCAATACAGTACCAACAACCTGACTTGAAAGCGTTAAGAAGACAATCAATCGGGGTTAGCCCCTATCTGGTGTTCCACTCAGATATATGCCGAGTATTCGTCCGGTACGATTAAACCTATATTACAGTTCCGATAACCTGCATCAACAATCCCCCACTCTTTTTTCCTACCAATCAGGAACGGGGAATTCCGATAAAAACAGTGTTTCGATTTACGGCGAAGTCCTATCAAGACATTGGTGTAAACGCTCCATTCAGCCTGATAAACAACCTCCCGATAGGCAAAACGACGAAGTAACCGAGGGATCAATTAGCGGCTGCATTAGACCATGCAGGTGATTGATTCCATGGAAAGTAACCTGATGCCAATATTAAGTTCTGACATGCAGGGCCACGCCGAAGGTCTGCCGGAAACATGGGAGTGAAACATGCTGAAAAACATGAAGCTGTCGGCCAAACTGGGTTGTGCCTTTGGAATAATGGTCCTTATAACGGCAATACTGGGCTATGAAAGCTGGGCAGGCCTTTCCGAGATTTCCACCAACGTAGCGTTGGAAAAGCAGGGATTCAATGCGTCCGAAACGTTAAATCAATGCGGATCTCTGCGGCGTGACTTTGCTACTCACGGGTTTGAATCAACAGTAGAAGGCGAACCTAATGCCGCGCAGAAATGGGAACAGGCTTACACGAAACTGAACCAACAGCTTGGGAATATTGAAGAAAACCAATCCCTCTCCCAGGCCAACCGTCAATTGGTCGCCCAGGCACGTAATCAGGCCACCACCTACCAGACCGCCTTCCAGAAGCAGACCTCTTCCAGAACAATGAAGGACGAAGCATTCGCTTCCTGGGGTAAAGTTGGCTGGTCGATTACAGAAGCCAACAATAAGGTTTTCGCTGAAGTAATCTCCCCCGCCTGGCAAGCGGCCCAGCAATCCAATGATTTACAGGGAGTAGCCAATTGGTCCAATATAGCCAATTCTCTAAACGAAGACGTATAGTCCAACAGTTCCTGCTTCTCAGGGTATGCGCGGTTTATTTGGTAGCAACTCAACGTGATACTCAATGGGTGAATTACGGCAAACAATTGCAGAATACGAAAGATGGTTTGGCCAAATGGTCCGGTCAGGTTTCCGACAATTCGCAGCTGAAAGAAGTAGCGTCTCAAATCAAAGATTACATAGCAGAATACGAAGTAGCCGGCAATAAATTTTACCAGGGAATAATCGGCGAACGGGAAGCGGAAGCGCAGATGATCGCTGCGGCCGGAACGGTACAAGAAACCATAAACAATCTCAGTAAATCACTGAGTGAAGAGATGAATTCGGTAACCGCCCAGACCACCAATCTTATGATTGGTATGACTACCGTGGGCGTTATTCTGGGCGTTATTCTCGCAATAGCGATTACCAGAGGAATAACCAAAACCTCTCCAGGGTATTTTCAAGGGCCTCAAGACCTTCAGTTGCAGCGAACTTGAAGAAACCGGATCGACGTTCAAACGGATCATCGCCGGCTTGAGCGAAGGCGTATCCCAGGCCAATGACGCGGCAGCGCAGGTTGCATCGGCATCACAGCAACTGGCCGAGGGTGCCAGTGAGCAGGCGTCCTCGCTGGAAGAAACATCCAGCGCCCTGGAAGAGATGTCGGCAATGACCCAGACAAACGCAGCCAATGCCCGAAAAGCCAACGAAGTAACGGCATCGACGCACACCGCCGCCCAGCAGGGTGACCAGACCATGGCCGCAATCAACCAGTCGTCTGATGACATCAGCAAGATTATCAAGGTGATAGAGGAAATAGCCTTCCAGACCAACCTGCTGGCATTGAACGCAGCAGTTGAAGCGGCACGTGCAGGCGAGCACGGCAAGGGATTCGCTGTAGTGGCGGAAGAGGTACGTAACCTCGCTCAAAGGTCGGCACAGGCGGCACAGGAAACCACTACCCTAATAGAAGACTCGGTGGGTAAAACCCGTGAAGGCACCGAAGCAATTCAGGCCATCGTCCGGGGAATCACGCAAGTAACGGATCTGGTCAATGGAATAACCCAGGCGTCAGAAGAACAGGCCCAGGGAGTGGAACAGGTCAATATTGCCGTTTCTCAAATGGACAAGGTAACTCAAACAAACGCTGCCAGCGCGGAAGAGTCCGCCTCGGCCGCAGAAGAGCTGAGTGCCCAAGCCGCAACCACCATGAGTATGGTACAGGAATTAACCAGCCTTATAGAAGGTACAACCAATCAGAACCGCGTGGCAACCTCGCATGTGAAAAGCAGCATGCAGACAGTAAGCAGCGCGGCGTCCCATTCTTCTCAAAGTGCTGGCTGGAAAGCAGTCGACCAGCAAGCGGAAAGTTTTCTGGCCCTGGATGACGACATCAAGGAATTCTAAAGCACCCAACCCTGCAAGGAGATGAGCGTCCCGGGAGCGGCCCCGACACCAGCTAAACCAGACTCCCGGTAAACGAGGCGGCGTATACGCCGCCTCGTCCATCCCTGCACTAATGAAGATGCGGCGTTTTTCACTCCAAACGCCGCATCTTTTATTATTAACCGGGCAAGTTTAAAGTTACGCCTTGAGATTTTCCGGATTTAATGGCTGAAGATCTTCCGGTACGAAGAGCCCGTCCTTGCGAATCAATTCGCCATCAAACCAGATTTCACCGCCGCCGTTATCCGCATCCTGCCGACAAACCATATCCCAATGAATCTGAGAGCGATTTCCGTTATCCGCTTCATCCTCGTAAGCCGATCCAGGAGTAAAGTGGAATGAGCCACCGATCTTCTCGTCGAAAAGCACGTCCAGCATGGGACGGTTCACATAAGGATTAACACCTATGGCAAACTCGCCAATGTACCTGGCTCCTTCATCCGAATCCAGGACATTGTTCAGCGCCTCGGTATTGGAACCGGTAGCCTTGATTATCTTGCCGTCCTTGAACTCCAGGCGAATATTGTCATGAGTAATTCCCTGGTATATTGTCGGAGTGTTGTATTGCAGTACACCGTTCACTGAATCGCGAACGGGAGCGGTAAACACCTCCCCGTCCGGTATATTTAGTTTTCCATCACAAGCGATGGCCGGCAGTCCCTTGATCGAAAAGGTCAGATCCGTTCCGGGGCCTTTTATTTGAACAGCGTCGACCACATCCATCCGCTCTTTCAGCGGCTTCATCGCCTCCCCCATCCGGAGATAATCCATGGTACACACGTCGAAGAAGAAATTCTCAAAAGCCTCAGTACTCATATTCGCCCCCTGGGCCATCGAGTGCGACGGGTAACGCAAAACCACCCACCGTGTTTTCCTTACGCGAATATCCCCATGCACCGGACGCCACCAGATCTTCTGGTAGGCTTTCATCCTTTCATCGGGCACGTCTGACAGTTCGGTAACATTGAGCGACCCCCTCAAGCCGATGTAGGCCTGCACTTCTTTCATACGTTTGGCCTCAACGTCAGATATCAATTGAAGCTGTTCATCACTTCCATTTATGAGGAGAGAACGCAGAACCTCGTTCTGCTTGATGGTGACCAGCGGATGCGCCCCCGCCGCTTTTGCCACGCGGATGAGTTCACATACGATGTTGGCGGGAACATCTATAGCTTCTATCAGAACCTTCTCCCCCGGTTGCAAAGCCGTGGAATAATTGATCAGTACTTCAGCCAATCGGGTCAATCGCGGATCTAGCATGATTTCTCCTTTGAACTACTGCAGTAAAAACGCAGTATGAATATGGATCCATAATCTATGCAGAAGAGCATAGCATAAAGGCGCGGCGATTTCACACCAGCGTATCCCGTAGAACGATTAACCGCTCTTGTTTTCCTAAATTAACCCATTTGGACCAGCGAATTGCCTTTCGACGTCCCCAAAAACCAAATAACTACGATTCTACGGCGATATGTCACAGCCCCCGCCCGCCATTTACCCTTCCTCACGTTCCGGCCGACAGGAATCGCTCAACCTGTTTTCGGGCAGGAAGTTTTTAAAACGCCTCGAAACAAAACCCGGCAGGTTCAATTCATAAGGGATGACAGGTTTTGAAGATGATAAGCCCGTACCTCGGAGTCGTCATGAACCACAAAGAACGCACCGGCAGGAAAACCGTTAAATGGACAAGGACAAATACATATCCCATCCGTGTTGGCCACCCCATCCTTGCCGGTAAACGCGCCGCGATACTTCAACGAATCAGCGTCATAGACATGCCAGATAGAAGCGTATTTCCTCTGCTCGGTAACCACCACCATTCGGCAATTGCCGACCTTCATGACAATTACCCCCTCGGGATCTCCCTCGAACAAACCATCACCGATAGTCTTCCCGGTGAATCCTCCGTTTTCCATATAGACTTTGACATTCTTAGGCCTGTCCGCTTCATCACAGACGAAAACACGCCCCGTTGTCTCGTCCACCACAATTGATTCCGCTTCCTGAATTACGCCGGCTCCGGATTTATCTCCAAACGCAAACAGGTAACGCGATTCTATTTTTCCATCACAGAAGGTTAGCTCGTATTTTTTTACCGTCTGCTCATAGGGAACTTCTGTATCGGTCACATAAAGAAAAACTGAGGAATCAGAACAGGAGACAGTACAACCGTACGGACGATACAAGCCATCGGTAATTATGGAACTCATCGTCCCTGACGTGTTTGGATTGTATGCGACAACCCGTGCGTTATCCCGATCAACGATCAGAATAAAAGTCTTCTGCGAATTATCCGCACTCCTGAAAGAGACGGTAGCGATACCGTTCGGATACTTGAATTCCCCATCACCGCTCCCTGGTCGGCCTATGGATCGCTCGTAAACACCGGTGGTCGCGTCAAAAACATCTACTCGCCCCGCCTTCTTAGCTGTTGCAAACAGCAATACCCGTTTTCCATCATCCACCGGACAGGCAGCGAGTGAGTCGGTTGTACCATAATCTACCCCACTGGACGACCAAACTTTCTTGATTTTCGGAAGGTTTGCGATTTCCTCGAACACTTCGACAGGTAAAGCAAAAGACCTGGTACCGGCAAGGGTGCAGCAGATCACCGCAACAACCCAAACCACTCCGCGAGCTCTTCCAACGCGTCTCATTCTTTTTATCCTTACCTGTTTTTTTACATACTTCGGAGCGGGCTCTCCCCTTCATGACAAAAGACGAGAGCCCATTGAACGCGAACAGACAAAACTATTATTACAGAGCAAATGCGTCCTGGAAAACCTGCCAGTCAGCCAGATCCACATCACCGTCGTAATCGAGATCGGCCGCGACGCATTCGCTTGATGCCACATTTTCAGGACCAGTCAAGCAATCGACGAATGCTTCATTATCGTCGTAGTCAATATCATTATCACCGTCGATGTCACCGAGCATTGCAACCTGAATGCTCAAACTCCCAGGATAGGTAACGGCGGAAGGCCTACCGTTGTCCGCGGTATGAGCGACACACAGACCGCCGGGGGCAGACAGGGAAAACTTTTCTTCCGCGGCGGTGGATATTCCGATCGCGGCAATTCCCGATCCAACGGCCCGTAAAGTCACGCGGTATAAAGGCATGGAAACCGAAAGCCCCACAGTGCAGCTGGTGGTATAACCATTCACAGTACTGACTCCCAGATCGCCGTCAGTTCCGTTTAAAACCTGAACGCTTGATCGCCCGGTTACAAATGGTGAAACAGCTTCGATGCTGTCAACCGCAAGAATCCCATCCGGACTAATAATCAAATCGTGTACGAATTGGGATATTCCATTCTCCTGGGTAGCGTTTAGATTTCGCCCGCCGGTCACCTCGCCATATACGGTGATCTGCACGGTTTGCCCAACAGAAACGGTATCGGTATCAGACGCCGCGGTAACGGCGCAGGTTACGGAATCGCTGGAATTAAGATATACCCCGGTAGCGGAAGGTGTCGTATCTTCGTATCGAACCCCTACGATCCGCCCGTCAGTGCTGCCTTGAAAGTTGAGTACCCACTGCAGGTCAGCGGTTTCTATACCGTTATCTCCGGAGCCATCGACATTCCAGGGACGTACCTGAGTGGCCGGATCACCTTCATCACCTTGCGGGGCATCCGTGAAGCTATTGCTGAAAATCCAATTGTCGTCGCCGAAAACGGAAAGCACCACGTTGATATCCTCGGTATCGCAATCGCCATCACGATCCACGTCGCCCGGGATGAACGGAACGGCCAGCGGATTGATACGTCCGGCCATAACCTGGTAGCTTTTACTGCTAGCGAAATCAAAATCGTCTCCCTGATCGTCATCAAGCCAAAGCGGTACTTGGGTTACGTAAGGCTGAATGGCATCAGGATTTGTGTTGGCAGCATTATCATAGAAGAAATACGGCGGCTCACCAGCTCCTCCGGAAAGGGAATAAAGCGACTCTCCTCTTATCCATTGTTCGGTAGCCGTGTCCTGCCAGTTATTACCGTTGGGCATTTCACCCAGCGCACCGGGCGCCGGAACCCAGCCCGCTCCCTTGGTTCGGTAATCAACGCGGGAGAGAGCGTCGGGATTCAGTCCCTGGGGATCATCGAGAGCATGAACATGACGATAGGGAAGCCCATCGAAAGTGCTGCCATCGTCGACGTGCCGTCCGTCCATGTCGTATTCCCAACCGCGCTCGTGTTCGTAGCTGAGTTCATCGACTATTTCCAGATCATCGGTAACATCCGCGGGAGTTGAGGCGCCCTTGCAATCCAGCGTAAAACCGCCCATTCCGTTTGGCTCGCCCTTATCGATGTTTCCATCTCCATACTGGTCTTTGGACACACCATCCTGCGGGTCGACAACCGGTGTAATTAACTCGGTATCTATCGCCACATCCTTGCCCCACAACACGCCAAGGGGATTGTAAGGATCCTCTCCGGTCCTTCCCGGACGATTACGAATAAGGAAAATCGTATTCGATCCGTCATTCTGCAACTTACCGGGCGTATCCAGCCCGCCATTCCATATGTTTTCCCAACAGGCAAAATTCGAATCATCAAGCATGGAGGGGAAGCTGACTTTATAATCGATACCGATTACCAGCAATCCGTTTTGGCCAAGCTCAAGTCCATCCAGGCTGAATAACTCGTCGATTTCCTGGGCAGCGGGTACAGGCGGAATCGATCCCAGGGGATAGTATTTCTGTTCCATGCCGTTTACGAAAGCAACAGCATAGCCGTCAAGTTTTTTCCCGGGTGTTCCCATCAGTTCGACGAATTCACGGCTGCTGTCAAACGAACCCGCAGGATTGATAAATACCTCATTAATGAACACTACAGCGTTCGCCGTAGAAGTTGCCAGTAACATTACCGCAATTAAAATGGTCTTTTTCATGCTGTTTTTCTCCGGAAAACCGGTAGTTAGTTTACTTGGGAAGAAAGTCACTTTTTGAACGTCGCCCAAGAGTTATGACGCCGTCGAACACCTGGGAGTCCACATCCTGTTGAACGAGGTTGCCACTAGCGTCTCGACCGAGAGAGAACTCCCCATCCCTCACTTTGTCGACAAACCGCCCCACGTGACCGTCGGCAAAGAGGATATTCGCCGTATCGCGTACACTGCTCTTTTTCCCGTGCAGCCTCTTTCCGAAACCATGTGCCGGTCCGAAATCCGAATAATCCTGCGGTCCGAAAGGTCCACCGAACGGCCCATCAGACATGGATTTTATTGTTTGTTTTCCCAGATTGTGTTTCCCCAGATATTCATCTTCCGATTCAAGTCCCCCATCACCCAGAAGAGGAATTCGTGAACCGGAAACTTTAAGCATCGTATTCAATCGCAAAGGGCCGCAAGTGGATCCGATCTTCTTGACGTTGACGTCGTCCGTATCCGATCGCATCTGGGTACGTGCCATGTACCAGGCCTGGGTGTAGTTGGTGTTATAGCCCCGTTTTATTCTCCCATCGATGAGTTCCCAGGTTGCGTAAGAATCGCCGTTGGAATAAACCGCACCGAACGAACCGCTGTTATTCCCGGTGCCGAGTTTCTGGTTGACTTTTGCCAGGTTAGACGGACACAAGGCCTCGCCCGGCCTGCCGTATCCACCGTTCACCAAATCCGCAACCCAACCGACCTTATCGACGGGCCCGTCCCGATCCCTGTCGACGTCGGGATCAAAGGAACCGCTGCAGAAATAATCGTCGTTAGCGGTAGCATAGGTGAAAAAACCCCGGCCAAAACCCGACAGGTGGGCTATGCACTTTACGCACTTGGCATTTTCCCGAGCCTTGCGCAGTGACGGCAGTAATATGGATATAAGCAATGCAATAATCGAAACGACTACAAGTAATTCCACCAGGGTAAAAGCTGGATAACGCTTATGAAATACGTTTGACTTTTGCATGACATCCTTTCCTTGCAGTTCTTGCCGGTTAGCCACCAAACAGGGTCTCGGATCGACAAGGGAAATTGCCGATCCGAGCCAGATACCCTCCCGTTATCGCCCGCGTCAGGTATATCGCAGGCGATGCGAATACGATTAACACCTGCTGGTTTTTACGCGGCGGATCGACGCAAGATGACGACAGCCCCGAAAGCCAAAAAAGCCAGGGTAGCCGGTTCAGGTACGTAGTCGCCTGGGTTGCCTACATCACCAACTATTGAAGAATACGATCCGAAACTATCACCCACGTTCGAGAGCACCCACAGGGAGTCATCGTTTGCGCCGATTGCGGCCGAGGTCGCAGGGTTCGCACTGAAACCATTGGCCTCAATAGTATCTTTCTCATAAACGAGTACATCAATAACCGTCAGAGAGTTATCCAAGAGATTCAAAGTATCGCTACCGCCAATATTCTGACCGGCATTAGGATCGAACGAAGCGTCACCAAGAAGCTCGACAATCTTTACGCCTGCATCGAGCGACCAATAGATGCGAAAATCTTCGGCGGTAGCTTCCGTTAACACGACTGACTCGCCAGGTGCTACCATACCAAACGCCGAGAGATCAAAGTAAGAGGGATCATCAGCGGGATGGTGGCTATCCGCGAACTTCCAGCCGGTCATATCCACTGAAACATTTCCCATGTTGGTAAACTCAATAAACTCCGCACCTTCCCCTTTGTACATCCACTCGGTAATGCGCATATCGGCCACCGCCATCGAGGCTACTGACAAACACACCAAAGCTTGAACGGCAATAAACTTCTTCGACATTCTTTCCACCTCCAGCTTGAGAGAGTTAACTTAGAGACGTAGATGGATGTTTTTGAGAGAGAATCCATCTACCACACGTGTGGTATTGAAGCGGCAGAGTATTAAGGGCGAATATGTCAAAAGTTAAGAAATGGTAAAAATTAAAACTATATCAATCACCTTGTCTTAAAAAGGACCTCGGATCGGTAATGGTGAGTTACCGATCCGAGCGGGTGTCCTCTCTCTTTACCTGCGGCAGGCATTCCGCAGGTGAGGCACGACTTTGTAAAATGGGAAACCTTATCGTGAAAACAGTTGCCGAAGAGCAACCGGTACACCAACACCAATAAGCAGCAAGATAAACAAAACCGATTCGGAACCATAACCGGAAGAAACGCCACGGCCACCAGCTATTGAGCGATACGAACGAAATTCCACATTCATACCCGGGTTTTGCTGAAAGAAATCGCTGCCAACATTTAAGTAATCGTCAGACAAAGGATAGCTGCAGATGCTATTGAGTTTTTCACCTAAACCATCATTAATGATATCACGCGCATAAGCATCTTTTTTCCCACTCGTCGTTGATGAATCGATATCGAGACAATGATGACGGTAAGTATCTTTTTCCAAAAGCTCTTGACATGATCGCCCTGAACACTCATTAGCCTGAACCGACGCCAGAATAACGGTTTCTTTGAATTCACCAGCGATCATTCCTGATGGCTCAATACATCGCGAATTACAACCAAGATATTCTATATCTCGAAAACGCAACCAGTTCATATCAATTAAGCTGGTTGTCGCGATTGTATACTCACTGCGGCTTGCATTGCTGCCGCGATACATCCAATCTGTTATCCGCACATCAGCCATCGCTTGCGATGCTGACAGGCAGCAAAGAACAATGCCCGTCACTATCAGGCTTCTCGACATTTACGTTACCTCCGGTTTATGAGAGCCAAACTAGCCGCGAATGCAAATAAGAGAGAAAGAGAGAGTAACATCCGCGACTCGGGTGGTATTTGAATGAGCAAGTATTAAGAATGAATCCGCCGGAGATTAAGAACACGTGAAGTTAGTTTTTGTCCCAAAAGCCTTATACCTGCTTCTTTATGCATCTCAAAGCCAGGTTCCGATTACTGCGGATAAAAGAACAGGAGCGTTGAACCTGCAACGGCAACAAGAGCCCCAAGCACAGCTCGAAGGGAGATTCTCTGCTTAAAACCAAATGCCAGAACAGGAAGAATGAAAATTGGTGCAAGCGAACATAGTGTTTGTGCCACGCCCAGTGAAGCTCGATCAGAAGCAACAAGCGACATCCACACACCCAGGTAAGGCCCAACTACCGCTCCCATTGTCATAAACACGAATCCCGCCCTGGGTGTACCTATACGAACAGGTTCGTACCCCGCGGCAAGTCTCTTACGCTGCCTGATATTCCGCACCAATAATATTGGTAAAACCGCAAGACCGGCAAAGAACATGCGAATATAAGTCGCGGTCTGAGGATCGATATGCTGTTCTATGGGGACGACTCCGTGACCTATACCCTGCTTACTGAGCAGGAGCCCTCCCGCCTGACAAGTTCCACCGATAAATGCCAGGACTATCCCTCGTGTCCGATGAGCTCCAACGGTGGAATCCGTATTCTTCTCCGGTCTTTCGTTTACCACCCAGGCAACCCCGGCAATGGTAATGGCTATTCCAATCCACCCTACCGAGGATATCCGCTCACCAAGAGCCAACCAACCAAACAGGGCGGCAAAAAGAGGCGAGGTAGTCATAATCAACATACTTATCCGCGGCCCGATATCGACAAATGCCGTAAACAGAGCCTGATCACCTATGGCTAACCCAACTATCCCGGAAACCGCCAGAAACATAACCTGGGACGGAGCAGCCTGAGGAATCCACAAACCGGTAAGGAATCTGTGGGTAACCCCAAGAAGAACGACTGCGATGATAATGCGTAAGGCGTTGACTACGGTCGGTCCAAGTCTTTGACCAGCGGCCGTAAAGAGTAAAGAAGTAGCCGTCCAAAGAAGTGAGGCGGCGATTCCTGCGGCCGGTCCGATGTAAATGTTCGCTTCAGACGCCATAACGATCAATCATAGGAATGAAACAGGTTTGTTCCATGCAACCAAACCTTTAAAACGCCGCCAAATGTAAAAATGACCAAACTGATCGCGAGCAACAATGTAAACCGATATCAGAAACCTATTATCGGACATATTTATGCCATTAACATCGACGAAAACCTCGAAGAACCGATTTCAGGAACCTATTAACCTATATAAGCTTAGGAGCTTTCATCTATAAACGATGACCTTGTAAAGAAACGTAATCATCCGGAATCTGGGGATTATTTCCGTATCGACCAGATCCAGGTTGAATTAGTATTACGCTCGCGAGGTCTAACGATACAAGCGAGATTTACGTATATGATCGAGCTTAGCTGCGTATTTTAAAATTGATCAACCTGGAAACGCACGGTTACGAACATCAAAAGCGGATGGTCGCAATGGAACGTACACGCAAAACAATCAACCTCATCTGTGGAAGCGTTATTGTCGCTTCGGCAATCCTTGCCTTGATATGGCTCGCGGCAACGAAACCGAAACCCGAGCTGAAACCACAGACAGTCAATATTCCGCAGGTGGAGGTTCAGGCTGTAACAGCGACAACTCTCTCGAAGCCGATAGTCGGTTACGGTACAGTCAGGCCCAAGCGGCTGGTTAAAATCATCCCGGAGGTTAACGGGCAACTGCTCAAAGTGCATAAAGAGCTGGCCGTTGGTAACACGATTTCCAAGGGGCAGCTTCTGTTCGAAATAGATCCGCGGGAATACAAAGCCAAAATCGATCAGATCCAGGGCGAGATTTCCCGGCTTGAAGCTCAACTGGCCCTTCATGAACAGCAATCGCAGAGCCTGTCCCAGCGTCTCACGCTCGCCCGTCAGCAAGCCGATTTAGCCAAAACCGCGTTTGATCGAGATCGGGAGTTATTCGAGAAAGGCTCGGCCAACGCACCGGAACTGGAAGCATCTGAAGATCGATACCTGCGGCAGTTGAACGCCGTTTTAGGTTACGAAAGTGAACTGGAATCGATCCCCCACCTGATGGAAGAGACAAAGGCATTGCTTCGCACCAAGCGATCGCAGCTATCGGAAGCGGAGGTTCGACTTGAGAAAACCAGAATAACCTGCCCATTCAACGCCCGGGTCGATTCCGTATCCGCCCAGGAAACACAGGTTGTGATCGCCCACATGGAGATAGCCACACTTACCGACCTGGAGGCATTGGAGGTCGCGGTGGCAATCGACCCGCGGGAACTTCGCTGGACGGCAAAGGAGGCCTTCGCCTCGGCGCTGGGTAAAGACCTGCAAACTGCCCCCGAAGCGAAAGTCACCTGGACGCTGCACGAGCAGGAGTTTTCCTGGAAGGGAAAAGTAACCCGCCTGGAAAGAATGGATAAGGAAACGCGAAGCGCATACCTGGTTGTGGAAATCCTGGATGTAATGTCCAGCCTGAACCTGAATGAAGGCAGTGTTCGCCCGCCACTGTCGGTAGGCATGTTCTGTCGTACGGAAATACCAACAGCTCCACTTGCAAACGCGCTGCTTGTTCCCCGACATACAATTTACGAAAGCAACACGGTTTACGTCTTCAAGCCGGATTCCCCCGGCTCCAGACTCGGTAAGCTCGAAATCAAACAGGTTCCCCTATTGCGCAGCATCGGTGAGAACGTACTGGTGAACTTTCAATCACCGTCGATGGAAAAACCAGACGCCCAGCAGGAGAACAAATGCGATCTGGTCGCTGGTGATATGGTGATAGTATCTCAGATTCACCGCCCCGTGGCTGGAATGGAACTCCAACTGCGCGAAGCACCAAAAAGCGAACATCGGGCAAAACCGCTTGAACAACAGGTAATACCAGGCAATTCAAAAGGCGGAGGCGTTTAGCATGCTGTGGCTCCGTGGGGTTATTACTGCCGGCATCCGTAATCCGGTTTACGCCAACATGCTAATGGTCTGCCTGCTGGCAGGCGGGCTGGCTTCGGGCATGGCTCTGGTCAATGAAACCTATCCGGAGTTTTCTCTCGACCGTATTGCGGTGGAAACGGTTTATCCGGGAGCGAGTCCGGAGGAGGTGGAACAGGGAGTATGCCTGAAAATCGAAGAAGCCCTGGAAGGGTTGGCCGGCATAAAAAAAATATGGTCCCGGGCGACGGAAAACTGCGGCTTGACCATGGTGGAGCTGGACAGTTCGGCCACCGATCCGCAGACCATGATCCTGAGCATCAGGGACCGGGTGGAACAGATCACGTCGTTTCCTCCCGATGTTGAAAAAACAATCACTCACGAAGTTCTGGTTCGCAGCCAGGTAATTAACGTAGCTATCTACGGCGATGTACCTGAACGTACCTTGAAGGAGTTGGCCGTAGAAGCCAAAAACGAACTGCTGGCGTATGACGAGGTTTCTCAAATCAACCTGGCCGGCGTTCGGAATTACGAGATCGCTATCCAGGTTTCCGAGGAAGCGCTGCTCCAATACGATCTTTCGCTGGAAGAAATAGCCGCACTCGTAGCTCAGAACTGTGTGGATGTACCGGCTGGAACCCTGAAAACCCAACGGGAAGAACTCACACTCAGGACCAAGGGGCAAAAGTACAGTGCCCAGGAGTTCGAGGATCTGGTTATTATCGCCAACCCGGACGGCACGCTGGTAACGCTCGGGCAGATAGCTCAAGTCACAGACGGTTTTGAAGATGACGTCAAATTCGGACATTTTCAAGGCTCGCCGGCCGCGATTCTGGAGGTATACAAAACAACCAACCAGGATACGAGTACCATTGCCGGCATAGTCCGTGATTATGTCGCGAAAAAGCAGAGAGAAATACCCAAGAAGCTCGGTATATCAACCTGGGCGGACAGTTCGCGCGAGGTTGACGCGCGTATCTCTATGCTCCTCGAAAACGGTATCCTGGGTATGCTGCTGGTGGTGCTGATTTTGTCGCTGTTTCTGGACTTTAGAGTCTCCCTTTACGTGGCTTTGGGAATACCTGTATCCTTTGCCGGTTCGCTGATCGTCATGCACCTGACCGGGCAGACTTTGAACATGATTACACTTTTCGGTTTGATCATGGTCACCGGGATTATCGTCGATGATGCAATCGTCATCGCCGATGGATTCAGAAGCAGGGTTGCAGCGGGCGACCCGCCGACTCTGGCCGCAGCTTCGGGAACTTCCCACGTGGCTCTGCCGGTATTCGCTTCCTCGGTCACTACCGTACTTGCGTTTTCCCCACTACTATTCGTTGTCGGAATAATGGGAAAATTCATCGCGGTTCTCCCGGTAGTGGTAATCGCGGCCATACTATTTTCCACGGTGGAATCGTTCTGCATACTCCCTTCGCACCTGCAGCATTGCCTGGGACATCACGAAAAACGCGGAAAACTGATTCAACTAATGGATTCGCTGAGAAAATCCATCGATGAAAGAGTAGAGTGGTTTATCAGGGAAGTTTACTCCCCCATATTCAAAAAGGCGTTGGATAACAGGGGTGTAACCGTATGCGTTGCCACGGCCTGCCTGATTCTGGGATTGGGTTTAATCGTAGGACGAAGAGTACCCTTCACCCTGCTGCCGGATATCGATGGCGATATCCTGATGGCCAGGGTGCGTTTTTCGCCAGGCGTCCCGGCATATAAAACTCAAGCAGCGGTCGATCAACTGGAATTCGCGGCGAATCGCCTTAATAACAAAAACATCATCGATTATGCCGGTGCAGACAACCTCGTCATTCAGAAGTTTTCGATCGTGGGCGAGTGGTCGGGCTGGATTGACGAAACCGGCAGCCATTTGTGTGAGGTGATGATAGAACTTCTTCCAAGCGAAAAACGGAAAGTTTCCGGAGACGAAGTTCTGGAAGCGTGGCAGAAAGAAACGGGAACCATCCCGGACGCTGTAGCGGTAACTTTTGGGCGGATGCAGAAAGGTCCCACGGAAAAACCTGTCGAAGTACGACTACTCAGTAATGATTTGCAGGAATTACAGGCCGCGTCAGATTTCGTTGCCACAAAACTGAAGGAATTCGCCGGAGTTTCCGGGATAGAAACTGATCTGCATGCGGGCAAAAGGGAAATTCGCGTCAAGCTGAACCGGCTGGCCCGGACATTGGGAATAACAGTAGACGACCTGGCCAAGCACCTGCGCAGCGGATTCTTCGGCGGCGAGGCGGTCAGAATACAACGCGGCAGGGACGAGGTACGCGTTCAGGTACGTTACCCCGACGACCAACGAAAAAGCATCACGGATATCGAAAACATCCGCATAAAAAGCGCTGTTGGAGATGGGATTCCGTTTCTTGAGCTGGCCGATTACTCAATACAACGCGGATACTCGTCCATCTACCGCCAGGATGGAAAACGAAGAGTACGAATACTGGCCGATGTCGACGAGCGGCGAACCAACGCGGAACGAGTACTCGCGGATTTGAACGACCGCTGTTTAAAAACCTTATTGGAAAAGTATCCCAACGTGAGTTATCGCCTGGAAGGACAGCATTCACAAATGCTCGAATCGCTGCACAGCCTATTCGTCGGCTTCGTAATCGCCTGTATTCTGAGTTATGGAATTCTCGCAAGCATGCTGCTAAGCTATCACAAACCGATAATAATAATGACGGCGATCCCCCTGGGTTTCGTCGGTGCCATCGCCGGTCATGCCATCACCGGCTACGACCTGACGATCATGAGTGTTTTCGGTATGGTGGCCATCTCCGGCGTGGTGGTAAACGATTCTCTCGTATTACTCGATGAAATAACTCACGGAATCCGCGAAGATAAAAGTGTATACGACGCAGTCGAGCAAGCGGGAAAAATCCGATTCCGCGCGGTGATTTTAACCACGATAACCACGGTGGCCGGTTTGGCCCCGTTGCTCCTGGAACGAAGTACACAGGCTCAGTCACTGATTCCCATGGCAATCTCTCTGACGTTTGGATTAATATTCGCCACGTTATTGACGCTACTCGTGGTTCCGTCGCTTTACCTGCTGGTTAATGACGCTCACCGGCTTATCAGGTGGCTTAGATGCGGCGGCGATTATCCATCGGCGGAGGACGTGGAACCGCTGGTACGGCGATAGCGCTTCGCGGTTTTTAAAGGCATAACCTTCCATCCAACGCGTGGAAAAGAGGTTGATATGACGAAACGCATGACAATACTGTTAATCGCAATGCTCGCTGGATGTTCGACTCCGAAGGAAGTGATCGATTCGATCGTCTGGCGACAACGTGCGGTCGTGTCCAACTTGCCTGAAGCGGAACGGGCGAGAATGATAACTCCCGCTCAGCCAATAACCACGCCGCCTGCGGCCGAACTGGCCGACGTAACGGTTCTCGACCTGCGGCAAGCCCGGCAACTGGCATTAAAAACCAATCCGGATATTCACGCGGCACGAGCCCGGCTGGAGTCGGCGCTGGCGTCAATTGATGAGGCGAGATCGTATTTCTCACCCCAATTGGGTTTTTTCCACAACTCATCGAGAACTTTCCAGACGCCGGTCCGCAGGACACGAATAACCTCCCCGCTGACCTCCGTGCCGGATACTCCGCAACTCCCTGAAAACCCTACACTTGCGGATTATATTACGGCTTACGCCAACTACCTGCAGAACCGCCCGTCTATCTCATCAGGGAATACCAATTCCTACAGCGATCACACAACCACGTTTTCCGCATCCTGGACAGTATTTGACGGGTTGGCTAGAGAAGCGAGACTGAGCGCGTCCAAGAACAGTTTCCTGGCTACAGCCATGTCTCTGGCTGACGCACAACGATTGCTTGTTCAGGCAGTGGACCAGGCGTATTACCAGGTACAACTGGGAACGGAGCGATTGCGAATTGCCAAATCGGACGAGGAGTTCAGCAGGAAACAGCTCGCTGACGCCAAGCGCCGTTTCGAGGCGAAGAAAATAACCAAGGCAAGTGTATTGAACTTCGAAGTCCGGGTCCGAGCCGCCCAGGCCAACATCGTCGCGGCTATTGGATTGCGAAACACCGGCCGGGTGGTATTGGCCCAGCTTTTGGCTTTACCGCAGGCACAACTCCCGGAAAGAATTGAGCTCGCCCCGCTGGTGGAAGAAGAGGAAAAGGAACTCGAAACACCCACTGTCGAGTATTGGATTGACCTGGCATTGAACTCGCGTCCGGACCTTGCCCAGGCCCGTCACATTCGAAACGCCCAGGCGGATAACATCAACCTCGTCCGCAGTCGATTCAGTCCGGAGCTGGTACTCAGCGGTTCCTGGGGCTTTGAGAATATCGCCAATGTTGCGTATTCCAATTCCGATCAAGCCTCGGCCGTCGCTTTGGAACTTCGCTGGCAATTGTTCACCGGCGGATATCGCACATCGCAACTTCGCCAGGCAAGAGCCGAATGGTGGAAAGCCACTGCAGACCTGGAATCCAAGCGACTTGAGGTATGCTCAGAAACCAGGCAGGCAATTGTAGATCTTATCAATGCCCAGGAGCAGGTAATCCTCCAGAGACTGAACCTCAAATCGGCCTTTGAAAACCGCAGCCTGGTTGAGGCGGAATACGAATCGGGCAAAGCAACCCTGGTAAGATTGAACGAAGCCCAGCGGGATTACATCCAAACAGAAGTGGATCTTTCGGAAGCCAGAATACAACTGCGACAGGCCTGGACCGACCTGCGTGCGGCCGCTTCCACGTTCCGCCTTCCCGAGCAACACGAAGTGAACACAAAAGGGGAAACGAAAGTACTCTAGGGAATAGCGATCCCCTCTCTGAAGGCGAATCTGGCCAGGTCGACTCGATTGTGTAAATCCAATTTCGACATCAGGTTTGTTTTGTGGCAATCAACCGTTTTGCAGCTTATACACATGGTCTGAGCGATTTCCTTCACCGACATACCACTGGCAATATATCTCAACAACTCGATTTCTCTTATGGTCATCTTAAACCGGCGGGATGCTGTCTGCCGGGCAAGTCTCGGCCCCTGGGGAGTATCCACCAGCCTCTCCTTGATCCTTCGGGAATAATGAACCCACCCGTTTTTTACGTCTCGAATCGCCCGGCTTATGATGGTAAATGATTCGCTTTTAGTGAGAAAACCCCATGCCCGCGCCTCAATCGCCTGCTCGATAAAAACATCCTGATTGAAAGCGCTAAGGAAAAGAAACCTGATAGCGGGATCCTGTTTGGTTATGTCGACAGCAACGGAGAATATGCTCTGCCCGGGCATGTTAACGTCCGCGAGAACCACATCCGGTCTTGTATGCAGAATTGGTGCAAAACAAGAGGCCGCGTCTTTCGCGTCCCCCACTACCACCATATCCGGCTGATCGCTGACCTGGGCGCTGAGCCCCTCCCTGAACACGGAATGGTCATCAACCAGAAACACCTTTATGGGCAAAACTTCCGCCATACAGAAATTCTCAATTTGTAATATTGCCGTCCCCCTGGATAGCGTATTCGCCAGGTAAGGTTTAACTTCTTTGCCACTTCACCCTTCACATAACATTACCGGATCGAATTTCGAATTCCAGAAAAATCCATCGCTGATCAATCAATCAGGAGAATGTGGATAAAACGCCCCAGGAAAAACATATATAGGAAGCGCTCAAGTACTAATAAACCGTCTTTGACAAAACGTGTACGCATTCATGCCGACGGTTCAACATGATCTAGGTTTTCTCCGCCTTGCGTATTACCTTGATAAGATCTTCCAACTTTTTGCGCAATGCCCGGACAGGACGAACAGCCGTCTCGATAATCGGCGTTTGCATAAGGTAGGATGTGGATTCTCGTGATGCTTTCAGAAGGGTATCAATTGCCCGATGCGTATCGCGCACTGATCGAGAATATATCGCGGCGGTCATGGCCGACATAATCAAGAGGGAAACACACAATCCCACGAGAACAGCCGATCCGGAAAGAGCCTCAACAACCGTCACGGCAACATGCAGGTCAAACTGCGTCCCTTCGGACGCCAGCTTCAAAATGCCCGCGAGTATCGGTTGAACCAGCGGGAACCACAACAGGATAAATACCGGTAAAACCCAACGGAACATTCGCCCGAATATTCCCGGTCTCTTCTGCAGGAAAGGAGAAATAATCGTATCGCGGCACTCCTCGGTCAGGGCAGTCACATCGCTGCGAAACTGCGTGGCCAGTGCATCCGGTTCAGGAATCTCAACGGAAACCTGTTCGTTAACAGCCGCCACACGCGAACGAACCCCGGCCATCAAGCCTTCGATACGGTCCACCAGCGGTATGCCGGAAACCCGGAATGGATCGTCGTTCCAATCGCCTGCTCTGGCGGGTAATGCCGAGCGGATTCCCCCTATTAACGTCCCAGAAAAAACAACCGGCCAGGCAATCAACCCCAATAAAGGCCAATTGGCAATCCGTTTCTCAAACAACCGCGAAGACCAGTCCATAAAAAGAGAACGATGGTTATTCAGCCGGTTCACAACCGCCGCGCAATACGCCTGCGGAAGGAAACTGTCAGCCAAATCGGATAGCGCTTCCGGTGCCAGGGCGCGATCGATTCGTTCCAGTAACCTATCGGGCTGATAATATTCCAGCAGTTGCCCGGCTTGCACCTGAACCTGATAACTGAGATTGGCTTTCTTGTTTGCCGCGGCAGCCTCCGCCGAAGGCGCCCTGGTAAGCACCTGCTTCAGCCTTTGAAAATCAGACACAACCTGTTTTACAACCGCCGGTAATTCGCCATCAATCCTGGAGGATTCGGCTTTTTCACCAAATCGGTATTCGGCTATCGCCTGCAGCATCGAATCTGCAGTCGTGTGTTTTGCCGCTATAAGAAACAGACGTTCGGGATCACAATGGGGATCGCATTCAGCGATCTGTGCCTGCAAAGCCAACCGGGCTCGCTGTAACTCCCCCATCGGATCCAGATTGGATTGCGATAAAAGCCAATCGAGCTTATTAACCACGTAAGTGAAGTTCGTGCGAGCTTTAAGAACCCGATGAATCTCGTTTATGGCCCGGAGATCACCAACCTTCTTCGGTGTGGTAACCCAGATGACTCCATCAAGCCTTGAAGCAATATCTCTAACCGTATCCACATGAACGGAAAACAGTGAATCAAAATCGGGCAGATCGACCAGGGCCAACCCGCGCATGGAAACGGGAGCATCCTCGTTGTAACCAATACTCGCCGAAGCCAGACCGGAAAACCGTTTTTTCAACGCCACGAAGTCTTCCGAACAGACAAAGACTTCCGGGCGGCAGGTGCCCTCTCCAACGTCGTCACCGCGATCGATCACCTCACCGCCGGCAAGGGCATTGATCAACGTACTCTTGCCTACATTCTTCCCTCCGATTATCCCCCAAACCCACAGCGGATCCTCCAGGGATTTTCCACCACCAGAGGATAACTCCAACTGCGGTTTCTGAACCAAGCCGGCCAACTGCCGGTTAACCGATACCAATTCCATTTCGGTTTTACCAAGCGATTCTTCCATAGCTCATCGCCTCCCGGGAGTTGCCCAGTACATAATCGACTGAAGAACAGGATCGGTCATCTTCATATGTCGTCGCGGCAATCCATTAAGGTTTTTCTCCCACTGGTCGGACAGCGCCTCTCTTATCAGTGCCTGGTATGAACGAACAGTAGTCTGGTAGGCATTAAATGCGGGAGATCGCTGGAGCAACTGCATTATTCCTTTTCCCCCGAAGAATCCGGTCACCCACACCGCCGCCCAGGTCAAGGTGGTACCCGCCCCACCGAGAAAGAACAGATCGGCAAGGAGCAAAGGCACACCGACCGAAAACGCCGCAACATCGCCCGAACGTGACTTCCGCGCAGATTCCTTCTTCCACTCGTCAATATGCCCACGAATTCTAACCGCCCACTCCCGGGCATCGAATTCGGGAATGTTCCAGGAATCCCTGGTTGTCTTGTACTCTTCGGGAACGTAGGAATTGTCCGCCACAATCTCGTCTATATGATCGGTTGCGTATCGAAACCTTATTTCCAGGTTCTTCTGCAAAACATCCACTAAAGCATCGGCTCGTTTTTCAAAATCGATTTCCTTGCCGGCGGAAGTGATCAATCCCCATGCCCCGAGTTTTTTTCTTAAACCTTTCACAAGATCATGAAAGGGAAGAAAACGATGGCCGATTCCCAATAAGCCACGTTCGTCTTCGGTAAGCAGGTCGTAAGACAAACTGGTGTCGTCAACCATTTTCCCCAACAAGCCGTCGACTGCATGACATAGCCGGTCATAGCTCTCTTTGCGGGAAACATTCTGCCCAGCCAGCTCTACGCATCGCCGACGAAGATGATCATCCAGCGCCGGCAGTCGATTATCCGGAGACTCAGACTCAAACCATTTGTACAAACGATTTTTCGTTTCTGCCGATACAGGCCTATACCCGCAACCGGGACAAAACGGACTGACGCAACTGCCACTCACTCTAAATGAGCCGGCGTGTTCCTCCAGCCTCTTAGTGTCCGATGAATCGAGAGGCTCCATTCTTTCGGTACGATTAAAAACAACCCAGAGCCGTGGAGCATAATCGCGACAATGCTCAATAATCTCCTGAAACACCGAGGCGTCATACCATCGTTCTTCATCCACCACCACGATAAGATCATCAAACCAGGGAAGAAAGTTCCTGGTAATAGATCCTTCGTCAGCCGATGATTTGCTGGTTACATCCGGAGTATCCACCAGAAGTAATTGCTTCAGCTTATCCCTATTGTGTTGATAGAGATGTACCGCACCAATCTGCCCCGCAAGTGGGCCTTCCTTGCTCCATTCAACGGAATCAAACTCGCTGAAAATCAAGCCCTGGGTGATCCACTGTTTCAGACGTTCAACGCAATCGTCATGAACGGTTACAATCGGTCCCAGAGTTTCATGGGCGTGGGCACTTATGCAACTGATTTCCTTTTCCAGAAGCGAATTGAAAAGTGTGCTTTTGCCCGATGACGCGCCGCCGAGCAACCCGACTATCCGCGGTGGGCGATCTTCAAGTCGCTTAAACCTCGCCACCGCACAAACCGCCGAATCGGCCTCTTTCCAGACGAAATCCAGTTCGTCGAGTTTCGCCGATGTAGCAAGAGAAGCCAGACGTTCCAAATGTGTTTCACTACCTGTATTCATTGCTATAAAAGTATCGACTTCCCGCTCGTCGTGCAAACAGTCCACTATACGACTTTTGCCGACCGGTAACCATGCATTAAAAACACGTATTGTTATTCGGAGAAAGTGAGTATTTATTTCTCACGGTTCTAATAATCGGAAAAGAAATACAGGAGGAGGGAATGGGATGTTCTGGAATGCGGTGCCTACAAAAATAGCTCCCCACATTGCTCGTAAAGAGTTACGAGCGAATTCATCGGGAAGCCGCGGAATTAATCGAGCGGTGCACGGATCACCCACCCGAGAACTTCACTGGGCCTGACGTGCACCGCCAAAAGCTATCGAGAATGAGTAAACCTTGTTTTTCGACGTTAACCTGGCCGTCCGGACTTAACTTGAAAGCCACTTCCGTCGTCTTCGTCGCCACCAATAGACCAGAGTATCGGTCAAACCGATCAAACACATCGCTGCCACCAAACCAATCCCGATCCATTGCGTGGTGTTCATACGCCCACGTTCCTCAACGGACCAAGCCCGCCTGGGTTAACAAGAACAGGTGGCACTACAGTCCGTACCAAACGAAACCAAGGTTATCCAACTCATCTCGGTAGATGCACTAAGGGTAACCTATGATATCATTTGTAATGGGCCAGCAGATCATTTGTGTTTTTCGGAATCTATTGGGCCGATATTGTTACCAGCGGTTACTTGGGTAAACCATATTCCAGACAACCACCCCCTCTGCGTTGTTATAGGACGAAAAGAACGGTGCATTTCAGTTGCTTGCAACATTCGTTACCACGACAGCTGGCATGATCGCAGCCATCACCGCGGCGGTTTGTGCGGCACGAATGGCACCCTCTGCCGCCTTACCGATCAGGTTGCCGTTTATTATTTTTTCAATACGTTGCTTTCGTTCCTTCAATTTTCGCCTGTCAAAAGGAACCTTGAGAACTTCGGCACTGTTGGCCAGGGCAATCAGCACCACCGTACGCGGGTCTACCATGGCCGTGTCGGTAAAAATCGCCCGCCTTAAACGGTCGATAATCTGCCTCTCCGGTTTCGGATCCCTTTGAGGATAAATTCTCCGCCGGAACACGAGAAGCACCCGATCCTCTTCGGCCCGAAGAATGCCACGTTTACACAAACCTTCCGCTACGCGGTGTCTTAAGTTTTTCATGCAGGCTATTCTGGTCATCCAGGTTTGCAGAGAAGCTTTTCGCCTGGCTGCAATAATCATCTTCAAAGCATCGTCAATAACCGAATCTCCCAATGGACTTGCGTCTTTGAGCAGAACATGCTTTTTCCTGTCGTCGGATATCTCTATCCTTTCCGACATGAGCAATTCAGCTATGATCGCTCCGCCCATCGCGTGGTGGTAGGTTGCGCACCAGTTCTCGGTCCCCTCCACATCACGAAGAACCAGCAGGAGTATTTCCTCATGCAGATATAGTTTTGCGTCAGTAGTTACCATTACCAACCCCCTTTCAACGTCACTCTCACTGTATGTAATTTACCACATACGCAAGGATCTAACGATTACAAAGCGAGGCAAGTTTCCTAATCGGTATCTACAACCAGTAAAAGCTGTTTTCGCGTCCTTCAAGGCTCTTTCTGGCAATAATCAGCTCATTTGTTCCAGAGAAACCAGGCGATCTTTTCTGCGGGGTCTTACGAGTTTGGGATAACTATCCGAGCCCATTTCAACAAACGAAGTAGTTTCTTTTTCGAGGATGGCCCCCACCACTACGTGCACCGAAAACAACCCGCCAAGCCACCATCGCTGATCAGTGAGGTACAGACGTTGGCCCACCGTGATGTCAGCACTTTCGGCCAGTCCCCTGGATACGCGAACCACGGGGAGGTCACTATCAGACAACAGTTCTATCTCATCAGCGGATAGACGAACTGCCGTGGTAAGTGACGGGCCACCCCAAAGGCTTTTTCCCCATATCAATGCATCAGAAAGGGTACCCCATACCAATCCCCTGCATCGCTCGGCAGACTCTGGTTTCGTAAAAAGAGTTACTACAACGGCTATTACGGTACTTATAGACAAACCGTAAAACGCACGCATGAATTTGTATTGGCGCATCCCCGAAAGGAATCCCTCACCTGCTTCTCCCATGGGAACGCCATGAGCAAACGGAGCAATAACTTCCGGAACGAACAGGGAGAAGATAATCGCGGCCATCCCCCCGATAATGGTAGCCAGAGCGGCAGTCTTGGTAAACCTTCGCCAGAAAACACTTAAAAGCAATACTACAACCAAAGGCGGTGTAACCGTGGCAGTAAACGCTCCGTGTGCGGAGTAAATGGATTTGAAAGAGTGGAAAACCGGTACAAGCAAAACCCCCATCAGGGTTACCGCAATCGCACAGATCCTGGCGATATAAAGCAATTGTTTTTCCGAGGCCTTGGGGCGAATATACGGTTTATAAACATCGTTCACCGCAATAGCTGACACGGCGGTAATCAACGTATCCACCGTAGACATAAGCGCCGCAGTCAATGCTGCTATTATAAGCCCGAAAATACCCGGCTTGCTCAAAAACTCCGACGCAACAAAAAAGGCTTCCTTCGCTTGTATATCCGGTGGCAATATACCGGCATGCACTAACGCCTTACCCACCCAACCGCCGGAGGCGACAACGCACGCAGCCAGTGGCATGAGAACCAACGGTACGAACATCGCCACTTTCTGCGCTTCTCGAACGGATTTAGCGGCCAGGAAACGCATGATGATTCCCTGGTTCAGGAAATAAAACATGGCCGAGTTGGCCATGGAATCCTGCCAGAAAATCCCAACCCCACTAAAACTCGGATCGGTATTGAAATTCGGAAATGCCAAACGATGCCCGCGAGGCAGATGATGCCAGAACGTTTCAAATCCGCCCAGGTAGCAAATCCCCAGTACCAGGACCAGCAGCCCGACGGCCAGCAACATTATTCCCTGCAGGAGGTCAGTCATTATTACGCTGGTTTGCCCGCCAAAGGTAACGTAAATAGCGGACACGGTGGCGACCAGGATCGCCGCAGGCCAGATCCCCCAGCCCAGGAGTATATTCAACGATGTTCCCATCGTGTACAGGTTTACGCCGACATACATTATCAGGTAAATGAGAATACAGATAGTCGCTCCCAGTCTCACCGATCTTCCGAATCTTCGCTCGAAGTATTCGGGAATGGACGTCACCCTGGAAAAGTAGAGAATCGGAAGCCAACCGAAGATAAACAGGGGCATCCAGAACCAGTCATTCAAGTATGATTGACTGCTGGAAAGTCCATACTGAAAAGCAACCCTACTGTATTTTTACGAAGCTGTAGGAACCAATCAGGCTGGCAACCATACTGAACGCGATAAGCCACCAGGAAAATCGCTGTCCGCCGAAGAAAAAGTCCTTTGTGCTTTTCTGCCCCCTGCCGAACCAGGTGCCTACTCCCAGGATCAGCAGGAAATACCCAACCATTATGCCGTAATCGAGCGACGTGCCGAGAATTTTCTTACGTTGGAACACTCCGTCATAGGCAACTTCCCGGGCCGTCTCCATGGGAGCGTATTGCAGGTACCCCTGCAGAATCATAAATCCCGCGAGTCCTGCAACCAGAACCAATCCATTGCGGAAACCACGCCCGGATAAGCCGACATACCCCTGGCGAACGGCATAGACCATGCCCACAAGAAATACCAGTCCACCTATAACATATTGGTAAATATAAGCATCCATGCCCGCAACTTTCTCATGTAAGCAGTAGATCAGGCCAATCCGATTCTACAGACTAGGATCGGGTTGTTCGAGAATGGCATCCGCCTGCCGTTTGCGAAACTGCTTTACAGCCTCACTGAATTGCGGATGTTTTCCTCCAAGAATCGCGGCGGAAAGGAGAGCGGCGTTTATCGCGCCGGGTTTGCCAATAGCAAGTGTGCCAACTGGAATACCAGCAGGCATCTGGACAGTCGAAAGCAGTGAATCCATCCCCCCAAGAGATTTAGACTCCATTGGCACGCCAAGAACAGGAAGAACGGTTCTGCCGGCAACTACGCCAGCCAGGTGAGCAGCACCACCGGCCGCTGCAATGAACACTTCACAACCTCGCTCCTCCGCTGATGCCACATACTCGCACAACGCATCGTGTGTCCTATGCGCAGAAAGAGCACGAACCTCGTGCGGTATCCCGAGTTCGCCCAAAGTCTCTGCCGCATGCGACATGGTAGACCAATCCGATTTTGAGCCCATGAGTATGCAAACCAATGGCGTCACGATCGATTCCCCAGAACAGAGTGAAAACTTACCAACTAAAACCAGCTATCCGCAGACTGAACCACTTTCAAGAGTCTACCGCGAAAGCGCGGTTTCACCACCCCACTTTTCAAATTGGAGGTTCTAACACAAGATTGTTAGACTGGGTAGATGAACGAATATCAAGAATATGTAAACCCGACCCAGATTCCGCAGATCAACGAGAAAGCCCGCTACTGGGCAGAAACCGGCGAGGCAATTCGCCCGGTGGAAATCAAGCAGATCATCATCAGCGATAATGGTATTGAAGCGTTAACCGATGTCGTTTCCTCAATAGGCAAGGGCAAACGAACGCTGTTGGTTGCGGACCGCACTCCGATGAAACGCGGCTCCGACGATCTAAAGGGTGCCATCCAGACGGCTCTGCAATCGGTAACCCAGTTGACCTCCTGCACGTTGCCGGTTGATCCGCAGTCAGCCCTTCACGCGGACATGGCCAACGCTGAGTACGTCGCCGGTCTGCTTCGCGAGCATGACCAGGTAATTTCCGTGGGTTCGGGCAGCATAACCGATATAGCCAAATACGCTCGCCATCTGGTCGCCGGGGATTGCCACTCGGCCGCAAACGTCAAGCCGTTCATAAGTTTCCCAACGGCCGCAAGCGTAACGGCATTCACCTCTGCCCTGGCCGTCCTGATGATCGACGGAGTCAAACGCACTTTAGACGCTCTCGCCCCCGATCACGTGGTCTGCGACCTGCAGACGCTGGCTGACGCTCCCGCAAGGATGACCCAGGCCGGCTTCGGCGATGTGCTGGCTCGAGGAGTCGCCTACGGAGACTGGTATCTGGCCAATGAACTGGGAATGGATGACGGCTTCAGCAAAGTACCCGGTTACCTTCTCGGCGATTCAGAGCAGAAGATGATCGACCTTGCGGATGAAGTTTACAGGCAAACTCCCGCGGGAATAAAAGCGGTAACGGAAGCGATTTTTCTGGCCGGCATGGGCATGTCCCTTGTAAACCAGACCGCACCCGTGAGTGGCTGGGAACACGTTATCAGCCATTACCTGGATTTAACCGCAGCGGGCGATGGAAGAGATTTCGCCCTGCACGGAGCCCAGGTCGGGGTAGGGTCTTTGATCTCCGCCCGCGGTTACGAGCGGGCATGGGGAAATATCGATATAACGAGTATTCTGACCGATATCGACAATGGAGAATACCATCAAAAGGTAACCAAAGCCTTTGAATGTTATGATTCAAACGGAAAATTACTGAACGAAATCCTCCGCGACCTGGATAAGAAAATATCCAGATGGAACGGTTCTGCCGCTGCCCGTCAACGATTCGTCGCCGATCTGGAATCCGGTAAACACAATGAATTCATCAAACACCATGTGCGCCCCAGTTCAGAGATATTGAGAGCATTGGAGAAAGCAGGCGCCCCCACAAACCTGGGCGAAGTAACTCCGCCGATCTCCGATTCCACCGCACTCGGAGCTGTCCGGTTCTGTCATTTGATACGGGCAAGATTCACATTCGGAGATTTACTGGACAAGACCGGGTGGCTGACCCAGGAGCGGGCAGAAGCTCTCTTAAGCTGAGTATGAATACTCTCTCTTACGCATGCGTTTTGGATATTTGTTGAACGCAAGCCATATGACGAGCGGTGAAAACTGTTCAGAACTTATACCGCAGGGCATAAGTTATATTCCATCCATTATATTCTTCAGGCCTGTATGCGTGAAAAGTGTAATGCGCCTGCAAATTAAACGCCCAGCGATCATCTAATGGTATCTCCCACCCCATACCAACAATGCCGCTGAAAAGCCAGTCCTCGATTCTCTGGCTATCGTGGTAAACATGTATGGGAGCGATCTTGTAATCACCCCATCCCCTCGCCCTGACATAGCCGATTTCAATACCTGTGACGTAATAGGGTCGAGAGGCTCTTAGATGCTCCAGGAAGTTATCGTACCGCGCTCTCTTGCTTATCCCCCAAGGATAAATATCAACCGTAAATCCCGTATAATAAGCCAGATAATCGAATCTCACGTCCAGATTGTGATTAAGCCATCTCTGGTGATCGCGATCTTTCCCTATTCCGCCGCCAAAATAGACATTCCAGGTCAGCCACGAAGTCTCTCGTCGCCCAACTCCGAGATAAAAGGTATTCAAGCCTAATTCCGACTTTCGATCAATTGGAGTATGCGGTTTTTCAAAAACGCCGAACACGTCCAGTTTCATGGGACCATTAAGGCGTTTATCAAGTTTCTCTTCCGCGCTGCCCAACCGGGTAATACCCATTCGAAAACCAAGATCCAAGTACCAGAACTTCTCCTCCTCCGAAGCGGTTGAAACAGGCAGCTCTTGTTCAATTAATCCCGTATCAGATAAGGATTGACCTGTTGAGCTTACTTCAGATCGATCATCCTGTTCCGAATAACTCTTGAATGCAACCTCGCTATTGTTGTCACCTTTTTGTTCATAAAGCTCGAACGAAGTGAATCTGCTTTTTCCAATTCCATGAACACGTGCTGATCCACGCAAATCAGAATCTGCGTATGCCTGGCGCAAACGCTTGCCTGTCCGGCGACCATTATCAGTATCCCTATCGAATTTAAGAGATCTGAACGGCTGTTGCAGCTTCCAGGGTTGAGCGGATATACCATCACCGCGGGATCCACAACCGCCCGACAGGACAGCGAGAAAGAAGACCGCCAGGCTGGTTAACAATGAGAATCGACACATGTACCAACTATCGGATGCGCCTCAATACCTCTATTTCATAAATACTCTATTTGAAGTGCCAATAACCAATATGAGGAGAATGATAGAATAAATAGCAGTGTCAACTCTTGCCGAGAACCACCCAGGCGTGATCAAAGAGAGAGAATCGAGGTTCTAGCCTCGAACCGTGCGACATCCTCCATGGCAAACATTCCAGTTATCGGATTTACCGCAGCAGCAGTAGCGGCGGCAACCGCTTTGATATACGCCGTCCTCATATCAGCTCCCGACACCATTGCCGAAATGAAACCGCCAAGCATGACATCTCCGCACCCTACAGAACTCACCGCAGTTTCACCGGCTAAATCCACCTGGCCCATCAAAGCTGTACCACCCGAGAACGCATAACTGCCAGCTTCACCACAGGTTACGATTACAGTCGAAATACGATTTCCCAATTGAATTCCCGCTTTAATCAGATTGTCTTCACCACCAATAGATTCCGAAACGACCTCCTGCAATTCCTCTCGGTTAACCTTAAGCAGCCACAACGGTTTTCTGATTACCTGACGAAGCGCCTCCCCGCTGGTGTCGACTGCAACATAAGCCTCCTTATCCAACGCAGTCTGAATTAAATCGGCAAAAACCCCGGGCTCGATTCCTTCCGGCAACGAACCGGAGAAAACAATCAGGCCCCCTTTTTTAGCCAGAAGGCTTACCTTCTTTTTCAACCGGTCAATATCATGAGCTGTCACGACATATCCAGTCGTTCGGATGTGCGTTGCCGTAGAGCGTACAGAATCGAGTATTGTGATGTTCTCGCGGGTCAAACCGGCCACCGAAAGAAACTGATTGCTGATGAAATCGTTTTTTAGAGAAAGCTCGAATTCCTGCAAGGATTGTTCGCCGACAAACCCGGTCGCGATACTGGCGTTTTGAAAACTGGCCAGCGCCCGCGAAACGTTTACACCCTTCCCTGCAGGATGTCGAACTTTATATCGCCCAGGCAAATGCTCCCCGACAGTGAAATCGGGAACTTCAAGCACACAATCAAAAGCCGTATTGCACGTCACCGTTACAATACTATGAAAACCTGGAGTGGTCCTTTGGATAGTCATGACAACAGCCTGCCGTACGAACATGCCCATGTCAACCAGACCAATAACCTGTTATGATTATTACATGAGTACAATCAAGGATGAAGCCGTCATTCTAAAAAGGCTGGACTATTCAGAAACCTCGCAGGTTATGGCCATCTTCACGTACAACCACGGTAAGGTCCGCGCATTAGCCAAGGGAGTTAAGAAATCGACGAAGACCAGGTTTGCTCCTGCTCTGGACCTTTTGGATATCGGCCACGTGGTTTTAAGCGTGAAAACGGCAAGACAAGAGGCGTTGGCGAACGTCACGGAATGGACGCAAACCTTCGCCTGTGGCGGGATTAGGGAAAGCCTGGGACGCCTCTACGCCGGGCAATACGCGGCCGCCCTTACCGCCGAGCTTACGGAAGATTGGGATCCGCATCCGGAGCTTTTCACCGGCTTGCAGCGTCTCCTGAGAAAATTAGCGGAAAGTCCCGATATCCTCCCACTGGTTATTGACTTCCAACGAACTCTGCTTACAGAAATCGGTTCTTTCCCCGTTTTAAACCGCTGTATCGGCTGTAATCAGCCTACACCATTTACCGGAGATATTCATTTCTCGTCACTCGAAGGTGGTCTTATCTGCAGAGACTGCGAACCGGCCTGGACAGAAAAAGTGTACGTGCTGCCTGAAGCATATTGCTGGATAATCGGGCAGAGTGGTGAAAAGAAAGGTCTTAAGCCCGCTTTTTCCGTTTTTGATTATCACCTCTCCCATCTTATGGGGCGAGCAATACCGCTCGCTAAAATGTTATTGACTGCCTGCAAAAACCTCTAGAACGAGACCTATAACCGCGGCGAACAGGCCGGAGTGTCATGTGCGTGACACTCCGCGTACAAGTTATTTCACAAATTCGGACGTCACGGCAAACCCCAAAGCCCGAGAATAACCATTTTCCGTAATCCCAACGCCGTTTTTACTTTTTTTCAATTTCTTCATTTGCCTGCCCTTTTTTTATATTTGAGGTTCGGTGTGTCCACTGTTCCTTGATTCTGAACCTCTTGCTCGAAGGGTAAACCATGGCACTAACAGCAACAAACCTTAACACAATGCAGTTGTTGAATATTGTCAACAGCACATCGACAAAGCAGAGTAACCTGCTGACACAGTTGTCAACAGGTATGAAAATTAACAGTGCAGCCGATAACCCCGCTGGTCTGATCGCGATGGAGAACTTCAACGCTCAGATTACGGGGATTAATGCTGCGCTTGAAAACAACCAGAGATCCGACGCCCTATTGTCCACTGCCGACGGCGCGTTGGAAGAGGTTTCAAGCCTGCTGCTGGAAATCGAAACACTGGCTATGTCCAGCGTTAACGATGCTTCCCTGAGTCAGGCCGAACGAGATGCCAACCAGGCACAGATTGATGCCGCTCTCGACGCGATTGATAGAATATCAAACACAACCACATTCAACGGCGAAAGATTACTTGACGGCTCCAAAGCAATTCAAGCAACTCAAGCAGGTGGTGCAGATGTCATCAACCTTAATATCTACACCCGTAACGAATCCACTACCAACACCAACGTAGCCGTAACAGTTACCACGGATGCGAGAACCGCGGACACCAACGTGACCGGAAACAACCTCACATTCAACGGTGGTACTGATAAGCTTGGTGCCGACACGGAAATCGTGGTAACCGGATCGTTGGGTTCAGAAACAATCAGCCTGGCCGCTGGTACGACCCGTGACAACATCATGGCCGCAATCAACACCGCCTCTGCTTCAACTGGCGTTGTTGCCCAATTAGCCGGCAATAACATGCGGTTTACTTCATCGTCGACCGGCAGTGACGAGTTCGTCGAAGTTTCGGTGCTTTCTGGAGGGGCTATCGTAACTGGTGCTGGCGTTGCAACAGGTGAAACTCTTGCTTTGACAAGGGAATACGGAGTCGATGCCGTCGCTAACATCAATGGTCGTGTCGTGACCGCCGATGGTGAAGACTTCTCCTACACCGCCAACGGTTTCAGTCTTTCGTTCAGCCTCGGTGCGTTGAACGCAGCTGCCGGTACCCAGACAATCACTATCGACGCATCCACCGGTATGACTTTCCAGTTGGGTGAAGGAGCTGACACGAGATCGACCATCGGAATCGACCAGGTCGCTACTTTCACGCTCGGTGACTCATCAGGAACACTGATTCACGACATCAGGTCTGGCGGTACGGCTGACCTTTCCAGTAGTTCAGCTAACACTCTAACCGCAATTCGTGGTGCTATAACCCAGGTCGCGGCAGCTCGTGGACGAATTGGTGGTTTCCAAAAATTCCAGGTTCAGACTTCGATCAACTCGCTCAACAAAAACGCCGAAGCACTGACCGCAGCTCGCAGCGTTATCGCCGATACCGACTACGCCAAGGCATCGGCCGACCTGAACCAGCAGAGCGTGTTGTTGAATTCCGGTATATCCTTGCTGGGACTCGCTAACCAGCAGGCCAGTCAAATCCTGTCACTGCTTGGCTAGTAAGTTCCGGTTATCACACCGTAACTACTGGATCAGGCAGGTTAGAAAGGCACTGAGCGGCGGATCAAAAGGTCCGCCGCTCATTCTTTTATATAACGAGCAGGCCTATAAACAGTCTATACGATCAAGCAAATACAGCAGGCATGATCGTATCGGACCCCCTGTAAATACCGCAATTATCACCCAGGTTAAGGCAACACACCCGCTTTCTACGCCGATATGTATTGAGGGTTTACCAAGCAGGATGCAATATCCATTATCGAAAACGTCTTTCTGGAGCCATCGGTTCATGAAGGTGAAACGAAATGATCCCTGCCCCTGTGGAAGTAACAGAAAATATAAAAACTGTTGCGCGCAACTTGCCCCGATTAAATCCGCAAAACAAAAATCGAATCATATACACTCCCCTTCTCCAAATACCTCTGTATCAAAAGGACAGGTATTAAGAACATGCGACGGCTGCTCAGAATGCTGTACCACGCTTACCATAAACAATCCAGAGCTGGTTCTCGGCCCGGGCGAACGATGTTCACACCAGTGCCCAGCAGGATGTGATATACATAATCAACACCGCCCATCAATCTGTTCGGCTTATCATTGCAACTACCTGCTTGAGCCGGGAAACCTATCCGAATCGGAACGCCCGGATAAAGTGGGAGCCATTATACGCAGGGTTAAGAATGACGCGGTGCAATCGGTTCATAAACAGGTTTTATATTTTAACGAATGCCGGCCAGGTGGATTGAAGCGGACATTGGAAAACTGTTTTTGGGGACCGATTATCGAGGAGAGCATTCTCTACGGCGTAGCCATTTACGCAAGCTTCATTGGCGACCCCTATAACCGTGAAATCATTCACTTGCGATTTCACGATAAAAGACTCGGCTGTGAACTGACGTGCTGCCATCAGGACGCCAGCCCGGTCCTTACGATTAAAGAACCTGTTTATTACAAAAAAATCGAATCGGCTCTCATGATCCCCAACCAGGGGTTCGCCTTTGACGCTGAGGTATTATTGCGTCAGTTTGGTCATCAGCAAGAAACGGTGATTGGCCCATCAAAACATAATTCGGATGCAACATCGCTGCGATTTCTGTTTACGCACCGACAGGCTGAATTGGTTAAAAACTTTTTGAACATCATTAAGAAAAGCGAGTCCAACAGAACCTCCATCCCCGTCCAGGAAATCCCGCAACACGTATCCTCTTAGCAACCTCTACTTCAACCTCGTTTTCCACGGGGACTAACGCAACTATGTCAATAAATACGCCATTACGAACTTGATTATTCCACCTGTTGCGAAACCGGATCGCCGGAAGCATCCTCTTTTGCTTTCACCAGAGGATTTTCAAAGCCAGCATTACGGTCGCATATTTCCTGAACAATCAGGGGAAAAGCCTTAAGCTTGTATTCATCAAGAACACATGATCCTTCTTTACCGTTTAGAACATAGGCCAACCTGATTCGCCCTTTTTTCTCGAAGTCCGTAACATCCCAGCCGGTCATCGCCTCGTATGGTATCAACGGACCACCAGATGGTTTCAGCCCCTCATCGGATAAAGTTGCACCGCGCACCGCCATAGCTATCAGACGAACTATTAAAATGAAACCAAGTGGCGCCAGCACGTAGCCCAACCACCTCTGCGTCATTATATCCACTTCGGAACGTCGACCGTCTTTCCAGATCGGCGCTGCCGTAACTATACCGTTAGCGTTATAGGGAACAGTCAACATACCTCCGGGACCAAACCAGATCGCCTCGCTACTCCTTGAACCCTCCCGTTTTCCTTTCCAGCAAGCCTCTCCAAACTCTTCCTCCATCTCCTTGAGCCGCTTACCTTGTTTCACCAAATCCAACCGGCTTTTAACAACCTTATCACTAATATGCGCCTGATCGCGATGTTCAATAGGCAAATCGACTTTTGCTATCTCAAGATTCTCGCGTGCATATCCGCCATATCCATCCTTAAGGAACGCTAAACCGAAACCCATCACCATAACAGTTAAAATGCCGTTGCGGATTATACGTTCAAGTGTAGACGCAGTCTTAACAGGTTTCATATGTTTCCGAATCTCCGTCTTAAAACATTCTTTCGATTCCGCCTTACAGCTATGGCGGCGATCACACCCTTTTTTTAATCTCTGATCGATCAACAGGAGCGAAAAACCTGCCACTACCCCTATCGCAATACTCCAGTTTCCATTACCAGCCCCCTCTTACGACTAGCGGAAAAGTCTTCCAAGCTTAATACTCTACTGCCACCTTTCTACTGGGGCAAGAGTCCCCTCTCAGGCAGGGTTATTACGATTATTGTTCGATAACAAGCCGTTTTCCACCATAATCCGCATAAAACGACACGAACAATCAGTACTCTGCTCCGTTTTCGGTTATCGTACCTCCGAATAACTGGAAACATCGCCGGGTTTCCTGCATAGTTTGCGAATACTGACGAAAAGGCATTGAAAACTTATCAGCCCTTATTTAAGGACCGTCCGATGGGATTGCTACTTTTCTACCTGCTACTGGCCTTGGGAGTTTCCTTTCTCTGTTCAACATTTGAATCCGGAATCCTGTCCATTTCCCGCTCTCAGGTAGCCCGACTCTGCAAAGATGGAAGAACCAGCGGAAAACTCCTGGAGGGTATGAAGAAAAACATCGAACGGCCCCTGGCTGCAATTCTGACCCTGAATACGGTTGCCCACACCGTTGGTGCGGCCGGCGTCGGTGCTCAGGCACACGAACTCTACGGGGAAGCGTCGGTAACCATAACCAGTGCCATTCTTACGGTTTTAATTCTCGTTTTTTCGGAAATAATCCCCAAAACCCTGGGAGTTGTATATGCGGCGAAATTAGCCTCCGTTACAGCTTACAGCGTTCAGGCAATGATTATTTTAACCTATCCACTGGTTATCGTATTCCAGGCGATGTCCCGCATCATCTCCGGTGGCGAAAAACAGGGCCAGCTTTCCCGGGAAGAATTCGCTTTACTTGCGGAATTGGGGCATTCAGAAGGGGCCATTCGGAAAAAAGAATATAGAGTCATACGAAACCTGTTAAAGCTGAACATGGTTACAGTCGGCGACATTATGACGCCTCAAAGCGTTGTGTTCATGCTCCCTAAAAACCTGACTGTTGCCGAGACGGTGGAAAACTACAAGCCGCTACGTTTCGCCAGAACGCCGATTTATGGAAAAGATGAACAGGACTTCGCTGGTGTCGTTCTTCGCCACAAAATCAACGACTCATTCCTCAAAGGCGATAAAACCCTGAAACTGCTGGAAATCGCGGAACCAGTCCACGTGATACAGGAAAACGCCTCCGTCGGTAAAGCCCTGAACGAATTCATAGCCAAAAGACATCATTTATTCCTCGTACTCAATACAGAAGGGAAAACCGTCGGCATTGTCACTTTGGAAGATGTTATCGAAACCCTGCTCGGTGAAGAAATAGTGGATGAAACAGATCCCGTGGTCGATATGCGACAGTTGGCTGGAAGATTGTTTGACGGCAAACTGCATGGTAGACGTTTCTGATTCCAGCCTTTGATTCCGATAACTTAATACCGACCTTAGCAACAGCAATACACCTTTTCCTGTTGTCCGAAAACATCACTACACGGTTTTCGCGTATAGCGAAAACGACATTCCATGTTGTTTCAAAGCAACATTTCGTTTGGCTCGCCCGCAAAAAACGCCGATACGCAGACAGAAACATAAGAACCTGCTGTCAGGTAGCAACGGCCTTATCAGCTAACCTCATGGCTTAAGGTTTATTGGTTTCTCATTGCCTGATAGGTCGTACAACCAGAGTAACCGGAATGGAAAGCACATGAACTTTTCAACAAGCTTTGACATAGAAAGCTGTCAACATAACCTGCTTGATAACCTGCCGATCGGAATTGTGGTACTCAATAACAATCTCGAAACCGTGTATATCAACAATACCGCTTCCAACATGCTGGATACAAATGCGGATATTCTGGATACGTTTAAGAAAGCGCATATTCCCGGAAGAGAATTCGATTGGCAAACGGTACTTATAAACGCAATCGCATCGAAGCAGCATAGTCATTATCCAGCGGCAACTATTCCCAATGATCACAACGGACCGTTTACGGCGAACATCTCTATTCTGCCTCAAACATCAGGTAAGAACGAACCCTGCTCGGGATTAATCCTGGTAATAGAAGACATCTCTCCCCTGGCCGACCTGGAAAAAAGACTGGCCAATGCGGAAAGCATGGCCGCGGTAGGAAAACTGGCCGCAAAAGTGGCTCACGAACTGAATAACCCTCTTGATGGAACCCTTAGATACATCAATCTGTGTACTCGAATACTGGGCGATACTGGTGACGAAAGAATCCTTCACTACCTTGAACAAACCAGGCAAGGTTTGACGCGAATGGCGCAAACGGTTGGCGACCTCCTTGCATTTTCCCGTAACACGCCCATGCTCAACGATAATGGTAATATCAATTGGATCGTGGAAGAGGCTATCCATTCGCTAAGTGAATATGCTGATAACAACAACATTATCGTAACCGCCGATTTCCGCGACGATAAGAGAATGCCCTCTATCGCCGGCACAAAACTGTACCAGGTCTGCTGTAACCTTATCAAAAACGCTATCGACGCCATGCCCGATGGCGGTACACTTTCCATCAGTTCGGGAATAATCAACGGACAGGCTGTAATCCGTTTCAGCGACACCGGGGAAGGACTCCCCGAGGAAATACATAAAATCTTTGAACCTTTCTACACCACCAAGCCCGCCGGAAAAGGTACCGGATTGGGATTGGCTATATGCAAGGAATATATCGAGCAACTTGGCGGAACCATCAACGCGGAAAATGGTGACAACGCTGGAGCGATACTCACCATTATTCTGCCTGCATCCTGCGAAACAGGTACATCAGGAAACCGCTAACGAAAACTCGATTGGGAGTATAACCATGTCGGATGCCAGGCCAAAAATCTTTATTGTTGACGATGATCGCATCATTCTTGATTCACTGCGCGAAATGCTCTCCCTTGAAGGATACGATGTCAGGGGAGCTACGTCGCTGAACGCCACCATAGAATCCCTGGAACAGCAGCCCGCCAGTGTGGTAATTACAGACGTTAACATGCCCGGAGGAGACGGTTTCGAATTGCTCCGCACACTTAAAAAACGCTGGCCTGAAACCTCGGTGATAATGATTACCGGATACGGAACTATCGAAAGCGCCGTCGAAGCCATCAAAATGGGGGCTTACGACTACCTGACAAAACCGATCGTCGACGATGAACTTCGCCTGGTGGTCGAAAGAGCAGTCCATCAGCAGACCTTGCTCATGGAAAACAAGGTTCTCAAAAAACAACTGGATGAAAGGTTTGGCCTCGACAACATCGTCGGACACGATCATAAGATGCAAAAGGTCTTTGATCTGATAGAAGCGGTGTCGGAATCGAAGGTAACCGTACTTATCGAGGGCGAATCCGGAACCGGTAAATCAATGGTTGCCAGAGCAATCCATCATCGCAGCAGTCGCCGTGTAAAGCCCTTTGTGGAAGTCGCCAGCGGTGCAATACCAGAATCTCTCCTGGAAAGCGAACTATTCGGTCATGTACGTGGGTCTTTCACCGGCGCCGTCTCTGATAAAATCGGAAAATTCAAAGCGGCCGATGATGGCACACTTTTTCTCGATGAAATCGCTACTGCCTCCCCCGCACTACAGATTAAATTACTCCGCGTTCTACAGGAAAAACAGTTCGAGCCGGTGGGCAGCAACAACACGGAGACGATCGACACCCGCATGATCTTCGCTACAAATAAGGATCTCGAAGAAGAAGTCGAATTGGGAAACTTCCGCGAAGACCTGTTGTATAGAATCAACGTAGTTACGATATCCATGCCGGCACTGCGCGATCGGCTCGGAGACATTCCGCTCTTGGCGGAACAATTCCTCAAAACTTTCGCCAGGGAATCGGGAAAATCGATTGCCGGATTTAACGAAGACGCTATCGATTGCATGCAACGCTACAACTGGCCCGGTAACGTACGCGAACTGGAAAACGTAATCGAACGCGCCGTGGTACTTACTAGAGATAGACGAATCGGGATTAATGACCTCCTTCCCAAAATGGTGGAACAGGCGTCAACGGTCCCCCTGAATGTGACTTTCCCCACGAAATCACTTAAAAAGGCCCTGGAAGGCCCCGAACGCGCCGTCATCGAGGCCGCCCTTCGCGCCAATGGCTGGAATCGGCAGCTAACCGCCGATATGCTCGAAATCAACCGTACCACCCTGTACAAGAAAATGAAACGATACGGGCTGGAAACCGAGCCTCTGCACTCATTGGACTAGGCTCAACTATTACCTCCATTTACTCTATCTCCTATGAATCTACATTTCCATTCCAGCCGTTCACTCTTTCCCGTATCTGGTTTCAAATGGTTCCCTTTGATTGTAAACTTCCTATTGGAATAACCTACTCCACACAACACCACTATCCTTTGAAAGTGAGAATCAGGTAATACCATAAACATGGATTCTTCAACACCTTATTCCACTATTCATATGGAACACAACTTCGAGTGACATTGAAAGACGCCAAGCTACTCCTGTTTTAATCCGATACGACCTATCGTCAAGAAATCAGTACGTTGATTTCAAAAATCGATACGTGCAAAAACCGCCCTTCTCACCTCATTCTGCAGGAAAAGGCGCGGACTGCCGTACGTATAACTCGCACAGGTAAATACGTACAGAACGATGAATATCAGCAGTGTAATCAATGGGGATAATAGTTATTAGAATATTTACCGGCAATAACAGGTATTTCACACTACTTGAACTTGTCGGATCCCCTTCCCTTGCTCGTCCCTTGGAATCGCAAGATGGCTAAAATCCTGGTTGTTGATGACATTCCGGACAACCTCAAATTACTCGCAGGTGACGTTGAAGACGCGGGACATGAAGTCCTTGTAGCTTCCAGCGGCAAGGATGCTCTGAAAATCGTCCACCAGGAAGGACCGGAAATCATCATCACCGACTGGATGATGCCCGAAATGGACGGCCTGGATCTATGCCAGGCGATACGCTCTTCGGAAGGTGTTGGTATTGCCTATATTATCGTGCTTACCGCCTACTCCGATATGCAGCAACTCGTCAAGGCTTTTGAAGCGGGAGCAGATGATTTTCTCGCCAAACCATATTATGAACAAGAACTACTGGCTCGCATAAAAGCCGGGATCAGAATCACGGGCCTTGAGAAAAACCTTGCCCGCGAAAGACGATCCGTATTCAAGGCCAATGCTGAACTGGCCGTACTCAACAACCGCCTGCACCATATGGCCACCACCGATGAGTTGACCGGGTTGTTCAATCGCCGTGAAGCAATGCGGGCAATAGAGGAACAGTGGGCTACAAGTGTCAGATCCGATCAACCTTTATCCTGCATCATTTTCGATATTGACCATTTTAAACGCTACAACGACACCTACGGGCACGATGTCGGTGACATCGTTCTCAAAGCAACATCTACCACGGTTAGAAGAGCTGCCAGGCTCGGCGAACGCGTATACAGAATCGGTGGTGAAGAGTTTTTGATAATCATGCCCCTGACCAATATTGACCAGGCTTTGCTTGCCGGTGAACGTATTCGATCCACTGTCGAAAAAAACAATATCCTGGTTAACGATACAAGTTTAATTGTAACAATCAGCGTCGGGGCGGCCGAGCTGAATTCGTCCGTTTCCAGCCCCGACGAGTTATTGAAAAAAGCAGATGAGGCCCTGTATGTGGCCAAAAACTCAGGAAGAAACAGGGTCTGCGCCGCTTCCGATATCGGTATTACACAATTGATCGAATCAAACTCGATTGAAAACGAAACGTCACTTGCTACGAAAAACAAGTAACGTCAAAAGACACAACAATGCGCACGCATTCGTGACGAAAAAGTATATGGTGGGCAATTGTACCCCACCAACGGTAATTGGTTAAATCATTACCGGCGGTTGATGGAGATTGTTATGGCCAAAGTTCTGGTTGTTGATGATATGCCGGACAACGTCAAATTGCTTAATTATGACTTGTCCGACGCTGGCTTCAAGGTTCTCTCCGCCGAAAGCGGCAGGGATGCTTTGGAACAAGCCAGAAACGTGCAACCGGATGTAGTCCTCCTCGACGTCGCCATGCCCGGTATGGACGGAATTGAAGTGTGCAGACGGCTTAAAGCAGATCCCCTGACCGAGAATATTCCCGTAATTATGATTTCCGCTATGGGCGAAGAGGATGTCATTATCAAGGCTCTTGACACCGGAGCCCAGGACTACGTCACTAAACCATTCTCCATTCAAATCGTTTTGGCTCGAGTACGCTCGGCTATACGGATAAAGACCGGACACGATACAATCGTCAAAATGAACAAGCGACTGGCGGAATTGAATGAAACCGCCCACCAGTTCGTTGATAATGTCTCTCATGAGTTCCGGACGCCATTAACTGTAATAAAAGAGTTTTCCTCTATCATGATTGACGGGTTGGCCGGCGAACTCACCGACGACCAGGCTGAATACCTTGATATTATTGCCAATCGAGTCGACGACCTCAGCTTTATGGTCAATGACATGCTTGATATCAGCAAGCTTGAAGCCGGCTTGCTCGTTGTCTCCCGGAAACCCTGCAACGTTTCAGATATCGTCGAAAGAGTGAAGACGACTCTCGAACGTAAGGCAAAAACCAAGAAATTGTCGCTCACCATCTCCATCCCTCCAAACCTGCCGAAAGTCCGCTGCGATATGGAAAAAATCGGACGGGTTATTATAAACCTCGTCGTTAACGCCATCAAATTCGCCGACGAAGAAGGCCGGGTGGAACTCAAGGCCTTTCAGGGTGAAGACAAAACACAGGTCACTATCAGCGTCGCCGACGATGGACCCGGAATTGCCGAAGAAAATCTCAAGGCAATCTTTGAGCGATTTAAACAGGTCGAAGGTAATATCAGAGCAAGTACCAAGGGCTTCGGGCTCGGTTTGAATATAGCTAAAGAACTTGTGCAAATGAATCTCGGAGAGATGTCCGTAAAAAGCGAATTGGGTAATGGCAGTACTTTCTCCCTTACTATACCGATTGCTGAACCCTCCGAGTATATAAAACATTACCTCAGTAAACCGGGACTGTTCCGCCCGGACGCTCATCACATTGCTCTACTCAGCGCCACGGTCTCCGAAAAGGACGGTTCTCATCTGTACGAAGAGGTTGAAGAATTCCTTCTCCATTTGACCCGCAAGGACGATTTGCTGTTTAACACCAATCCAAACACCTGGTTGCTGATCACCTTGACCAACCAGGCCGATACTACACCTATCGCTTCTCGTATCAGAAAAGCATGGGTGGAAGCGAATAGGAATAGACCGACTGGACCATTACCCGACATCGATCTCCACGAAATCGGTGTATGGGAACATAAGATAGAGGAAAACGTTTTCCTGGAACGTTTTGTGGAGGAAATGAAACCAAAAGTTTCTGCTGACAATACACGACCTTCAATGCAAACGTGATTTTCCCCATGTTCGCCAAATGGAGAGTATGGGGGTTGTAACGGTTCGAGGATAGCTTTTTGTCATGGATCAACCCAAAATTCTGCTGGTGGAGGATGATGCCGATGTAGTCCAGGCTATGTCAATCCGCCTGCGCTCTGCCGGCTACCACGTTATCAGTGCGTGCGACGCTTATCAGGCCGTACAAATGGAACGGGCACATCGCCCTGCGGTTGTTATCCTTGACATTAGAATGCCGGCTGGGAATGGTTTTATGGTACACGAAAACCTGCGAAAATTTTCTGATTTCAGTGCCCCGGTAATATACATCACCGGGAAAAGCAGCCCAAACGACGAGCAGCATGCCCGGGACCTTGGAGCGAAGGCTTACCTGAAAAAACCGATTGACTCAGCCTACTTGCTTAAGATTATAGAAAAAGTAACTACTAAAAAACACAAGGTATGAAGTTCGTGGCAGCATTAACAGATTGAACGGATACTGCTGTTTAAAGAAGCTATCAGTGAAAAAGAAAGTCCTGATTATTGACGACGACCGGGAAATACTGCGGGGCTTGAGTATCCGCCTGAAAGCTGCCGGATATGAAATAAATACTGCGTGTAACGGGCAACAGGGTTTGTCCGACGCCAACGAAAAACAACCGGACGCGATCGTGCTTGATGTAAGAATGCCCGGAATGGACGGCCTGACAACTTTGGAGAAACTTAGAGAGCAACCAACTACTAAGACTATACCGGTAATAATGCTCTCAGCCAGCATCGTTGATCAGGCCAAGGCTTTGGAACTTGGTGCCAGGTATTTTTTGGAAAAACCTTACGACACCAAAAAGCTGACTACCGCTCTCCATGCAGCGATAGCAGAAACTCAAAACGTGGGAGCCGATTGAGCAATGCAAGGCAAACGAATACTCATAGCTGACTCCGATCAGAACAATGTGGCACCACTTGTGGACAGATGCAAAACCATGGGACTCTCTCCCTTTACCGCATCTAATGCCATGCGTGCACTTAACATGATCCACGAAGATCCGCCCGATTTACTTATTATCGAAGTGAACTTCGAAGGCGGAAACGGATTGAGCGTATGCGAAATGCTGAATGCCGACGAACGGCTATCCCTGATTCCGGTAATAATTCTAACCTCGCGAACAGACGAAGAAACCAAAAACCGCTGCTTCAACCTCGGAGCCCACTACGTCCATAAATCCATAGATGCCTGGGATACTATTCAGCCTCTCATTTGCCACCTGATCGGCGTAACCCCCGATGGATCAACGTCTGAAACGCATAAACAGGCTGCAGTCGAGTGGAAAGAGAAAAAACTGAAAAGGCCTCCTACTCTGCTGGTTATCGACGACGACCCCCACGTTGCCCGGGTAATGGAAATTCGCCTTAGACCATACGGGGTACGCGTCCTACGAGCCTACAGTGGAATGCAGGGATATAACCTCGCCGTGCAGGAAGAACCCGATGTAATAATCTGCGATTTCATAATGCCTGAAGGCAGCGGTAACTTCATCTATGGAAAACTGGCCAGCCACGATACGACCAGAAATATCCCCGTCATATTCCTTACGGGAAAAACCATCGATGGTAGAAAGGATTTTGGACTTGCTCGCGAACTTACCGCAATGGGCGCCGCGGCTTTCATTACCAAACCATTTGATTTTGACGAATTGTTGAACGAACTGCGGAAACTGATAACTCTACCCGCTGAACCGAACCTGGTCAGCTAGTCGCACGCGGCACATTTGAATTGTTTAATTCCCCTTTGGAACCGTCGCCTTCCACCGACGCCAGCAGTATCTCCGCGATATCCGCTTGATGCGGACTCTCGCCCAATGCGGATATTGCATCAGCCAGGGTACTTATACAAAAGGGACACGAACTCCCCACCGTATCCGCACCGGTTCCCAACAACTGCTCCGCCCGTAACCTGCCAACCCTTTTCTCCCCCGCTTCCTCCTCCTTGAAGTACTGCGCACCACCGGCTCCGCAACACAAGCCCTTATCACGGTTTTCCTCAGTCTCAACAAGTTTCACTCCGGGAATAGCGTCAAGTATCCTGCGCGGTGATTCGTATTTACCATTATATCGACCCAGGTAACAGGAATCGTGATATACAACGCTTGCTGTTACTTCGTGTGTCGGGTTTAATCTTCCGCACTCGATCAACTCAGCCAACAGGTCGGTATAATGCATAACCTCCCAGCAACCGCCGAAATCACAATACTCATTCTTCAAGGTATTGTAACAGTGCGGACATATGGCGACTATCTTCTTTATCCCGTAACCGTTTATGGTTTCAATGTTTTCCGCAGCCTGCATCTGAAATAGAAACTCGTTGCCCGCGCGCCGGGCAAAATCACCGGTACAATTCTCCTCCTGCCCGAGAATGGCAAAGCTTACTCCCGCTTCATCCAGAAGCCTTGCAACCGCTCTGGCCGACTTTGCCGCCCTGTCATCGTAAGCAGCCGCACACCCGACCCATAGCAGCCACTCAGCTTTCTCTGACTCGCCAACCAGAGGAACGTGCAAACCATCCGCCCACCTCGTCCGATCTCTGGCAGGAAATCCCCAGGGATTTCCACTGTTTTCCGTATTGCGAAACGCCGCGGCCAGCTTGTCCGGCATTTCGCCTTTTTCCTGGACCTGGTACCTTCTCATGTCCACAATTTTGTCCACGTAGGATATAAACAACGGACACGCATCTTCGCACGCTCTGCATGTCGTACACGCCCAGAGAGCATCTATGCCAACCGCCAGATCATCACCAACCAGTTCCGCGTCGCCTTTTACCCCCTGGTTACGACCGAGCAATTGATCACGAATTCCCGTAGTCAACTCCTTTGGAGAAAGCGTTTTACCCGTTCGAGCAGCCGGACATTGCTCGCTGCACCTCCCGCACTCACTGCATGTATATAAATCGAGAATCGATTTCCAGCTAAGCTGCCTGGTGCCGGCTAATCCCAATGCCTCCCCCCGTTCAGCCATTCCCTCTATATCGGTCATCGGAGACAAGCGCCCCGGCGGATCGAGTGACCGGAAAAAGACGTTAGGAAACCCCGTTATCTCGTGAAATTGCTTGCAATAAGGCAGGTAATTTAAAAATCCCAATATCAGGCAAACATGCCCCCAGAAACCAATATGCAAGGCGATTTTCTGCCCCGTAACAGGCAGCATCTTAACCAGTGGAGATAATGCTGATCCCAACGGCTCCCATACGCTCGCGATATCCCTGTGCAGGGCGATGTTTGCTCCGTCGTAAACCACATCTGTAACCATCAGCCCCATCAGGATGAAAAGAATCAACAGCCCTTCAAAGTTCAGAGTCAACCGCTCTAGCCCGAGAATTACTCGAAATAGGAAAAACACTATTACTCCGATGACCACTAGAACGACCGCAACATCCTTAATCAGGCTGTACCAATCTCCTGAAACACTGCCCCCGTCCAGAATTCCATACCCGAAAAAAGGATCCGCGGAATAACCACGGCCAAATAGTATTAATCCCCGTATTAATAAAACGCCCGCACCGAGAAAAATAAACGAATGAGCAATTCCAGCGAGTGGATGGCTGAACAGCCGCCACTGCCCAACAGCATACTTGAACATCACCAAAAAACGCCGGGGCAACTGATCGAAACGGTCGACACCGGCTCCGCCCTTCAACACTGCCCAGCGGCGCCTAACCGTCCAACCAAGGAATATCCCCCAACCCACTGCCAGCAATAATGTCATTCCGATTGGGTTCACAGGTCATTCGACTCCGCCTTAATCAGTCTTCACCATAGCAACCGCCAAAGAGCAGCCGGTATTCAACTCCCCCGCAATCCTACTTCAACCGCAGTTGATCGCCACCTTCCGATTTCGAAACTGCAAACCGATCGCGTGCGCGAACTGCTAACGATTTATATCCGGAATAAAGATTAAGTATTCAACCAGCAACCAGAAAATCGGCCCCGAAAACTACAGACATGCTTTATGCGCGTACTTTCACCCCACTGGGAAATGACACCTCAATCCCCTCTCGAACATTTAGAGATCAAACCGATCACATTTAAACCGGCGGCTGAACCCCCAGTTTGAAAAGACCAACGAAAATCACCGAAATCGTGGCAAAAAGCAGAGTAAAAATCGTCATTTACAATCTCCGTTACCCTGGAGCCGCAGGAACCTCCACGGCACATACAACGTCAAAATCGAAAATCGGCCCCTGCCGATCTCCCTTCCACTCTATCTGTCGACCGAATCGATAACAAAACGTAGGTTCAGTCGACGATTTACGCCAGAATATTGGACCGTTCATCCTCAATCGTCTCTAGTTCATTAATGAAAAACTTGATTAGTCAATTGCCTTGACGATTTGCAACTCTCTCGATAAGCTCTCCCGACCAAGATCGATGGTTGGGATAGCAGTATCGCCCACGCCAACCACCGGCCCCTTCGTCTAGTGGCCTAGGACACCGGCTTTTCATGCCGGCAACACGGGTTCGAGTCCCGTAGGGGTCATAAAATGCCCTGCGACAACGTCGCAGGGCATTTTTTTTGTCAGTCGGTCACCTCTGCGAAATAGATACTGAACCGAGACAGTAAGTAAACGACCTGTTACTCGGAAGCGCGTTCTCCACCCCTTTCCGGTGCCGTCGACTATGTAGATCTAAAGCCCAAGTGGAATTATTGTCCCCGGCATACCCTCGCACTTTCTTCCAGAGCCACAACCGCCATAATGATCCACAGATGCAACGAAAGTTTCGAGCTTCGGTCATCCATTGCCCGATCCACACTACGTCAAAAATAACTTCCGTCACCAACGGACTGGAATATCATGAACAACGAAATCGCCGTAATCTTTGAACAAATCGCCGACCTGCTGGAAATATCCGGTAGTGACCAGTTTAGAATAAATACCTACCGCCGAACCGCCCGAACCATCCAGAATCTGACTGAAGAAATAAGCGAACTTGCCCAAACCGGAAACCTGCAAACAATAAGCGGCATTGGAAAATCAACCGCCGCAAAAATTCAGGAATACATCGAAACTGGTGAAATCGCCCTGCTCAGCGAGTTGAAAAAAACGATACCACCGGGATTACCAAAACTGCTCTCTATTCAAGGCCTCGGCCCTAAAACCGTAGCAGTCATCCATAAACAGCTCGGTGTCGTTGACATCGATGGACTTAAACAGGCTATCGAATCCGGAGAACTACAATCGCTTCCGCGCATGGGAGCTAAAAGCGTTGAAAAAATCGCTGAAGGAATCAAGTTCGTCGAAAGCTCCGGCCTGCGCACTCCCCGTGGAATCGCGTTTCCGATCGCTGAAGCCATCATGGAATACCTGGGTAACCGGAAGGAAGTTAAAAACATCCAAATTGCCGGCTCCCTCCGTCGCGGCATGGAAACGGTACATGACGTGGACATCCTTTGCACCAGTACAAAGCCCAAAGAAGTCGTTAAAGCCTTTGTAAAATACCCCGACACCAGCCGAATCCTGGCCTCAGGTGATACGAAAGGTTCCATCACTGTCGCCTCAGGTTTCGATCATGAACTTCAGATAGACCTGCGCGTCGTTCCCCAGGAATCCTTAGGAGCCGCCCTGCAATACTTCACCGGCTCTAAAGAACATAATGTCAGACTTCGAGAGATGGCTATTAAGAAATCTCTCAAGCTGAATGAATGGGGGCTGTTCGACGGTGACCGAATGATCGCCGGAAAAACCGAAGCCCAGATTTACGAAGCCCTGAACTTGCCCCATATACCACCAGAACTTCGTGAAGATCAGGTTGAATTCAACTCGAAAACGAAATTCAACAATCTCATCACCGAAAAGGATCTCCTCGGTGACCTTCATTTACACACTACCGCTTCCGATGGCGTAAACACGATCGAAGAAATGGCCGATGCCGCAGCCAGACTCGGACATAAATTTCTCGCGATCACTGACCATTCCGGCAGTAGCTCCATCGCCAACGGACTATCACCGGAACGGCTGGCCAAACACATCCGCAGCGTTCACAAAGTTAATGAAAGCATGAAAAACATCACTGTTCTCGCCGGATGTGAATGCGATATACTTCCAGACGGCTCTCTAGACTACCCAGACTCACTTCTGGCCGACTGCGATATCGTTATTGCCAGTATCCATTCCGCCATGAGCGGCAAACCAACTAAAGGGAAACTGAGTCCTACTGATCGCACATTGGCAGCCATAGATAATCCTCATGTAAATATCATAGGGCACCCCACCGGCAGACTGTTGGGGCAGCGTCCCCCTATGGAAATAGATATCAAACGGATAACCATCGCGGCAGCCGCTTCAAATACCGCCCTAGAAATAAACAGCTCCTGGCAACGCCTGGACTTAAAAGACCTTCATATTAAACAGGCTCTTAAAGCAGGAGCGCTTCTGGCTATCAATACCGATGCCCACCGCACCGAGAATCTTGGACGGTTTGCACATGGCGTTTCCACCGCTCGTAGAGCTTTGCTTACTCCCGCTTCCGTCATTAACTGCATGACTCCAGCTAAACTCAAACACTGGTTAACTAAACGTTGAACCTGATCAAAACGAAATCATTTAATTAAACAAAACGTGGACTCTGCTAAAACTTCGCGTACTATGCCGCTATTCGTAAACTGTACTTTCGATTTTCTTGGCCCGTTTGGTCGATGAAGTCTATAAGTATCACGGTGTCCCTGGGGCGCGGTTCAGGGTTCGCGCATATAATTTGGCAATCGTGGTTCACTTGGCACTGAAGAGGATTATTTCGTTCAATCCTCTTTGCCGGGTCGATCTGCAACAGGTTCCGTCCCCTCGGAAGGTACATAGTCAATATGGTTTTTAACGAGTATTAAAATGACCTCACACGACCCAGACCTTTCACACAATCATGGACATGGCTCACTCGGTTTCTTTGACTGGGTGGCGATGGTGGTGGCCGCTATAGCACTTGGTCTCCTTATACACCATCACGTTTCCAATCAACACACCGAACCAGCTCATACTCCAGTCGCTCACCACGGTGAAGCTCACTCTCTCGACGCAACGCACGACCATGGTGCGCATGCGCCGGCTGACGCCACTCACGAACAGGAGCCCACCGAACACGCGGAACATGGCGACAAGGCTCACACCGATACAAACATTCAAGATGATATGCACGCTGAGCAGCACACAGCTGACTCCGGGCACCATGGTCCGCCAAGTGGCTACAAGATGCCACCGATTTGGGCGTGTGCTCCCTTCGTTGCTCTCCTTCTGTGCATAGCGATTTTGCCTCTTGTTCCTGCAACTGAACATTGGTGGGAAAGCAACCGACACCGTCTATACGTAGCTGCGGGACTGGGCATCATCACCCTTTTGTATTACTGGTTCGTACAGCCCATTACGTACAATCACGCCAACATGCATACCTATTCTGGTTTCGACAGTGTAATTCACATTCTCGAACACGCGGTGTTGATTGAGTACATTCCCTTTATTGTCCTGCTGTTTTCACTATACGTAATCAGTGGAGGTATCTCTCTGAAGGGAGACCTTGCCGCCCATCCGCTGACTAACACCGCGTTTATAGCTGTTGGCGGAGCGTTAGCCAGTTTCATCGGAACCACAGGTGCTTCCATGCTCCTGATCCGCCCCCTTTTGCAGACCAACGCCCAGCGAAAGCATAAACGGCATAGCGTTATTTTCTTCATATTCGTAGTCAGCAACTGCGGTGGTCTGTTGCTGCCTATCGGCGATCCTCCTTTGTTCCTGGGATATTTGAAGGGCGTCCCCTTCCTCTGGACTTTATGCCTGGTTCCGGAGTGGCTGGTCGTTGTCGGCTCCCTGCTGGCAATCTACTTCGTCTGGGATTCTGTAGCCTACAAAAAGGAATCGCCGGCAGATGTCTCCCGGGATGAAACCCAGAAAACAAAATTGCAGCTTTCCGGCAAAATCAATTTCGTTTACCTGCTGGGTATCGTACTATGCGTGGGAACCGTTGATTCCAGCAAGGAATTCTTCCACACAGGGTTTACCCCATTCCCCTTCCTGAGGGAATTGATAATGCTGACACTAGTCATATTATCGATTAAATCCACTCCCAAACGCATATACGAGGATAACGAATTTAACTATCACGCGATCATCGAAGTGGCCGCGTTATTCATCGGCATCTTCGTCTGCATGCAGGTGCCCATCGAAATTCTGAATCAACGGGGAGCGGAATTGGGACTATCCAAACCATGGCATTTCTTCTGGACGACGGGAGGCCTGTCCGCGTTCCTGGACAACGCCCCGACTTACGTCGTGTTCTTTGAAACCGCCAAAGTTCTGCCGGCAGGAACAGATTCCCTAACCATCGCCGGAGGCGCAATCAACACCCACCTGCTGATTGCCATTTCCCTTGGCGCGGTGTTCATGGGTTCCCTGAGCTATATAGGCAACGGCCCGAACTTTATGGTTAAGAGTATTGCCGAACAAAGCGGCGTGAAAATGCCCAGCTTCTTCGGGTATATGGCTTACAGCTTCAGCATACTCATTCCGCTGTTCGTTGTGATTATGTTCATATTCCTCTGGTAGGAATTGAAATACGTAAACATTAAAAAAGACCTGCCCGAACCAATTTCGGACAGGTCTTTTTATTTTCTATTTTACTGTTCTACGCCATGACCACCTTATTACCTTTGCCTTTGCAATAACCGGTGGCGTTTCTGGTATCCACGATCAGCTTGGCGTTATCGACTAACCACTGATAATCATAGCTGGAATGGTCGGTGGCAATCAATACGCAATCGTAAGACTTTATCGTTGCAGCAGTTAGCGGCTTGCTCTTCATCTGCAAGTCGTGCTCTCGCTGCTTGTGTGTCTGCTTGAAGAACGGATCGTTGTAGTCGACCTTCGCCCCCTTTTCCTGAAGAAGTTCAATCAGCTCGATCGACGGCGATTCTCGCAGATCGTCAATATCTTTCTTGTACGCCAAACCCAAGACGAGAACCTTCGATCCCTTGATCGATTTCCGGTGCTGATTGAGTCCGTCGGCCACCTTGTGAATCACGTATTCAGGCATCTTGGTGTTGATTTCGCCGGCAAGCTCGATGAACTGCGTAGCCATACCGTATTCCCGGGCCTTCCAGGTCAGGTAGAACGGGTCGATGGGGATACAGTGACCTCCCAGGCCCGGTCCTGGATAGAAGGGCTGGTAGCCAAACGGCTTGGTCGAAGCAGCGGCCACCACCTCCCAGACATTGATACCCATGCGGTCGAAAAGAACCTTCATCTCGTTGATCAGGGCAATATTGATTGAGCGGTAGACGTTTTCGAGAATCTTGGAGGCCTCGGCTACCTCGCAACTGGAGACCGGAACCACGGTTTCCAATGCCGCTCCGTAGACCGCTTTAGCTACGGCCATACTCTTCGGGCCGTATCCGCCGACCACCTTGGGAATGGTGGTCGTGGTGTGGGTCTTGCGCCCCGGATCCTCCCGTTCCGGCGAGAATGCCAGATAGAAGTCTTTTTCCACCTTAAGCCCACTTTTTTCGAGAATGGGACACATCAGCTCCTTGGTAGTGCCGGGATAGGTGGTACTCTCCAGGGTGACCAAATGCCCTTTGCGGATATGCTGGCTGATCGTTTCGCAGGTGTCGCGGACATAGCTCATGTCCGGCTCGCGCATCTTGGTCAAAGGCGTGGGCACACAAATGATAATCGCATCGACTTTCACCAGGTCCGCGAACTTCGTGGTAGCCCGGAATTGTTTCTTTTCGAGGGCCTTTTTGATGAAGTCGGATTTAATGTGCTTGATATAGCTCTTACCGGCATTGAGCATTTTTATTTTCTGGGGGTCGACGTCGAACCCCACACACTTGAAACCGGCCTCACAGAATGAGCGGGTTAACGGAAGACCAACATATCCCATACCCACTACGCCGATTACTGCCTTGCGATTCTCAACCTTCTTTATGAATTCCTTATGCATTATTCATTATTCTCCATTACTGCGCCGCCAGTTATCGGGCCTAAGGCTGCCGGATAGGCCAGCAAACGCCTTTGTGCCATCGGAAACAATTGTGTTACGATATGTACGAAAGACATGCCGAGTAAGATCGGAAAGCCTGCAATCGTTGCCGATTTGTTTTTCTTTCGTCTACTCAGCCTGCCGAAAACGTACATACCATGTGACAGACGTATCGGCGTAGAAATAGCCGTATCTATAGGTACAGGAGTAAAACTAATGGCAAAACCAGTAGAAATCGCTTTGGCTCGACCGGACATTACTGATAAGGAAATCGAAGCTGTGGTCGCGGTAATGAAAACCGCTCACCTTTCAATAGGTCCCAAAGTTCTCGAATTTGAAGAAAAATTCTGCAAACTCTGCCAGACAAAGTATGCTGTAACGTGCAATAGCGGCACAAGTGCCCTTCATCTGGTACTCGCCGCATTAAGTGTTGGCCCTGGAGATGAAGTAATAACCAGCCCGTTCTCTTTCGTAGCCTCCTCGAATTGTGCCATTTTTGTTGGAGCAAAGCCCGTATTCGCCGACGTAGATCCCGACACGTGGTGTATTGATCCAGCGGAGTTGGAAAAAGCGATAACACCCCAAACCAAGGCATTGATTCCAGTTGATGTGTTTGGAATAACCTCGGATATGGACGCAATCAACGAAATCGCCAGCCGCCACAATATTCCCATCATCGAGGATTCCTGCGAAGCACCGGGAGCAACGTACAAAGGCAAGCCAGCCGGTTCGCTAGGTACAGCCGGCGTTTTTGGCTTCTATCCCAATAAACAGATGACAACGGGCGAAGGCGGCATGATCGTCACCGACAACCAGGAAATCGCGGAATTAGCCCGTTCCATCAGGAACCAGGGACGCGGCAGCGGAGCCACCTGGCTCTCACACGAAAGACTTGGCTACAATTTCCGCCTCAGTGACATAAATGCGGCTATTGGCTGTGCTCAGGTGAATCGTCTCCCCGAAATCCTTGCCCGACGTGCAGAAGTGGCCGCTATGTACGATGCCCGATTAGCAAACGAAACCCGCCTTAGAGGCCAGGCAATCACCGATGGCTGCAATAAAAGCTGGTTTGTCTACGTAATACGCCTCAATGACGACTACCCGGACGACGCCAAAAACAAAATAATGGATGGCTTGAAAGCTGAAGGAATCGGCTGCAGTAACTACTTTTCCCCGATCCACCTCCAACCTTTCTATCGCAAAGAATACGGATTCAAGGAAGGCGACTTCCCGGTATGTGAAAAACTGGCTAATCGCTCGATGGCGCTGCCATTCCACGCTTTCCTGACCGAAGATGATGTGGACAGGGTGGTATCCACACTGGAAGCATTACTGTAACATTGTAGCGAGAGAAAACCGGCTTAAACGCCGGACAAAGAAAACCATAAAGAGACTGCACTCTAATAGCTTGCAGGAGTCGCTCGAAGAATGTAGTCTTTCGGTTCGTTATGATGTGTGCGTTGTATTCACAACATCATTGTATGGTATTGTGAGCAGCGCAACTGGAGTGCTGATCAACCAGCCCATCCGGCTAACCTTCGATTATTTGTAAATCGGGGCGTAGCTTGAATAGAGATTTTTAGGAGGAAACCCGTGCGAATAAGCCCACTCCTGGCAAAGGCGGTAACCTTGGCCTTCGTCGGCGGCTGTTTTTTTGTCGCAGCTTCGGCTATGGCAGGCGATGCGGAAAACACGCTCGATCAAGCCATCGATCTTTTTGAACAGGGGCACTATTCCGAAGCCCAGGAAATTCTGCTTAAAATCGACCAGGATGAGCTGGAAGAAGAACTGCGTGCTCTGCGCAAACGAGTACGTTGACAGAACCCGCATGGCTATAACCATGGTCGAGCGAGCGGAACTCGACTTGGAAAAAGCCGAAGAAACGAAAGAAAAAGGCGACATGGCAGCGGCGAAGAAACTCTTCCAGGCTGTCCTTGATAACGAATACGCCACCAAAGCGCAGCGCAATGCAGCCCAGGATTCCATTAAAAAACTCGGCAAGGAAACACCTGCCGTAGTTAAGGAAAAATCCAATCAGGAATCTCCGGCTAAACCCGCGACGGCTAACGAGTCCCAAAAACAGGAAAACTCAACACAAGCCCAAACAGTTGATTCCGAGCGCGCCCGAACTCTAACTGCTCAGGGTCATGAGGCTCTGCAATCAGGCCGCTACAGTGAAGCGACTCGTTTATTCGAAGAAGCCCTCCAAGCTGTTCCCGGTTATCCGGAAGCGGTTAATGGTTTGAATCAAGCTCGTGGGCACAGCGAGGTTGAAGTCGGCAGCCGCACTCTCATCGATCGGATTAAAAGAAGAAACGAGATCAAATGGGATCGGGCAAAGCAAAAGTGCCGTGACCTGCAAACTGAAATCCAGGACGCGGTATTGTCCCAAAGATTCGAGCTGGCCAAACAATTGCTCCTTTCCGCCCGCCAAGTAGTGGAAGGTGCCCGTCAATACGCCGACCCGCTGGTAAAATACGAAAGCCTTTCCAATGAACTGGCTGCGTTAGCCGCTCACGTTGAAGATGAAGCGAGACAGGCGAATATAGACCAGGTCAGGGAACAACGAGAAAACGTTCAGCGTCAGGAAGCAGAGCGTAAACGAAAAGTTGCGGAAACCCGTCAACTGCAGGTCGAAACTCTTATGACGCAAGCAGTTCAGCTTCGCAAGGATCGGGATTTCAAAGAAGCCGTCAGTGTCCTTTCTCAGCTTCTAACCCTTGATCCTAAAAACGAGCGGGCACGCTGGCTTAGAGATGACCTTGAAGACATATACGAAATGACCCGGCAAAAGGAAAGCCGGGACGAAATGTATCGTGAACAACAGCGACTCCTGGTTGACGCCGAAGAGGGCGAAGATACCGTGGCATAAGCTTTTGCAATACCCTGACAACTGGCTGGAAATCATCGCGGGGCCTGAGCGGGTTCCCACCGGCAGGGAAAGACTTACCCCAGAGGACAGGCAACTTCACGCCAAGCTGGACAAGACCATTCCTGTTGATATTGAAGACGTCGCCTTTGAAGAAGTCATTGATGGTCTGGCCTCTGATCAGGGCGTTAACATCACAGTAATCTGGAACGATCTTGAAGCGGTGGGCATTGATGGCGATCTTCCCGTAACCCTCCGTTTTGCTTCCGAGGTTAAGTTTAAAAAAGTTCTTCGCGAAATCCTTGATCAAGTTGGTGGTGGCGAAGTTGAACTCGGTTACCTCGTCAGCGACGGTGTTATCAAGATTGCTTCACAACAACTTCTGGACCAGGACGTCTACATCGACGTTTATCCGATCGAGGATCTTCTTCTGGAAGTTCCCGACTTTGAGGGACCGAGAGTAGACCTTGGAGGTAGCAGCGGTGGCAGCGGCGGCGGTGGTGGCGGCGGTGGTTCCGGCGGCGGTACCCTACCTAACTTTGGTAGCGAAGAGCCGTTCGAAGATAGTGGCGGTGGTGACGATGACCAACAGGATGAAGGTGAACGGGACGAGCGCATTGAAGAGTTGCTGGAGCTTATCCGAAACACCATCGAGCCTGATAGTTGGCGAGAAAATAACGGTGAAGTTGCCGCTATCGAAGAAATGGGAGGCCAACTGGTTATCACTCAAACAGCCAGTGCCCACGAACAGGTGCAGGATCTATTGCGGAAACTTCGCGAGCAAAGAGCTATTCAGATAGCTATCGAAGCCCGTTTTATCACGATTACCTCCAACTATCTTGAAGAACTCGGGCTGGATCTGAATATCGTTCTGAATCAAGGCAATGCCGGATTCGACAGAGTAGGAACGGCTCAGGATGGTACTGCCCTGCTCATGCCCGAAGCAATTCCCGCTTGGGATTCCTGCCGGGTGTTCCCGCTTTAGGTACAGCTCTTAATACGGGTACCCAGCAAACACCGATTCCGAACCAGCCGTTCAATCAGGTCGGAATGGTACCCACCGCTGGAAACGGACTGGTTAATGCTTCAAACGCTACTCCGATCCCGATTATTTCGAACCTTTTGAGTCTGGTTCAGCCTACGGAAACGATCATTCCAAACTCCTTCGGCGGAACAACCACACCAGCAATGCAGGTCTTTGGCAGTTTCCTTGATGGCATCCAGGTTGACTTCCTTTTGCGGGCAACACAAGCCGATCGCCGCAGCAGTATCATGAACGCTCCCAGATTGGTTTTATTCAACGGGCAGCGATCATACGTAGGTGTTCTTAATAAAACCGCTTACGTTGCTCAGGTTCAGCCGATTGTCGACGAAAACGCGGTCGCTCAGCTTCCTGTCGTTCGTCAGCTGGTCACTGGTACAGTTTCTCGATGTTCAGGCAGTTGTCGACGCTGATAAGCGGTACGTCACCATGAACCTCAGGCCTGGCGTCTCACAGCCTGTCGGGCCTATGTCGGTAATACCCTACAGTGGTGGTGCTTCCGGTGCGGCAACCGCGGCTGACGCGTTCATCCAGCTTCCCAACATTCAACGGCAGGTGGTCAGAACAACCGTGTCCGTTCCTGACGGCGGTACGCTGCTGATTGGTGGCATGAAAACCACTCAGGAAATCGAAACGGAAGCCGGCGTCCCGGTTCTCTCAAAGATTCCGGTTCTCAAACGCCTCTATTCCGCGAGAAACATCGTCAAGGACGAGCAGGTATTGCTCATCCTGGTAAAGCCCACAATCATCATCCAGCGTGAGCAGGAAGAGGAAGCGTTCCCGACATTCGGACAAAAGTTCTAGGACAAAAAAGAAACTGAAGGAATCAGTTTTCTACCAGACACAGGTGGTTCTTGCATGCAATATTTAAACGGAAGTAGAATTGCGGTAAGTGTCTTTACTCTTTCTTTGTTGGTGTTTGGTACCGCGTGCAGCCAACAGGAGCAGGCTGGCGCGACGGCAAAACAGGATAAAACCCCTGTTGCTGCATCTGTGCAGGAAAACAACCAACCTCCTTCCGCGGGTAACGCGGCTTCGGACACAATGATCCTGACCCTCACTCCTGAGGGTTACTTCGGGTTACTGGGTGAAGTTCTCAGTCCGCTGGATCTTGATGAGCTGATTAAAGCTCGCGTAAAGGAAAATCCGGAGCAAAAAGTCGAGCTAACGCCAATGGATGGCGCGTCTGATCTTTTTGCCAAGGTAGCCGCCAGGGCAATCATCGGATCCGGAATTCGTCCAGAAAATATGGTTGTACACCTGCGGGAGCAGGATAATGGCGAAAATGCTTCCTCGTCGGTAACAACCCCGAATACCCCGGCGGATTAGAGTTCCGTTACCGGCTAAAAGAACCTGCGTTGCAGGTTCTTTTAGCCGTGCGGGAATATCCTTCTTAAGCATCTACATCACCGATTTCCTGTCAGGATTAAAATCTCAGGTTGTCGGTTGTTGTCGTTATTTCCATGAAAACCCAAACAAGCAAAACCTCGCAGAACATAAAAGCCAACCGTAAACATGGAGAGATACTCGCCATGGGACGGGAGGTATTGGCCAGAGAGTGCGAAGCAATAACCCAAGCTCAAAGCAACCTCGGCGAAGCTTTTGTTGATGCCGTACAATTAATCGTCGGTTGCAAAGGCCGAATAGCAGTAACCGGCATGGGCAAAGCGGGTTTGGTAGGCCAAAAAATCCAGGCAACCCTCGCCAGTACCGGAACGCCAGCTTATTCGCTTCACCCGGCGGAGGCTATCCATGGCGATCTGGGAATGATCCGCCCTTCTGACGTGGTTCTAGCATTATCGAACAGCGGCGAAACTCAGGAACTGGTCAAGCTGATGCCCTTGTTCAAGAATTTCGGCTGCCCTGTCATCCTGATAACCGGAAAAACGCAATCACGCTGTGCAAGTGGCGCCGCAGCGGTTCTGGATATAGGTGATGTTCCCGAAGCCTGCCCGCTCGGGCTTGCGCCCAGTTCGTCAACAACCGCCATGCTTGCTGTTGGCGATGCTCTCGCGCTTACGGCAATGAGACTTCGAGGCGTCAAACCTGAAGAATACGCCACTTATCATCCGGGAGGCGCGTTAGGGCGAAGTCTCATGAAAGTCCGTGAGATCATGCGTACGGGCGACAATTGCCCCAAAATCACCCCCAAAGAGACTATAGCCACCTATTACGAAGTGCTGGAGAAAGCCCCCGGCCGAGCCGGAGCGGCCGCCGTAGTCAATGAAAATAATAAACTCATCGGATTCTTTACTCACGGCGATTTTGTTCGCTGTTTTCATAATGACGGCGACCCTCTCAGTATTGAAATCGGCGATGTGATGACCTCCGACCCAAAATTCGCCCGCACCGATGACTTGGTAGCTGATGCACTCCGCATAATGCAGAAATACAAAATCGACGAGCTTCCGGCCGTAGATGACGATAACTACTTAGCAGGTATGATTGACATTCAGGATCTGGTAGCTCATGGCTTCAGTACCTTTGACGATCAGTAGCTACCCGTTAATCGTTATGGTTTGAAACCGCGTTTTTCAAGGAAGGGATTCGCGAATAAATGAATGTTCTGTCGATTGTAATTCCCGTGTTTAACGAGAAAACCACTCTTGAGATGCTGGTTTCTCGAGTACTCTCCATCGATACAGGTCTAAAGCGGCAAATAATCCTCGTTGACGATGGCAGTACAGATGGAACAAGAGATCTCTACGACAAGATTCGCAAAAACTGGCCTGAAGAGGACATAATAGTCCAGCTTCAGCCGGAAAACATGGGAAAAGGGGCCGCTGTTCGTAAGGGTTTTGAGCTGGCCACCGGCGATATTGTCCTCATTCAGGACGCCGATCTTGAATACGATCCTGGTGATTACCCCCGTTTATTGAAACCTATCCTGGAAGGTAAGGCTGATGTAGTTTACGGCTCCAGATTCATGGGTGGAGACGCTCATCGAGTTCACATGTTCTGGCATATGGTCGGCAACCGCTTCCTGACTCTTCTGTCAAACATGATGACCAACTTGAACCTCACCGATATGGAAACCTGTTACAAGGTATTCAAAGGCGAGGTTATCAAGTCACTTAAGCTAACCAGTAATGGTTTCACAATAGAACCGGAAATGACCGCCAAGGTAGCCAAAGCTCATTGGCGAGTTTATGAAGTTGGAATCAGTTATGCCGGGCGAGACTATTCAGAAGGCAAGAAAATCACCTGGAAAGACGGTTTTGCTGCTCTGTGGGCTATCTGTCGTTTTCGCTTTCTCAGTTAACCCCTCACTACCCGAATAATAAACACGGAGTTACGTCAACATGGTAGTGTTGACGCAACTCCGTGTTTATCACCAGTCATTCAAAAAACGTTTTAGCTACTTACGACTTTTTCGGATGGTAGTTGATTCGTAAACCGAATCATCCCCGGATTCCTGCGAATCATCCCAAGTTCCGCCCATCGCGTCGATCCACTCTTTACGAGTCACCACACCGTCGTCGTCGAATTCGATCTTGACCACCAGATGCTTGTCTTCTCTTTCATACAGCCATAATCCGGAGATCTTACTGTCTGGTTCACCGATCATCTTGTCAACGTCGAATTCCTTATCCACGTTGACCGTAATCATTTCATAATGCTCGCGGGTAAGCTGATCACAGCCAACTAAAAAGAAAACCCCTAGTGTCAGCAACAAGGATACAAATGTTACTTTCGTTTTCATCGGAACCGTTTTCCTTTCTTATTCATGCCAGAGTCCCAGCTTTGTCATGGCAAACCATTTTTCCCACCATATGCAGCTGGCACCTCGCGGCTCATTGCAGGTTTTGAGGAGCTTTCATGACACACTCTGAGGTCATATGCTTTGATAATGGAGTATTATAGGTGACCGAAAGAAGAAACTTTTTACTCTCCGGAATCTTTAGTCCTGATGCGATATTCGGTGGAAAGTGGAGCTTCGCTTCATACATTCCCGTAATAGGATTCCAATAGGTTTTCTGATCAGTTTCAGATAGAAGAGTGATCTCCCAAGGGTCACAAATACGCTCACCGGCCTTTTGCCCCGACGCTTGCTTGAAGGCACACAGCTCGACACGCAAAGTACCGGCCACCTTCACCGGATCGCCGAACGAATCCAACGGCTGAATCAACAGTTCGATTCCATCGGGGATATTATCGTCATCAAAACTCCGAAAAGCGGTAAAAGCCTCGACAATCTCCACTCGCTGTGGCATAAGAAGCTCAACCATTTTCCTGGCGTCAGCGTTTTCGATGTTCGTCGTGCGCTGCTTACAGGCGATATTGGTAGTTAAGACTATTCCGGTTACCGTTATGGCTACGATTAGTTTTTTCAATTGAGGATTTCCAGTTTGAAAACAGAGTTTTTCTTCCCAACAAAACCACGCGGAGTGTATCGGGCGAACTTAACCCGTGTCAAACCTATTCTCTGGCCCTCGGCTGGGCTATCCGTGAGCACTCGACGATACTTTTCGGTCGCCCCGTACGTGCTGCTGTTTGTCAGTAGTGTGCTGACCGGTTGCATGCCATCCGCGAGGGTAACCGACACGAGAGGGATCGGTCCAATTGGGGTCAGGTACTCTGTCCAGACTGCGATAAGCTGTTCGGAAACAGGCATGAAAAGTGTCATTGAACGCGACTTCGCCGCCATAAAGAAAATGGGCATGGATACGATATGCCTGCGTCATTGCCACCCTCAAGAAACCAATAGCGTACTGGAAAGCATTGCCGCCTGCGGGCTGAAGGCCATTGTCGACGATCCAGCTGCGATCCGATACGTAAAATCGGGAAGCAGCAGCGGTTCACTTCTCTCAAGCAATGAAGAGTATTGGACCTCGCCGGTTATTACATTCCGTTACATAGGTCATATCGTAGATGAAATCACATTAAAAAGAGCCGCTACTTGCGCGAAAGCCGCCCGGAATAAAAACCTGAAAACCTGCGTTTCAATCGACTTATCGTTCTGGAAAACAGGGGATCTGCAACGGCAATCCATCGACGTATTCGATTCTGTGGTTTGGGAAAACCTCGCCGAAGAAGGCTCGCACTCCTTCGACTCTGCGGTCATATCTCCAGGCTCACCTTCCCGCCTGAATGTTCAGGCAGTTCGCTGCAGGCAGTATCGAAAAAGCGAGTTGGAGACTGTCCGGCAATGGCTGGGCGAATACCACCTGGGGCTCACCAGGGGCTGTTGTGACGGTGTTGTTTTCGACACATATCGAACTCTTCCCGGAGACTGGAGCGGTATAGTTATTGGAAATAGCCAACCATCCCCGGAACGGGGAACGATGATTCGAAAAATTTCGGATCGCTGTCGAAACTGGAACGAATACTTGGCAGGCCTGAAAGTACAGCCGGTTGAAACGATAGAAAATAAGCCGGAAGAAATCAAAACTGCCCTATTCTCGAAGGGATCGAGAAAATACCTGTTGATAGTCAACCGGTCATACTCTCGCTTTTTCCGTTCCAGGCTCTCTTTCCCGACGGTTTTAGGAGATGCTCACATCGATAGAGCTGTCACCGTCTCCACTGCGGAAGACTCCATGATTGGTTCCGTTTATAGAGTCCACAATCAGCAGTTGAGAATCGATCTCGATCTCTCTCCGGGAGAAGCCAGGCTGTTCGAGTTATTCTGAATTCAGGTCTTAGCAATGATCAGTATTTTGGTCCGGTCATGACCGCGCGCCAAACGTCGTAATCAATAAGATCGACATCCTCGTCCCGATCAATATCAAACACTACACATGAACTATTCCAATAAGGAACGTCAACTCCGCTGAAGCAGCTCTGAAATGCGGCAAAGTCATTAAGATCACGGTCGCCATCGCCGTCAATATCCGCATAGCCGAGGCCATTCGGCAAAACTCCATCAATGATATTTCCGCTTACGACAACCGCATATCCCTGCGGAGCTATTGATCCGTCGACAACACCGTTAACCGCGGTACCGATCACTTCAACCTTGTACTTCCCTGATACCGGCGAAGCTATGGACACCTGTTCCACATTGTTCAGCGCGTCGGAGTATCCCCCCGCAACCGATTGGCCGTTCTCAAAATAATTGCCCCGAAAAACATTGCCATCAGAAACATCACTCTCGGGACCTGTAACCAACAGGTCCAAATCATTAACTACAGGGCTTGAAGCCAGTGACGCTGGCGGTACATCAGCATAAACCAAAGTCACGCGAAGTTCGTCATCCCCCCATACGGTAATGTCAAAACTATCCGTTTGCCCAGTTTCCAGTCCATTCGCATGACGCACATCCCGAATCACAAGCCTGCGCGTGTCGCCAGGAAAGCATAGCGCCTTATCCAGCGTCAGTCTACCCCATCCTTCCTTCTCTGATGGATACCCCTGAACTCCGGTCATATCCTCGGTCCCGTTCAACAATACCGCTTTTAGCAATGAGCCTGTCGGGATTAATTCTTGATCAGGTTCGCTGGAACCACTTGGATAAAACCCCTCAAGGAAATACTGGCGAGTTAATGCAGCAGCTGCGCAAATCGCCGGACATGCATAGGATGTACCTGACCCCGTAACAAAGTTGTTGCTTCCATACGATGATGCGGAGCGAACATTACACCCCGGCGCGTATATTTCCGGTTTCCTGCGATTGTCAAAAGTAGGCCCCTGACCTCCATAGCAATGACTGTTATTGTTCGGATATTGCGACGTAGCTCCAACGGCCAGTACATTTCGAGAGTTTTCCGGTGATCGAAGAGCTGAATAATTGGTTGCGGAAAAACAAACCAGATCCTCCTCGTTCTCGTAACTGAAAGTATCTATCTGCTTGCACCAGGTTGTATAACTCGTTGTCGAATCGTCCCCCCAACTGTTGTTGTGAATACGTGCCCCATTGTCATGAGCATTTCCCAGACGGGTTATCAGCAATGATGGTGTGGAATCAACCTCATAGTAGCTGGCGTAACTTATTCGAGCTCCATACGCTATCCCATCGCATTGATCGTACGAACCGTGCGTCAGTCCGTCTCCAGCCAACACGCCAGCCACGAATGTCCCATGGCTATGCGCTGACGCCGGTGGGTTTATCATCGCTACGAACTTGCGATGGGTAGCCCCTACTGCCTCGACATCATAAAACACATCATGCGAAATCCTGGGCAATGAATCGATCAAACCAATAATCTGCCCCTCACCATGCAAGCCGTTATCCCATACCGGCCACTTCGTATTCACCCCGCTTTGAATAACCGGACCAGTGGTAGAATTACGGAGAACTCCCCTGGGAGCGTCCTCCACAAACTCCACCAAGGATAATGAAGATACCTCGCGCAACGATTCAAGCGGCACAACTAGATCAATGACGGCCGACGCACCGACTTTTGCCCCCCTGCGCACCTCAACTCCCCCCAAGCCCGACAACTTGTTCATAGCGTCCTTCAACTCCACGCCTCGGCAGGTGGCAACAGATACACATACACGATCAGCATCAAGGAGGCCCGTTCGCAACTCATTCAGCCCTTTTTGGTATTTCTGTATAGTGCTTGTTTTCTTACTTTGCTTTCGGCCGCGTCTGGCGAAAAGATCGTCGACCAGAACAGAAAGGGAAGTATCGAGTTTCCACTCTTTTTCAATAGGCGCAAGGTGGCGGACAAAATCGGTCTGAACCACTTGAGAGCAATTATCTTCGGTTAACTTTACTACGTAAGCATAGTCGGGAATATAACCTTCTAAACTCACCCCCAATCGTTTTAAACGCTGTTTTTGACCAGTACTCAGCGGCTCGGCGAACTGAATGATATAGCGCTCACCGACGAGTGCATCTTCCTCGCCTGCGGATTTAGTTCGTGACCTGGTAGACAACGAATCCACCTGAAGATCAGTCAACTTCGTATCCCCTGTTTTGAGACGTAGAACAGGAGATTCCCCATTGGTTTGGGCCAGAGAAAGGCTTGTCCCAAGAATTAAAAGTGTAAATAGTATAAATATCAGCGATCTAATCACGGAACTTTTTATCCCCGACTAATCCGAATGAAGTTTTCCAGTAATGCGTCCGGATCAACCTGATACCAGCCTCGCGCAGCCCACCTATACGAACCAGCAAGGTTGCTAACCGCGGAGGTAAACACCAGGTATACAGGCGTCATGAAACCAATCGTCTAAACACCGGTTTCAGCCCAGCTATCTCCGTAGTCCCCGGCCAATTATCCCCGATTTGAGCGTATCTTTCGGATACCGATAATTGGCCGCTTTTTAAGCTCCCCTGATCCCTTACAATTATTCGGTATAATCGTTATATTCGTCACTTCCGACCGCTTTCCCGGAAATCCCCCACCGATATTGAAAAGTTCGACATTTTTCCCGCATTGCACATTCAAGCCCCAGGCAGTCTTGGTCCGATATCATTCATGTATATGCGCTATTAACACAGGGAAGCCTGTTTTTATCAGCCACTGGCTGTTTCAGCTCGAAGTAAAGGTCAAATTATGCGACTCGCCAGCTTAATGCCCGTAAAACTTTCGGTAATTCTCCTGACATTGTGTATTGCCAGCCCCCTGTTCGCCGCCCCGCAAGCACAACTGGCCAAGCTGATTACGGATAATCCCGATAACGGGGATGAATTCGGCTGGGCGGTTGAGATAACCGAAACGGAGGCATTCGTCGGAGCCCGCGGGGACGCTTACGAAACGGTATTTCCCGGTTTGGTTTACGCCTTTGCCTGCAACAATGGCAGTTGGGATACCAGGCCCACCCTGGTATCCGGAGATCCTCAAACCGGAGACCAGTTCGGCAGTTCAATAGCGGTCAGCGGTGACGTACTCATGATTGGTGCTCCCCATGACGGTAACGGAGGCCTGTACGCGGGGCTGGGACATGTTTTCAATCGCGATGCCAGCACCTGGGTTGAAGTGGCTCAGTTAACCGAAGAAAACCCGACAGCCTACGACGCATTCTCCAGGGCCATAGACATGGACGGTGATTATGCGGTAATAACCGTTCCCGGCGATGATGACGGTTATAACTATTCCGGTTCCGCATACATTTTTCACCTGGAAAACGGAACCTGGATCAGGCAGAAGCAGTTGCACGCGTCCGACCCGGCCGCTCTCGACGAATTTGGGATTTCCGCCTCAATCAGCGGCAACTATGTTATCGTCGGAGCCTGCCGAGATGACAACTTAAAAGGATCAGCCCACATCTTCATACGAAGCGGGACCAATTGGAATCACCAACAGAAGATTACCGACAGCGCAGGTGTGGCCGGTGACAATTTCGGCAAATCGGTTTCCATCTACGGAGATTACGCAGTAGTTGGAGCACCCGGACGCAACGATGAAACCGGCGCACTATTCGTATTCAAACGCACCGACACAACCTGGAGCCTGGTAGACACCCTCACTTCCACTTCCAGCGCAACCGGCGATGAACTCGGTGCCGCAGTGGAAATCTATGACGACCGCATAGTGGGCGGCGCTCCGGGCCAGGGTAGCGATACCGGAACAGCATACGTATTTTCCAACATCGGCAGCCAGTGGGTTGAAACGTACAGCCTGGTTGCCGACGATGCGACGGCCGGTGACCGGTTCGGCAGTTCGATCGCCTTGTGCGACAGCTGGACCTTAATCGGAGCCCCAGAGGCCCTGGGCACCGCAGGCGCGGCGTATCTTTACGGATCAACCTCTTTCGACTGCAACGACAACGGTATTCCGGATGTGTGCGATATTTCCTGTACCAAAGAAAACCCAATAACCCTTAACGGCTGCGCACATGATTATCCATCGCCAAGATGTGGAACGCAGGACGATTGTAACACCAACGGAATCCCCGATGATTGCGAACCGGACTGCAACTCCAACGGTATCGCTGATTCCTGCGACATTTCCTCCGGTGCCAGCGTTGATTGCGATGACAACGGCATACCTGATGAATGCGAAGACTGTAATAATAACGGAATCGGAGATGCCTGTGAGATAACGGCCGGTTCGGCCATGGATTGTAACAGCAATGGTATTCCCGATGATTGTGAAATGGACAACGACGTCGTATTGTTGGAGCTTGATTTTGAAGAAGGGATTCCACATACCTGGTCAAAAAACGGTTTGTGGCATTCCACCGACGCCTGTCCCCAGTCCGATCCCTGTAGCCCCACACACTGGGCTTACTTCGGCCAGGATGGCAGTTGCGACTTTGACACGGACTCGGTAGTAACAGGCGTACTATCTTCTCCGGAAATATCTATCCCGGGCACGGCCTCTGGAGCATCACTGAGTTTTTGTTCCGTCTACAACGGAGAAGGGGGAACCTCAACAAACGGACTTGATGCCGCTTGGGTATCGGTAAACGGCGAACTGGTTGACGACATAAGCGCGATAAGTCCAATCGGAGTATGGGAAACTAGAAAAATCGATCTAGGTTCCTACACAGGCGAAACCGTCACTATAGCCTGGCATTTCGATAGCGGAGACGATGATAGGAACGACCTGCTCGGGTGGCAAATCGACAATATCGTGGTAATCGCCGGATCTGGCGTAAATAACGACTGCAACGGCAACGGTATTCTCGACGAATGCGACATCGCCGGCGCAACAAGCACAGATTGCAATACAAACGGTATTCCAGACGATTGCGACATCGATGGCGGTACGAGTAACGACTGTAACGACAACCAGATACCGGACGATTGCGAATCGACAGAAGACTGTAACACCAACGGCATTTTAGACATATGCGAGTCGCTGACTATCTACGTTGATCATGAAGCTACGGGCGGAGGAAACGACGGTACCAGTTGGGAAAACGCATATACGGATCTGCAGACCGCAATAACCGCGGCCGAAGCTATCTGCATCACCCAGGAGATCTGGGTAGCCGATGGAACTTACACTCCCGCCCCACCTGCCGGAGAACGCGAAGCCAGTTTTCACCTATACAATAACATGGCTTTGTATGGAGGATTTTCAGGCAATGAAGACACTCGCGAAACCCGAGATCCTTCAAGCAATATCACCATACTGTCTGGAGACTTGAACGGCGACGATAATGGTTTGAACAACAACGATGAAAACAGCTATTGCATCGTTCGCACTGATAATGTAGACGAAACAGCGATACTCGACGGGTTTGTAATCACCCGAGGAAACGCAAACGGTCCTAACGAGATTGGTGAAGACGAAGACAAGGAAAGGGGAGCTGCCCTTTACCTCTACCAGTCGCATCCCCGTATCAACCAATGCAAGATAAGAGATTGTTACAGTCACACAGGAGGCGTTTTCGCCTACCGGGCCAACCCAACCTTCAACAAATGCACCTTCAAAGACAATACCGGAGACTGGGGAGCAGTAATGTACTGTTACGACAACTCCTCCCCTACTATAACCAATTCGGTCTTTTCCGGAAACTCGGCCGTATCGAGAGGCGGAGCTGTCTACTCGACCGCAGGAAGTACACCAACGTTCGTCAATTGCGTTTTCCATAATAATAATGTCACCGAAAACGGTGGAGCCATCTGTTGCCAACATAGCACCACGGAAGCAACCCTGATCAACTGCACGGTTTACGGTAATTCATCAACTCTATCCGGAGGAGGAATCGGCCTGTTAGTCAGGGCTAATGTCACCCTCGTAAACACGATCGTCTGGGGGAATATCGATTCCAACGGAACCGATGCTTCCGCCCAGATCAACGAAGGTGACGGGACAGCTACCGTAAGCTATTCCTGCATACAGGACGAAAACCCGAACGATGCTTCCATCCCCTTTGGAGGCACAACCAACCACAATATCGACGACAACCCTTTGTTCAACGACGCGGGCAATGACGATTTTGGCCTATCGCCGATTTCTCCCTGTATAGACGCCGGAAACAACAACCCGAATCTGGAAATAGATATCCCCAAAACCGACGTAAGTGGGTTTACACGATTTTTGGACGCTCTAAATATCCCCGACACCGGTACAGGAACAGCTCCGATTGTTGATATGGGAGCATACGAACATCAGGCAGACTGCAATTCCAACGGCATTCCCGACCCGATTGAAGTAATTGAAGGCTCCGCAACCGACTGCGACATTAACGGCGTTTTGGACGAATGCGAATTATCATCGCGAGACTGCAACAGCAATGGAATAGTTGACGCCTGCGACATCAACGACGAAAGCAGTAACGACTGCAACGACAACAACCAACCGGACGAATGCGAGATAGTAACAACCAGTACTGCACCAGGCGGCCCCTTCTTCTGTACTGATTCCTGCGACCCTGACTGTAACGACAATGGAGTTCCAGATAGTTGCGATATAAGTTGGGGAACAAGCACAGATTGCGACTATTCGGGAATACCTGATGAATGCAAAAGCGACTGCAACACTAACGGAACACCTGACGTATGCGAACCGAGGTTTACCTTTACTCAATCTTCGCCAAGACTATCCCCGCTATACAGCGGATCAGCGCAGACTTATACGTTCTTTTCTCCACAGCCCGCCTTAAACGACGTGATCTTAAGTTTTTCCGCAGTAGGAGATCTCGGCAATAGCGCGAAGAAAATAACCATCGCCCTGAATGGATACACTGCCGAGGCTATCTTAAAAACCACCGGCGTTGATTGCCCCGCAATTAACGAAGCCCAAATCTCCATTAACGCGTCGTCGTTCAACGCATTAACCAATAAAGCAAACGCGATTATAAGCATGACACCTTCCGCTTCCGTACAGGATGTGTGCAGTGGAGGGTCTTACATAACCGTAACCATGAGCTACGACACCAGCAGCGACTGCAACGAAAACGGTGTCCTTGATTCGTGTGACATAGCCAACTTTTCCAGTCTTGATATTAACACCAATTCCGTGCCGGACGATTGCGAAGACTGTGATAACAATGGCTTACCCGATCAATGCGACATCAATTGCGAACATGCTGATGGTGCCTGCGATCAACCTGGTTGCGGACTTAGCACAGATGAAAACGAAAACGGGATAATCGACATTTGCGAAGACTGCAATACTAATGGTATTCCCGACGAATGTGACATAGATTGCGAGGGAGAATGTGATTTCCTCGGTTGCGGACAGAGCAGCGATGTAAACGGCAATTATATTCCCGACGAATGTGAAGACTGCAATTACAATGGCTATCCCGATGAACAGGATATCTCCGGCGGCACGAGCCTTGACTGTAACGATAGCGGAATACCAGACGAATGCGAATTAGAGAATGACTGCAACACCAACTCTGTCCCCGACGAGTGCGATATATCCGGAGCAACCAGCCAAGACTGCAACACCAACAGCATTCCCGATGAATGTGAATTGGGAGATGACTGCAACGAAAACCAGATCCCTGATGAATGCGACATTCTACCCGGTGCCACAAGTAACGATTGCAACAGTAACAGCATTCCCGACGAGTGCGAAACAGGCAACGATTGCAACACGAACGGAATCCCTGATGACTGCGATATTTCTTACGCAACCAGTACAGATTGTAACACCAATAACCTACCTGATGAATGTGATGTATACCCGATCGGTACAGCAGCCGATTGCGACGGAAACCTCATGCCGGACGATTGTCAGGACGACGATGATAATGATGGTATAATCAATCCCTGCGATGAATGCCCTGGTACCACACCGGGCGACGCTGTCGCAGACAACGGATGCTCAATAGCTAAAGGAGGTTGCTGTTTCGAAACCAAACCATGCGAAATCCAGGACCAGCCGACCTGCGAGTTCTTTGGAGGAGCCTACCTTGGTAGCGGTACACACTGTGGTACTGATAGTGATGGCGACACTTTCACCGATTGCGACGACGTATGTCCATTTGATCCGCTGAAAACAGATTCTGCTGGCGAATGCGGTTGCGGCAAGCAGGAAATTTATACTGACGGAGACACTGTGCCCGACTGTATTGACCTTTGCCCAGACACACCGGCAGAAGTAACTGTAGACTCCAATGGTTGTCCGCTTGTCGGCGCATGCTGTACTCCGACCGGCGGATGCAGTAATTCCTTTGCCCAAATCAGTTGCGAAGGATTCGGTGGTATTTACCAGGGCAACGGTTCATTCTGTAGCGATGGTTGCGCCCTGGGAACCGTACCCGGCGACTATACCGGTGATGATATTGTCGATCTCGACGACTATACCTGGTTCGCCGAATGTATCGACAGCAGCGGGCCTAAGGAGGGCGTGAACTGGATTCCACCTTCTCCGCAATGCCGAAAAACATTCGACTTCGACGGCGATAACGACGTGGACATGTTCGACTATGCGGTATTCCAGGAGTTATTCGACGGACCGTAAGCTGGTTTCTGCAATATTGCTTTATCCCTGGAGAATATCCTTAAGGGCAATTAATCGCCGGCTTACCGTGTGCTCAGCCAGCAGCTCCCTGCGCAGTGGATCTACGATAGCACTTCTGTTTTCCCTGCTGCCAAGCAGTTCCGCCGCCTTGTCCGCCAGTTCGCGACAACCGGAATAACTCGGCACGCGGGAGAGCAACTCGCCGGTCTGAGGATAGTCGGCATAATCGTTTTTTCCAGCCTTCGCCGCCAGCGGGCAACACCCGGCCGCCAGAATCTCGCGAATGAAACAGACTGCCTGAGCGTCCCAATATGGTATAACCACAATCCGGCACGAATTATATAATTCGTTCCGCTGTTTTGCCCCCGGTATACGACCTCGGCACACGGCCTTGACCTCCGAATGCAGGTTCCAGTTACTGCCCCACACTCCAAGCCGAGGATTGCCCAGCAAATGCCGGACCGCTGTGCGACCGGCCAGTGTCTTTACCAGCCGCCCCGCCACCAGGGAAGTAAACTCTTTACGCCAATCATCATCCGCAAGAGGCGCGGCCGCCTCTTTTTCCGCTTTTCGCAGAAGGTCAGCCAGATCCACTCTATTTTGCTCAGCGAAGGTTTTCTCCAGCAGGCTCTCCATCCTGGCCCATAATCTTTCATGGCTTTCCAACCCGATATTGGAGCCCTTAAGCGAAATATCCTGAACATCGCATAATACGGCAATATCGCAATCAAACCTTTTCCGATCGCAATCAGCCGACTCCGTTGGCCGAAATACCGTCTCGTCAACTCCGGATTCCAGAATGGTTAACGAATCTTTGCGGGCACCCTGGGATTTCAACACTTCGCCGCCCCGGCGAGAACCGGCCACCACGTGTTCACACGTGTCAATCCCAATCATCGCCGTTGGTGACGCCGAAGCAGTCTCCAGGAACCAACAGGCCACCTTAATATCCCGCGGTAACAGTTCCGCCAGCTTTCCAGGGGTACAGTTAATAAAAAACACCATGCCCGGCTTATGCTCCCGTACCAACTCAAGCCGGGACACCCAACTGCATTTATCCGGCAACGACGGCACACACTCGGCACCTGCCCACCCCAGATTTCTCATTGCCGCTTGAAGATGGGCGGCATACTGAACAGCTCCCCCAACGACGTCTATGGATAAAACCGCCACCCGTGGCTTTTCGGTTCCCCGGCCTGGCTTCCAGCCGCTCAACTCGTCGGCAATCTCCTTGACTCTCTGGTTATGGAATACCTCAACCTTGCCGCTGACTCTCTCCAGAACCCCCGTCAGCTCCGCTATGACCTGATCACTCAAATCCCCAATAGGGTGAAGCTGCCCTGGAAAACCATACCCCGAATTTTTCCTCATGAATTCGTACAGCTCGGTCTCAAGCTCACCGCAGAGAAACACCATCCTGCCGCGTGAGATATCCTCAGACACCTCCGCAACAGCCAGCATCAGCCCGAGCTTAACAGGATCCCTCTCGCAGACGAATACCGCACTGTGCATCGACAGGCGATTTGCCAGGTAACCCGCCTCATGTCCACAGCCAACCCCGGGCAACGCCACGCTCACTCCCCGATCGGCAAACTTGGTAAAAGCCGATGGAACACTGACACTGGGCATGCTCGAACCGCCGAGCCAGACAATCCGACCATCCGCTGCACCCAGGCAAATAACGTTTTTCCCATCACGACCGGTCGTCACCTGTGCGAGTCGCGGCAACTCAACCTTTACCAGCCTCGCACACAGATCGGGCTGGCGGTGGGAAAGAGCCTGCAGGTTGGCCTGGAATACTGGGCTTGCTTTAAGTGGCATGAACTCTTCAGCGGGCATTAGCGAAATTCGCTATTCCGTATTCTTTAAAAGGGAGTCGTACTCACGCGAACGTAAGCCATCACAACCAAAAACACCAGCCAGGAAGTAAACGCCAGAACCGCAACCACGAGTGGCCAGGCAGGCATCGGCGGCGCATCACCGGCCGGTATGTCCGGATCAGCCCAGTTCAAACTCGACATATTGCCATCCACCTCTTCCTTCTTCTGTGGCATCTCGCTGTTTTTATCCGTATCGGCCACTATCTCATCCTTTCCTGTTATCTTTTCTCTATCAGCCTTTTTCTTAAAAGCAACGAAAGCCGGTTGGTTTATTCCTTTTCACCTGGAATGAATTCCACTGGAATACGAAACTCCTCAACTCCCGGCACATTCGTTTTAAAAGTAACCGTTGCTTTAAACGGCTTGTCTCGCGGCGCCGTCTCCTGCAGTATAACCAGCAGAGATCTCACGTCACCGACATACGTTCGCTCATTAGCGATATTTACACGAATTCCGGGATGGTCGCAGGATATATTGAATATTTCAAGTTTATCCACCAGCGAACTCTGAATCCGAACGCGTCTTGTGGAAGCCCCCTTTTTATCGCCAAGCAATACAAGTTCAGGATCGGACTCCACCCTCGACCTCACATTAACAAACACCGGTATTCTCAATAACGGTTGTCCGCTATTATTAGTCCGTATCATTATTGCCAATGCCAGCGGACCATCCGGAGCGTTATCTCTTAACTTTGTTTTCACAAACCAATCTTTACCCTGCTTGCGGGGCCCATACTCAACATCGATGAATTCGCCGGCATCTATGGAAAGAATTTCAAACGGTTTGTCATTAGTTGCCGCTATCGTTATAGGCGCAAACCCCCGCCCTCGGGGAGTAATGTCCAAGGATTGAAGTACTGCGGGACGTGCCACGAGATCACCAACAACATGACCGGTTACACGTACAGGCATCGATGCCTTCTCGCCGCCCACTTCCCCTTTCAGTGTAATCACTCCGTTAATAACACCCAATTCTACTTCCGCCGGTACGGTAAACGTAAGACGGACACCAGGCGTTCCATCCTTGTCTTGAGTCGGTTCCCTCTTGTATTCAAGCAATCCGTCCGAAACTTCAACTTCAAGTTTATCCAAGCTGGCTCCGTCAATCGCCGGGAATACCTCCAGATAGGGAAGCTCCATACCTCTACGAGCTGAACGCAACAGCAACTGCGGATTAGGCAAGACCTTAAATATGGTCTCCACGTTGGCAAGTAGAGTAAGATTGACCTGAGGTTCCAGCGGATCGTTGGACTTTACAACAATCGTTTTCCGCTGCCGCCCAAGCCGGCCCGTGCTGTCAAAACGAGCGACCAGTTTCCTATTACTTCCCGGCTTGATAACTTTCTCTTCTTCGGTGAGCTTGACCGTCGTACAACCGCAAGAGGCCTGAACCGATTCAATAACTAAATCTCTCGTGCCCCGATTTTCGATTACATAGGTCGCCTCGGCCACTTTACCTTCTCTCACATCACCAACGTCAACGAATCGTTCGGCGATATAGAGCATTGGCCCGTCTTTGTCCGTGTTACTATTATTAGAATAAACAAGCGGCGCGGTTTGACCGCTAGCCGCCATAACCAGAACTGCCATCAGTTTCATACATACCAAAGCCGACATCTCACCATCTCCAACTTCAACCACTATCCTGCTTTGAGGACTTAATTACCAAAACTCTCCGGGAATCATACATCCCTTATGGGACGTACCCAACCGTATCTCCGGAGAAAGTATAACCGCTTACGGCCTAATATGTTACATCATTCCCGGGGGTTTTTAAATGGGGCCTGCGACTACCATTTCCGATACTTAAGTGAACGGAAAACGAACCGGACTTTATCTTGACATGAAAAATCAACAACAGCCCAAAATGGAAAAAGAATTCCTTACTCCCCGGCCTCCCCTTTCAAGCTCACTCAAAAAGACGCTGCTTTGCGTGGGAATCTCGACTATCGGCATCGCCATCTTGCTCATCCTGGTCACTACCAAAAACGAGCGACGACAGGCCGCACGCGCGGAGATCCTGCATCAAGCTCAATTGGGCAGCGGCTTTTTCACCGATTCCGCGGCGTCGGAGTTCCTGCATAACAGCTCCAGTATCCGTTTAATTCCCAAAGAGCAGTACAAAAAAACGGAAACTACGTTCAGAGAGTGGTCTCAGGCAATGATGCGTAGGACCGATACGATCGCCACGGCCATGATCGATCCCCACGGCACCATCCTTCTCTCCTGGCCCGCTTCCGTAAACGTCCAGAAATACGTACAGCCTCCCGGATCACGGAGAGACGCCTATCTGCTTGATATGGAAAATAACCCAACGATGGACAATTGCGTGGCGGCCATCGCCCCCATCGCCCGCGGGTCGGAACTTCTACCCCTCGGGTATATATGCGTATTTTCTCAATTGCACTCCCCTACGCTCACCTTGGGCGGATACCAGATTTCGTCAGCAATCCTGGCCGCTCTTGTCATCAGCACAATAATAGCGATTGCCCTATGGCACTTGCGAAAACACGTTGTCGAACCAATCGCCGACTTGAGCAGCCAACTTCGAACTCAGCACGCCGATATCTTCCGGCACATGATCCTCGAAGAAACTAACGAGCTCGGCATTATCTATCGGATCTTCCATAAGCTTAACGCTGAAACCAAAGCCGCCCATCAACACGTGGCAGACCTGAAGGAATCGCTCGAACACATGGTGGCCAAAGAAACCAAACATATCAGCCATCTCCTGCGCCGAGCGGAACGGGACGCGGAAATCGATCCTCTGACCGGACTGGCCAACCGCCGCTTCATTGAAGAACGCCTGGAAAATCTGTACGAAGAGCAAAAGGAAATCGGCGGCAGCCTGGTTATGGCCATGTTCGATGTCGACAACTTCAAACCCCTAAACGATACCGAGGGACACGCCGCAGGAGACGACATCCTCCGTTTCATCGGCGAACTGTTAAGAAGCACCTTGCGTGACAGCGATGTGGGCATCCGCTATGGCGGCGATGAATTCATGGTCCTTTTCGTGGGGATCACCAAAAACCAGGCCCGGGATATCGCGGAACGGACCATACGCATGTTTGCCCAGCGGATTGCAACAATGGAATTCCAGACCCCGGTAACTCTCAGCGCCGGCATAGCCGCCCTGGACGATCCCGGAGTGACCAACGGCGCATCACTAATGGCCAAAGCCGACCAATCGCTATACGAGTCAAAAGAAAGCGGCAAGAACACCGTTACCTGAAACCCCAAACGGAGGCGGGCGTCTCCGCCCGCCTTGCAGTTCAGTTAACAACACCTCACCGGTTTCGCTTTACATATCGATCCCATAAGAACCAATAAGTACTCTACTCTCAACTTTCTTTTCTCAACTCTCTCGGCGAAGCCGCCGGGCATCCCGCCCCCCGAAATGTACAATAAACTGACTAATACCGGGCTTACTTATTAACCTCTTTCGCGGAATCATACGGCCTGCTCGGCGGCTCCGGCGAAGTGGCCTCTCGCATTAACCTTTTAAACTCCGCCTCTTCGTGAATGTTCTCCATGGTGTGATCACCAAACATGACACTTACCACGCCGGGCCACTCATCAAATGGCTCGAAAAGAACCATCCTTTCCGAACGATTAGGAAGATGGAACTGCGGCCTGATATATCCAAACGGAGGATCCGCCTCCGGATGCAATGGATTAGTCAGCCTCTCGGCCTCCAGATACCCTTCGTCCACCAGGACCTGAAGGTTCCCCGGAAATTCCCAATCGTGTTTATAGGCATAGTCGTTTAAGGTGGCGACGATTGCCACCATATTGTGAAACATTTCCCAGTGAGCCGTGGACTTCTCTTTGTCGCTGAAACCGCGAGGAAGCCCCCGCGCAGGCCGCTGGACATACTTGCCTTTGGCCGTATCCGGCAAATCCACGTTTCCGTCGTCCGACGCAAGCGCCCGAGCCTCCATCTCCGCAAACTCATCCACCGGCTGCGGCACGGAGTCCGGCCATACGAAGAATTCGTCATCAACATCACTTCGACTGACAGCGTATTCGAAACTCGACTGACCGCCGGACACATTGCACGTCACTCTCCTCGGGTACCAGAATCCGTCAGAAGTCTGAGCAAACTCATCTATAGTAACCACGTCAGCATCGTCGCCCCAGGCATCCCTGTATTCTTGTCTGACACACAGCCAATCCTTTTGCGGATCGAAAGTATACTTAAGGTATCTAAGTTCCCCCTCTTTCCTTTCAGCTACAACCTCAACCAATCCAGCACCTTTAGAATCAGTGGGTTCAAGCCGCCACTGAAGCAGCGGCTCGTTGAATTCCCATCCGTGATGATGTAGATTTTCCCAACTAACCCACTCAGGCCAGGCTACAAACCAGATCGCACGACTTAAATCTCGCCATTCAAACGCACCGGCACCGATTCGCTCCCAAAGCTGCCCGGAAGATCGCGGTCCCCGGCCACTGAGTTTATAATAAACAAGGGCAAACTTATCTTCCCAGGTCATAGCGCTACGACTTAGTTCGTAATCATCGCGGGTAACCTGCTCCCAAAGCAGCTCGAAATCAGCCCGTGGCCCGATCTTCGTAAATCCTCGCGGATTATTACCGCTATAAACCGCGGAGTGCATTACCGTCCAGTCGATCTCGTCACATCGCCACTTCTCTCCCAGTGCAGCCTCCCGGTTTGTAGGCCAACCCGCAACACCATCCCGCCAGATAACCGCTCGATAGTTTCCAAACCGCTTTCTCGCAGCGACAACTTCGTCGTAAACCTCGCGAACATCTTCAGGCAATCTCCCAACCAATCCCGCTCCATAATCCGTACAATAATCCGGTAGCCGTACTTCGAACCAGCCATCGGGGATTTCCGGAGTGAAATCGAGAACTAATTCCATCCCCTGCTTCCCGTCGTTGTTCTTGGACTTAATCACCAGACGCGACAGAGTATTGCTTGATCCTAAAAACCAGTATTCCAGTGACGGCAGGAATTCGAGTGATTTACTACTGGATTCATCCCGGGGAACCAGCTTGAATCCCCGAAGGGTAGTATCCTCGGGATGCGGTCGGTTCAACGGCTCGAACGTTACCAACTCCCCGTTGATAGTGGCATCGGCTTCCGGAGTATCGGCCAACAATCTAAGAGAAAGGAACGCTTCAACCGTTCTTATTAGTACGGGAACTCCCTTCTCCGGATCGTCGGTAGAACCATACTCGCCGATCTTGCTCCTTTCGTCCCAACGCACCGTCTTGTCAGATGAACCAATTGCACATTGCGTTTTTACTATCTTCCCGTCAACTGGCTCGTAAAACTCGCTGCGGAATCTACCTGGCGATTTGATCCATATATCTCCCCGGCCATTCAGCTCTTTATCTTCATGACCAATCAAGGATATATGCACACTATCAAACCCAATAAACTGCTGGGCAATATCATTCCAGGTAGGGTTAGCCACCGCTTCAGGACCACTGGCCGCAAACCAGACGACCGCGGCCGTTACAATCAGAATGGATGCTGCAATACCACTTCGCATGAAAACACCTTTCCAACTGGAGCTTGTAGACTTTTTCAACATATCGTTTTGGATCGTCCCCACTGCTCGCTGTAACGCGCGATTCGTTGCACTATCATCAGGATTGATCTTGCGTACACTTCGCAGCGTTCTAAGAAGATCCGCTTCGTTTCTTTCAGGAATTCTGCCGTTCATGGTTTCACCTCCGTTCGCTGTGCAAGGTTCTCACCATCAGCATCGTGCATAACCGCACGAAGTCGCTTGATTGCTTTATGACACAAACCACGAACCTGGTGGGCCGTCTGCCCCACCGCTTCTCCGATCTCGGTGTAACTCGCCTCGTCGAAGTAACGCATAACCAGAATCGTTCGATCCCGGTCGGCCAGGCTCTCCATATGATCGAGTAACAGCTGAATCTCTTCCGCCTCAACCAGTTTCAACCAGGGCGGAGAATCGGCGGCAACCTGGGCGTCAGCCTCTAAACTCACCACCCGCTTGCGACCGCGAATCCAACTGAAAGCAAGATTGACCGCGGCCCGGCGGGCATATGCATAAGGCCGATCTGCCTCGACAAACCCATCCGCGGCAGAAAGCTTAACCAACAGATCTTGAAGAAGATCCTCGGCCACCTGCTCGCACAGCGTCATCCTCACCAGGAGCCGATACAACCGCTCCCCGTGCGAACTAAGCAACGAAATGACTCTTTCACCACCAGTAATCACGAATTCTCCAATTCCTGACTAACCATTCCCCCCTCTAGACGCTGCAACAACTCATGCGCAACCAACTCTATAATAAAAATCGAAACTTATTTCCAAATCCAACAAAACAGGGCTGCGAGCAAATGCTCGCAACCCTCGTTAATAATTCTCTATTCGCTTGTCCATTCGTAAAACGATTACTTGCCGATTTCCTCCAGAAGCTGCTCGGTCTGGTCGAGCAGACCTTCAAAATGCTTCATGGCGTCGTCGATCGGCTTGGACGTGGTCATGTCCACACCGGCTATCTTCAACAGGTCTACCGGATACTTGCTGCAGCCGCCCTTGAGGAACTTCATATAGGCGTCAACCGCACCGGGCTCACCGGCCATCACCTTCGCCGCTATGGCACTGGCCGCACAGTAACTGGTCGAATATTTGTAAACGTAGAAGTTATAGTAGAAGTGCGGAATCCTGATCCAGTAGCTGTCCACCAGTTCATCGTGGGTGTAATCCGGACCGTAGTACTTCTTCATAATTTTCCCGTACTCGGCACTGAGGGCGTCGGCAGTCAGCGGCTCGTCGGCCTCGGCCATCTCGTGGATGCGCTGCTCAAACTCGCTGAACATTGTCTGGCGGAAAACCGTACCCCGGATACCTTCAAGGAACTCGCAGAGCAGATACAGCTTCTTCATCGGGTCTGTAGTTTTTTCCAATACATAGTGCTGCAGGATAATCTCGTTACAGGTAGAAGCCACCTCTGCACAGAAAATATCGTAATCACTGTAAACATAAGGCTGAGTACCCCTGGAGAAGTACGAATGCATGGAGTGCCCCATCTCGTGAGCAAGCGTGGAGACACTGTCGTACGTCCCGTGGTAGTTCATCAGAATATAAGGCTGCGTGAGATAGGTACCGCTGGAATACGCCCCGCTTCGCTTGTTCTTGGTTGGGTAAACGTCAACCCAGCGGGAATTGAAACCTTTGGTCATGATACCGATATACTCTTTACCCAGCGGCTGCAGGGCGTCGGTGATCATGGCCACGCCTTCATCGTAGCTGTAATGGATACTCTGCTCACTTACCAGTGGAGCGAATAGGTCATACGCCCGAACGCCATCGGTCAGGTTCAACGCCTTTTTCCTGATCGCCTGGTAACGGTGCAGAAGCGGGAGATTATCGTTAACGGTTTTCACCAGCGTGTTATAAACCTCGACCGGGATATTTCCGCCGTCGAGAGCCGCCTGCAGGCAACTGTCATAACCGCGTGCCCGAACCGATAACAGGTGACTCTGCACCGCACCGTTTAACAGCATGGCCGCCGTATTCCGCACACCCTTGTACGCACCAACGATTCCCTCGTAGGCCTTTCGTCGATCCTCCCGGTTCGTCGAACGCATGAACAGGTAAAACGCCGAATCACTCAGTTCGACCTCTTCGCCCTTGGAATTGACCATTGTGGGGAATTTCAAATCAGCGTTGGACAGCAGGTTGTACGCCGTATACGGGGTCTGCCGTACGGGACCGGTCAGCGACATCAACTCCTCTTCACGCTCGGACAGGATATACTTCTTCTGCCGGAACAGATTGTCAAAAGACTGGGCGTAAACCGCGAGTGCCTCGTTACCGGCCATCCACTCCTTGATCGTCTCAAACGGAATGGAAGTCATTTCCGGCTCCATCCAGCTTGTCGCCCGTCCGTATTTTACCGCCAGGGCCATTGACCGCTGCTTTAAACCCTGGTTTTTACCAACCGAAGTATCCTCATCAGCTCGCAAGGATGTGTAAACATAAACCCGATCAATCCGCGCTTCCGTATCGTCACTTAACTGCATAGCTTTAAGTAAGGCTTCCGGGCCGTTGCTCAGCGTCCCCTTCAAAGAAGCGAGTTCTTCAACTTTCTTCTCTACCTCAGCATATTCCTTATTCCACGCTTCGACATTTGGAAAGATCGCTTCGACCGCCCATTTATCCTTCTCGGCGACTTCCTTTCGATCCAACACGCGATTCGTTTCGGATTTAGTTTCTGCCAATTTCTGCGACTCCTTCCCGATAGTCGCCTCGGGTTCTGTACAACCCGCCCAAGACACCATCAGTGCAGCGACCAGAGCAAGGTTCCTCGAACAAGAATACAAGAAATCTAAGTTCATGGCGGTTTATCTCACGTCGTTAGGTTTGCACTATCACCGCGATGATCGCGCCGATCATCGCCAGGTGGTTTATCCAACTGTTCACTCAAGGTTGGCCGCGACGAAAATAATCGCGGCCAACCTTACCTCGTCCCTTACTCATCCGACCCTACATATCGCAGGTTCAAGCGGGGACGTTTTACCTGTTTATCACTAATCCTGGACAATACGGGTTCCCGTACGACCAGCAAGAGCATCTGTGCAACCCTTGATGCTCGTTATCAACGCTTCCGCGTTGCGGCAGTTGGAACCCTCTACGTAATCGATACAAGCCTGTATCTTCGGCCCCATACTGCCCGCCGGAAACTCTCCCTCGGCCAGATACTCTCTAGCCTGGCTCACGGTTAAGACATCCAGCGGTTTCTCATCAGGTTTACCATAATTAAGACAAACCTGGTCCACATCCGTCAGGATTGCCAGTGTATCCGCGTCAGTACCAATTGCCAGCAGAGAGGCCGTTAAATCCTTGTCGATCACCGCCTCGACGCCCTCGCGCAAACCATCGTCGGTCTCTACAACCGGGATACCACCGCCACCGCAGCAAACCACGATCCGCCCTTCATCAAACATTTGATGGATAAGCTCCAACTCGTGGATCTTTTGCGGCTTGGGTGAAGGTACTACTCGACGCACGCCCTTGTTGGGCACATGAACAACCTGCCACCCTTCATTGTCGATACGATCCTGGATATCTTCCTGTTTGTAGAACTGTCCGATCGGCTTGGTCGGTTTCTTAAAGGCTTCATCCTCACGATCGACCATTACCGTGGTAATGATGGTACAAGCCCGGGCATGCGACCCTCTCTTGAGCATTTCGTTACGCACGCATTGGCAAATCATGTACCCCATACCGGCCTGCGTATCTGCCACGCACAGCCCGAGATCGATAGGGTAAACTTCATGGCGAGAAAGCTCGACTCGGCGAAGCACCATCCCCACTTGAGGCCCGTTACCGTGAACGAGCAGAAGATGGTGCCCTCCAGCCAGCAAATCACCTATGTATTTAGCAGTCACCCGAGATTGGGCAAACTGCGAAGCAATGTCCCCCGAACCATCACCGGAAGATATTGCGTTTCCACCAAGGGCTACGACGATCTTTCGAGTGCGCCCACCGGCCGATTCATTTCTCTGTTTCAAAACGGTCGCTCCCGCATAGTGCAAGACATGATAGCCTTGGCAGTATGCAAACGGTTTTCCGCCTCCTGGAATACTACCGACTGCGGACCATCAATAACCTCGTCGGTAACTTCCGCCCCGCGGTCAGCCGGCAGACAATGCATATAGATTGCATCCTTGTTAGCCAGCTTCATCCGCCGCTCATCACAAATCCAATCCGTATACTTCGCGTTGAGTTTCAAGCACTCCTGCTCGATAGCGTCAATCTCCTTCATGTCCTTTGCGTCGCGCTTCTGGACCATCAGGTCATACGCTCCCCAGCTCTTGGGATATACAATATCAGCGTTCGCAAAAGCATCGTCCATATTGTCGACAACTTCAAACTTCACTCCCGCTTCCTCGGCGTTCTTCCTCGCGTCAGCCATCGGAGCATCCATCAGACCATACTCCGGCGGAAGCGCCAGCGTTACATCCAGCCCCATTCGCGTCATCAGCGTAATCAAACCCTGCGGCACCGAAAGTGGTTTGGCATAGCTCGGTGAATACGCCCAGGTAACCGCGATCTTCTTACCATTGACGTTTTCCTTGCCGAAATGCTCGCGAATGGTCATCAGGTCGGCCAGTGTCTGGGTTGGATGATCTATATCGCACTGCATATTGATTAACGGAATATCCGCCCACTTGGCCACTTCTCTCATGTAGGCATTACCGACCTCCGGAATAAGATCATGCCGGATAGCGATTCCATGCCCCATATTCCCCAGGATAATTCCCGTATCCTTGGCCGTCTCACCGTGCGAAATCTGCATCATGTTCGGCTCAAGAAAATGCGCATGAGCACCCAACTGCGTCGCACCGGCTTCAAACGCGTTTCGCGTACGCGTGGATTTGTCGAAAAACAGCAGGTAAACCGTCTGGTGCGCCAACAGAATCTTGTGCTCACCACGATGAAACGCAGCCTTCAGGTCGTCTGCCCTCTCCAACAAAAAGTTGATTTCTTCCGCGGAGAAATCCTGAGTCTCGATATAGTCTCTGCCTTTTAAGTCCATCTCACATTCACTCACTTTTATTATAGGTTTCTAATCTTTTTTTTCGTTTTGTTTCTATTTCCGATCCAACCGGCTCGCCTACCCCTTCTTCCGGCGGAATTTCAACTTACTCTTCAAAATCCCTGGATCATCTATGCCGCAATAATCGGTGGGAAACGCCGCGTAGAACGCCGCACACTTGACCAGGTGGTCGATCGGACAGGAGTCGTTCACCGTATGTGCCACATCCTCGGGGGCCGGTCCGAAACCTACACACGGGATACCGTACATCCCGGCAATCGAAACCGCGTTCGTGCTGAACGTCCACCTGTCAACCAGCGGAGCTTTACCAAACAGCTCGTTGTAGCTCTTCACCGCCGCTTTAACCTGTGGCGCGTCCTCGTCGAAACACCAGGTCGGGAAGTACTTCTCCGTCTCGTACACCAGGCCCGTGTAACTCGGGCGGGAATACTTCAACACCTTGACTGTAGCCTTTTCTCCCGCACGCTTTATCGCGTCCTTGACCTCTCTCACGGCCGAGGCTTTCGTATCTCCTACCGTCAATCGCCGATCGAGATGAATAAACGCGCCGCCGGGTACGGCACACATACTTGGGGTTTCGCAATCTATATAGGAAACCGTAATCGTCCCCTTGCCCAGGAACTTGTCCCCCTTAAGACGCTCGTTCAGCTTCTCGATCTCGCCCACGATCCTCGCCATACGGTAGACCGCGTTATCGCCTTTTTCCGGCATGCTGCCGTGACAACTTCGCCCCTTGGTCCAGACACCTATTTCCATCCGCCCCCGGTGTCCGCGCAGAATATTGCAGTTGGTGGAATCGGTCACCACTACGCAATCGGGGCGAACCTTCTCCTCGTTGACTATATACTGCCAGGCCAATCCGTCGCAGTCCTCTTCCATTGTCGTAAACGTGAGAAGCAGCGACCACTCCTTCGACTTCATACCCAGGTCTTTGATGATTTTTCCCGCATAAACCATGGAAGGAATTGCCCCTTCCTGGTCACCCGCGCCCCGGCCAAACACGTGCGTCTTGGTGAGTTTCCCCTTATAAGGATCATGCTGCCATTCGTCCCGTTTCCCCACGCCCACCGTATCCACATGGGCGTCGATAGCTATTAACTTTTTCCCTTTACCAAGCCTGGCGTGCAGGTTCCCCATTTTGTCGATCTTAATGGAATCGTAAGCCTTGGTAGCTACCAGCTCTTTCTTGATTCTCTGAATAACTCCCCGCTCTTCGGCGCTCTCGCTGGGTATCGCCAGAAGATCGCGAAGAAATTTGACCATGGTTTTTTCATACTTTTTGGCGTGACGGTTTATGGCATCGTAATCTATCATTTGTCGTTCCTGGAATTGGTCCTCTACATTTTCATCCTTTTCAAAAATCGCAAGCGGTTCAGAGTAACATCGCCGCATTGTCCCCGCAAGTCCGCCCCTTTATCGACCAGGCCAAAACGCTGAAAAGCACATGCCCCAATCAATATCAGCCGCCGCCCGGACAATCGTCCCGCTCAGCTATCATCTGCTCGAGATTTAAAAAGCGAAAATAAGAACTGCTTCCAGCTTCAACGGCCCCTATCGGCTTTAAAGGCCGAAAAATCGTCCACGTCCCACCACTCCAGACGTGCGGCGACCAACTCCCACAAACGGTCCAGATCGATTTCCAGAGTCACCCGGCAGACGTCCTTATCCCACCCGGTCTCAACAAGACGGACAGATCGAATATAAGCGTCCCACACATCGTCATCATCCCGGCAGAAGTTGATAAACCGCTTCAGGCTCAAGTTCGATGTCCACCCCGTAACCCCCTCGAACGACAGCCGATCAATCTCCCGGGCAAGCTGAATAGTCCCGTCTACTACTGCCGCCTGAACTCCCTCATTTCTACCGGAATCTGTTTCGACTCCCGACTCGCCGGCCGTCCCCTGCCCGTAAGCGACTAAAGTTCTGTTCGCCCACTCCGGCGCCGCTATTCTCGATACCAGTCGATCCGCCCTGACGGTATGCATTACAGGCGGGATGCCGTGCCCACTGGATTCAATGACCGCCGGTTCAACATCACCGCCTAATTCGATTCTCCCCATAACCACACAAACCTGTCCAGGCAGATATTGCGGCTCGCCCACCATTACCCGATCCAGTAACCCGGATATTCGATTTTCGCTGTTTGGGATATTACCCAACCAGTTTCGAAGCTTCGCACGCAGCCGAAACATCATATCCTCCCGGGCTGCTTTTTCCGCAAGTTTCATACCGGCCGGAAGCACGTTTTCCCAGCCATGCGAACATGACGTAATTCCCCCATCGCCACCAACAATTCCCACCGCGGCAAACCGGCTCCGACACAACTTCTCGACAATCGCCGTTAACTCATTGTCTTCAGGCGAACCAGCTAACGTATTTTTCAACTGGTCGGTGTCCAGACAGGCAGTCACCCTTCTAAAACCTCTCCTGTCTACATGTGAATTCAAATAACGGCAACATGAAGCGACCGCGTCACGAAGCCGCATTTCATTGTCTACGTTAAAACCCAAATGGCTGCGTACGGTCCCGCCACCTGAAACCCAGCTTTCGACAACTTCGTCAATAACCCTTCTCAAGCCGTCGGACCGGGCGGCGGACTCTGCATCCGCCGCAACACCAAGAACACTCAGGCTCGCAGCCAATACCGTAACCAACACAACAGCAACTCCCCGTCACCAAAAGAAAAACGCAGAGAACTGACCTTCAGCTCTCTGCGTTAATATTAACCTGGTTCAAATACGAGCGAAACAGAAACTTCCGTCGCCTGGCGATTACTCAACCACTTCCTGGCCGGGAGAAACCATCTGCGGGGGACTCTCCTCTATCCGCTCGCTCTTCTTTACGGTTTTGACATCGTCGCCACAACCGCCCAGCGCTATCGTCAAAGCCGCTACGAAAGCCAGTGTAACCACAATCCTTTTCATGATCTTTATTCCCTCGTCTAGCTGATGAATAAACACTCTCGGTTAACCGCCCCGCTGAATAATCGTCAACTGCGGACCAAGTACCGCCCACACTTCCATGCCGGGAACGCTGACCGTAACCTCGGCCATCCCCTCTCGCCATTCGGTGTTTTCGACCACCGCACCCATCAATACCGCGTCAACCTGGGCACCGATTTCGTCGTATTCGGTAACGAAATCGCGAACCAGGGTATTCGAGCTTATCTGCATGCCCTGAATCTGCTCTACGAGTGCTCTCTTGGCGGCCAACTCCGCCGCCCGAGCCGCTTTCAACTTCCCTTGCGGCGTATCGATTGCCGGATCCGTCCCCTGCCCGGTCGCACTTATCCGATCAGACGCCCAATCGGGAATAGCCATACTGGTGACCGTCGACGCGAGTTGCAGGAACTTCTTCGGGGGAACGCCCATTCCCGTAGCTTCGAATTCATCGTGTTTCAAACGCTGCTTGACATTGACAATATCGGTAGCCTTTACGGAACTCCCCTTATAGTGACGCGTGTGAAGCTCTTTAATCGTGGTTATTACAGATTCGACCGGAATCGCATAAGTCACCTCGACGATCGGCTCGTCATGGTGATAATAAGTTTTAACCTCATGCGCACCGACCAGGTACCCGCGGGTCTCCGCCTGAATTTCATCCCACTCGGTCACGAAATCCTTTACCAGCGTATCACTGGTAATCCGCAATCCCTTAATCCTTTCCAGCAAACGGCGCTGGGCATCCATCTCCGCCGCCCTCTTGGCCATCATCCGCGCCTGCGGACCTATCTTGATCCACAATTCCGGAATCGGCGGCGTCGGCGGAAGACCCGGTATGGTCGTTATCACTTCTTCCACACCTTCCGGGAGATCCGGAGGCAGATCCGGACGCGGAGCACCCATACCCACCACCTTAATGATATCCTTCTTGATAAACTGCTTCATGTTTTCGAAATCGGTAGCCTTGATCGCGCTGCCGTTATAGTGGCGGCTATGAATTTCCTTGAGTTGGGTAATCAGTTTGGCCACGGTTACCTCGGCCGGTACCTCGCAACTCAGATCCTCGTACCATTTCGGAGATCCCAAGCGCACGCCCTTGATGAACGTGTCCAGTTCAGACTTGATTACATCGCTTTCGGTAACAAAATCGCGTACCAGAGTATCAGAGGTAATGTGCAATCCCTTGATGGTTTCGGCGATTTTCCGATAGGCGTCGGCCTCTGCCGCCCGTTTGGCTAACAACTTGTTCTTGGCCGTGTCCACATCCTGCCCCATGGCTGTCATCGCCGGCATGAGCAACATCGCCATACAGGCAAGTCCTGCAGCCATTGTTCGACTATTAATCATCGTGTCTCCTTTCAAATCGACGAAAGGCTCTTTGCCGCTGCGCTCAACGCAAACAACCGTGTCATCGAAAACCGACTACCAAAACGCCGCCGTCGTGCTTTAGACAACCACCAGCCCTGACAGGTTAGTGCTATCCGCGTTTTTTCGATGTTCGTTCCACGAATTCACCCCAGCCAACCGCTATCCAAGAGCCCGTTTATTGACAGAAGGGGAAACCGGGCGGTCAACGCCACTCCGGTCTCCCCTGTTGCTTCTGAACCGATTATGCCGACTGCTTAATCCGCTGAATATCCTTATCCAGACGATTCTTCGCCTTGATATATTGGGTATCATCATCCTCTACACAAGCGCGACGGTAGTATTTAAGCGCCTCTTCGTATTTTCCAAGCGCTTCGCAGGCCACCCCCGCGCCATACAGAGCTTTGTCATCGGTGGAATCTTCCGCCAAAGCTCGTTTAAACGCTTCCAGGGCATCTTCGTACATATCCGCTCGCAGCAGATCTACCGCCTTTTTGCAATCCTCATTATGGCTGGATTTCACCTTCACCTCGGTCGAAACCTCGCAAGGGATCAACTTGGAGATGAACTCACGGGCAACTCGTTCGATTAGAACACCGGCGATCTTATCTTCGGGACTAAGATCAGAATTACCGCCGATTCCCATGAAAAATCCCGGATCGGTTTCCTCTGTTGACTGCACCTTATCCTCGTGAATCGTCCACGACTCACCGGTCTTGGCATCAACCAACTGGAATTTCGCCTGCGCCGTTATGGTCTGAGTTGTTTTTTCTGCTTCACGCGTTTGGGCCGATCCACCGCCGCCATGACTCCAACCATGCCCACTGATTCCGGAAATAACCGTCTTCTTGGTCTTCTTGGTCGACGTTTTGATATTGATCTTACTCACAATAAACGCCTGCACACCAAGAAGCTTCGCCGGCTGTCCTCCGCTGCCACCGGTCAAACCGGCAGCGCCAAGATCCGATTCCTGGAACACTTTGGCAGTCTCAACCCGGTCGGCCACGCGTAACTGCGTTCCGTAATTATCCCGGGCATCCTCGATCAAACCGGCCAGCATATCGGAGGTCATGTCCGACCACTTCGCATCGGTAGCCGGTCCCAGCTCCGCGGGCATGATCGCCACCTGGGTTAATCCCGGCGGGAGACCTTTGGATGGCTCCAGCGTATACTTGATCGTAACAATGCTCTTACTGCTCCCACCGCAGCCTACCGCCATCATCATGACCGTAGAAACTACGCCTGCCTTCCACACATTACTGTATAGATTACCCATTAACTCATCTCCGTTATGGTATTCTGTTTATGTGCCGCCAGGTTATAAACCGCTATGACCGCCATCGCGATTTCCCTGGTATAGCACGCCTTTCAGTTCATCGGCTAACTCCCGATTCATTCCCAGGCGCGCTACTTAAACACTCATCAGGCTATACGTCAACTCCTATTCCTGTTCGTTTGACAGCAAGTTTGCAAACACTTTAAAATCACTCGTAATCCCACAACGGAAAGGAAACATGATTGCCAGAAAAAAAACACGCAGAATAATGATTGGAACCGTCCCCTGCGGCGGTGACGCACCTGTTGTAATCCAATCAATGACAAATAGTTATACGCGAGACGTAGATAGCACAGTTACCCAGATTAACACTCTTGCCCAACGAGGTTGCGACGTTGTCCGAGTCGCCACACCCCAGAAAAGCGACACCGACGCCCTGGCAGAGATTATTAAGCAATCACCAATACCTGTTGTTGCTGATGTTCATTTTCATTTCACTCGTGCTATGGAAGCGGTCAAAGCCGGCGTTCACAAAATCCGCCTCAACCCCGGCAACATCCAGGACAGAAAGCAGGTATGCGAAATAATCGCCGCCTGCAAGGATAGAAAAATCCCTATTCGAGTCGGTGTAAACGAAGGCTCCATCATCGAACGTAAGGACAAACAGGTGCGGGCTGCGGAGTTGGCCGCTGTCGCCGGCAATCGACACGATAACATGATCAACATCATGATGGAAAAACTTCGTGAGTATCTGCGGATCTTTGAAGAATGCGATTTTCATGATGTGGTAATAGCCGCCAAAAGTATCGACCCCGTGGTCTGCATCGACGCCTACCGCGAAATCAGCAGGCAATACGACTATCCCCTGCACCTGGGAGTGACCCATTCCGGTCCTCCTGAAACCGGACGGATAAGAAGCGTGGCCGCCATCGGCACCCTGCTGGCCGAAGGGATCGGCGATACGGTTAGAATCTCATACGCTTCCGACCCGGCATACGAAGTGGACGACGCCAAGGAACTTCTCTGCTGCCTGGGATTACGCAAACGTCGGGAACCGGAACTGATAGCCTGCCCCACCTGCGGCCGGTTGGAGGTGGACCTGGTCAAGCTCGTCAACCAGGTCAGGGAAAAACTGGCCGACATCGACGTTCCCATGAAAGTCGCGGTCATGGGATGCGTGGTAAACGGTCCGGGCGAAGCGGAAGGCTCGGACATAGCCATCTTTGCGGGAAAAGGCCAAGGCGTAATCTGCGTCCAGGGCGAGCAAATCCGCACCGTACCGGAACAGGAGATGCTCCAGGCCCTCTACGCCGAAGTTCAAACCTTCGCCGAGAAAGTCAAGAAAGGCGAAGCAAAACTGCTCGCCGAGTCATAACTCGGGGAAAACCAACCGCAGAACAGGATCCGTCTGATTCGCCAGCCGAACACCTCCTGTTAAAAAGTGCGATCGCACAAACCGGCATCCCGATCATTAATATCCAGGTGGCATCATTCTGGCCATCATCTCAATCCCCACCAGAGATACAAAAATCACCAACAATAGAGTGAGACCGCCGCTTCGCATAGCAGCCCGCCAGCCAAAGTTGCCGGCCAGAAAACGACCACTGGGGATTATCAGCGGTGTCCTGCGGGCATACAAAACATAATCATGCTGATATCGTTCAGCCAACCGCACCTCTTCCCAGGCTATTGTCAATGGATAAAACAAGGCGAAGTAGGCGGTTGCAAACAGGTAATTGTCAAAATCATTGAGCAATACGCAAAAACCGAACGTAAGTAATATCGAGCCGAGATACAAAGGATGACGGCATATGGAATAAACTCCTGTGGTAGATAAAGCCTCCTTCTTCCGGAGATTCCCGTAAGCGGCCAGTCGCAACGTAATACCGGCCATAACAAGCAGCAGCCCCATGACCACGTAGAAATTGGGCCGCAAAACATCGAATGGTGCTTCACTAAATAGCAAACCTTCGACTATGCACCAACCTCCAACGGCAATGGCGGCTTTTGTTCGCGTTTTCTTCAGCACAACGATGACCTTAAAAAGATCGGCATGCCTTTCAGGCCAATCATGCCAGTCAGTTCCATCGAACAGGCTTTTCAATTTCAAACCTCCTTAACTACTCAACTCAACAGTATGCGATTCGCGATCACCTGTTGGGATTCATCAATACAATTTCTACGCATAACCTGTCACCTCGACAAAGTGGCAACTTTTGGATTTTCATCAAATGGTATGCGTTTCGTTCCGGTTATCACGACGAGATCATCTTCCGCATCCTTGCGAAACCCCTGAAGTTTGAATAATACGACCGGATCAAGATCCGTATTATCACGGATCATGTCGAGATACAGAGAAGAAAGGACCAGGTAAACCGGTTCTGACGCGGTAAGCTGACAACGAATGCGTTTTGTATATTCCCGGTATAATTCCTCCGACAACATTTTACGATGATCTCGAAATTGGGTAATTTCTATTTCATTAATCAACCGGCGAATGTGAAATTCGGAATAAAATTCGATGGACGAGTCCGGGCGGCCGTCCACCCAGAAGATCATGTCGTTAGCGCGCACGTTGTTCGCCCTGAGCATCTCCGCCAGTGCAGTTGATTCCTGGTTCATCTTTATTACACGGTCGGTACCGGGCCATATCGCGAAGATCAATACCAACACCCCCAGATTCAGCTTGGCAAACGATAAACCTCGCCGATTACGGAAAAAAGAGTAACACGCCGTTATCCACAAAGTAACCGCCACGGCGGCTGACGGTATATAGACACGCAACAGGCTCGGGTAATGCCTGCTTAGAACAAAACCACCAGCAATTGCGCCGGACAGGAGTAACACCGGAATAAAAACACAGGTCATTCGGACACTGCTGCGGGTTACGGCGAATGCTCCGAAAAACACGCGATCGATAACCGGTCCCAGTAAAAGGCAGCAGGCCGGAAGAACGGAAATGACGTAATGTGGTCTTTTGAATTCGGAAGCACTCAGAAAACACGTACCCACGAGCGCCCAGGTAAAAGCCAATACCAATCCGCTTCTGGAACTGCCATACCGCTTTAAAAACGGAGCGGCCAACGCTTCGGGAAGAGAAAGAAAAAAGGGAGCGGTCATACCGAAGAGGATCGGCAGATAATAAAGTAATGGCTGGCTCTTATCGCACATCTCACCGGTAAACCGGTCGAGATATTCAGCTCTCCACAGATCCAGAACACCGGGAAAATTTACATACACAAGTACGGGCCAAACTCCGGCTATCAGAAGAAACAGACAGATACCGGGTATTAACCATAGACAGTGCAACTGTTTCAACTGTGACCTGGCCGAATCAAGGAAAGTGAGCAGGACGGCATTCGGCGCCGTGCGTCGTTTCTCTGCAGTCATTGAAGCCGGAATCGCAACAAACCAGTAAAGAGCAAGAGTTAAACCGACGGTAACTAACGGTAGAGGCGCTTTGGCCATCATCGCCAGGGCGAAGGATATGTAAAATCCGGCAATATACCAGCGGCTGGGGCTCTGATGGATAACCCCACGCCAGAAACAGGCAAAAGAAAGGGTAGTGAAAAAGGTAAGAACCATGTCGACTTGAGCGTTACGCGCGTAAACAAGTATCCCAACGCACCCGGCGGCGATAAAACCGGTGATCAAACCTGTTCGATAGCCGTACATCAGCCTGCCCAGCCAGTATATAAGCATCACCGTTCCCCAGGCAGCAATGGCGGACGGCAATCGCGCTGCGTAATCTGAAACTGGCGGAGACACGGACGGTCCGTCCACGACATAAGAGGCAGCGGCTATCAGCCAGATACCCAGAGGGGGTTTGCGTATCCGCGGAATTTCGCTGACATGCGGTATAAGCCAATTGCCGGTTTCAACGATGTTTCGGGCGGCAAGGGCATTAATACACTCGTGATCGCCCAATGCAGGCCCGCTTTGGATTCCGACGAAACAGGTAACCAGCGCAAAAGCAGCTAAAACCAGCACTCCCGTTTCCCGCCATTGTATAGCAGCGGGAACCATCATATCTTGGGAGATATTACACGAGCAGTTAATTGCCCGTTGAGTGTTTTCCACTTGATACCTCGTTTCTGATCGATGCGTAGCAGTAGTTCCACGTTTTTCGGCTTATCCGTATTAATGATCACCCAATAGTGAATTCCGCACCACGCGATAAACCGTCAAACCGTCGCCGATTGTTGAGCGGTATTGTATGGGGACAGGGATAACAAAACGGTGACAGAAAGATTACAATCCTGTCATAATCGGTCCGACTCTATGTATCATGCCGTAAATCCGCTCTATATTGTGCCCAAGTATCCTGTTGCGAGACTCAACCCGCAGATGTAGACTTTTTTGTTGCCTGTTACCTTCCAGGTGTCACTTGCGGAACCTGGATGAGGGAGATGAATTATGTCCGTTCTTGTTATCGAGGATGAACCGGGTGTAGCGGCTTTCCTCAAAAAAGGATTGCGGGAAGCATCGTATACGGTAGACGTGGCCGACAACGGCCCGGATGGAGCACGACTCGCGGCCGGCAACAACTACGATTTAATCGTTCTGGACCTGATGTTACCCGGCAAGGATGGCTTTACCGTATTACGGGAACTCCGCTCTCTGGGTATTGGAACACCGGTCATTTGTTTGACGGCCCGAGATACAGTCGATGATCGAGTAAAAGGGCTCGACCTGGGCGCTGACGACTATCTGGCAAAGCCATTCAGTTTCACCGAGTTGTTGGCCCGAATCCGCGCCCTGTTAAGAAGAAGCTCTGAACTCCTGCCCAACCCGATCACCGTTTCCGATCTGAAAGTTGACGTCATAAAACGAACGGTTGTGCGCGGTGAGCGGCGAATTGATTTATCGCCAAACGAATTCAGCCTGCTGGAGTATCTGGCGAGGCATGCCGGACAGGTCCTGTCGAGAACAATGATCCTGGAACACGTTTGGGATATGAACCACGATCCCACCACCAACGTGGTGGACGTGCATATCAACCGTTTACGAAAGAAAGTGGATTCAGGTTTCGACCATCCGCTCATCCAGACGATTCGTGGAGTCGGGTATGTCCTTCGAACAGATGAAACATAAACGAACATCATCGATCGGTACTCGCCTGACTGTTCTTGGTGCCGGATTGACCCTGGCGATCTGTACCTTGCTTTGCCTGGGGCTATACTTTGGTTTATCCTATTCCATACAGCGCGAAGTGGATACGTTCCTGGAAGGGGAAATTTCCGAATTCATGCTCACCGTGAACGAACATGGAGAGGATACCGAAGAGATTGAACAGCACCTTCGCCAGGAACTGGGCAGCCGCAAACGACGCGACATAGGCTTTCGCCTGCTCGATCCGGACGGCAAGGTTATCGTGTCCAGCGAATCCGATGATAAAGTGGCGGCTCTTTGGGAATTTCCCAAAGGTTGGACAAATGAGCCATCTCATTTCGTTTATCGTACGGTAAAACCTTCCGGCTCAAAACAACCTGTCCGCACCTGTAGCATAAGAGTCGTTACAAAAACAGGACAAATCGCCACGGCGCAGGCCAGCTATAATCTGGATCGAACGCAGGAATCATTGGCGTTTTTCCGATTGGCTTGTGCTATTGCTCTTGGTTGTGGCGTACTTCTTTCCCTTGGAGCGGGATATTTCATCGCCCAGAGAAGCCTGAGACCGGCCAGGACGCTGATAGGAGCTGCCCAACGGATTAACGCTCAGCGGTTACGAGAACGCGTACCCACTACCGGGTCCGGAGATGAACTCGACCAACTCGCCGTTGCTCTCAACGAAATGCTCAATCGCATCGAGCATCACGTTCGCCAAATGCAACAATTCACCGCTGACGCTTCGCACGAACTGCGAACTCCGCTTGCGGCACTCAGAGGTAACGCGGAAGTGGCGCTTAATCGAGAACGGTCGGCGGAAGAGTTGAGAGAAGTTGTGGAAAACAGCATAGAGCACTACGACCGTCTGGCGCGTATTGCGGAAGACCTTCTGCTCCTGGCCCGGGCCGACGCCGGACATCATGTTCTGCGTATGGAAAAAATCGAACTGGGCGGTACGATCAAGAGAGCGGTCGATCTTTATGAACCTCTGGCTCGCGATAATGGCATCGAACTCGATTTCAGGAAATGCACAGAGATCAAATTCGAAGGTGACAAAGGCCGGTTGCGACAACTGGTAGGTAACCTGTTGGATAATGCCATCAGGCACACGAATGCCGGTGGTCTTATCTCCGTATCGCTGGATGTTGGTAACGAAGCGGTGAAATTGGAAGTCAAGGATACTGGCACTGGAATCCCCGAAGAACACCTGACGCGAGTCTTTGACAGATTCTACCGGGTTGACAGTGCCCGCTCTGCACAACACGGCGGAGCGGGCCTGGGTCTCCCCATTTGTCGAATGATAGCCGAGTGCCACGGAGGAAATATTAACATTTTCAGCCATTCAGGCCAGGGAACGTCAGTAGTAGTAACATTGCCGATCAATGGTGGTACCGTTCAGCGCCCCTGACACTTCAAGCTGAAAGCGAAAACGCAGCCGGTTTGCGGTAATACCCAAGGGCAAAACCAACTGAGCCGAACCGCATCCACGGTTCCCCCCTGAGCAACTTGTATGTAACACATTGCCTTTACACTCGCGTTACACAATCAGTGACGAATCTCGAACGCTTATGGTGTATGCTTTTCTGTAGAAAAAACTTTTCCCGGCCGGGAACCGTAAGCGGCTTTCATGCGTCGAAGCCATTGGAAAACGAATCTGCATTTAAGGAGCCCTGGTCATGTTTACCCTATACACTCGAAAAACCGCACTTATCGCCATCATTACCGGAAGTTTGTTCCTGATTCTGCCCGCCGCACAGGCCCAGGATACCGATCCCGGATATATCCCGCCGGCAACCAGGCCCGTGGACCTGGTTATCTGCCTGGACACCTCCGGCAGCATGACCGCCCTGATCGATTCCGCCCGGGCTAAGCTATGGGAAATAGTCAACCAGCTGTCAGTGGTCAAACCGGTTCCCAAGCTCAGGATAGGACTGCTGACTTACGGCACTCCAGGCCTGTCCAGCGAGGCGAAAGGCTGGGTAGTGCGGCAGATAGATTTAACCAGCGACCTGGATACTGTTTATGCCAAGATGATGGCCATGAACACCAGCGGTGGAGATGAATTCGTCGGCTGGGTCCTTAACGACGCCCTCAATACCATGAGCTGGTCTGAGGATCCTCGCGCCCTGCGGATAATATTCGTCGCGGGTAACGAATCGGCCGACCAGGCTCATGAGAAATTCAACTTCCGTAACGTGGCAAAGGAAGCACGCGGCAAGGATATAATCATTAACGCCATTTACGCCGGTAATCACCAGCAGGGCATAGCAGAAAGCTGGGGCGAAGTGGCCATGCACGGGCACGGGAGCTTCTCGGCCATTGACATGCAGCAAGGAACCCTGCAGATCGCCACGCCCCAGGATGAAATCCTGATTAAGTTGAATATCGAATTGAATAAAACCTATCTACCGTTCGGCGAGAAAGCCGAGTATGGATCGAGCAACCAGCTTGCCCAGGACGGTAACGCCGCCCGGATGGGCAAACAATCACAAGCCAGCCGCGTTGTCTCTAAAGGCAATTCACTTTACGGCAACGCGATATGGGACCTGGTGGACGCTTCACAGGAGAAGGATTTCGACTGGGACGAACTGGAGGAAAAGGAACTGCCCGAAGTGATGCGATCGATGACCGATGAGGAAAAGAAAGCGTACCTCAATGGAATGATCGAAGCCCGCAAAGCCATTCAGAAAAAAATTACCGAAGTGGGTAAAGCCCGTGAGGAATATCTCAAGCAGGAACGGTCAAAGATGTCCGGCAAAACCTCGCTTGATGACGCTATTCTTCAGGCACTGCGTAAACAAGCCGAGGGCAAAGGGTTTACTTTCGAGAATAATTAAACGAAAACTCCAAGCTTGCAGGTCACGTCACCGACCCGACATGTGTGCATATGCATTCCGTCGGGTCGGTGACCAAACCTGCCGATCAGTTTCCACGCATCATGTTTCAAACGAAAAAACCGATCGAGTGGAGTACCATTCCCACTACGATAATTACAATTGAAGAGAGCAGACAGACATGGGCCCATCGCTCCGTCCGCGAGTGGTTGGCCAACGCATACCAGGAGAATAGAGCCCCGGCGAATCCAAGCTTCATCATTATCGTACCGATGAAGTGCCATAAGTCACCGTAAGTCTGAAAGTAGCCATCACAAACATTGCCGGACAAACGCCCGGCAGGCCAAGCCACTTCACCAATAATGAAGTTCCCAATCACTACCGCCAGAATACCAATGGGAATCAGGTAACCAACAAGAACCATCTTCAAGGTGGAATCCTTAAGCCAGGACGTATCGCCGCGCGGATCGTCGTACTGCGTGAAATAATTACCTAACATAACATTTGATTATTACCGATCTCAGAATTCAGGTCAAAATGGAAACTGGATTACATCAAAAAGATCGCATCGCTTATCAATTCGCCGGTATCCGGATAAACTCCACTTATTATTGGAAAAATGCGAGTTTATAATTGATCTCCGCTACCGGCTTCCAGTAGTTATGAGAATCGGATTATTTGTTTCGGGCGTAATCGACATATCAATTGAATCCTGGGCAAAGCGAGCGCGCTTTTATTTATGTGGTGCTGATTACAGTGCCCTCGCGTAGAAAAGGAGCTTCGGACATGGCACGCTACCAATTCATCATAACCATTTTGGCAATCACGTTCATTTGTATGATCAACGGCATTCCGCCGGCAGAAGGAGCAATTACCGCCGTGGGAGATTTTTCGCCCGACCCGCTATGTGGATCTAATGGAATTGTTACGAGTTCAATGTATATCCCCGACTATTACAACACCGAAGCCTGGCTGTGGGTTACCGAAGGCGATACTCTAACCACGGAACAAGCCAGTTACATCGCCCAGCTAACAGCGGCAAAAGGCAGTGTTTACCTAACCGATTCCACCTGGATAGCGAACGGTGCGGTATTCCTGTCATCCCAATTTAGTTCGGTTTCAACTGTCGGTTTGGATAACGCCACCTGGGAAGTATACGGCAATATGGCTATGGCCCAAAACGACAACGGCATAGTAAACGTAAACGCAAGCAACGGTTCCTACTGGTATGTGGAAAACACTACCCGTATCGCATCCGATGATGATACCGAGGTAAACATAACTCTTAACGACTCTATCTGGGATGCCTACGGAATGGTCTATCTCAGCATAGACGGGTTTTTTCCCAGCGATGGCTACGGCACTATAAACATCAACACTAACAGCGTAATGGACTGCGTCAACGGCATGTACGTCGGCGACAAGGGAACCTTCAATTTAGACGGAGGCGAATTAACCCTGCATAGCGAAACCAGGTGGAATGGAACCATTTCGATCACATCCAACGGTGGCAGTATAAACGTAGTGATCGGCCCCTATCTCGCGGATATGTACGCTATCGAACTGTATGACTCCCTGGATTTTTCCAACGGAACGATCAATATCACCTTTGAACCGGATTTCGTGGAATACCCAATAGAGACATACGACCTGTTCGACCCGATGGACTCTACCGACCTGAGTACAATCCTGTCGACGGCCGACGAGATTCTCACGCCGCCCGGCTGGATTCTTGATCTCAGCACCGGCATATTGAGCTTCCTGCCTATCCAGGATTGCCTGCTGGGACCGGGCGTAGCGGCCACGACTATCTGCCAGGACACTCACGACTACGACTCAGACGGTGATGTGGACCTGGAGGATTTCGCTGAATACCAGCGAATATATGCTGATTAAGAATAAGAACCGGGGAGCGGGCGTCTCGCCCGCCTTGTTGTTTTCCAACAGTAGAACCTGTATCAAGCCAAAGGCATCAAAGAACCAGGCGAATCAAACTGCAGGTCATGTCAATGCCTCGAGGAGTGCTTTTTTCATTCCGTCGGGTCTGTTGACCGCCACTGTAACCATCCTTGTAAGCTTAGATTTTTCCAGTTTTTTGAGCATCGCGTCACGTTCGATAATACGGAATGGCTCCGAAATTATTGATCTGAAATTTGAGATCTCAAATTAGATACATCAGGTCGCAGCTAAAACCGAGCTATTTGGCCAACACACGTCTTTAAAAGAACTTATTATCAAAAACGAGGTTTACAGCAGTAGTCTGTTGACCCGACCTACGGATTGGCGTATCCCAAAGCTTCCTGTCGCGTCAGGTTAAAACCTATCGGGAGTTTATTTCTCAACGTCCTCCAACTCCTCCCAACCCGTTATCATTGCCTTTATATTGGAAAGCGGAGTCCGACCGGTTGTTGTCAGATACATATGAGCCAGCATAAACGCTATCAGTACGTAAGCGGCAAACACGTGAACAGCGGCAACCGTGCCCAGAGGCGTATCTTGCATGTATATTTTTTCCCAATCGTTGTAGAAGTAATAAAGAAACCCGGACAGCACGACACCGGGAATCAGAATTATCTTTAAACCAAGGTAAGCCAACCGCTGCAGGGGATTCAGCTTGGACAGTTGGGTTTTGTGTACCGGGTGCGGAGCGTTTTTGAATATTCCGGTAAGGTAGTATCGTATCATTTCCACCAGGAACTTCCGCGTGGGAATATACTGTTTCCACTCTCCGGTGGTGAAATGCCAGAACACGGCAAAAACAGTCAGCACCAGAAAAACCCAGGCCAGATTGCGATGTAGAAGCACCGCGGTTTCAAAATCGAATATTTCCACCGATGCGAAATGAATATCAAAACCGGTCAGAGCCAGAAGAACAACCAGTAGAGCCTGAGACCAGTGCCAGAACCGCTCGAACCTTTTGTAGAGAAATACCCGTTTCATTTCCGAACCTCCCGGCCACGAAGAGCCAAACGGAGTGCCGCATGGACCAAGGTTGCCAAAATCGTGCCGGCAATCAGCACCGCGCCGATGATATCGATGATCGCGTAACTATTACGACCGGGCATGTAGAAGCCGGCCAGGCTGGCCAACCGCCCTTGCGGAGCGTGACATTCCGCACAAGCAACCGCGTCTTCCTTGGGCGCGACGGTGTGTTTCAGCGGCCAGATCATTTCGGTCTGTATCCAGTCGAACTTGCCGCTATAGGGCAGATTGGCGTATTTCATCCCGGCGCCAATCGACCTGCCCCAGTCAAAGGATTTCCAGAAAGCGTCATCCTTATCCGGTCCAGAGGGGAACAGCTTGGGAATAACCAACGCCTTGTTTACGGAATCGTAAGGCTGAATACCACGATGCACCTTTACCGGCCAGATTCTCGCCTTGGGGTCGTGGTAATCGGTTTGCACGCGATTGATAAACACAACGGGTTTGTTCTCATCGAGCTTGTCGAATTTCCCATGCGGGTGCAAACACTTGTCTTTGGCGGGAGTAACATCGTCAACTTTGTCGCCTACCCAGGTATGTTTCATCGAGCCGTTGAACCAGACGTATTCGGGAACCGCGTCTTTAGCCCAGATGAACTCCCCCTTGGCGGTATGGTAACTGAGTACCTGCTCCCCTTTCAGTTCGACTTTCTTGATAATCGGCTTACCGTTTTGGTCCTTTTGTCCCGCTTTCGACCAGTCCCACCACATTTTCGTGGCTTTCGCCCGGGCGAGAGTCGGAATGTGACAAGCCTGGCAGGCAACCTTGTCCGCGTGATCGTTCAGCTTGGGATAATCAGGATGAGGATTACTGGTATGGCATGATTCGCATGCCAGCCTGTTGGTAGGTATGCCGGGCAGAACATATTCCCGCTCTTCGTACGCGGGCAGTTCAAAGCACCTGCCGGCCACCTGATGGTTTACCGTGGTATGGCACGCGGTGCATTGGAAATCGATATCGTCAGCGGCCATATGCACATCCAGAGACCGATCAGGACTGGTCAGTTTCACATCCATATCGCCATGCTTGACCCCTTCGCCCCCACCGCCGAAAAAGTGGCACACACCGCAGTTTCGGCGGGTTGGCGGTCCGACGTTTTGAGCAACATAAGAAAGGTCAACGGGAGGTATTATTTTCCCTGAGCCCGTGGGCCATTCTCGCCCATTGGGGAAATCTTTCTCGTATACGGGGTGCCCGGCGGCTGTGGGGAATTTCTTATATGTCCCGGTTTGATCGTGGCACACCAGGCAATCAACCAGATTTTCATTGGTAAAATCGAACGTCATATCCTTCCAGCCGAATCCGGCGTGACAACTGGTACACCTCGGTTCGTTGGAAGCCAGTGCTATGCAGAAGTTATTAATTACGTATTGAGCTTTCCCTACCGTTTTGGACTGCTGGCCATTCATCATCTCCTTTGCACGATGGCAAATCCAGGTCCAATGGCTGGTTTTCATCAGTTGCTTGGAGGCTTCAGTATGACAACTGAGACAGGCCTTGGTTACGGACGGACCGTCGGGGAACTTTTCCTGAAGAACCTCGAACTTGCTGTGGTCGGCGGTCGGTTCCTTCTTAGGAATTTTCGTCGCCTCGCTTTTTTCTTCCTCACCGGCAGAGACGGTAAGCGACAAAACAAGCACGATCCCCGTCACGACTATCATGGACAGTGTGCATACTCTCTTCATGTAACAAGTCTCCACCGCATGCCCTAAAACCACAGAACAGCCAGACTGTATTTCATTACCATGATCGGGATTGAAGGGTCATAGTCCACGATTATTACGGCACGATTAAGTTATCCTGAATTATTTCATTTTTAATTAACGAAGATATGCAGGTTTTCCGCGCATAAAAAAAAGCAAGCGACTGAATGGAAATCAATCACTTGCGGTGGGTAGCTGTGTTTTGATCAAGCGATTAGCGACGCGGTCGTCTCAAAGCTATCAAACTACCGATCGCAAGCAGGGATAAGGGGCCGGGCTCGGGAACAACGTAAACCTCAACGGCCAAATCGTTGAAATCGCGATCACTCTGCCCGCCATTTGCCCCCAAAGGCCCTTCGATATCTTCCCAGAACAAAAGCCAGGTTCGACCGGGACGGTCCAGGCCGGTCAGTTCGTAAGTGACCATATGGTCAAGACCGTCTGCATTCGCTGCAGGATCAGAAGAGAAGCTGTTACTTCCTCCGTTATTGCTGCGTATCCAGGTCCAGGTATTACCGGTAAGATCTACAGTGGCGCTACCGGTTACATTGGTGAAATTACCCTGTACATCGAAAAGCAGTTGGAAACCATCACCTGCGTCATAACCGAAACGTTGTGAATAACCAGCATAGCGGGCAACCGCGGTCGCGGTCAATTCGCTGCCGGTCCAGAATGCGTCGGCCGTCTCGCCCCGGGAAGTACCAAGCATATCCAAGATGCCCACAGGCGTAAGAAAGTCATCGTGCCGCCATGCGGATATACCACCAAACTCACCGCCGCCGGTAAAATCAAAATTCGTAACGGAAAAATCACCGCCATAACTGGCTTCCAGTATGGCTTCATGGCTGAGTTCACCACTTCTAGGCGAATAAACATCAATAGTAGCGGAAAACGCGGAACTGGAACAGGCAACTGAAAGCGCACAGACGGTCAGCAAGTTTCTCATACTCTCTCCTCCACTAATTCTCTCTCTATGGGTCTTGAAACCTCCTGGGACTTGATCATTCTGACCAGGTTTATGAGACCCAAACCAGCACGCCCTCTCAAAGCGTGCCCTGCTGCGAGAATAATAGACCCGGTATCAGGAGAAGTCTCGCGGCATGCGGTTTTATTTTTGCCAGGTTTATAATATCTTGGCTAAACCACAACCAGCGGCGAAGGTAAACGAAAAAAAGAGATATCAGGACCTTGGTTTCACGGCGATTAATAGATTATTGGATCACGAAAATGAGAAGTAACCCAGGGCTTGCCGGTTTCAGGTAAGTACATCGCGAATGATTACTCGAAAACGAGATGCTCACCAAACGGGCGATGATTACCGCCAACGTGCCTTGTCACTTATTTCTGAGAATATGACTTCCAGCTATATCGTGAGACGACCAGGCGGCATGGTTCACGCCTGCGTAACCTTGCCGATAACAATTGGCCATCGAAATGCTACACCGTTTGCGAACCCCAAAAGCCGAAGCCGTTTCAAAGTAGTGCCAGTATTGTCTATAGTCGCGCAAGCGTCGCACTCGCCGCCCGTCCTTTTCCGTCCTTTCTCGGGAAGATGGACCGCCGTTACGTTCAAAAAATATAAAAATTATCACGGCTAACGGGGCGGCCCGCCGCGATTTTCGGATTTTTTTCGGTAAAGACTTGACAACAGCTATTGTTTGGGTTATGTTTGGACTAGTAAGGTACATTAAAAATGCACCACCATACGATACCCCGGTGCCTTACCGCTCCCGGCGAAATCGTTGCTGCTCTTTGCCAAGTGAATAAGAGAGTTTCCAGAAAAGTGCTACCAAAGATCGGTTGGGCAAGAAATCTTACTATTTTTTGATGGAGGGAAAGAGTATGCACATTCAAAGAAAAACTAAATCAGTAACAAAACTGTTCAAAAAACACGCCGAGCCCCTGCCGAGACAGGTGGGGTTAGCGACCGCTTTGTTTTTTGTCACCCATGGAATAAAAACGATTCTCGCGGGAAAGGGATACGGGAGACGAATCCTGACCGCCTGCTTTTTACAACCTTTTCGCGAATCCTGCAGAAGTAACAAAAAATCCACTTTCGGTGTTGATCGCCTGGTTGGAGTAATTCGCAATCTTTTCCGATCGTGTTCGTCGGGCGTTGCTGTTAGCGAGCGATCTTCTTTCTCGCCGATTACGGAGTTGAAGCAATCGTATCAACAACCTTCAACCAGTTTGCCGGCAAGGGTATTTCGGAATTGCCGGCTGCCCATAACCAGCCACCGCGATCACCAGGACCAATACGTGCGAAAACGGCGGCTCGGGGATCATTATCGTAACGGACCGATGGAATCCGTAACCTTCTTGGGGCAGGTAATCGCGACAAGAGCGGCGATATGTCCAAGCCCCCTGCCCTGCCGGGCATTGCGATTTAACACAATCAGTAGAAATTGGTTATTGTCCTATGATGGGGAACAGTAACCTGCGGCGATTTGGCCCGGACCCAGAGTTCGTAATCCAGTTCCCAGGCGGCAACCGGTCGGCCCAGGCTGGTGAGGGTATCGCAAATCAGCTTGCCCACCTGAACGGTGGCGGCGCGAAGTTCGATCTCTTCGGCACTGTCAGCTTTTATTTCCTCTTCGCGGCGGATGGCTGCGGCGAAATCTTCGGCAAGCTGTATCATTTTCTCATGCCAGAACAGTTGCGGCAGGCGATAGTCGGCGAAGACGGTTAACGATTCAAGATTGGTTAAACCGGAATAGCCGTTGGCGGTCCACACTCGATGAAGATCAGCGGCACAGATCTGGGCACGTTTCAGGAAGGCGACCTCATGGCCGTTATAGTTTGAAACATCGTAAAAAGAGGGGAAGCATTCGGCCAACCTGTAACTTATTCGCCGGGCGTCGAAACACTCCTGCTCAACCAGGTTCAGGAACCGCCCGTCGAACCGCTCGGCGAGAACCTGCCCCGCTTCGTTGAAGATTTCCACCCGTCGCCTGGACATGGGGATTTCACCAATACCGCTGAACATACGGGCAACATCCAGGGTGTCGGCTTTTATCCACCGGTCGGCGGTGAGCCAGGCGGGTTCCTTTTCGATGGCCTTGAGCAGTCCGGCCATCATGGCGAAGGTGCGGGTCCAGTTTCTCCCTTTATATTCAACCTCCCACGGTTCGTCGGACCAGAAGCAGAAATTCAAGGCGTCGGAAATAAGAGCGAAGTTAGCACAGTCGCTTTGCGAGCCTCTGAAAAGGAGGGAGTCGTCTTTATCATCAGCGAATTGGCAATCGACGATGCTCTTGGCCCAGTTGTAAACGGCCTGCTCATCGATTGATACGTAGCGGGAGTTTTTTACTACCGCTTCAACCGACTCGAGAACATCGGGGATTGGTTTGTCGTTCACGTTGTTTTCTCCAATTGCTGGGAGCTGAAGACTGTTTCGATCAGCTGCACTTGTTTTCAGATTTCCTGCATGGTTGCCGGAAAGCGAAATGCTCAAGCATCATTACCCCTGTCGCGGCCGCTCTTATCCGTATCAGAAAACCGCTCTTTGGAAGCGGTGATTTCCGGCCAGGTCCGTGCGTACTCGGCGTTAAGCTGCAGGTAGTGGGCCCATTTTTCGGGCAGGTCATCATCAGCAAAAATAGCGTCTACCGGACACTCCGGCACACATAATCCGCAATCTATGCACCGCTCGGGATCTATAACCAGAAAATCAACTCCTTCACGAAACGCGTCAACCGGACAAACGGATACGCAGTCGGTGAATTTACATCCGGTACACGGTTCGGCCACTACATGGGGCATTTTAAAATCTCCACCGCGTGAAGTGCGCGGTCAAAAAGTTAGACAGACGCCAGTTCTGTATGTTACAGAATCTCAGGTTTATGCAACACTGCTGATTGCGTTTGAAGTTATGGCATAGAGAAGCCAATGGCAACATCAACCTCCCTTGCCAGCAGAGGGGGTGGCCTCTATAAATACGGGCGTGTCAAAGAATTATCGATTTGTTAAATCCGCGAAGCTGATTGCCGTGCTCACTTTGGGCTCAAGGCTCCTGGGCGTATTTCGCGAGTATGCGTTCAGCCATTTTTTCGCGGCCACCCCGCTGATGAGCTCGTTTACAATTGCGTTTCTGGTCCCGAATTTAGCTCGAAAGTTGTTCGGCGAGGGCGCTTTAACGTCATCTTTCATACCGATTTTTTCCAGGATTCGCGAACAGGATGGCGACGAAGATGCCAAAAAGTTGGCGGGTAGCGTGTTCACTCTGCTCACCGCGGTCCTCACGGTTTTGCTGATACTGGCCGAACTGGGCCTGCTGATTACCAGCCGTTTCACCTGGGGACCAACCCTGAGCCTTACGGCGATTCTAATGCCGTACATGGTCATGATCTGCGTCACGGCGTTTTTTGGCGGAGTCTTGAACTCACTGAATCGATTCGCAGCTCCAGCGATTGCCCCCATGTTGCTTAATGTTGTTTTAATAGCAAGCATCTGGGGCAGCGCCGCAGTTATGGACGTCGATATGAATACCCAACTACGGCTGATCGCCTATTCCGTGTTGGCCGCGGGTCTTCTTCAGGTGGGGTTACAGGTGTGGTGGCTGAACTCCTGCGGGTTTCGTATCAAGCCGAATTTCAACTGGTCATCTACGGCAGTTCGACAGATCATGGTAATGATGGGCCCGATGATCGTGGGCTTGTCGGGTGTTCAGGTCAATACCTTTTTCGATCACATTATCGCGGCGAAGTGGGTCGAAGACGGACAGGGACCGGCGATACTGCGATACTCCCAATACATAAGTCACCTGCCGCTGGCGGTTTTTGGAACGGCATTGGCCACGGCTATTTTCCCGCTTCTCTCTCAGCGAAGAGCCCAGAAAGACCATGAGGGTTTCGCGGAAGTGGTGGAAATGGGCTTGAGAACGGCGGTGTTCATTTCGGTACCGGCGGCTGTTGGGTTGATCATGGTGGCGAATCCGGTAGTGCGAATTATCTGCGAGCACGGGCTTTTCACCAAGGCTGATACTGTAAGAGTGGTGACGGCGATCCATTGGTATTGCCTGCCGATATGCGCGTTTGCCGCAATGCATATCATGGTCCGGGCGTTTTACTCACTGGAGGACAGCAAGACGCCCATGCGTATTTCGCTTTTCAACCTGGTATTGAACCTGGCGTTGAACGTCGCCCTGGTTTTCCGTTTCAAAGAGGCCGGAGTGGCGATGGCCACGGCGATTACCGGCAACCTGCAAGCGATAATGCTGGCCGTTTGCCTGAGAAAACGAATACCGGATATCCCCTGGCGGCCTGTAGCGTCCACGGCCATAAGATCTCTGCTGGCCGTAGCGGTCATGATCGGAGCGATACTTGCCCTGCGATCGGTATTTTCACTCGGCGAGTGGAGTGACTTTATTTTAAGTACAATAGCCGGAGCATTGAGTTTCGCGGTTGCGGCGAAACTTCTGAAACTGGAGGAGATGCGTATTCTGCTGCGAAGAAATTAATCAGACCAGTTAGACATTCCCAGTGCTAATCTATCCGTATACTAACAACAATTTGTTTTAGTTGGCTATTTGACAACCTTCAAATTGACTACCCGCCTGTCGAAGCTCCGCTTGGCCCCGTCCGTATTCATGCGCGCGGCGTTTCGCCTCCGAAATTTGGTCTTGAGTCATATGCTTCTCAAGATTCTTCAGGGTTTCTAAATACGATCCACTTTCGATTTCATGCTCTCCATTAAGCAGAGCTAATCCAATCCACATATAAGCTGTCTCGATATCGATTTCCACGCCAACACCATTTGCGTAGCAAAAGCCCACGCTGTATTGAGCAATTGCATAGTTCTGTTTTGCAGATTTGCGATACCACTGCAATGCTTTTGCTTCATCTCGTTCCACCCCTAAACCGTCAAAGTAGCATCTACCGTAACTGTATTGCCCAAGAGCATCCCCCTGTTCAGCAGCATCCCGAATGAGCTTTATACCTGTGGAACTATCCTGCTTCGCACCTTGCCCTTTTACATACATATACCCAATATAACTTTCGGCTCTTATACTGCCCTGCTCAAACGCCTTCCGGAACCACATTAACGCTTCTTTGTAATCAGTTTTGATTTCCCAACCATGATAGTAAGCACGCCCAAGAGCCAATTGAGACGACGGGCATCCTTGTCCAGCTGCACGCCGAAACAATTCCAGGGATTTATCCACGTCCTTGGGAACTTCAACACCCTCATAAAAGAGCATCCCAAGTGCATATTGAGATGCTGTAAACCCCTGTTTGGCTGATCGATTATACCATTTTAGCCCCTCATCTATATTTTTGGATACACCCAAACCACTCGTATACATGAAAGCTAAATTATGTTGGCCAAACACATTGCCTTTTTCCGCCGCAGAACGGAAGTGTTTAATCGCCTCAGAGAAGTTCCCTTGTCCAAGCAAGTACATCATTCCGACATTTACTTGGGAATCTACGAAACCTTGTTCAGCCGCTTTACGGAACCATTTAATCGCCAGATCGAAATCCTGAGAAACACCGTCACCATAAAAATACAACAATGCTACTTCATGTTGAGCCTTAGCATCGCCGAGACTTGCTTTTTCAAGTAGTTCTAAGGTCGTTTTCCCAGGCAATTCCTGCTCTGGTGACTGTTCTGAAGCAACAAGACAAGTCGCCACCATGAGTACAAGTATTTGTGCTTTTAGTAGTATCCTGGAAGGTTTAATTATCGCATTCATAGTTTATCTTTCCGTTTATAAATACATGTTCAACCGTATACACTTTCGCTACGCCAATCTATCGACTCAACAGAACTCGCCTGCAATTCCGTCGGGACAATGCCCCGACCTGCCAATCTATTTGTTTTCCCTAGCAATTCCGGCGTTTCGTCGGAGCATTTCCGGTTTTGCTCTTTTCATGGCCGATCCGGTCAGGTTTTCCCGGTATTGTTCATCGGTCCAGTTTTGCAGGTCGTCAAGGTTCGGATTTGGGGCCGGTGAGCGGACGGCAAATCTCGTTTCCCTGGTGTACTTATCGCTGTTTTTTATATTATGCGGGCAAACCTGCTGGCAGATGTCGCAACCGAAAACCCAATCGCCCATCTGCCTGTGCAATTCCTGGGGAATTTCCTCCTGGCGGTTTTCTATGGTCAGGTAGCTGATGCACTTTGAGGCGTCCAGCCTGTAGGGCTCACTCAAAGCGCCGGTGGGACAGGCATCTATACACCTGGTGCAGTTGCCACAATGACTGGTAGCCGGCTGGTCGAATTCCATCTCCAGCGTGGTTACTATTTCGCCCAGGAAGTAGTAGCTGCCCAGCTCCCGGTTGATGCTCATGGTATTCTTGCCAATCCAGCCTACCCCCGCCCGCTGGGCAAACTGCCGTTCGAGGATGGGGGCCGTATCCACACAAACTTTGGCTTCAAACGGCTGGTCCAGCTTCGCCCGCAAAGCGTCAACCATTTTGAACAATTTCGCTTTGACCACCTTGTGGTAATCCGCCCCCCAGGCGTACATGGCCACCTTGCCGCGAAGTTCGTTCGGATCGGAAGATTTGTCGGAATCGGAGTTATCGGGCGGGTCAGCTGATTCGCGTTCGTTGCCCGGCTCCGGTTGACGGTAATTCAGAGCGGTAACGATAACCGTTTTGGCCCCGGGCAGTAGGCGGGCGGGATTAAACCGTTCTGACAGGTAGTTTCCGAGATAATCCATGGTGCCGGCACAGCCGTCAGCGAGCCACTCCCGATAAAAATCAGCGTGCTCGACGGAGACAGCCGACGTGCAGCCGCACCGGTCGAAACCGCAGTCAGTGGCCAATAAGTGCACAAAATCGTGCAATTTGGAGGAATTCAAGTCTCACCTCATACGGGTCATCCGTCGATTTACCATACTGGAACCGTCCATTGACAAGGCGGATGGACGAGGATAGCGTTTTCTCTCTTGATTTCGATCAGCGCCCGGCGCGGCCTGGTCATTCTCTGTTTGTATCGGTTCCGAAATATGTTCAACTACGACTGGTTTCATAGTAACGCGTTTATGCTCCAACAGGAAGAGGCCCGCATACGATGTACGCTGGCCCACTTTCCGCACCTCGAACGCGAGGAGGCTATGGAGAACGACACGTTTCGTAAGTTTTACGAGGAAACCGAGGCTCGATGTCTGATCTATTTACGGGACGGGTTCAGCTACGAGATCAAGCAGTTGGCGGCCATGCCCAGCAAAGCCCAGCTTACGTTTGAATGCGAAGCGGTTGACGACCAGTACAAGGTGGGTTCGTTTGTTGTTACGGTCCCCTTTGAAGAGATCGTGCGGGTTGAAGTATTCGCGGTCCACCCGGCGGAGAAGCCTGATGATATGCCTCAGATAACCGGTTTCAGAAGCAGGCCGGAACGGGCGATCCCTGAAGAGTTGATTCATGGCGAAGTTGCCCCTCCGGTTGGAGAAGAGAAACCTCTCAGCTAAGTATTTCGCCAGTTGGCTAATTCAAAAAACGCAGGTCTGGTCGATGTCCGGACCTGCGTATTTACTGTTGCCCCGGTGTACATTTCACCTTTTATCACCTGTGTTGATTGATTGCATGCTGCCCGTATACGATTAGACTGACCTTTCGTGGCCATCTTTTGTGCGGTGGCTTGAGTTGATAGTCTGATCGGTACGGAAGATGGCCAGGCGAAAGAAGGATGAACATACCGCTCCGTTGTGGATTGAGTCAGGGGAAACCCGAACCGCCCCGCTGATATCGGTAGCCCCGGCCGCCCCTATCGACAAGGTTTATACCTATACCACTTCCGAGGAGATGCTGGCCTGCCTGCGAATCGGCCAGCGGGTTTCCGTGCCCTTCGGGCGTAAAGGGTCACTCGCCCCGGCTTACGTCGTGGGGATAGAGAGGGGCGAATGGACATCCACGCTCAAGCCGATAGCGGAGATACTGGACGCGGCCGGCCAGCTCAGTGACCATCTCCTGGAACTGGGCAAGTGGATATCCCAATACTACTGCTGCCCGCTGGGCCGCTGCCTGGCGGCGATGATACCACAGGCCGTCCGCAAGCAGAGCGGGTTCACTACAGTTCGCCATATAACGCTCACCGCGTCGGAATCCGATCTTGACGGTGTTCGCCTGGGGAAAAAGCAAAAAGAAATAATCGAGGCTCTGCGGGGGGCCGGCGGAACGCAGGAAGCCAATACGCTACTCGAATCATCCGGAGCATCGCGAAGTACGCTGCGTGGACTCATGGATAAAGGATGGGTCACTGAAACAGTCACTAAGGAACCGCCCAAACCGGCAGAAAACGAATTTCCCCGCGAAGAACCTGATTTTGACATAAACGAAGATCAGCAAAAAGCACTAACGCGGATCAGCGAGGTGCTCTCCACCGGCGAATTCGCCGCTCTTTTACTGTACGGTAAAAGCGGAAGCGGAAAAACGGAAGTATACGTACGGGCGATGCGCGAGGTTCTAGCTGCGGGGAAACAGGCAATCATGCTCGTCCCGGAGATTGCTCTAACCACGCAGTTGATGAAGCGTTTGGCGTGCAGGTTCGACAACGTGGCGGTTATTCATAGCGGGCTGAGCAGCGTGCAAAGATCGCTGGCGTGGGAGGAAATCCGCACAGGGCGAACGCCGGTTGTGATCGGTACCCGCAGCGCGGTTTTCGCCCCCTGCCCGAATCCGGGGATTATCGTTGTCGACGAAGAGCAGGAGCCTAGTTACAAGAACCTGCAGAGTCCGCGTTTTCACGTTCGGGACGTGGCCATCAAGCGTGCCCAGGTATTGGGTATCCCCATAATCCTGGGGTCGGCCACCCCTTCACTGGAAACGTGGTACAACGAAAGCCGTTTCGACACGTATGAAAAAATCCACCTGCCCCACCGGGTTCGCTCGCTGCCCATGCCTACGGTGAGCCTGGTGGACATGCGGAACGAGCCGAGCATTGCCGCCGGAGCATCGCTATCCCGCAGGCTGCGAAGTGCGATAAGGGAAGCCCTGAACCGCCAGGAACAGGTTGTTTTACTCTTAAATCGCCGGGGATACGCGACCTGGCTGTTCTGCCCGCAATGCAAGATGCGCATTCAATGCCCGCGTTGTAACGCGAACATGGTTTTACACCTTTCGCAAAACCGTATCCAATGCCACCAATGCAACAGCAGCGAACCGATTCCGCGAAATTGCCCGATTTCCTCGGCAAGCTTTCCTGCCGGGGCAAGCTGGTTCATGGAGGCGGTGGAACAGAGCGGATCGGAAGAGCAACTGGGCATAGAGTTCCCCGAAGCTCGAGTCCACAGGGCGGACAGCGACACCATGACCCACGCCCGTAAGTACCGGGAACTGGTCCGGGCGTTTGAGCAGCGGGAACTGGACATCCTGCTGGGCACGCAGATGATCGCCAAGGGCTTGGATTTTCCCAACGTATCCCAACGCTCGCAGGGCGTAAATCGGAACGGAACCTCCATCCGGAACCTCCCTTCCATGTCTGATTTCAGGGCTAACGAGAGGCTTTTCCAACTGGTAACCCAGGTGGCCGGTCCGACGTGCCGGACGCGCCGACGTGCCGGGGCAGGTCTGTGGTCCAGTCGCTGGCAACGGATTCCCCCGCCCTGCGTCACGCCATGCATCACGATTTCGACAGTTTCGCAGCTTCAGAGATGCCCCGCCGCCAGGCTATGGGCTTACCACCATATACCAGGATAACCCGCTTTGTTCTCAGCGGACCAAGAGAAGGGGAAATCAACGATGAAGGAAAAGCACTGGTATCCAGGCTCAGAGATACAATAGCTACGCGCGAACTGCCGGGCTGCAACGTGCTGGGTCCTCACCCGTGCGTAATCGAACGGGGGTAAGAAACATGTACCGGGCGGAAGTGCTGCTCAAAGCTCCGACGGCCGGTTACATGTTGAAGGTTCTGGAAACAACTCGTTACAAGGGAGGCCTGAGGACCAAAGCCAAAAACACGATAATCGACGTTGATCCGGTATCGCTGACATAGCATGTACGGGAAACAGCTATACTCGATTTCTCAATCAGAGACTGTCAGTTCAGCTATTAACGGGATCCCGAAGCCACTATAAGCTGTTGAAAAACAGCAAAATCGACAAGATCCACGTCACCATCTGTATCAAGATCAAACACTTCGCAATCGGGGTCAGCTAAACTAACATACGGTCCGGCGAGGCAATCGGCGAAGTGTTCGTAGTCCGCCAGGTCGACCGCTCCATCGTAATTCCAGTCGCCCGGAGTATCGGTCAGTGAAAAAGTAACATACTGGCGTTTCCCGGTATAGTGTTCAAGTCTATGGGTGAATCGCCGAGGTTGCCGTATCCACCGCCTAAGCCGGGGAGAAACTGATTGCCTATTGTGCCGTCATTGCTGACTATCATGGCCATCACCTTGATGGTTCCAGTTGCTTCACTGAGCAGCAGATCGGAGATATTGATTTCTCCCTCAAAGCCGGCCGTGGCGGTGGGCGCTGTCGAAGCGTCTGACGAGGTTACACCGGCCGAATTGGAATCGCTGACCGCAAGCATCATCGCACCGGGGTTGGTTCCGCCGGTCAGGAATCCGTCGAGATCGTCGACAGTCCCACCACCGATATATCGTTTGGTTCCTCCCCCGGCACTGTCCAACTCAAAGTAGTCGACGTAGATACCCCCGCTATAGGTATTAACGTGAATTATGACATCGGGTTTGAAACCCGAATCCATAGTCATACCGTTTACGTCATGTATTGTTGACGGCGGCGTGGAGAACGAACCCGTGGAAAGTGTACTCTGGCCCCCCGGAATGGAATCAACGAGCAACATCATCGCCGCCCCGATACTGCTGAGATTACCGGTAACACCGAAACGAATGGTATTATTCACGCGTTTTAGGAACATCTGGTTGAGTTCACTTACGTTGTCGCCCATGGCCGTATGGTTATCCTGCGTAGCAACCAATGCCCTGGCTCCCATGTCGTTGGGAATGAATCCAATCCATCGTAACTCGGTATTTCCGTCTCCGTCGGGATAACATTCAACGACAGTATTCTGTACGTATACGGGGGCAAACTGATACTATAAGCCCCCTTGTTGGCGTCGGTCATATCGGCCAGCACCGCGCCGGTCAGCGCGTTCTGCACGGTGGTTGTGCCACCGGGAATTTCAAAGGAAGAGAGATCCAGGCTGGCGTTCTGAGTGGCATTGCCGATATTGATAGCCACCAGCAGGGTTTCCTGGTTCTCCGCATGGCGGACAAACGCCCATACTCGGGAACTGGAATTCGGTACTTCGGCGTAGCCTCCGCGGCGCAGAGCTACGTGGTCTTTACGCACGCCTATCAGGTAGCGGTACGCTTCAAGAAGGGAATTGGCATTTCCCATCTGTTCCTCAACTGATCGCCCGTCATTATCAGCGGCAAACGCATTATTATGCGCCTGGCTATTTAGTATCCAATAATTGGACATGGGCGAAGAGGCTACCGCGTTCCATTTGAACGGTTCGCGAAGGGGAATATCGTTAGCGTCACTGCCGTAATCCTGCTTGGTGCCCCGCATACCTATCTCGTCACCGTAATAAATAACCGGAGGAAACGGCTGGGTCATGAAAACCGCGGCCGCGATTTTTGCCTTGCCAACCGAACCGCCGATAACCGAGAGCAAGCGGTCGACATCGTGATCGCCGAACGTAGCTAGAAAGGTTTTTCCCTCAGGCAATACAGAGACGGTAGTCTTCATCTGGGAATAGAGTTCTGCAGAGTCTTCCGCTGCCAGAGCGTTACGGGCGGCAAATAAAAACGGCTTGGTCATGGCTGCATCGAAAGCGGGCAGAAGGTCCACTCCATGTGAACCCCAGTCCGCCTGCTCGGCAAAGGTAAATACGTCAGGGTTGACCTGAAGCAATTCGGCTTTCCAGTCCTCCCACCAGTCGATGTGATACCCCCATGGGCTTTCCCCATCATCCCAGGCGGACACGTGGTCGAGCCTGAAACCGTCGATACCATCTGCAGGGTCGCCGTTACCGTCGGGGTCGAGCCAATGAACCGCCCAGCCGGTGACCATATCGGTAACGGCCTGATGGTTCAGGTTCCAGTGGATGAAACCGACGAAGTCGCCGTTCCAGGTATTGTAGGTATTGCCGTAGTAGTTGGTATTATCATAATTGTAATACGACATCCAGTTATCGTATATCGAGGACGGGTTTCCGTATGAATCCTGGAACCACACCGTATCCTGGGAAATACCATATACAACGAAATCTATGAAAACCTTTATATCCCGAGCGTGTGCGGCCGACACGAAATTCCAGAAATCGGCTTCCGTTCCCAGTCGGGAATTCACCTGATTACCAGGACCGTGCTGATAACCGTGATATGCCGGCGATGGAAAAATCGGAGTCATCCAGATCGCGGTAACGCCAAGGTATTCGAGATAATCAAGCGAGTCGATCATTCCCCCTATGTCACCGAAGCGGTATGTATCGTTATCGGAATCGCGCCAGGCGATGGGCATGAACATGTAGAAGACGTCGTCGGCCACATCCCGGTCTGCAAGCGGTGCCCCCTGCAGGTTGACGGGGAAACAAAATAGAATCAGCAATGCCGCTGATACGAATAACGTCCTATACATCTTCATCCTCCGGGAGTTTCCAGCGGGATCTTCAAGGGTACCTCTCTTATATACAGTTTAGCAACCCGGTAAGGCGTATTCAATGCGGATAACCGCCCCAAATGGCGGCTATAAAGTTTAATCCGAGGTTTGTAGTACTTAAGATCAAAGCGACGATTAATCCGCACTCAACGAAAATCGCGTTTGCTCAAGTTCAGCCGTTTCATCTTGTTATAAAGACCGCGTTGGTGTATTCCCGCACGCTGTGTGCCGCTAAAGCACGCCGGCCGCCTAAGCAAACCGCCCCTGGTTTCAGTAAGCACCATTTCAAGATACGCCCGCTCGATATTATCAATCGCCAACCGAGTGACTTCCGGCAGGGTTTTATCAATCCAAGCGTCGGGAATTTCACAAAGCGAAACATCCAGCGAGCCGGGGCGAGAGTCGATTTCGGCGATCCCCACCGGCAGATCAGCGGCAGTGAGTATATCTCCTTCGCAAAGCAGAAGAGCTCTTTCGATAACGTTGCTCAACTCCCGCACGTTTCCCGGCCAATCGTATCGACAGAGCTTTTCCAGAGCCTCATCCGAAATATCGTGAATGTCAATGCCGATCTTGGGAGCCAGGCGTTCCATGATCTTTTCGATCAACACGGGAATATCATCCCGTCGCTCGCGGAGCGGTGGAACGGTGAGAGTCACAACACTGAGGCGATAGAAGAGATCACGGCGGAAAAGATTTTCCTTCGATTCGGCTTCCAGATCCCTGTTAGACGCAGCGATCACTCTCACGTCGACATCTATCTCCACCTCACCGCCGACGCGCCGGATACTGAAGTCCTGTAGCACGCGAAGAAGTTTTGACTGCAGGGAGAGTGGCATTTCACACAATCTCATCAAGGAACATAGTACCAGCCGTGAGCCATCTCGAATGCCCCCCGACGATTTCGCGTGGCCCCGGTAAACGCTCCCTTTTCGTGCCCGAACAATTCACTCTCCAGAAGTTGCCCCGGAAGAGCCGCACAGTTGATGGCGATGAAAGGACCGCTCGAACGGGGACCTTCTGCGTGTATGGCCTTTGCCAGATGCTCCTTTCCGACACCCGTCTCGCCCAGAATCAATAACGATGCATTGCTGGGCGTAACTCTTCTAACGACCTTGAGGAACATCTTGATTGCCGGACTCTCGGAAATGAAATCGGCCAGGCTGGGTTTCTGTCGCTGCTCGGTCTCCAGATGCCATCGGCGTAAAAGTTGCTTGCGGTTTTCCAATGTAGCTTCAATAGCGGCCACCAGTTGATGAATAGGCAGACCGCCGTACAGTACCGTATCACAACCGCAGGCCATAAGATGTGCGGACTCTTCCGGCGAAACGCTATTGGTAATTATTACGGTAGTGGGAATCTCCGGCAGGTCGTTAAGAAGAGAAATACTGGTTTCCAGAGGAGCCGGTATGAGTTCCTGACTGACAATAGTCACATCGCCGGCCTGCCTGACCAGGTTGTCCCAAGTCTCTTCGTTTGCGGAAACCTCTTCTACGACAACATCTACACCGGCGAGTGTTTCCGCCAGACATCGGACGAGTTCCTCATCCACGAGACCAATACACAACACGTAGAATCATAAGGCACCCCAATCGGCAAATAATTACCCAAACACGTTTTCGGCATCATGGTACCATTATATCATATCAGCTTTAATAATAGCAAATTACGGCGTATTCTCTACCAGGCAACCTGTGAAATTATTGGGTAGAACTGCCCACCCCTGTTTTTCGGCACCGAAATACCTATTTCTAGCCAAATTTTCTATCCCAAACTCCGTCAGCTTTGCGCTGAAACATAAACTTCAATCCATAACGTATTTGATAGCATATGGTTACGCATTTAGTCTTTTTTGAGTTCTATAGCTGGCACAAGCAATGCTAGGAGATCGCTCGGCCCGACAGACGGGCATGGAGAAAATACGTCTAAAGGAAAGGAAACATGTCACAGAAGAAGCGTCGCCAGGAGGAAGAGGATCGTCTTGAAAAGTTAGAGGATTATTCTGAGTTCCCGGAATTCGACGAGTACGATGAGAAGCGATCCAAGAAAGACTCCGGCTTAAGTAGGCATAGAAAAAAGAACCAGGACAAACGTTCCATTATGGACGAATGAGAGAACCTAAATGAAATCAGCTACCCTTAGCGAAACGTGCGTAGAACCCCAGAAAGTTGCCGATCCCCTGATCGAAGGGCAAAGGATAATGGACACTGCAGCCCAACAAGGCGTATGGGGAATTGCTTCAGCCATAGACATATACGATTGTCAGCCGGAGCTTATCCGGTCGGCCGATCATATCAAACAGTTCGTAATAGATCTTTGCGATCTGATCGAAATGAGGCGGTTCGGCGAAACCCAAGTCGTCCACTTCGGCGAAGACGAGAAGGTGGCCGGATATTCCATGGTCCAGTTGATCGAGACCTCATTGATCAGCGCCCATTTTGCGAACCTGACTAACGCGACTTACCTCGACGTGTTCAGCTGCAAGCCCTATAACCCGGAAGTCGTAAGGAAATTTGCCCAGGAGTATTTCGGAGGAAAATCCACCACTATCAACGTAACCATGAGAAGATAGAATGAGAATATCCATTGTCGATAATCTTGAGCAATGCAGGTCAATCTGGGAGCAACTAATCCCGCCCAACGGGTTATTCGACCTGTGGGATGTCCGGATGTGCTTCCAGGAGAGTTACGGGCACCGCCCCCATTTTGTGCTTTGCCCATGACGATACCGGTCTTCAAGGCTGCCTGCCTCTTAGTGAAGTCAGCGACAGCGACTACTTCGGTTACTTTCCCGGTGAAACGTATGCCGGTAAGACCTGGCTGGAGGAGAACCGGATTATCGCCGACTCATCATCGACGCATGATCTGCTGCTGGAAGCCTGTCCGCTACCGGTTCACCTGCGATACCTTCCACCATCAAAGCATTGGAACGGATCATCGCTAAGTTTCGATGAATTCAAGTACGTATTTCTCCCAGGCACGTTCAGCTACAGCTTCGATAATTATCTGGGCGTTTTTTCCGGAAGGAGCCAGAAGAGGTTTCGCCGGGAACATGAGGCATGGGAATCCCTGGGGATCTCCTATCGCTACAACGCAGTTGAAGATATTCAACGAGTCTTTTCGCTGAACCTGGATGCTTTTGGTGATAACTCTTACTTCGGCGACAACCGATTCCTGAAATCGTTTGAAAAACTCGCCCGTTTACTGCTGAAGCGGAAATGGATCCGGGTTACCACCGTGCTGGTGGGAGGCAAGATTGCTGCAGTCGATCTGGGAGCTTTATATAACGGCGTGTACACCGTACTGGCCGGCGGGACCGATATGTCTCTACCGGGAATCGCCAAGGTTATCAATCTGCACCATTTGAAGTGGGCGTGCGAACAGGGCCTGAAAATGGTGGATTTTCTATGCGGAGATTTTGGCTGGAAAGAACGTTTTCATTTAACCTCGCGGCCCTTGTATCAAATCAAGGAGCATGCTATTGGAACGGAAAACACTTTCTATAGCGAGGATCCGCTGATCGATGTTGCCTGAGGCATGCGTATTGGTAGTCGGGACCACCCCGGACTACATACATTGGATAAACCGAATTCGCCCCGGCCAGGCCCTTTTCCTTACCGATCCAACCTTAAGGAAAAGGGCTCACGAGCCAGACGTACCGCCGCCCTATGAGCTGCTGTGCGATCCACATAGCATCGACGATTGTCGGCAGGCGATACAAAACCACCTGAAAAAATATAAACTGAGGATCGACGGTATCACCTGTTTCGACTGCGAGACAATGAATACCGCTGCGCAGCTGGCCAATTGGCTGTCATTGCCTTTTCCAACAACAGAAGCAATCCGTATTTGCCAGGACAAATTTCTGAGTAAGCGGGTCTGGCAATCATGCAAGATTCCCTGCCCGAAGTCGTGTTTTGTCGGCTCTCCCGAAGATTGCCTGGATTTCATGGAAAAAACCGACGGCCCATGCGTTCTCAAGCCGCAAAACGGCACCGGCAGCGAGCTGGTACTGCTTTGTGAAACGCGAACCAGTGTTCCAGAGGCGTACAACCTTATAAGGGAAAAGCTAAACCGCAAAGATCACAAGGGCGAGTTCACTGGCGGCCAGACGCGAATAGTAGCCGAAGAATATATCGCCGGCGATGAATTCAGTTGCGATTTTCTACTCGACGACACCGGGATGCGAATAATACGAATAGCGGAAAAGAAGAGGCTGAAAGGCGCGTCTTTCGGAACAACATGCGCGTACCTGGTACCGGGCAGCCTGCCGAACAGCACGAACGAAGAAGAACTACGAGGCATTCTGGAGCAAGCCGCCCGCGCCCTTGGCTTGAAGAAAACCATATGCATGGCCGACATAATCATCACCTCGACCGGACCAAAGCTATTGGAATTAACTCCCCGCCCCGGCGGCGACTGCCTGCCGCAGATAATCAGACGCGCCTGTGACTTGGACATTCTGGGACTGACCATCGATCTGGCCCGCGGTCATACGGCAGCTATTCCCGCACCGGAGAAATGGAGTAAAACGGCGGGCCTGCGAATCCACGCCCGACAGGCAGGAACGATTTCCGAGGTAAATACGGATGAAGTCGCAACAGATCCTCGAGTTCGAGAAATAAACATAATTCGCAAACCGGGCCATGCGGTATCATTACCGCCTGACGATTACGATTCCTGGTACCTGGGATATGTCATATTCACTCCGAACGCGACGGAGGGAATTCGAGGGCCAGTGCATCGATTTACTCAGCCGCGTCGACATAGTTATGGACGAAAAATAATGGCGGACTCATTTGAGAAGCAGATACAGAAACTGGCATCAGCCGCTGAGTTATCAACCCCGGCGAGCCTGCCATCGTCCCAGATTTTCGAATTTGTTGAAACCCATTTCGCCCGCAAAAATGAATTTCTGGCACTGGCGGACAAATATGGATCTCCCCTATACATAGTCGACCCTGCAAAACTCAAGGAGAAAGCGGCAGCATTCAGAAGTGTTTTCGAGGAAAAGATCCCCCGCCCCGTAAGGGTTTACTATGCCGTCAAGAGCAACTCCAATCCCGTGATTGCAAAAACATTTCTGGAAAGCGGATTGGGACTGGATGTTTCCAGCGGCAAAGAGCTGGCTATGGCATTGGAGCTAGGCGGTAAGGATATCGTGTTCAGCGGGCCGGGCAAGACCGACGCGGAGTTATCTCTGGCAGTGGAACACGCGGACAAGGTCACCGTATTAATGGACAGTTTCGCCGAACTACCCAGGCTGGAGAAGCTGGCAGCGGAAAACGACCTATCCATACGAACCGGAATTCGCCTGACAACCAACCCCAAGGGATTATGGCGCAAATTTGGAATTCCCCTAACCCGACTCGATGAGTTTTTTACCGCAACAGAGTCCTGCCCCCACGTTCAATTGGCAGGTTTGCAGTTCCACACCAGTTGGAACATGAACGCCTCCGCTCAGAGCAGCTTTATCGCTAAGTTGGGAGAAACCTTACGAAACTGCCCACCTTCGGTGGCTGCCAGCCTGCGATTCGTGGATATCGGAGGAGGATACTGGCCTGAACGGGGAGAATGGCTGCAGGAAGACGGGACTCCTGTCGGGGCGCTGCATAAACTCATAGGCATTTCCAACGACACCAGCAGCCGGAGAATCGTTCCCAGCACCCCGATAGAGCAGTACGCAACCGATATTGCCCGGGCAGTGGAAAAACACCTCTCCATGATTGAGGATTTAACTGTCTGCCTGGAACCGGGCAGGTGGCTGTGCGACGAGGGTATGCATCTGCTGATGACCGTTATAGATCGCAAATGCGATAACCTGGTAATTACTGACGCAGGGACAAACATCATCGGTTGGGAACGATTCGAAACCGACTTTTTCCCGGTTCTGAACCTCAGCAACCCCGCAAACAAGGAACTACCGTGTGACGTACTGGGCAGTTTGTGTACTCCACATGATGTCTGGGGTTATTCAGTCTGGGGCGGGGATATCCAACCCGGAGACGTGCTGCTCATCCCCTGCCAGGGAGCCTACACTTACAGCCTGCGTCAGGAATTCATAAAGTCAATCCCGGAAACAGTATCCATTTAGTAGCTGAAGCGGAAAAGAAGCTCATCCGACTAAAGCATACTTCAGCGTTTGCTGTTTTCAACAGTTAAGCCATGAATTCTCTGCTTAAACCCCTATTGATTTCGGTTTGCGTGGCTGGTGTTTTTTGGGCGAGGTATATCGGTACGCCCAGTTACGGGTATTCGCGTATATTCCAAATGTGATCAATGCGCGGACGGTTATATCGCCCCGCTTGTTTTTGAGAAAACGAATCTTTTCCGCCGGTTACACCCGCCAAAGGCGGGCTTCACCAGCGGCTACGCATATGCCGCCCGTCCGCCTGGAGCGTCCGGACTCGGTTTTACCATTTTCGGCTCTGTAGGGTATTCCCATGATCCGTCTTCGGTCCGCCCGGGATGGATAGACCAGGATAAACGAAATGAGTCTATATTTCTCGCCACTTATTGATCAAAACGCGATTTGGCTCGATAAATCCAGAAAAGAATCAGAAGCCGAGATCGCGGTGCGCGCAAAAGAAGAGCCGGGATCAGGCGGAGGAGGAGGATTCTCCGCTATAAACCCCGGCGTCGTTCTCTCCCCGGGTTAGACCCAGGCGTTGCGGGCACGTCGGAATGGGTAGCTGTGACTCTTTTCACATCACGCACAATATTAGGCTTGAGCCCCCTGTACAGACAATGAGGACCATACCTCAATAACGATTTAGACATATATCAGCGCCGCGTCATTCGGATTGATTTGCCCCGTTTATTACGAAACGAACCCAACATGGGTCTCTTGCCTTAAACGGTGAGTACGAATAGATTTCCTGACAGGAGAATTATTGCCATGAAAACGACACGAAAACTGGGAATCGCTCTGGCCGGCTGTGGCACAGTTGGTGCCGGAGTAATCGAAATAATCAAGAATCGCGGCGAGAAACTCGCCGGAAGAACAGGCGTCGCCTTTGAGGTCCGGCGAATTCTAGTGGCCGACCCTACCAAAAAACGGTCTGTTGACGTCGATCAATCGGTTTATACAACCGATCCGCAAGATCTCTGCCGAAACGATGTTAACCTGGTAGTCGAAGTGATCGGCGGAACAGACACGGCGAAACAAGTGGTTCTCGACGCACTTAAGGCCGGTAAACCGGTGGTAACAGCAAACAAGGCCTTGCTCGCCTACCACGGAGCCGAGGTATACCGCACCGCTCGAGAAAACAACACGTGCATCTCATTTGAGGCCAGCTGCGCAGGTGGGTTGCCGATTGTCGGAGCGTTGCTTCGAGGACTGCAGGCCAACGACAACTGTCGGATAATGGGCATCTTCAACAGTACCTGCAATTTCATAATCACCGAGATGCTGGAGAAAGGTAAATCGTACGAAGAGGCATTAAGTGACGCTCAGAACGCCGGCTATGCAGAGGCCGATCCCACGCTGGATGTCAGCGGAGGCGACACGGCGCACAAACTGACCATACTTTCATCGCTGGCGTTTGGACTGAACCTTGATTTCAAACACGTAAGTATGGAAGGGATAGAAAAACTGGACCTTCTTGATCTTCAAATAGCCAAGAAGCTGGGATACGCATGCAAGCTGCTGGGTATAGCGGAAAGAAAGGCAAACAGCGTAAGCCTTCGAGTCCACCCGACATTCGTGCCAGCAGAAAACATGATGGCCGCGATGTATGGAACATGCAGCGGAGTCAGTGTTGATGGCGACGTGGTCGGCAATACCTTCTACGCTGGAGCCGGCGCGGGTAGCTTGCCAACAGCCAGCGCGGTGGTCGCGGATATGATAGATGTCGCCACCGGTTCGGCGAAATGCACGTTCGAGCAGCTCCGCATATACAACGACCTTGCCGACAAAGCGACATACGGTGACCCGGGCGAAGTCGTGAGCTCGTATTATCTCCGCTGCGAAGCCACCGATGAAAAGAAGATAGCTGGCGAATTTGAGAATGCGGGCTTGCCTATTCAGTCGGCAAATAATCTCCAGGATCCGAAAGTAACGGCAATTATAACGCAACCGGTAACGGACGAGGAGTTCCGCTCAAAGCTGGCGAATGTCTCGGCATCGATCCCCGGATTCGCTCCAACCGTCATTCGCGTTTTACCCAAGGAGGGATAAAAGGTGAAATACGCAATAATAATCCCGGATGGAGCGGCTGACGAACCGATCAAATCGCTCAACGGCAAAACGGTCATGGAAACAGCATCCACGCCGAACATGGATTGGATTTCCACAAACGGCCGCCAGGGGTTGGTATATACGGTTCCACCGGGTTACGTCCCGGGAAGTGACGTCGCCAACCTGTCGGTCCTGGGATACGACCCGGACAAGTACCTGGACGGTAGAGCGCCGCTTGAGGCAGCCGCCCGCGATATACCGCTGGGACCGAACGATATCGTCTGCCGGTGCAACCTGGTAACCATCGCGGACAAGCAGATGAAGGATTTCACCGCCGGGCATATTTCCCAGCCGGAAGCGAGTCGAATAATAGCCGACCTGGCGGATCATTTCAGCGACCGCCCTGTCGAGTTTCACGAAGGCGTGCAATACCGGCATTTAACCGTACTACGCAATGTAGGGAAAATCATATGCGATTGTACACCGCCGCACGACATTCTCGATCAGGAGGTGGCGGGGTATCTCCCCAAGGGGCCGGACGCGGGCAAACTGCAGGCAATAATGGACGAAGCACGCGAGGTGCTGGCCAACCATGAAGTCAACGCGGTCCGCGCCGATCTTGGCGAAAACCCGGCAACCGATATATGGTTCTGGGGGGCACGGGCAACCCCGTCCATTTGAAACCCTGCAGGAGCGTTACCAGATTCGATCGGCCAGCGTGTCAGCCGTGGACCTGATACGGGGAATAACCAAGCTAGCGGGATTCGATCAGATCGAAGTTCCGGGAGCAACGGGCTACCTGGACACGAACTACTCCGGCAAAGGCAACGCGGCAGCGGCGGCTCTGGATGATTACGACCTGGTGCTGGTCCACGTTGAAGCGCCGGATGAAGCGGGACACCTGGGAAGCATCCAGGAAAAGAAACTGGCCATCGAACGAGTCGATGAGCAGGTAGTCGGTCCCATCCTGGAGAAACTGCAGAGTTTCGATGAGTGGAAGATCATGGTGGTACCGGACCACCCCACTCCGATTAGGACTCGAACGCACACGAGTGAGCCGCCCCCCTTCTGTATTGCGGGAACGGGAGTTCAACCGGTACAGAGCAAACCGTTCAGTGAAGAAAACGCGGCTCGAGGCGACCTGCAGATCAAACCGGGACACGAATTACTGGAATATTTTTTACGGGCTTAAAAAAAATATTTAGTCTCAGAAACCACTGTATCTCTAAATACCATCGAACAACGCTCACGTAACAGCCTGTCACACAAGGAGTTACGCAATCGCGAACATAATCTCGCTAATACTCAAGAGATAATGTCACAGCCGATTTCAGTGCTAGCATAAAGTTTTCGGACCCAGGGTGTCGATGATACAGCTGTCAGCATGGGAAATCATTGGTTCGGAAGGAGTCCGTCCCAGATGAACACTGGTATTAGAGACAAGCAACGCAAAGAGACGATGCAGCGACGGCAGAAACCCGGCAACTCGCGGATAATTCGCATTCCGTTTGGGGGTTTCAAAGAATTCAAGATCGACGCCAACGATCCGCCGACGGAACTGCACCTGGAACCAACTGGAGATTCGGGTGAAACGGCTCTCTGGCTTGATGATCATTTCTGGATGGAATTAATCCAAGCCTGGTCGAAACATCCGCTCTCCATTCACTTTCTACCTACACCTGATAGTATCCCGCACCCGGTTATATTGCACCAGATCAACATGCTGCGCCGTGTAACCCCGAGTTGGAGACTTATAGGACATTGCTACCTGAGCGATCTATCCAAGGAAGGACGGATAACCCAGGTCGCCCTTTCGGTCTATCACGAAGTTCGAATAATCGACGGCATACGTCCAGGTAAAAATCAAAACGGCCGCCCGTTGAAGATTCAAGACGCGCTATCAAAAATCCGGCAGGTACAGACTGCAAACAACCGAACAACACCGATAGTAGCCTGCTGCCAGGATTCCAACCTTCCCGATACACAGGGAATCGTTCCGGAAGAGGTATTGAGTCAGATACCGGTCCAACCCGGCGTATAGACGCCATTCGCTCCGGTAAGACTATGAAACTGGGGGATTTTTGCGCGCGTTTTACGCAGGTCTCCCGCTGGACATATCGATCAAGCAAGTATAATTACAAGCGAATAGTAACCATCAGGCCTATCAGGGTCCTTGGGGGTAATAGTATATGAAACTGATAGTACAGAAATTCGGAGGCACGTCGGTAGCCGACGCGGAGAAGATCCAGCGGGCAGCCCGCCGTGCGATCAAGGCCAAGCTGGACGGCAAGCAAGTGGTCATGGTGGTTTCCGCTATGGGAAAAACCACAGACAAGCTGGTCAGCCTGGCAAGGGAAATCGCTCAAGACCCCCCTAAACGAGAGATGGATATGTTGCTGACAACCGGCGAGCAGGTATCCATTGCCTTGATGGCGATGGCGATCCACGCCGCCGGTCACGAAGCGATCAGTCTAACCGGCGGTCAGCTGGGACTGGTAACAGACGGCGTTCACACGCAAGCCCGGATTCATTCGATCAGCCAGGAGCGGCTTACCAAGGAACTGGAAGCGGGAAGAATCGTGATTGTGGCCGGCTTCCAGGGTATCGACCCTTCGGGTGAGATCACCACGCTGGGCCGAGGCGCATCGGACACTACCGCTGCGGCACTGGCGGCAGTTCTGAAGGCGGAGATATGCGAGATATATACGGATGTTGACGGGATATATACGGCCGACCCGCGAGTAGTACCGCAAGCGAGGAAGATGGCGTCTATCAGTTATGACGAAATGCTGGAGATGGCGGCTATCGGTGCCAACGTCATGCACTCACGAGCAATAGAGTTCGGGAAGAAATACAAGGTACCGATTCACGTACGCAGTTCACTGACGGACCAACCAGGAACGATGATCATGGACAAAACGCAAGGCATGGAGGAAGTGGCAGTCCGCGGAGCAACGTTGAAAGAGGATCTGGCCACGATCGTCTTAACCCGAGTACCAAACCGCCCCGGTATAGCGGCGGAGGTATTCGCTGAAGTCGCCCGTCACCACCTGCTGGTGGATGACATTATGCAGAACTTCTTTGAAGACGGTCAGTATGCAAGCATCGGTTTCAGCACCAACGCCGATCAATCATTGGAAGCCCTGGAAGTGTGCAAGCGGATGGCGGAAACCCAAGACTTCGGAAGCGTAGAGCTGGACGAAAACGTGTCCAAGGTCAGCGTGGTGGGAGTAGGCATGCGATCTCACGCCGGAGTCGCGTCAACCATGTTCCAGACCCTGGCAAACGCCAAGATCAACATTCACTCTATTTCAACAAGTGAAATCGTAATCAGCTGCATCGTACCACAGGAGGACGGAGCCCGGGCGTTGCAGGTGATTCACGAGGCGTTTGAATTGGATAAGGCCCCGGATGAAGGCGGTTAATAGCCGGAGCTGTGATCTGATTTAATACCGAACATCCGAAGCCGAATTAACACAGGTACGGTATGTTTTCCATATTCAAGTAAAGCCCTCGGTTTTTAGCAGTAACAACGTTTACATTTCGGCTATCGTTGGTACCCTCCATATTCGCATGGAGCAATGGGTGACGTAATACCGGTTCAGCGTTCATGCGAGTAAGACTCGTCGATTGGAGCCGAGATGTCCAGGGAAAAAAGAATACAGAAACACGGTCCGGAACCACTGAAAAAATCACAGTGGGCGGGTCTTTTAATAGCCTTTATCCTTTTTTGTATTCCGCTGGGAGCGCATTACCTGGGACATCCGTTTCCGGGTTTGAGCGAAGCGGGTCACCGCGTTTTCAGTGTTTTCCTGCTGGCGATTGCGCTTTGGGTAAGTGAGGCGATTCCTCTGCATGCCACCGCAGCGGTGATTATTCTGCTGGAAATCCTTTTTATCAGCGATAAATCTATTCTCACCCTGCCAGATGGTTTTACACCAGCGACAGCCAAGAACCTGTTCGCCACACTCTCGAGCCCGATCCTGATGCTGTTTTTAGGAGGTTTCTTTCTGGCGGACGGTGCGGCAAAGTACGACCTGGATCGCAACCTGGCGAGAGTAATGCTGAAACCATTCGGTACTTCTCCGCGGATGATTCTCCTGGGTTTGATGGTCATAACCGCAACGTTTTCGATGTTCATGAGTAACACAGCAACCACGGCAACCATGATGATGGTGGTTATTCCGGTAATCCAGCAGATCCCCGCGGGTGATCGCCTGCGAGCGGGTTTGGCGCTTTGCATTCCGGTAGCCGCGAATATCGGCGGAATAGGAACACCAATCGGAACACCACCAAACGCCATCGCCCTGGGCGCGCTGGCCAAGGTCGGAATAACAATCAGCTTTCTGCAGTGGATGATAATGGCCATTCCGTTCATGCTGGTGGTTCTGGTATTCGCCTGGGTGGTTATCACCCTGCTCTTCCCCAGCAAACAGGACGCTATCTCGCTGAAAATCGAGGGCAGTTTCGACATGAGCTGGTCGGCAAAGGTTTTCTATGTAACCGCGGCATTAACCATTCTGCTATGGCTGACCGAAAAACTGCATGGAATGAGCTCAAGTGTAATTGGCTTTTTTCCAGTTACCATACTGCTGGCAACAAGAGTGTTTACAACCAAGGATCTGCAATCCATCCAATGGCATGTATTGTGGCTGGTAGCCGGTGGTATAGCCCTGGGTGTGGGAGTCATGACTTCCGGACTGGACACGTGGTTTATCAGCCTGTTTTCCTGGGAAGCAATGGGATCGGGTACGCTGATCGCGGTTCTGGCACTGGTCTCAATGCTGTTCGGCACGTTCATATCTCACAGTGCTACGGCGAACCTGCTGGTTCCCATTGGCGTTAGCCTGGCCATGTCCCCTGGGATAACCATCAGCCCGGCGCTGGCTGGTGTATTTATTGCCATAGGTTCCAGTCTGGCGATGTCACTACCTATCAGCACGCCCCCTAACGCTATCGCTATGAGTTCCGGAGCGGTAAGAACGAAGGACATGGCCATAGTCGGAATAATCGTGGGAATAGTGGGCTGGTCACTGTTCGTGTTCGTGGCTCCGTGGGCATGGAAACTGCTGGGAGTGATGCCATCGTGAGTGATTCACAGGAATCAATCGGACCGTTTGTAGTAATATGTGTCGGGGAAAACCTGCAAGACACAATCCAGCAGATTCTGGGCAAGGAGATGGAAACTGCGAGTTGCGTCTTAGGGCAAGACCTCGTTCCGCTTATGGAGCGATTACGACAGGTACCGGCGATAATACCTCTGATAGTCGTAAAGGAAAACCTGAACGACGAGCGAGGCCTGGAGCTTTTAACCGGCTTGCATGAAAGAGGGCCGGACTCTGCCAGGAAAATACTATTGGGCAACTGCCGAACCGAAGGCGAGTTCGAACAAGCGGCAAATAAAGGAATTCTAACTCACCACCTGTCAGAACCGTACGACCGAGAGAAACTCGAAATGCTCGTACGGGAGACGGTGGCGGATTTCATACTTGAGAACCATGCAGGTCTAATAGACAATTTCCCATCACTAATAGATAAATCTCGTTTATCCGACGCCTACCAGGACCAGAGTAAACGGCTTACCGCCCTGGGAAACCAGCTGCGCGAGGTGCAGCGCAGTTTCCTGGGTGATATGGAAATGTCCGACGCGGAGGTCAACCAGGCAGTCATCGACGGGATAGACGCGGCACTGGGAAAACCAGAAAGAAAGCTGTACCCAGCCGAGTCCATCCTTCTGCAGGAGGCACAGCCGGTCGAAGGTATTCGAATAGTGGTTTCCGGTTTGGTCCAGCTTTCCAAGCAGGTTGAGGGCAGGGAAATCAACTTCCACTCTCACACGGCGGGTAAGATAATCGGCTTGCTGTCACTGGCTCATCAGCGCCAGGCTTTTTTCACCTGCCGGGCGGTAACCGATGTTGAGGCAATTTCCATTTCCCTGTCGCAACTTAACGAAGCAATGCAAAAAGTACCGCAACTGTCGGTGCATTTCGTAACAGCACTCGTGCGATCACTGGCCACGCGTAATCGACGAGTAGCGGAATTGAGTGCGGAAGTAATCCGTCTCAATACCGACCTGGGAAAAGAACGAGACAACCTATCCAGTACATTAAAGCAGCTTGAAAAAACACAAATGAGACTGGTGGAGACGGAGAAGCTGGCCACCCTGGGGCAACTGTCGGCGGGAATAGCTCACGAACTGAACAACCCGGTAGCGGCCATGCAGCGAGCGGTGGATTTCATTGCTGAAGACATAATAACGCTGGCAGCCAGCCGTAACGAAGGCGAGCGTCTGAAAGCAACCATGCTGCAAGCCATGACCGCCGCCCCCCTCCCGACTAAGCGGGCAAGGGAACTCCAGGCGGAACTGGCCGATTCTCTGGGTGATCGCCCTCTTGCCCGGCGGCTGGTAAAAATGGGAATAACATCATCCAACGAATACCAGGAGCTGATAAAAGGCGTTTCAGATACGGATCAATTCCTGGCTCTTCTGGAACGATATCATCAACTCGGCACATCGCTGCGTAACATGAGCAGTTGCGGCGACAGAATATCGGGGATAGTAAAAAGCCTTCGGTCCTACGCCAAAGCTGACCACGATGTGGGAGCTGATATAAACATCCACAAAGGCCTCGACGACACGCTGTTGATGTTTAACCACGCCCTGTTCGAAATCGGGGTGGAAAAAGACTATGGCGATCTGCCGTTGATCAGGTGCCGGGCTGGTGAAATAAACCAGGTTTGGACAAACCTCATTTCCAACGCCATCGGCGCAATGGGCGAGAAGGGGCAACTAAAGATCAAGACAGATTGCCCGGACGATCAACATGTTCGCGTAACAATCACCGATTCAGGCCCGGGAATCGCGCCGGAACACCTGGATAAGATATTCGACACGAATTTCACGACCAAACACGGAGAAGCCGAGTTCGGGCTGGGATTGGGTTTACCAATCTGCCATCAAATAGTTTCCAGGCACGGCGGAGAGATATTCTTCAAATCCAAGCCGGGTGAAACAACCGCTACCGTAATCCTTCCGGTCCGCTATGTGGCCATACCGGGAGAAAGGAAAACCATATGAGAAAGCTACTGCTACTTTGCGTGGAAGATGAGCCGGAAGTTCGCGACGCCATAACCCGCGATATCGAATCATTTGAATCGATAGTGAGAATCGAGGCCGCGGAAGACGTAAACGACGCGCGAGACGTACTGGACGAGTGCCTTGGCGAAGGGTTTACCCTGGCCCTGGTCCTTTGCGATCACTTATTACCGGGAACCAAGGGGGTGGATTTTCTGGTCGAGTTGCAGAAAGACGAGGAAACAGCAACAGCGAAGAAAATATTGATAACCGGTCAAGCGGGGCTGGAAGATACGATAAAGGCGGTCAACGACGCCGGACTCGACCACTATATTTCCAAGCCCTGGGAAAAAGACAAGCTCTGCGCGATAGTAAAAGACCACCTGACCGAATTCGTAATCGAAGAGGTTGACGACCTGCTGCCGTATGTAAGTAAACTGGATGGAGCCCGGCTGCTGCAGGCGATAAAAAACCGGAAGGAAACAGAGTAAGAACTGAAACCTGGCAGAAAAATACCGCCCCGACCCGCCGATAAGCGGAATCGGGGCGTTTTTGGCTTCACGGCGATTCTTCACCACCGGATCAACCGGCGGTGGATTAAACCATTATTACCCGCCTAGCAGTGAAAGAACGTTCTGCTGCTGAGCGTTGGCAATCGAGAGAACACTGGTTCCCGCCTGGACCAGAATCTGAGCCCTGGTCAACTCGGTGGTCTCCTTGGCGAAATCCGTATCGCGGATAATCGACTCGGAAGAACTCAGGTTTTCAGTGGTTATCTGCAACTGCCTGATGTTGGGCCTGAGGTTGTTTCTCTCAAACGCTCCCAATCGACCTCTCAGGCTGGCCACCTGGGTGATCACCGCGTCGACAATGTCCGAAGCGTGATCAAATTCCCCGGTATTCAAGGCGTACGCCTGTCCACTGGCAAGCTGCGAGAGGAAACCCAACGTTCGATTACCCAGCTTGTTGGCCTGCATTGCCGGAACACCAATATTGGATTGCTGATTGGTGTTTACCCGAGGTCCAAGCTGGAACAGCGACCCCCCTCCGGTAATGCTGAACTCACTTGTCCCGGTTCCAAACGCCGGATCGAGGGTGAAGTCCATCTTCACCGATGACGACCGCAAAGCGATGTCCAGACCATCGGCAATAGTCGGTGTACCGTTAACAGTTGCTACTGCATCATGCCCTTCGATGCGACTACCATCCGCTACGGAAGTAGTGCCATCTCGTTCAGTAGTCGTAAATGGCGCACTGCCGACAAGTGTCTGGATACGCACGAATTCACTGCTTCCGTAACCGGAACTCATAATCTGCATACCGCTGGCCGGAGTACCCGAGTTAATAATCGCGGCCTCAACTCCCGTGGAGTCCCGCTGGTTGTTGATGGCATCGACCATGGTATTGACTGAAGTGCTGGCCGGGAAGTTAAGGGTAATAATTCCCTTTGGTCCCTGCAGGTCAATGGTTACAGCGGAAGCCCCTATACCAGGCCCGGCGAACTGCTGTTCCGCATGCAAAGCAGCGGAAGTAACATCGATACGCACGGGAACGTAATCAGCTTTTCCGAAGTTAACCGATTGAATTTCCAAAGCAGCTATATCGCCAGTACTAACACCGCTGGTGAAATAGTCGAGCGATCCATCGAGCAGTTTGCGTCCTGCGAATGTAGTGGTATTCGCAATACGACTGATAGCCTCAATCGCCGAATCGATCTGAAGCTGGTTTGCCTCGACCTCTTCATCGCTGAACGCGCCACGGTTGGCCGCTTCCACGACGAGTGCCTGGATGTCAGTCAACAGGGCACTGACTTCGTCCAATGCTCCCTCTGTAGTCGAGATCACGTTGATGGCCCGTTGAGAGTTATCCACCGCCTGGGAGACGGCCGATATCTCCGACCGCAACCGTTCGGAAACAATAAGTCCCGCCGGATCATCGGCCCCACGGTTGATCTGCAAACCACTGGACAAGCGTTGCAGAGAAGTGGCCAAGTCCTGTTGAGAACGACCCAATTCTCTTTGTGAAACGATCGCCGGTATATTGTTCGTTATTCTACTCATGAGCAATCCTCCTTGATTGCACCGTCCACATTATCCTTTTACTGGTACGGTTTCTCATACTATCCCTAACGCGTCTGCGTCTGTTTGGGTCGATCAATAACATTCCTCATATGGTCCGGATTAAGGTTAGACGCCTCCTGGTTTTCTTTCTTAATGGCGTCATAAACCTCCTTACGATGCACTGGTATGGCAGTGGGAGCGTTAATACCGACTCTCACTTTATCGCCGCGAACATCAACGATCGTAATTTCGATGTCATCACCGATCATGATCGTCTCGTCGCGCGTCCTTGAAAGCACCAACATCCTCGGCTCCTTCCTCGGCTATGTGATGCGCTATAGTTTCAGTTTTAGATTCGCTCGGGTTTTAACCGGCATGACCGCTATCACGCCGTTTCTGGCCGTACCCTGTTTGCAAACGGGTACTGAGCGAACCACGTACGTTCCCGCCAGTCGGCAGCGACAATATCAAAGCCACCGCAACAACACGGGTTGAATCGATTTCCGTTTCGATTCGATAACCTGGGTTTTACCCAGTCTTGCTCATTGTCTCTTCCGGCGATCCGGTCTGCATAAGCGGATGCCTGGTGGAGTATCGCCGATCGCTGAGAACAAGCTGTCGGGCCTGGCGGGTTTCCACGTTAATGACTACCGGCCCCTGAAGGTTACCGGTAAGCACGTCCCCGACCTTGTTAACGATGATGAATACCTGAGCGTTATTGAAGTCCTTGAGTCCCAGCCTTTCCAGCTCATCTGCTTTAACCGGAACGTTGTAATCCGGTACGAAAAGGCGCGGATCGCACACAACGAATGCCAACTCAGGTCTGTCCACCGCCTGCAGCCAGTAGAACCCACTCCCCTCACCGGTCTGAATCAGGGCATACTGCTTTTGTTTGGGAAAACCAAGCACTCCCTGTTCAAAAGTAATGAGTCGTTCACCGTCAACTTCAAGCGGTCCAAAACGCGACGTCTGAATATTCATCGCGACACTCCTTACAGCCAATCCTAATCGGCCGACCGTTCCGGCACGTCGGACACACGCATGCCCGAAATCCAGGTCAGCTTCGCCCTGCCGACAGTTGTTTTTCCGTCGATCACAAGCGGCAAGCTGATGCGTAGCCAGTGGTACTTACAAGGTTTTTCACTCTCCCTGCAACTCCGCATCTCCCACGCGGAGCAACCGTTTCTGAGGCGTTTCCGGCTGTTAGAAGCCGCCCCGAGTTAAACTCTCTTTTCTCTCCCTCCCGCGGTTATAATCCGGCAGGAGGAACGAATTCCTGTTACTCCAGGAAATTCAACAGGGACGTATTGAGTATCTGCGCCCCAGTCATCAACGAAGCCTGCAAAGCCGTCTGGGCCTGCTGGAACTTCGTAATCGCTTCGGTAAAATCTAGATCCTGAACTTCAGACAACAGGCTTTCGGTTGCGAAAACCGCATTGTCGGTCTGAAGCAGACGATCCTGCATGGCCGCTCCGCGGGCACCGATTACGCCTCGTGAGCGGTTGAAATCACTTACTAAAACATCCAATTCCTCTGACGCTATGGTCAGTGCCTGGGAATCGTTGTCACGTAAGGCATTTTCTAAATCAATCAATCGGGTAAGAATACCGTCCGCCCGGGCCGGATTTACTTCATCGGCAACTAGAACGGTCCCGGGATCGGCAATTCGCTCAGCAAGCCCGAGGTCATCCACGGCGTACGACAGGTTCTCCCGGGAAACCCAGAATGAGCCCGCCCCACCTGTAGCATCCGTAAGTTGTATTCCGTTACCGACATCCGCAAGTCCGGCGGTTACCGAGATTCCGGCAGCAGTCGCAGCGTCGTTGATAGCGTCAATAACGTCCCCGATGGTGCTGACACCATCGAGATTAACCGCAAAGCTCGTTCCGTCCTTGGCGTTAATCCGAATATCATCCATGCCCGGTTCGGTTCGAACACCGATACCATCATTCAATCCGGTTAGACTTGTATTGGTAATCAGCGAACGAATACCGAGTTCGGTAGCGGTGGTTCCGCCGTTTTCACCGATATTCATGGACAATCCGGAGACCATGTTCAACACGTTGATACCGGTACCGGAATCGTTGATTTCCGCTTTAACGTACAAACCGCAATTGTTGATCGAATTAAGAATATCCTGAACGGTTTCGGCACCGCTGAGATCGATGGTGGCCGAATCACTCCCGTTGGTAATGACGATTCCGTCGGCCAGGTTCACTCCCGTACCACCTGCTAAATCGGCAACGGAGGTCGTTCTGGTGAGCTTGGCCCCCAGATCCGCGCCGACAATCGCGGCGGCCGACGGCGTGGTAGTGACAACTCCAAGGTCGCTCGCGGTTGTTCCCGTTGAGATATCCCGAACGGTAATGGCCGGACCGCCCGGTGTAATGGTTATTCCATCAGCATTCAACGAAGCGGTAAATGCAGCACCTCCCGCCGTCGCGGCGGCGTTTATCGTATCAACGACATCGCCGATAGTATCAGCTTTGGTGAGATCTATATTGTAAGTCGCCCCGCCATCTTCCGCGATCTGCAAGGTACCGAGTCGCAATCCCTGATTAGTAGCTCCCGTCAGATCCTCCAGACGAATATCTGTGGTAAGCTGCGGAGACAGATCGGCGAATCCGGTAACTTCACTGGATAAAGCACCGAACATAATGTTGCCGGGCAGATTAATGGGTTCGAGCTCATTGACATCTGTTCTGGAATATATGTCGCCGGTATCTCCGACATAGGCGACTCCCCCCATGGCACCTATGAACGGCTGTTCATCGGTATCTCGCCCGGCGAACAGGTACCTTCCTTCGTAAGTGCGATTGCCAACAACCACCAGTTGCTCACGTATAGAGGCGATAATCTCGGCGGCAGCAGTTCGCTCGTCGGCTGAAGCTAAGGTGCCGATGTTCTGGCTGGCAATCGCCTGGGCATCGATGATAAGGGCACTGACTTCGGCCATTGCCACGTCCGTAGCATCGAGTGTATTACTTGCATGCCTGATGTTAGTGAGGAGCTGAGACTGTTTTTCCATTATCTGGCTCAAATCCAGGGCACGAGCCGCACGCCCTGGATCATCACTGGCAACCAGGAACTGCCTTCCCATGGAAATCCGGTTCTGCTCCCGATAAACTGTATTCGTGTTACTGCGCAGCGCAGCCAGGAGAGAATCGGTTTTGAGCGTGGAAGTCACTCTACCAAAATTTACCGAGCTAATCGCCATAACAATTCACCTTGATCCCAAGAACAATTAACGACTATCGCACCAAACTAAGCATTTCCTGCATCAAGTTGTCCACTGTGGTTATATACCTTGCCGCTCCCTGAAACGCCCTTTCGTAACGAAGCATTTCAATGGCTTCCTCGTCGATACTTACTCCGCTGACACTTTCCCGCTGTGCCGTCAGTGACTGGTTAATAACCTCAGCCGCTAAAGCGTTGTCCTTGGCCATTCCACCAGCAGTGGCTATGCCGTTGGAGATGGAGTTATAGAAATCGAGTATTGACGAGTTATTCGCGATTTCACTCACACCATCGATGATGCCGGCCAGTCTGCCTGCATTGATACCACCACCCACGTGGTTGACCGTAGCCGCGGCAAGCATTCCCGAATCATTGAGCAGTTCCGGTCGAACCGCGATGTCGGCCGCACTGGAACCTTCGAAAAACGTGTTTATCCCAAGAGCGGCAAGAGTCTTTGAGCTATCCGCTCTGAATTGCTGACCGTCATGTCCGAAGGAGAACGAAAAACCCGCATCAGCAGTAATGCTCAATCGCTGATCAACCGTAAGGGCCGCGGTGGCGCCGTTTACCTGTGCGTTTATCGCGGCGATTATGTCGTTCAGCGAAGTGTCGGTACCCTGGCCATCGAGATCGACCTCGATTCGATAGGCAACGGGCGTCCCGGTCGCATCGTCGGAAACGGTTATGTAGAAGCTCCCGTTTTCCGGGGTTATACCAAGGTTGGCCGCAACACTGTTCAAAGGAGCGGTCGGATCGTCAACAACATTGGTGGAAATAACCGAGCGAAGCGGGGACAACCCCTGCCCATCGGCGTGTACCGAGTTGACTTCGGTTATCACCGCCAGCGCCAACTGATCGAGAGTATCCAGGGTCCCCAGGACCTGATCGTCCCGAGCCCGGATCATCCCTTCGATTTCACCGCCGGCTACTCTGATTCGAGCGTTCGTATCGGCAAAAACCACCGCAGTTCGGATGGATTCGCCGTCGAGGTCATCCACCGTGGCAAGTCCGCGGGAAAGCCCATGCTGGATCAAAGGTTCACTACCGACGTAAACGTTTATTGATCCGTCCGGCTGTTCCTTAACTTCGGTATCGAAGTATTCGCTGAGATCGCGAAGCAACGCGTCGCGCTGATCTCGAAGAGCGTTGGCCTGACCTTTTCCGCCAGCCTCCACTGAAACGATTTCGGTGTTCAGCCGGGCGATTTCCGAAGCGATACGATCGGCCTCGGAAACAACGTTCTTGATGTCCGTATTGACGTTTTCCGCTATTTCCAGGATATCGCCGCGAGCAGACTGAATCGACCTGGCCAGAGAATCGCCGGTGGAAACCGCAACGGCCCGTATCGCCGTATCGTCCGGAGAATTCTGCACATCACTCAGGCTGTTAAAGAAATCGATCATCTGACTGCTGATGCCCGTACCGGAAAGGTCGGCGAAGTAGCTTTCCAGTTGGGCGAGGACACTGCTCTCAGCCTGGGCGGACCGAAGATCACCGGTGGAAGCCCGCAGGCGGTTTTCCAAAGCCTCATCAACGTGGCGATGAAGGCTGGTAAGGTTGACGCCCGCTCCCGGCTGCAGTCCCTGGCCGATTTTCGTTCCGATCACCGCAGCCAGTTGGGACGATTGACGCGTATAATCCGCGTTTCCGGCATTGGCAACGTTATTACCAACAACGGTAAGTGCCCCCTGGTAGCTCAGCAGAGCGTTACGGCCTGTGGTCAGTGATGATGTAACAAGTCCCATAGCGATTTATCCAATTGCGTCGAATATCCTGTTCTCGGTTCCACCGAGTACACTACCCATACGGGAATAACCATTAGGATTTCCCTCGGCCAGGGTCATGGCGGAGAAAACGTATCTCATGTGCCGCAGAATATTCTGCGATATGACCTGGGCCTTGTGATTGCATTGGGAAATCTGTCCGGTAAGCGTTTTTAAACGTTTGGCCACGTTATCAATCGCGTCAGCTCCCACGCCACCTATACGGTTGGCAAGCTGAGCGGCACTGAGGCGACGGGCGGTGGATTGGCCAATTCCATATCCGCGAGCGATGTTTTCGGTCAACTGCCGGCGAAGTCCTTCCCGTTCCTCGATTTTCAAAACCAGAAGCCGCTCTTTTTCAACAGCCGCCTTGATTTTCGATTCGTTGGCGGTTCTCATCGCATCGATCTTCTTCTGGATTGCCGCGAGAAGTTCCTCATGCGTGTCGGCGATCTCGTTGAGGAGATTGACCAGAGTTTCCACCTGCCGGGAATGTTGCGTTTGCTGTGCCACTTACTGTATCTCCTCCACGGAATCCTGCTGGCTGAGCAACTCCTGCTGCAAAGTCCGCATAGCTTCCCGCTGATTTTCCCTATAAGCCGCCATTGCGTCCGCGGCTTTCTGATACCTGCCTACAATAGCTTCCGTAACACTGTTTCCCCTTGCTCCACCGGCTCTTGTTGCCAGTACATCATGTAACTGAGCCTGGAACACCTCTTCGCCCCGTCCGCCGTGTCCGTACTTGCCTTTAAACGCGCTTTTTCTCATCTGGCGAAGCATCGTTCCGTAGAAAATCTGGCCTACTACCTGGTCGGCAACTTCACGTAAACGTGACTTTCCGTTCTCGGGCTTTTCCTGAAGACCGGTCGCTTGAGTTGTTGTTTCCTGAAGAGCGATCACGGTTACTAGTCCTCGAAAATCAATTCCGCGTGCAACTTGCCGAGACGATGTATCTTGGTAAGAATTTCAATACGATCATTGATCGGCACATTCAAAGGCTTTAATGCTTCCAACAAATCTCCCACATGAGCGTCGCTGGCCCGGCTGGGATCTATCTTCACAAACGACTGCGGAGTTGGGATACTCGCCATATCCGCGTCGTCCTGAGCGGCAACAGTTACGGTCAAACCCTTCTGGGAAATTATTACCGGTGAAATTCTAGCATCCCCCGAAACCACTATGGTTCCACTGGTGCGATCGACGATTACCCTGGCACCCGCTTCAGGTACCAGAAGAACCACTCGTTCGATTTCGCGTATCCAGGAGGCCACATCCTGACCTTCCGGAACCATGACCACGATGTTTTTCGGATCGACCGCCAGGGCAACCTGTTCAACATCCGCAGTAAGCGAAAGCTCGGTATTAATGTTGGTGGCTATTTCGTGAACCATTGCCCAACTGGCGTGTGAATTTTCAACAACCAACGTTACGTATTTCCGATCGGGTTCGATCCAACTGGATCCGAAGGGCAGTTCCCGCCCGGTTGCCAGAGTATGCAGCAGAACATCCTCTTCCAGGGTGGCTCCATTGTTTATGAAACCAACGGTGGGTTCTTCCTCACCCTTGATCTGAATGGGACCGGAAGCAAACGCGAATACTTTCTCAATGGCCTGGTCGTGGTAGAGAAGCGGAGTTATTAACAGTCGCCCGCCTTTCAGGCTTTTTGCCGAACCGAAGGTGCTGACCTGGACATCAACTGTTCCGCCCTCGCGTACACCGAATTCCGGCAACGTGGCCTCCAACATCACGATAGCCACATTCTTACTCCCGCCCAGTTCCTCTATGGAAGAAACCGGATTGGAAAAATTCTTAAGCGCCGCGGCCAGCGGACGCATACTCGGAAGATACTCATCACCATCGCCGGTACCATTCAAACCGATAACCAGTCCCATGCCGATCAGCTTGTTGGTACGCTGACCTTTAACCTTGGTCACGTCACCGACTCTGGCACGAACACCAATGGCGTCTGCGGCTTGAGCGGCGAACAATACGACTATGGCCACGGTAAGTGCTGCGATTGTGTTCTTTCTAAGTAGCATTTGATTCCTCACAGTGGTCTGATCCAATCGTAGATGGGAGCAAGCCAACCGGAACGCGTGGCGTTACGCAGACTTCCCTTGGTGGTAATATCTATTTTCAGATCCGCAATCTGGGTACTGAGTACGCTGTTGTCCGGTGTAACGTCGACGCCACGACAGGTACCGGTAAGCTTTGTCAGATGCACTTCGTCATCGTGAGCGACCTGTTTCCGTGCCTCGAATACCAGGTTACCGTTGGGTTTGACATCAATGATCACCGCGGTTACCCGGGTGGTCAGTTTGTCCTCACGCTCGGTTTCGGCATCGTTCTTTTTATTGACGTCGGCTTTGAAGTCTATATTGGGTTTTCCACGCCGAAAAGCCGCCGCCCCGATACCGCTTCCGGTCAGTTTCACAAACGCGTCCAGCTCGCTTGAGAAATCCGCCTGCCGCTTGGCATCCGACTTGGCGTCGGCCTCGTACTTGGTCGTTTCCCTGACAATAATCGTAATCAGGTCATTTACCTTGAATTTCTTCGGTTCCCTTTCCTTCACGGCAATCAGCGAAGTCTTCTCTATTACCGTATTGCCGGTAGCGGTCGGAGTCTCCCTGGTGGGTTTATCCGGCCTGCTGTCGGCAAACTGTTTGCCTATGGAGGAGCTCTGCCCCAGAACCGGCGAACTAATCACAAGTATCAATAATATAATTGCTAATTTACGCATCAGTTACCCGCCATTGCCAGACCATTAATACCCACTTGTCCAATCAACACGGTCGCCTGTCCCGTACCGGTGACCACCGCGTTGAATTTTTCAGGTCCACGATCGTTAGTCCGGAGTTCGATCACATCGCCATAAGCCCCGTCCGACAGAGACTTGGCCGCAGTAACCACCACGACTCCACCGGAGCCGGAATGGACTTCAACCACTTGCCCACGCTTGACCAGCGGAACCGTCTCCAGATCGCGGTTCATTATCATTTTTCCAAAGGGGATGTATCGCTTGGCTCGCTGCCCGATGGCCGCGTTCAGATCGCTCATACCCACCTCATCGAGCCGCGTGAAACTTCGTTGAACGGCTTTGACGTCCTCATCGGAAATAATCGCCCCGGAGTTTACTGAACGGGCGGCAACAACAACTGTCTTGGTAAAACTTACATTGGCCATTACCGGTACCGATTGCACCTCTTCGCCATCGGCAAGAACAGCAACTTCCAGCCCGATCAAACCGAGTTTCTTACCCGACGTCCGGGTGATTTCAAATTCGTAATCTCGCTCACGTAAATCGAGCAAAGAATCCGACGCCCGGCCGAACTGGACCCGAGCAGTACCACCCTCCTGGGCGAATTCGTCCGCAAGGTACTCTTCGATAACATTGCGAAGTGTGCGAACGGCGCCGCCAGTCCGAACTGTTTTCGTTTCTACTTCGACTTTTTCCTTAGCGGCGATTCTTTCCGGCCTGCTGACATCGCAGGAAGTCGCGCCACGAAGAATAACCGTCGCCAGGTTTACATTGTCACCGCGAAGTGCCCCTCTGAGCTGATCGATAGAGACAATTACCGATCCGCCGGGAATAGGGGAATCGGTTACGATAATATCACCGTAGGTTTTAGCCGTTTCGCCGCTGAAGCCCTGCAGCTGGCAGACATCGGACACCTTGACCGAGTCTCCCGTAACCACCGCTTCGCGCCAGAGCGAAATGGAACCGCCCCAGGCGTTCCCCGCACAAATCAGTGAGGCAAATACTGCTGCGTGCATTACGTTCCACCGACGCCTTGGTTTCATTGAATTGTCGCAATCCTTGCGATTCATATCTGCATCCTGCGAGTTTAAAGCTTCGTTATTCTCTTGGTATTTCCTTAACCAATATCAGTTGCTTTTCAGCTTAACTCTCATTAACGCCTTAAATTGGAGACAACCTGCAAAGCCTGTTCCGCACTTTGTACCGATTGACTGTTCATTTCGAACGCTCTCTGCGTGGTAATCAGGGAAATCAGTTCCCGAACCGGATCGACGTTGCTCATTTCCAGTTGCCCTTGAGCAATAGCTCCCAAACCGTCCTGCTGCGGCTCGCCGGTGATCGGCGTACCGGATGCATCCGTCTCCAGATACATGTTTCCGCCAATCTGCTTGAGACCTTCGGGATTAACAAAACGGGCTAATTCTATGTTGCCGATCTGGGTAAGATTGGCCTGCCCCGGCTGCCTTACACGAACTTCACCGTTGCGGCCAATCGCAACCTCAGTTGCGTCTTCTGGAATAGTGATCGCCGGTTCCATAACCGGACCACTTGAACTGCCTAAAACCAGGGAACCTTCAGAATTAATGGTGAAATTACCCGCTCGCGTGTAGGCAACGACGGGACCGCCATCGTAATTAGTACGCACCTGGAAAAAACCAGGTCCCTCAATCAGCATGTCCAACGGGCGATCGGTCGGATCTACAGCACCTTCTTCCATGTTCAACTGCGTGCCTGACACTCGAACACCCAAGCCAACCTGAATACCGTGAGGAATCGGCTCTTCATCGACATTGGGAAGTCCCGGTTCCCGCCTGGTTTGATAAAGCAGATCCTCGAAATTAACCCGGCTGCGTTTGAAACCAGCAGTGTTGATATTCGCCAGGTTATTCGCGGTAACGTCCAGCTTGGTATCCAGGGCTTTCATGCCCGAAGCGGCTGAATGTAGTGCCATAATCGCCATTTATCGCCTGCTCCCTTATGCTACCCGGCCGACCCGTGTCACCGCCTGTGACAGCGTTTCGTCCTGTAAAGTAATCATTTTCGCGTTTAATTCGTATGCCCGGCTGACTTCGATCATATTGGTAAGAGCCGTAACCGGATCGACCGTGGACCGCTCGATAAAACCACCACGAATCCTTGCCGTCGCCGGATCCCCACTCTCGTTGCCGACATTCTGAAAAACGCTATTTCCGACCTTCCGCAGATTCTGGTAGTTTTCAAAATCGGTAACACCCAGCCTGGCCACAACCGTGTCCCCCTGGGTAATGGTTCCGTCTCCACCAATGTTTACTTGCCCCAAGGCAGGACTTCCGAGAGTTATCGGTGAACCGTCAGCGTCCAGGACTTTGTAACGTCCGTCTCCGGCCGCAAGAACCAATTCTCTTGCCGGATTCAAAGCAAAACGACCATCCCGGGTGTAGCGTGTTTCGGAACCATCCTGTACTGCAAAAAATCCCTTACCGTCGATAGCTACGTCCATCGATCGGCCAGTCTCTTCAAAACCGCCCTGCTCCATATTCGTAAAGGTAGGCCGTACCCAACTTCCACCGGTCATGGAATCCAGCAAACCATGGGCATACGGCATCTGCATCCCATCTACAGCACTCTCCACACGACGCTCGTGGATAAGAGCCAGATCATTCTTAAACCCGGCGGTATCCAGATTGGCCATGTTGTTGGCTGATAGAGTCTGGCGGTACTCATTCACCTGAAGCCCGCCCGCAGATAGCCATAATCCGTACGTCACTGTGCAAACCTTTCGCTGCTAACTGAAATCCCAAACTCCGCCACGGCAGCATCACAAGCCTTGTGCTCTTCCACGGCCAGTTGAGTTGCCAGGAGGATTTTTTTTCCCAACGAGGCCAAATCGGTCAGACTTGAAACACCTGCTGTCTTGTCAGCTGTATCTGAGTACTCTCTGGCGTATCGATTACAAACCATCTCAAAATCTCCCTGGCTGAACCGGAGAACCTACTCCGCAACCGACATCCCTATTGACACTGACTGTGCCAAAGTGAGCGCAAAGTGTGCCAGAACCCCCTTGAAGGCTACCGCCAAGGACACGTAACTGCTTATTCAGCAGCTACTTACGAATTACCTATATTTTTTAAGACGAGTATCTGGATGATTTGAAAATAAAACCCCAACGCGCAATCTGCGCAGGTCGATCGGCAATTGCTGCCGATTTTGCTACCGTTCAGGACCAGCTGTTAACAGTCGAGGAGAAGACTTCGCCCCGCTGCTCGTAATTGGTAAAAGCGTCGTAACTGGGACAGCCCGGCGATAGAACCACGACTTCGCCCGGACTGGAAACCTCTCTTGCCACCTCGGCCGCCCGCACCAGATCAGACGCCGTGTGCACTCGATTCATTAAATCCGACGTTACAGAGTCCTGTATTAACCGCCCCAGTCGTTCCCCCGCGTCTCCAAAACAGATTACTGAAGAGACCTTTGTCCATGGAGCGTCAGTAATACGGTCAAGTTCTTCTCCGATATCCTTACCACCGCAAAAAGAAGAACCATTTTCTGCTCGAAAGCCTGCACCGCGGTAATCACCGCTTCAGCAGAGGTAGACTTGGAATCATTAAAGTAGCTTACGCCGCCCAATTCGCGTACGAACTCAAGCCGATGTGGCAAACCGGAATACTCCGAAACGGCTTTTTCCGGCTATCTCAGGCGAGACGCCCAGAGCGGTGGCCATAATGACCGCCATGTGAGCGTTAGGCCTGGTTGTGTTTTCCCGGAACCTTCAGTTCATACGACTGCCCTCGATAAACCGCGTCGTGAAATACCAACTCGCGAGAATCGGCTATCTCCCGAATTCGATTTACAACGGCACAGTCATCCGTAGCGACGACCACCGCATTACCCGCGGCTTGCTCCCTGATCAAGTTGAGCTTGGCATTGAAATACGACTCGAAATCAACCGTGCCGCTCCAGATGGTGCGGACGAACATTGGTTATACCTGCCACCGCTGGAGCGAAAACCGATCCCCTCCGCCGCATCCAGCTGGAAACTGGAAAGCTCAAGAACCACCACATCGTCAGCGGATATTTCGTCCAACTGCTGTAAAAGTGACCGCCCGATGTTGCCACCCAGAAAAGCCTTACCAAACCCGCCGGATGCCGCGGCGTCCGCCGAACTCAGAATCGCATGCAGCATGGCACATGTAGTGCTTTTACCAATCGACCCGGTGACCGCAAGTATCCGCCCCGGACACCGGGCAAGAAAGAGGTTCACCTCCGTAGTCCAGGGTATTTTACGTAACCTGGCAGCTTTGCAGAAAGCGTTTGTCTGCCGGTTCACCGCCGGACTCACGACCAGCAGGTCGGCACCATCAAGATCACTCTCTAAATGCTCACCGAAACGGAATTCTACCTGGATATTGCCCAGTTTTTCTGATCGAATCGGCCAGCGTGCTCTCGTCGGCCAGATCCGTAACCAGCACATCAGCCCCCTTGTCGGCCAGAAACCTGGTTACACCAACTCCTCCACCGAAGCGGCCCAGCCCCATCACCACCACTCGCATACCACGCAATTGCTCGTCAGAGACATCAGAGGGAAATTCCATACACATCACTTATCCCCCATGATCAGGAAGGATTAATCTGCCGCAACGCTTCAACGAAATCCCGGCAGGCATGCTCAACCGATTTTTTCCCAACCGTGGGGACACTAGATCGGCGTAACATTCCTGCTCATAGGCAAAGGTTATTCCGCGGGATGAGTTGACAATCGCCCCTTTCCCATCGTTCTTAAAAACAGGCGGCCACCTGCTCCACCGACCGCCCCTGAGCCCCGAACCCGGGAACCAGAAAAACCGAATCCGGAAGCAGAGCGCGAAGCGTTTTCGCCCGCTCAACCTCACCTGGAGCGACGACAGCCCCTACGCTACTGTAACCGCTGGTCCCGATCATCCCCCTCACCATGCGCCCACTCGTTAACCAGCATAGCCACTTTTTTCCGTCACGGTCTTTCCATCGGTTATTGGTAAATGCTGTACCTGGCCGGCCGACTTGTTACTCGTATGCACGAGGATGAACATCCCCTTCTGCTCACTCGCCGCTATATCCAGAAACGGCTGAATGCCGTCTATACCGAAATACGCGTTTAGCGTTACCGCATCAGGCGCGGAGAGCTCAACACCGTTGTCCGAGAGTTGAGCTTTGGCATAACACGTACTCGTGTGACCGATATCCCCCCGCTTGACGTCGCCTATAACCACCAGCCCCAGGTTACGGGCGTATTCGACCAGCTTGAAGTAGGCATCGACACCGGGTCCACGATAAGGCTCAAAGAAAGCGATGTTGATCTTCACTACGCCGACAAACGGAGCGACAACCTCCATTACCCGCTTTCCAAAATCCAGGATTCCCGCCGCCTGATCTTCCATGTATAAATCCCGAAAGCTCTCAGGGAGATGCTCCCACACCGGATCGGAATCCAACCGCAAGCGGGAGTACCTTTCTGGTCGACGGCCTCGATTAAACGGTCAGCGAAATTCTTATTCACTTGCTTTCTCTCAAAAACAGGAGACAAATCACGGTTTGAATAGCTATTAATGCACACAATATAGGCTTGTGATAACCAGCTCGCAATGCAGTTTGGCAATCAGTCTTGACATACTTCCCCGTTTAAAGCCGAAAAATCAAAGTATATGTCGAACAAGGGTAGAAAAAAACAGCCGTAAGACGGGTAAGAAAGTTCGGGTGGCCTTTTCGCCGTAACCGCGAAAAAACCGGCACGCGAGAAAGACTGGACCCCGCCAGCACCGGGAGCAAAGCGAGCGCACCGACGACGCCCACACGACGGAAAAACGTGGTGGCCAAGGGGGAGCTTTCCAGAAAACGCACGGTTATTGAGCAGGATTACGATTGGGACACCTGGACGGGCGCCAAAGGAATTGTGGTAGCGATGAGGGGCCTGATCGCCGAAGTGGACGATGGTCAGCGGATATGGCCCTGCACCGTCCGGCGAATCCTTCGCACCCTGCATATCGAGGAACGAAACCCGGTAACTGTTGGCGACCGGGTCATGTTTACCATCGAAGCGGAGCATGAAGGAGTTCTTAACGAAGGTGTAATAGAGGCCGTCGCCCCCCCGGCACGGGAAGCTAACCCGAGTTGTCGACCGGCGCCATCACACAATCGTGGCCAATGTAGATCAGGCCATTATCGTGGCCTCCACCGGCATTCCGCCTCTGAAACAGCATCTGATAGACAGATACATAGTGGCCACCCATGCTGGCGAAATCGAACCGGTGATTTGCGTCAACAAGATCGACTGCGATGAGGATGGAGAGGCCCGGAAGACTTTATCTCTGTATGAAAACCTCGGCTATCGAACAATCGCCACCAGCGCGGCTGAAGGCACTGGCGTGGACGAATTGAAGGGAATGCTCCAGGGAAAATGCTCGGTATTTACTGGTCAAAGCGGCGTGGGCAAGAGTTTCACTGCTAAACGCGATCGACCCGCAACTGAAAACTCCGGGTAGGCCAGGTCAGTCCGGACACCTACAAAGGCCAGCATATTACCACGACGGCCATCCTCATTAAGCTCAAGTTCGGCGGCTACGTTGTTGACACGCCAGGGATCAAATCGTTTCGACTTGTCCGCCGTCCCCGTAGCCGAAATCGAGATGCACTTCCGAGAATTAGGCAAGTTCATCCCCAACTGCAAATTCGCGGACTGCACCCATACCCACGAAATAGGCTGCTCAGTAAAAACAGGCCGTCGAAACAGGCGAAATCGATCCCGACCGATACGAAAGCTACGTAAGAATGTTTGAAGAAAGGTTTGGTCAGTCTTGATTTTCCAATACGAAAGAAAAATTTTTTATCGGGCGGCAGCAACAGGAAGCCGACTGGACTTGACGGGAACGAAAGAATCCGGCATTATTCCGTTTTCTTGGCAGGCCAAGCGCGATGTAAAGGCTTCCCGCCAGAACTTAGAAGTAAATAATCCCCGATAGCTCAATGGTAGAGCGAGCGGCTGTTAACCGCTAGGTTCAAGGTTCGAGTCCTTGTCGGGGAGATAGAATTTTAGCGGGGTATTTCCCCGACCATATAGTTAACGGAAAGCCCCGCAGCGATAGCTGTCGGGGTTTTTTTGTAACCTATTGGAAACAAAGGGTTATGACCTATTTCGAACGACAACCAGATTCTCTGTTTCGCAAGAGACTAACTGGGGTCCGAAAGCAACCATCATGGTTGCTTTCGGCAGTGCGAAAAAACTACCGCGAACTCTCGAATTCTCTTTTTAACAGGTTGAAACTGGTTAACAGCCGGGTTGCTTCCGGACCCCGCAGTGATTTCGAACTCTCAGGTGAAAGAGGCGAGGCATGAATCCAACGCAATCCATCGCCCCGCATCGTGCCCTGATTTTGGCCGGGCCCAACGGCTCGGGCAAGACCACCTTCGCCACGGAGTTTCTCACAGCCGAGGGGCAATGCCCGACATTCCTCAACGCGGACTTGATCGCTGCCGGTTTGTCACCATTCGCACCGGAGAAGGCCAACATTACCGCCATGCGACTCATGGCTGAACGTATCCGCGAGTGCGTTGAACATCGCGTTCGCCTGGGTGGTCATATATATTCCCGAGTTGGTAATCCGCAGGCGTTACAAACAAGGTTGGAGCAATTTCCAAAACATCTACAAAACGCTGGTCGATAGTTGGCAAATCTTCGATGCCACGAAAACACCGCCAACGCTCGTGGACGAAGGAGGCGAGGCATAATGAACTGGTCAGAAAAAAATAAAGATATGGCCGGCACCCAAGCCGCGATGCTGCGTGCTACGCGAAAAGCATTAGAAGAAGCCAAACTACGTGGTGAACTTGTTCCACAGTGGCGCGACGGCAAAGTAGTCTGGGTTAAACCAGAGGAAATCGAGCTTCCAAAGCAGGAAGATTATCAAAACCCACAAACCAGCGATTGAGTAATCAGTGACCAAGTCACCTCTAATCCTAATCCATCACACTATCTAGACTGGGCAGCCCTAACATACCGTTGCAGAGCTTTGTTGCCCATTGCCCCGTAAAACCGGCTTTTCGACCACGAAAACCAGGGTAATCGAATCCGATTCTACAGAAGAAAACCTCCGACTTGCCGAAATAATACTTGAATACACCGCGACGCCCGCTATTTATATAGGTATATTTCACAGAAATACCGATATTTCAATAGGTATATCATGAACAGATTCGCCATCGACATATTGAAGGAATGGAAAAACCGTCCTGACCGCAAACCTCTCATCGTTAGAGGAGCTCGGCAAGTCGGTAAGTCGTATCTTGTACGAGTGTTCGGGCAAGAGCATTTCGATAATATTATCGAAATCAACCTTGAGACTGAGCCCTGGGCCGAGGACTTGTTCGACCGGAAAAAACCCGCAGACACAATAGCCTTTCTGGAAGCTCAATATAACCAGCGAATCGTTGCCGGTAAGACATTGCTTTTCCTCGATGAAATACAAGCCGGGCCAAAGACACTGGCATCTTTGAGATACTTTTATGAGCAGATACCGGATTTACACATCATCGCTGCGGGCTCACTCCTCGATTTCGTTTTGCATGACCACAAATTCTCCATGCCAGTTGGCCGAATTGAATACCTGCATCTTGGACCAATGAGTTTCGAGGAATTCCTTCTGGCTACCGGTAATGAGATTAAGCTCGAACGTCTACGGGAATTCTCGTTGAATAAAGAATTCAATGACGCTTTGCACAAATCCTTCATGGAGGATTTTCGCAAGTATATCGGTTATTGGTGGCATGCCGGGCAGTATCCAGGCTTATATTGACAGCAATTCTTATCTTGATGTCCAACGAGTTCAGGAAGGGATTCTCGCGACCTATCAAGATGATTTCAGCAAATACGCTGGAAGAATCGATCATGCCCTATTAAGAAGGGTATTTTCCCGTATCCCCTCGCAAGTGGGCCAAAAGTTTAAATATGTCAACATCGACCCACATGAACGCAGCTCAAAACTCGCCCCGGTGATCGAGCAATTGGAGTTGGCGAAATTGATAACCCGTATCATGCATACACACGCCAACGGCATTCCACTGGGAAGTGAGACCAGCGGTCGGAATTTTAAAATCCTATTTCTCGATGTGGGATTGTTGTGTCGAGCGTGCCGACTGGATTGACAGAAATACTCGAAGCAAAGGATCTGCTTTTGGTTAATTCCGGCGCGGTTTGCGAACAGTTCATTGGCCAGCACCTGCTTATAGTGTTCCGTCATATCAACAACCGGAACTCTACTGCTGGCGCGACAAAAGACCGGAACAAACAGCGAAGTGGACTACGTCATCCAGCATGGGACAAAAATCATCCCTGTCGAAGTCAAAAGCCGGTGTAACAGGCCGGCTGAAATCGTTGCATGTTTTCATACTGGAAAAACAAAGGGATTTCGCATTACGGTTTAACGCGGATATTCCCTCGACGGAGACACCGTCACGGCGGTCGCGTCCCGTGAATCAAGGCGGTTCCGCCTGCTTTCCCCTGCCGCTGTACATGGTGGGCCAGACCAATCGACTGATCAAAGAAGCATCTCAATTGGCAGACACATAAAATCGTAATATCGAGTAAATCGAGTCAGCCGAAGAGCGACCGAATACCCGCATCAACAGGTTACTTCTACCGAAAAAATTAGCCCGAAATACCGATTTCCAGCCCGGATGCTTTTCGGTAATGACTTGGGCCAACACATTCGACCATATCGTCTCGGCTACAGCCGTTGACACTCCGCCAAGGCGGCAAGCGTGCGGGCCTGCACTTTCAGTCGCCCCGGCATCGCTTCCCAGCGATAAACGCTTGCGGCTGAAACATTTAATTTACGGGCGAATTCCGGAACCGACAGGCCAAGCCGCTTACGCAATCGGGCTACTGATTTACCTGTTGGCCGAATCCGGGGAACGTTTTCTCCGGCCCTTGCGATTGGCGTCTTAATGTCCGGCATATTCTCCGCACGCTTCTTCGGACTCTTCGCTTTCACATTTGTTTTCCTTGCTCACCTTTGGGTATTGCCCGGCTGACTTGGTTTTAGCCCGTTTCGCCGATCGGTTTTTTCCTCGTTGCGTTTGGTTGGCTCGACGCTTTGAGCCGCTTGTTTTATTTTCGATGCCTCCGCCCTGGAGACAGGTAGCGATTCATCCGTGTCGTCAAGGTCGATTCCAAAGATATCGCCGAGCTTATCGTCATCGATCGCATTGCCGGTGGCAATCCCACTCGGAACAGCCAAATCGGTGGAAATCAACTCCTCCGCGTCAACATCCCGAAGCAAAACAACAGTTCCGGCTGATGATCGAGACGCAGCCTACGGCCATACAGCACGGCTGCGACATGCTTGCACATTATCGCCCAGTCGGGCAATCACAACGTAGTGATATTTCACTCGGTTTAGGAAAAAAGACCATTCGCCCTATCAGCCACAACCGTCATAACCTGGTCCGACAACCTGCCCTGCAATAACTCAAGCATCGATCCGATTCGCCCGGAGCACTTCGCCTTAACGGATTTCCAAATGACCGGCTTGAGCTTTTTGATGGTGACGGTGACGTTGTATAATTCAGTGCCGCTGACAATGGCTTCGATTTTCCCGGTTTTAATGTCCAGATGGCAGACAGATCCGTTTCGCACGTATCGCCGCCCGCGTGGCAGGCGGTTTTCATAATCCGAAAACGATTCCAGATGATCGCACCATCCTTTTCCCAGAAGCTCCGAGCAATTGTCCGTCCGTCAACCTCAATCGGTGAATATTCCTACCCCTCTTGCGAAGCTTCGCCATTTCGCGCAGTGCATTCGCCCGCCGCTGAGCAACCGGAATGTATTCGCCCAATAATCCATCACCCGACTCCTTACATCTGCGCTCGCGTAACGTCCAGCCGAACCAGGTTTAACAGTTCATCATCAGGCAGTTCGGTCAGGTTAACTTCGCTGCCAGTTGCAAGAACTTCTCCGCTATTTGTCGCTTCTCTTCTATCAATCGATCGATTCGTTCCTCTATTGTACCGCGGGTTACAAACTTGTGAACCTGGACATTGCGTTTTTGCCCTATGCGAAACGCGCGATCAGTAGCCTGATTCTCTACGGCCGGGTTCCACCAACGATCAAAGTGGATTACGTGCGACGGCCGCCGTCAAATTCAAACCCGTACCGCCAGCCTTGAGCGACAGTATGAAAAAAAGGTGGCCCATCGTCTTCCTGGAACTGGGCGACTAGACCCTTGCGCTTCCTGACTCCCGTACCGCCGTGCAATACCAGGCCAGTCCGGCCAAAAACGGTACAAGACGATCCACCAACGGATCGATAATCTCACGAAATTGCGTGAAGATCAATACCTTCTCCTGCCGCTCGGCAAGTTCTTCGCAAACCTCGGCCAAACGTTCGAATTTTCCGCTAATATTGGGGCGGTATTCGCCGTCTCCGGTTAACTGACTGGGGTGGTTACAGATTTGCTTGAGTCGCATCAACGTCTGCAGCACCAAACCCGACGTGCAATTCCATCCACGTCTTCCAGAGCCTTTTTCATCTGTCGAACCGTTCGTTCATAAAGACCGACCTGCGTTTTCGTAAGTTGACAATAACACACGGTTTCCGTCTTTTCAGGCAGATCGGCAATAATAGATCGGTCCGTTTTTAAACGGCGCAGGATATATGGCCCAACCAGTTGTCGAAGCGGTGCAAACTGGTCCTGCTCGCGAGCTTGTAGTTTCTTCACAAAAGACTTGAACACACCGGTCGAACCAAGTAGCCCCAGGTTGAGAAAATCAAACAAAGACCATAGATCCCCTAACCGGTTTTCCACCGGCGTACCAGTTAAAACAATCCGCGCCTGGGCGGACAGATTTTTAACAGCCTTGCTTTGCCGCGTAGTTGAGTTCTTTATCGCCTGGGCTTCATCCAAAATCACCAAAACGCCAACTCACTTGAGTCAGCCAATCCTGCCTCGCCCAGCATAGAGTAAGTTGTCACAACGAGATCGGCGTTGGCCAATTCCTTCTTAGGTGATTTCGCTATCTGTTCCAATGTCGAACGGTCGGTTTCTGCCGGGTGCAAAAACGCAAGTTTTAATGAAGGTGTAAAGTGGGCTGGCTTCGTTCCGCCAGTTTCCCAACAATGAAGCCGGCACGACAAGTAGCGAGGGGCGTGATTGTCGCTTGGCCTTTTCCGTCCTATCGTCCAATAGCAACGCCAACACCTGAATGGTTTTTCCCAAACCCATGTCATCTGCCAGGCACGCACCAGCCCCAACGACGTTACGAAACGCAACCATGATACACCTATTTGCTGATAAGGTCGAAGAGTCGCATTCATCCCGCGTCAGTCCGGAGTGGTCGAGCGTTTCTGGTTCACGTAAACCGGCGAGGATCTTCCGCATTTCATCACCGGCCGACACGTGAACCCACTCACTCTGTGCCGCTGTTTCATCTTCATGTTTGAGATCCGCTGACGCACCGGCCAGCAACCTCATTCCTTCCGCGAACGAGATGCCACATTGACCGGACTGTTTCTTCAAAGCCTGCCAATGGTCAATAGCTTCCTGTAATTCTCTCACGATCAACCTCAACCCATTGACCTTTGAGTAGTACAAGCCCTTCCTCGCCCGCTAACAGATCGTTCAGGTCCTTCCGCGATAAGGGATTATCTCCTAAAGCCATTTCTACATTGAAATCCAGTAGCGCATGAACCCCAAGAGTGTTTTGCTTTTTTTCCCCAATAGTTACAGATACCTGTGGACGTGATCGCTTTCTCCACCAGTCCGGCAACCTGACAGATAAACCGCTATCTTCCAAATCCCCCACGGATCGTAAAAACGTATACGCACGCGACGCCGACCATGCCATCGATTGAAAACACTTCCCCTGAATCGACTATCTCCATTACCACAGTCACAACGTTCAGCGGCCTCCTGGACAGAGCGAGATCCTTATCAGTGCGGATCGGTCTTACTGCCCGCGTACTGCTCCAGGGCTTTACGCAACGGAAGGTGTTTCAGTCGCCCGCTTGCTCCAAAACCAGTCGCATAGGTTGCCAGAAACGCAAATGGTCCTCGATTCGTCATTCTTATTCTCGGCAAGATGAAAGCAGACACGCCCTACCTGATGCCACTTCGCCGCGCGCAGTTGAAGAAACTCACTAATCCCGCCCGCTTCCGCTATCGATTGGTGAATCCAATCATCCAATCCCCGCCAGATTTCTTGCAGAACTCCACTGCTTAAGTATTCACCACCACGCATCGGCGGCGCCGTAAGAACCCAAGTTCCCAAATCCGCAGGCGAGGGAAATTCAACCTCGATGGTTTTCGCCGATTCGTGAATATGGCATAGAGCTGTCAGGTAGCGTTCCGCAATCCTCTGCCAATATCGCAATGTCAGAGAATCACCAACACCCACCTCTCTGCCGCCAGCGAGAATAGACCTTCCCGCCAGTCAGCGGAAAAACGATTCTTCAAACTCGCCAGAAACCCTGGACTCTTCCTGATCATGCGGTGGAATCCCAGGATAGATAACCATTTGGCGTCAATCGTATTTCCGGCACGACCGTTTACTCCCTCCAAGAACAACAAACAAAAGCTGAACACGTGCGTCGACTTTAAACTTAGAACGGGATATCCTTTTCCAGACATATCCCAGCCGAATCGTCTTCAGGATACTCAATCCCGGCCAACTCGCATAGATCGCGCAATACAGCTTCTCCGTCGATTTCCGGAGAATTGGGTTCGTAGCCGAAGCAAATGAATATCTCTTCGCTGGATTGATCTGCCACGGGTCAAATTGCAGAGAATGGTCTCTTCATAATCAACTGGACCAACAGTTTTTTTACAGCTCACGCAAAGATCAGGCGTCGGGCGCAAATCCGGGTTGAACTCGGTACCGTCATCACAAAAGTATCGGCCACCAGTCACTTGCAGGTCCGCGGCCTCCATCGTCCTTGTTTCCTCTGCCTCCCTCTTTTTCCGCTCTGCTCGTTGCTTGCACACACATTTCTTGCATATGTGGCGTTTATGCCCCTTTCCCGAAAACGCCTCATTGGCATCATGTCGCCCACAACCCCGGCAATAGTGTGCCATGAATCAGTTCTCCAACGCCTACCGTGATCGAATTAGACAAAGATTCCGTAACTCCCGACAAATACAGCCTCGTCGCTAACTTACCATATCACGGCTTTGATCCCCAATGGACTCGTATCGTGGACATTTCGCAAACCATAGCTGAGTAGCAGACTTGGACAAAGCTCCGAATCGGGTCTTTTTTTAATCGCGGGCTTACTTTAGTATGCACAAAATCTTCTGTTGGATCCCGCGGCGCTGATACCTCACCGATTCAACAAAACTGATCACGGAAAACTCGTAAACTTTATTCTCTGTCACAGTAGTGCAGTACTTTTTTGATAAAGCCGTCGACAGCGTTTCGGTATTTCGGTTGCCCGCAATTCGATTGGTTCCGGGCAATGCCCTACTTGCTTCAAGCTTACCAGTTGTCTATTTTCACCAGGCCACGCCCTGTATATCTGTTTTCCATACTCGGGAAAAGCGAGATTATCCCATTCACCAACTATAACGAGAATGGGAGTTGAAGATTTCAAGTGAGCGACCGAATTCAGCGGATCGTAGGCGGGAGGTATCTGGCAGGCAACAATACCGGATACGATCCAGAGATTCCACCAACCAAATCGAACCTGCCGAACAATACGGTGTATCCGGGGTGGACCTTCTACGATAACCGCTGTCAACTCCCGCTGAGCGGCGAGGTGAATGGATATACACGTTCCTATGGAAATACCATGAACAATGATGGGCCGGTCCCCGGACACGTTTTTTCAGGTAATCATAGACTTCGACAGCGGACTTCAGGGTATCTTTCAGACTGAGCGGCCCCGTACTACTTCCGTAGCCGGGATAATTCCAGGCTATAACCCCGATGTCGCGGCCAGCCATACAGAGTTTTCGCCCATTTACCGGCGTCCTGGGCCAGCATGGCGTTGCCCACGTTCATCAGTACAAATGAGGCCCGGAAGTTCTCCTGCGTAATTGTGAGATCAGCAAATTGAGTTTCCTCAAAAAGAGCCGACCCGCCTCTCATATCCCAATACACCAATTCTACTTTCCCTGACGCGTATCGATGTGGAACCGCTCGAAAGGCTGCAAATCAGGTTTAATGAAATCTGTCGCAGCCAAGGGTAAGTCGCCCTTGGATGTAAAAGCAGGGAACTTGCACACCCACTGCCAATTAACAACCCGCATATACTCATGCAAATTACTACAGCAATATACCTGCAATGCCGTTTGATCATGTTGTCTCACCGTATATCAGCTTGAATAAACCACCTTAGATAAAGGATAACGATTAAGTATTTTGTGCATAAACTCCGCCGCCGAGCTCTTCGTTTCGCGATTATTTCCCCACCGTTTGCTTTGTCATCGGTAAATCATCTGTCTTTACCTTATTTGCTTTTCCAAGC
>CAXXKI010000031.1:0-146792 GCA_963667855.2 Phycisphaerae bacterium | reverse complement strand
ATCTGGAAGACATTGCCCCGACGATTCTGGATCAATACGGCATAGATATCCCCGAAGCGATGAAAGGCAGCAGTGTCTTCAAAAAGAACCGGTCGAATTCAACGAAGAAATAAACGAATAACGGAGAACAGCAATATGGCAAAACTTAAAATCGATTCAGCGTTATATGATCGGGTGAAGAAGGTGGCGGACATAGCCGGTTACGCCAATGCCGAGGAATTCATTATTCACATGATAGAGAAGGAGCTGGCCAAGCTGGAATCGGCCGGTTCGGACGAGGAAGTTACCGAGCGCCTCCGCGGTCTCGGTTACCTGGAATAGATTCATCCCCCGCTGCCGGTGGCCAAACACGTTACCGGAGCATTGCAAGAGCAAACTGGCATGTGGTCGCTCAACCAGACAATTACCAAGTGTTTTGACGGGCTTTTCGGTTTAATGGAATCCTGGCCGGGGTGGGCGTCTCTGCTGGTACTTTCCGCCATCTTTGGCATTTGCGCTCTGGTGGCATACAAATACACGTCAAACCAAGACGGCATTACGCGTGTTCACGACGACATCAAGGCCAACCTGCTGGCTATCAAGCTTTTCAAAGACAATTTCTCGGTAACTTTCAAGTCGCAAATGAAGTTGTTCTGGGCGGCGGCGCGAATGTTTGGTTTATCGTTACAACCCTTGGCTGTAATGATAATTCCAATGGCGTTATTAATCATCCAAATGGCCCACCGTTATGAATGGCGACCGCTGACGGTTGGTGAATCAACACTTTTAACCGTGGAATTCAAACCGGAAATGGAAGAGGTTATTCCTGATTTGAAGCTAACAACAGACGAATCAGTAATAATCGAATGCGGTCCATCCCGAGCTTTCAACGAAGAAACCAAAGAACACAAACCACACAACGCCGCACGCTGGAGATTGCACGTCACAGCTCCCGGCCGACACGTAATAACCATAAAGGCTAATGGGGAAACGGCAACCAAGGAACTGGTGGCATCCACCAACCCGTACGTCCGGGTAAGTCCCATTCGCGCAGGTTCCGGATTCTGGAACAAATTGCTCTGGCCAGTGGAAAAGCCCGCGGCGGAAAACAGTTCGATACAACAAATAAGCGTGGATTATACGAACGGAAAAACTCTTATCCTTGGATGGGATATTCACTGGATAATCACGCTGATGATAGCTTCCATGATCATCGCCGTAATCATCAAGCCGTTTTTCAAAGTGCAGCTTTGGTAATCGCTATTTGCGAAGTTCGTTGGCTTTTTTGATAAAACCCTTCATCCGCTCTTCGTCGAGACCGGCAGACCAGATACCCCCCTGTTTGATCCAGGAGCCAACGATAAACCCGTCAGCAAAAGGCCACGACTGCTCAAGATTATCCGGTGTAACACCACTGCCGACCAGTACGGGAATATTCACCGCTTCCGACGCCTGTCGCACATCGTCCACGCTGGCTGGTTTTCCCGTGGATGAGCCTGTTACGATAACTCCATCCGCGCCGAAGAACTCGGCCGCATGCCCCGTTTCCGCCAGATCCACATCCGCGGTTATCTGATGGCTGGAATGTTTCTTTTTAATATCCGTAATAACCGCAACGGATTCCGCTCCGATCATCTTTCTATAGCGCAGAAGTTCCCCCGCGTCGGCAACTCCCATTAATCCTTCATCCGCCACATGGGCAAAAACAAAACCTTCCGCCCGAATGAACGACGCCCCGCAGGCATGAGCGACAGCCAGCGCCTCCTTATTGGCACCAGCAAGTACCTGCACCCCCAGAGGCACTTGCACAGCCTTCTTCACTTCCAGCCCGACGGAAGTCATGGCCGACACCACCTCCGGACCGACCGTTCGTAACAAATACGGTGTGTCGTGCATGTTTTCGATGATGATCGCGTCGAAACCAGCCTGCTCCAAAGCGACCGCCTCCGTCACCGCAATCCTGACCAATTCGGCAACGTTGTACCTACTGGCCGGTGTTCCAGGCAAAGCGTGTACGTGAACCATTCCGATAACCGCTTTTTTCGGTAGATTGAATTGAGTTTTCATTTTTTTCATATTCACGATAAACGCTCTTTTGATCGCGACAACTTTGCCAAATCGAGCTTAATAAAACCACAGCCCGATTACTGAAGTTCGGATTTTATCGGCCAGTATCCGGAAGGTCGAGTAACAGCAAGAAAGAAGACAGAATTATCGGTCTTTATCGCATAAGTTTTTGCCCTCCACCAGTTCATACACACAAATGCCGTCACTCCTATAAGACGATACACGAGCAGGACCGCGCATGCGCGTGCCCGCCACTATTGGTAAGGTCAGGGATATCTCTCTGGGCGGAGTGCATATGAGTCAGGTAGTTGAAAAATTCAGATCTTTCTGGCGTGCGGAAGAAGTACCGCGATCCATCGGGTTGCTGTTTGTGCTGGTTTTTATAGTCACGCTCAGTGCCATGAGTGTGACAGCACACAACCGCTTGCGCGACCTGAAGCAGTCACACGAAATCACGAACTGCGAATCCTCGGTACAGATCATCGCGGATATCCTGCTCCCCATCACCGCTGAAGATACCCAAAGCGCTCAATCCGCGATGAAACAGTTCGCTCAGGCCCGGAACTGCAAGGAGTTACGTTTATACGATAAGCAGTTGCAGGTGCTTGCTTCACTCGCTCCAGGCGAAAAGGGATTACCTATTCCCCCTCAGGAAGCGAAGATTGTACGAACACCGGAACATCTGGTATCGCAACTGATCGGGACCACCAACGGCGCAAGTGACAAGATACTAGTTCGCGCTCCGGTATTGAAATCGGGTGTACCAGCCACTCAGTTTCTGGAAGCGGTTTTCAAACTGGACCCGCCTCCGGCCATTTATGAATCGCTTCCTCTGTGGATGTTGCTGATAGCCCTGGGATGTACTACCGCTTTCCTTTACGCCTATCATCGGCTGCGTAACCATTTCCACAGTTTCGCGAAGATAGCCGATAATCTGGTCAGTAACGCCAGCCAGATCGAAAACCGACTGGCTGAACTGAGGATTAATGGCGAAAAAGGGCAGATAGTCGAATGCTGGAATAAGCTAATCGACCTGACCACATCCCTGGAAGAGGAAGTTGCCCGTTCCACGGCGTCTACAGAACTATTGAGCGCTTTGAGCAAATCCCGTGTGGGTGAACTGGCCGAGGCGATGGCAACTGTACCTATTGGTATTATTCTGATCTCCCAGCAACAAAACGTCCTCTACCATAATGCAATGGCCAGCAGACTTATCGGCTGGATCGCAGACAGTCCGGAAGCCATTACACTGAACAACGAAAACGTGTCTGCTGACGGAAAAACGATTACCGAATACGTCAAATCGTGCATGCAGGCGAATAGGTCACGCGGCACTCTGGATACGAAAATCGAAGCGGTTGACGGCAGTTTTTATCACATAAGGATAATCCCTGTAAGGACACAGCAGCAATCCAGACAGTACGTGGTACTCATTCTCGACGTCAGTCAGCAGGTACGTGCAGATAAGGCCCGGGAAGAATTCGTTTCTCAGGTCACTCACGAATTACGTACTCCTCTGACCAATATCCGCGCTTATGCTGAAACCCTATCCAGCGGCATGTTCGACGATCCCAACGTAATCAGCGACTGCTATAACGTAATCACCAAGGAAACCAGACGGTTATCCCGCCTGGTTGAGGATATCCTTAGTATTTCGCAATTGGAAGTGGGAACAATGCAGCTTGTTCTGGATAACGTCGAACTCACATCGCTGCTGACCGAGTCAGTCAGAGACGTGAGAGGAATCGCGGAATCCAAGAATATCGACCTTCAACTCAACCTTCCGCCGAAGCTGCCTACAATCCAGGCGGATCGTGACAAGCTTGCGGTAGTGGTGAATAACCTGCTGGGTAACGCAATCAAATACACGCCTGACGGTGGACAGGTGGTTCTTTCCAGCAAAGCCACAGAAAACCAGGTTGAGATTTCCGTACGAGATACGGGAATAGGAATCGATCCCAAGGATCATACGAGGATATTTGAAAAATTCCAACGAAGTGATGATGCGGACGTACAGACTGAAACAGGAACGGGAATCGGGCTTACCACAGCCCGGGAAATAATTCACCAGCATCACGGTGATATAAAACTGGTCAGTAAAAAAGGTGAGGGTTCAACCTTCACCGCCACTATCCCTTTGTCTAAAAGCTCGTCAAGTATCAGTGAAGCAATGGCTGGAGTGGAGTAGTAGAAAATGGCGAAAATCGTTATTGCCGAAGACGACGCACATGTAATCCGGTTGATGGCCATGTGGCTCACCCGTAGCGGGCACGAAGTTTTTGAAGCTCGAAACGGCAATGAAGCCAAGGAACATCTGCAGGAAAACGAAATCGATCTTCTGGTCACTGATGTAAATATGCCACATTGTGACGGGATCGAATTGATCCAATGGCTAAGGAACGAACGAAAATCGAATATACCGGTGATTACACTCAGTGCCCGATGCGACCAGGCCAAACTGGGCGAAAACCTGTCTTCGTTGAATGTTACGGTACACCCTAAGCCGTTTTCTCCATCGCGGTTGAATGCCGAGATACAGGAAAAACTGGCCGCTGCGCATACACAATAAACGGAGAACCCTTTGCGGTATTGAAACGAGTAAGTGCCATAAAGGAACACTATGAATACCTTGGTTCATACAAAACTTGAAGGCGTCCTGACTTCACTCGGTGAGGTGCTGGTGAATGCCGTTGGAGAAAACCAAGAGGCTATCTCCCAAATCGACAGTAAACTGGCCGAACTTCGCGAAGAACTGGATCTGGTTCTGAACGAACACGCGGGGATGGCTACTGAACTTCTGCGCACCTATGAACAATTAGGTATTATCTTTGAAGTAACCAGCAAGCTGTCTACAGTCAACACCGAAGAGGACGTGGTTAAACTGTTTGTTGACTCTTTGCAGATAACCTATCACGAGAACAAAATCTATTTCGCCGAAAACGATGCACAAGACGAACTATTCTGGCCCAGGGAAACCCCGCCCTATCGAGAGGTTTTGGAAAAATACATCGCTGAAAGCAGGGAAAAAAGACAGGTAATCGTGTCGTCAATGGATAAGCCCACTGACGACATTTCGGAAGTCATGTCCGCCCCTGTTTTTTCGGGAGACGATTTCGTCTGCGCTATAGTTCTCGTTCATGGGAAAAACGCCGCGGACTTTGTAGCCAGCGACATGAACCTCATAGAGGCCATGACACTGTTCTGCGGCGACCTGCTTAGAAACTACCACCTGGCGGACGAACTTCGCGGGTTGTCCATCAACATGGTGCGTTCCCTGGTCAACGCCATAGACCAGAAGGATAACTATACTTCCGGCCACTCCAACCGCGTGGGAGACTATGCCCGGCTGCTTGGCGAAGAACTGGGCATGGATGAAGAGGAGCTTCAACTTCTCGAATGGTCGGCGTTATTGCACGACGTGGGCAAGATCGGTATCCGTGACGACGTCCTGAAAAAACCTGGAAAACTAACAGACGCGGAATTCCAGCATATTAGAGAACACCCGGTCAAGAGCTACGAGCTAATGAAGGGTGTTCCTCAGTTGAAAGCCGCCCTGGCCGGCGTCAGACATCATCACGAGAAATTCGATGGAACCGGATATCCCGACAAATTGAAGGGAAAGGAAATTCCGCTACACGCGAGAATCATACAGGTAGTGGATATATTCGACGCTCTAACAACAACCAGGTCGTACCGGGCGGCTTTTGATGTAGAGAAAGCTCTATCCATTCTGCATGAGGAGGCTGGAACCGTATCCGATCCCGACCTGGTGGAATTGTTCGACAAAATCGTACGCAGGGAAGCGGAACTCGGAAGACTGCAATGCGAGCAACCTCCGGAAATAGACTGATAACCAAGTCAACGTACTGGTTGATCGTAAAGGAGCAAGTAAAGTGAGTGAACATTTGTGGCCATACTGGTTCCCGATTATTCTGGGTGTTGGCGTAGCCAGTGCCTATCTGGGCAGACCTCGCGGTACACTGATTGGAGTATTGGGAGCTGTATACTGGTTTGGGCTGTCTGTTTCCACATCCACCGATATCACTTCCCTGGCACCCTTGACATTGGCAGGGGTTCTGGCGGGCGCGGCAACCATAATTGCCACCGGGTACGGTATGGGAAAAACTGAACAGATAAGAAATACTCCCAAACCACAACCCAAACCGCCAATCGGCGACAATAAGACTATCGAGCATCCGGACAGTGCATGGGACACTCTCAGCGAAGTGATCACCAGGTTCGATAACTGGATAACGACCAATCAGCACCAGGTGGACCCATGGCCCGATTTCGGCGAACTGCTCCGCAGTACCCTGGTCAGCGCCTGTGGCGCGAAACATATCCGCGCTTATCGCCTTTTAACGACCGATGACACCCAGCTTTACCCCCTGCGCAGAACCGATCCGGAAGAAAAGGATTTTCCATCAGCCAGAGGCGGCATTCTGGGGCATGTCGTGACTACTGGAAAATCATACTACTTCGGCGACCCCGCCCAGGGCGCACTCATCGAGGAACTCGCCCATGAAAGCAACTTGAATATTACCTGGTGCTTCGCCATAAAGCAGAACCATCGCACAATCGGCGTGGTACAGGTGGGAGAAATGAGTGATACCTCGATTATGGATCGATCGAAACTCCCGCTGATCGAGGGCATCATCACCATGTGCTGGACAGCTCTAACAGAAAGCTGCCGGTCAAGATTGGCAGGATTTACCGATCCGGTATCCGGAGTGTTAACCCATACCGCGTTTGTACAAGCTGGTAAACAATCACTGCAATCCTCATATGACCAGGGAGAGCCGGTTGCGTTAATCAATATCAGCGTGGAAGGTTTGCGAACTCTCGCTGACAACGGGCAGTGGGATCTTGCCAACCAGGTTCTATATGAAGTCAGTTCCGTCCTGAAGGAACGGCTCCGCCAGGATGACGAAATTGGTGTTTTTGACGGTTCCCGTTTTCTACTGCTTATGCGCCGGGTGGACTCGGAACTGGCAATGCTTATTACCAAGCAATTGATAGCGAAACTGAACAAGATCTGCGATGATCGCGACCGATGGGGTAACACCCTATCCGTCAGATGCGGGTTAGCCGGCAGCGGTGTAAGTCAGCCTACACTGCGTACTCTTATTTCCAGAGCCAGCCAAAACTGCATGAAAGCTCGAAAACAGCAGGTTCCCATCGTCTCTGACCTGCCGGCAGGTCAGACGGAGGTTCCGCAGTCATGAATATCGACACCAGACGAGTGGGTACAGTTGACGTAATTACACCCAGCGGACCGTTGGTTGATGAGGATGCCAACACCTTCGTTGAGACTCTTCAGACCAGACTGGAATCTCCCAATCCACGTCTTGTCCTTGATATGAGCGAAGTACCGTATATGGACAGCCGAGGTCTGGAGGGCCTGGTTGAAACTTCTTACGATCTGCAGCAGCGCGGCGGAAGACTCAGACTTGCCTCCACCACCGCCACCTGCAGAGAAATACTTGAACTTACCGGACAGGCTCAACAGTTTGATTTCTTCGACGAAACAAAGGACGCGGTACGGAGTTTTCTATAAACCATGCTGGGACCGGAACTAAAACTTGGTGAACAGCTTATTGCCGAAGGGCTCATCACGGCCGAGCAACTGGCAGCCGCCCTGGCTAAACAGACGACCACGGGGCAGAGGATCGGGTCCACCCTTATGGATCTCGGTGCCCTCTCCAGTAACGCCCTGGTTGGTGCGCTGGCCAAGAGAGTCGGGGTGAAAGGCTGCGTTCTCCGCCATGGTCTGATCGATCCCAAGGTGGCCAAGTGTATTCCCAAGGAGGAAGCGGAACGCCTTCAGGTGCTCCCCATATTCCGTATTCATGATGAACTGACCGTTGCCATGGTGGAACCGCAGTCGGTCCCCATTCTCGATCGCCTGCAGAACATGACCGGTTGTAAAATAAGGCCGGTTCTGGTCCTTGAAGAAAACCTGGTTGAATACCAGCGGAAATACCTGGCCAAGGAAGTTACCGTTGATGCGTTCCTGGCATCAATCGAGGAATCCGACGTAACCATCTCAGAAACCGAGGCAATTGATGAAGGCCCGGTAACCGACCTGGACAAGATGGTTGACGGATCACCGGTAGTCAACCTGGTCAACCTGGCCATCCTCACCGCCGTGCGTGACGGAGCCAGCGACATCCACATAGAGCCGAGTCGCGATTCCACTCAGATCCGCTACCGCGTGGACGGTCAACTCCGTGCCCTGCTCGGTCCGCCCAAGGGAATGCACGCGGCGATAGTATCCCGCGTCAAGGTAATTGGGAGAATGGATATCGCCGAAAAACGTTTGCCCCAGGAAGGACGCATACACCTGGTAGCCGACGGGCGGGAAATCGATCTTCGTGTATCCAGCATGCCCACCGTCCTCGGTGAAAAAATCGTTCTGCGTGTGTTGGATAAAACCAACCTGAGCTTTGATCTCAGAGATCTCGGCGTACCGGAAGAGGATCTGGCGGCAATAGAGGGGATGATTCGCAGCCCCTACGGTATGATGCTGGTAACCGGCCCCACCGGTAGCGGAAAAACCACTACATTATATTCCGCCCTGGACCTGCTTCGCGATGAATCGGTGAATATCGTAACGGTCGAGGATCCGGTGGAATACCAGCTTCCACTCATTAACCAGATACAGGTTAACACCGAGGTAGGTCTGAGCTTCGCCCGCTCATTGCGATCCGTACTCCGCCAGGATCCGGATGTGATAATGGTCGGCGAAATCCGAGACGAAGACACCGCGCGTGTGGCGGTACAGGCGGCTCTTACCGGGCATATGGTTCTAAGTACCCTGCATACCAACGACTGTCCCGGCGGCATCATGCGCCTGGCCGACATGCATATCGAGCCTTATCTCATCGCTTCGTCCGTATTGGGATTCATCGCCCAGAGACTGGCACGTAAAATCTGCCCGTCATGCAAGGCTTCTTATTATCCCAATCCGGATTTACTGGAATCGGTCGGCTGGGCAAATCGCAAAAACGAACTGTTCCAGAAGGGAGAAGGATGCCGGGAATGCCATAACACCGGATTCAGGGGCCGCGTGGGTATCTACGAAGTTATGGTAGTGGATGCGGAACTCAAACGCATGATAAACAATTCCGCGTCAGAAACTGAAATTCGCCAATACCTTCGGAAAAACGGGTGGAGGACACTAAGAGAAAAAGCTCTCGACATTGTGGAAAAAGGAGAATCCACTCTCGAGGAAGTGATGCGTGTAACCCGTTCGGAAGGTGCCACCGATTGCGAATCCGTCGAACAGCAACCAGTGGAGGCTTCCTCGTGATTCTTACTTATGAAGCCATCGATCCCAAAGGGCAACGGGTGGATAACACTCTCAACGCCCCGAGCGTAAAAGACGGAGTGGAAGAACTCCGCAAACAGGGTTTTTTCGTAACCAAGATCGAGGAAGCCAAGGACACAACCGCGTCAGCTAAAAACACCGCCAAATGCTCCAATTCCACCTCGATGGGGTTGGGGCAACTCATGCTTTTCACCAGGCAAATGTCCATGCTGCTTACGTCCGGCAGTGCGTTGGTTCCGGCATTGACGGCAATCGGTCCGCAAATGAAATCTCCTGTACACCAGAAACTCCTGGAGAAAATCCGGGATGGCCTGGAGCAGGGCGTGTCCCTGACTGAATCACTTCAGAAATACCCAAAGTGTTTTGAAGCTTCGTATTGCGCAGTAGTGGCAGCCGGTGAATCCAGTGCCCGATTACCTCAGATGTTCAATCGGCTGGCTAATATTATTCAGAAAAGAAGGGCAATGCGGAACAAGATCATCGGATCTTTGATTTATCCAATGCTGCTGTCCTTCCTCTCGATTAACATTATCGCGGTTATGATGTTCTTTGTCGTACCTCGATTCGCAGACATGTTCACCAATCTTGGTGTGGAACTGCCTGTTTCGACAAAGGTAGCGCTGGCTTGTTCCAACACTCTGGTCACCTTCTGGCCGCTGGTTGTCTTCCTTGTTATCAGCTTCATTGCTGGTGTGATAATGCTGGTAAAAACCAACAGAGGGAAGCAGTTCCTCTGCGATATCCAGATAAAACTGCCGCTGGTCGGCAAACTTATGTCCAGACTTATTCAAGGGCAGACTTTCCGAATACTGGGCATGCTCCTGGAAGCTCGCGTGGGTCTGCTCGAAGCTCTCGACCTGGCACGACGAGTCACCCGGAACAGACAATACCAGAACCTTTATGATCATCTGCAGGACTCGATCACCAGGGGCGACTCGGTTTGTAACGCCCTGGAAAAAACACCATTAATCAGCCCGGCATTCATTCAGGCCATCCGGACAGGTGAACAGAGCGGAAGGATAGGTGAATCCATCACTTATGTAGCTGACGTTCTGGATGAGGAAAACAGTGAATTACTGATAACCGTTACTAAACTTATCGAACCCCTGGTGCTTATCGTAATGGGATTTGTTGTTGGAACCATTGCCGTATCGCTGTTCATGCCGCTGTTCGATATGACGTCAGCGATATAAAAGGTGTATCTATAGATGCAATTGCTACAAAAAATACTGGACAAACGAACTGTCACCTCGCCCGTGGGTTTGGATATAGGCCAAGCCGCAGCGCGAGTTGCCCAGCTCCAGCGATCCGGTAATCAATGGTCAATTGCATTATTGGGTACCTGGCGTCTGCCTCGCGAAAGCCTGTATACCATGACCTCCAGTTGGATAGAAAATCCTGATTTTCTCCAGCAGGTGGCCCAATGGCTGAAAAAGACAACCTTTCCCAACCGCAAAACCATCGCCGGACTCAGTTACCCGGATGTGGAACTGCACCCGATGGAACTGCCCCATATCCCCGATAACGGCAGCGGTGAACAACTGAAGCAGGCTGCTCACTGGGAAATCGAAAGGTTAATGAATTTCGAAGAGGGATCGGCCGAAACGGATTATTGGCTTTTGCCGGAAAGCAGGACCATGACCTCCACAGCTATCGGGGTAGCCGCTCCAAAATCCGTTCTGAACGAGATCAATCATCTCTGCCGACTGGGGCAACTCGATTGCACCGGGGTTGACGCCACCTCTTGTGCGCTGGCGAGATTCGGATGCCTGCTCCGGAACCCCGACGATACGGATAACGATGTCTGGGCGGTTCTGGACTCCGGATCACGAATGGCCAGGCTGATTATCTGCGTTGGAGAAACACCCGTACTTGCCCGGGCTTTCCATTGTGGTGGAACATCCTGGAGCATGAAGCTGGCGGCATCGCTGTCTGTGAGCAATGATACAGCCGAACAGCATAAAAAAGACCACGGGATTACTCCGATTTCCCGAAAACAACAGGATGCCGGGGAAACCCCCAGCATTCTCAGTGGAATGGTCTATAACGTACTGCGTGACGACCTGGAAAATATCATCAGTGAACTGGAGCGATCCTACCGCTACGTTCTCAACTGTTTTCCCAGGAGACAACCGGGACCGCTGATACTCACGGGCGGCGGCGCCAATTTGAAGAATCTGGATGAGCTTCTGTCTACGAGGCTGGGTATAGAGACGATTATACCCACAGCCGAAACCAACAATATTAATCAGCGGCTGGATTTATCCAACGCCGGGCAGCTTACTCGAGAACCGATAACCAATTTCGCCAGTGCCATCGGCCTGGCAATAACCGTATAGAATAGAAATGATCAGCGTTAACCTACTATCAGCAGAAAGCATACTCAACCGCAGGCGCTCCCGGCGTATTCGGCACTGGGTGGCTACGGTTATTACCACCGTTGTGATTTCCGCCATACCAATCGGTTTCGACCTTTTCAAAACCGCTCGCGCAGCTGCTGTTGAAAACGACCTCAAACCAATGGCAACGGAAATAACCTCCGCTAAAGCCAGGCTCGATACATTAAACAGTCAATACCAGCAGATCAGCACCCAGATAGCCCGGGCTGACGCTTTGAGAACCAAACGAAAATGGGCTTCATTCCTGATCGCTCTCAGCCAGCAAATTCCGGAAGACATCTGGCTCACCAGTCTGGAAACAACTGCCAAAGCGACTACCCAGACAGCCAGAACCGAAGAACAGGAAACCGGTCCGAAACTAATAACCCTGGATGGTCCGACCGGATTGAGTATTACGGGTTATTCGCTCAGCCATGATTCCCTGTACGAATTCATGGAAAACCTTAAGAACGCGGGATTTCTTAAAAACGTCGAACTAACACGATCCAGCAGGGAACCGGTGCAGGGGAGTATCGCTGTCCGTTTCACCCTGCTTTGTGACTGGCAGTAACGAGCTATGAACAAGAACCCATTGATACTCTATGATATAGCCGGCACTACGATCATGCTTTGCCTTGCCGCTGTGGCAACCTGGTGTGGAGCAATACATTCCCCATCGGTTTCGGGAAAACTGGCGGAGATGGAAACCAACCTGGAAAAAATGGAGTCATCGCTGAGGAACACAGAAAACGCAATTCGGCGAAAGACAGTGGAGCTCGGCGATCTACAGGCGGACATAGAATCCAGAGGAGCTCTGCCGTCGAAGTCACCGGTCGAAACGAACCTGCGAAATATCACCAGACTCGCCCGCGACAACGAGGTGGAGCTCATCAGCGTCAAACCATCAGAAGAAAAAGCGTATCCAGGTTTAACTGAAATCAAGTACGCTATCGAGGCAAAATCGGGATTCCGCGATCTGGTTCAGTTCCTGAAGGATTTTGAAGAATCGGAATTCTGGGCGGATGTAACAAAACTCAAAGTAGAAACAGGCTCCAGGAATCGTGTCGCCAACGATAACACCCAGTCCAGCGAATTGGTTTTAAGCCTTTTCGCATCCCAGAATCAGGCCGATACACAATAAAGATGAGTAAAGGGAAAAAGACAGTTTATTTGAGTGTAATCGGAATAGGAGTCATTGCTTTGGCTATCGACCTCCTATCCGGCGACGGTACGGGTGCTCCGGCAACCGCATCCGCGGCTATCTCTCCACAAACCGCGGCCAATATACCGACCGGCTCCGCCTCAGCGATCGATACAATCACTGTTTCAGTAATGCCTTTTCCCAATGATATCCCGGGCATCACGCCGAGCCGGGACTGGAGAGACCCATTCATGATTTCCCCTAAAGCGATGGAGAAACTAACTCCGGCAACGCCAACACCCCGGGAACTCGAAGCTCAGATAAAAGATGGAAATTCCTACAAGGAAAGTTTCTGTTCCAGCCACACGTTATCGGCGGTCCTGCAAATGGACGGCTCCCCTATCGCGGTGATCGATGGGACGATAGTTTCGGAAGGGCATATAATAAGCGGCTGTAAGCTGATAAAAATAGAGGAAAAGGCCGCGATATTCGACTGCAACGGAATACAGATAACCCTGCAGCTGCAAAAACCATACTAATAAATTCAATAAAAAAACACCTTTATACTTAACTCGAAAGTTAAGACGGTCTATCAACCGGACGATAGAAAACACAGCCGTAGGGACAAAGGTTATTTGTGTATTCAGTTTACCGAAGGGGTTCTTTAAATGAGTCCAAACCGTAAGAAAAGATTCGGCTTTAGCCTGGTTGAACTCGTAATTGTCATCGTAATCATTGGTATTATCGCGGCGATCGCAGTACCTAGAATCAGCCGTGGTGCCAAAGGGGCATCAGAATCAGCCGTGCGCGGTGACCTTGCTGCCCTGCGTGCCGCCATAGATCTCTATGCGGCCGAACACAACGGCATCTTCCCTGGAAAGGTGAAGAACACCGGGTCCGGCGCCGGATTGGCTGCCGATGCCATCGACCAGCTGACCAAGTTCAGTGACGTCAATGGCAAGACCGGCGCCTATGATGCCAGCGCCACGCCGCCGGTAATTTACGGCCCGTATCTGCGGAACGGAATTCCACCACTGCCGGTAGGAACCACCGCTGGAGCGACTGGCATTCTGCTCGACAACACGAACAGTCCTCCAACTGTAGCTCAAAGTGGTACTGAAGGCTGGGTATACAATGCAACTACCGGTGAGGTACTGGCTAACACCACTGCCAGCGACGAAACCGGTACGGCATACTCAACCTATTAATCCTAATCAAACCGGGTAGTTGAGTATTCGCTATCGGATACGGTTATGGATAAAAAACGATGAATTGCTCGACGGCCGATCCGAGTTTCTCTCTGGATCGGCCGTACGTTCAATAAATGCTGTAATTTGTACCAAGCTGGCAGGAGGCTTTTGGCGTGTTCCTCTGCAACAGCAGCAACGCTTGCCGTCGTAATTCCATGAATACCAGAGGCTTCTCGCTCGTTGAGCTGGTCATGGTCGTTGTGATCATAGGCATAATCGCGGCCATCGCCGTGCCCAGAATTTCACGGGCGGGTCAATCCGCGAAAGAAAAAGCGATACTGGGCACAGTATCCAACGTAGCTGCTGCCATTGATCTTTATCACGCAGAACACGGTCGATATCCAGGCTATAACACATCTACTTTTGCCCCGGATAACGACATGTTTGTCGCGCAACTGACGAAGTACACTAACAAAATCGGTGAAGTATCCGATACCCCTTCCGCAGAGTTTCTCTATGGTCCTTACCTTCGAGCACCGTTTCCGACCAATCCAATAAACGGACTGAACACGGTAAAGGTCAGAAAGAACAGCGGCGGATTAGCTGCCCTAGGCGGATCAGGGTGGATCGCATATCTGAGCGATGGAACTTTCAAGATTAATGCCACGGTAGCTGAGTTGCAAAAAGTCAACCTCGACTCTGAGGATATACAAACACAAACGGCCACTTTAGATAAGTAGACTCCCAAACGGTAACGGTTGTCTCGATAATCGGTCGTTGTCATGACATCTACTCACCCCATATCTGGTAGTTTCTTTTTTGACTTGCACTATAACCAGCTATAGGTTAACAAAGCTATAAATCGATGCTGACAGTACTGGTAACGCCGGTTGTCACATTGGAATCGAGAACGTCTGACAATCGTCAGCCCTTAAAGACTCACTCTGACATGAATAGGTGACGGAGAAAAATCATGGCATGGATGCCTGTGGCCGAAGCCGCGGCAGTTCTGGGTGTTTCCGAAAGAACCATCTGGCGGCGAATAAAATCGGATACGATTGACACCCGTAGCGAAAACGGGCGAACCCTGGTTCACATCGAAGAACCTGAGCCAACTGCTGATCCTGTCAGGCAGCTATCTAATGTTGCCGCGGCTCAGTTATCAATGAGAAAGCTGGATGCGGATAATATCTCCGATGTGTTGACTGTTCTTACCGATTACCGCGCTTCCTTTGATAAGGAAATGACTCGAACGCGTCGTGGTACGCGTTTCGCGTGGTTTGTGGCGGCCATTCTACTGCTCGCGGCAACAGCGAGTGTGCTTTACCACAGAGAACAATTTACCAGGCTCCGGCTTGCTCATATCACCGAGATAGACAGCCTAAAAACGAGTAACTCAACAGCTCTGGATGATTTGGAAGTCGAATACGAGCAGGCCCTTGCCCAGCTAAGAGAAACGCAAGCCCACGCTATCGGATTATCAGAAGCACAGACGGACGAGATTAAAGAGCTGCGTCGCAAGGAAAACAGTCAGGAGCAGAAACTGATCGCAGTGGAAGCAACTCGTGAAGAAATGTCGGAAACTATGGATAAGCGAGTTGATGCTTTCCAGAAAACTGTAGCAGCCCAGCAGGCCGCCGCGCAAGCCCGCGAGAATAAGATAGCTAATCTGGAACAAACCGTAGCGGACCTGAAAACACAACTAGTCACTCAGGAACGTGTAAACCAGAAAATAAAGGGACATCACTCGAAAATCGTTGAGTCCATCCGGCGGTCAGCTGCAAGAAGTATTGGGATGGCTGAAGGGCTGCGCATGCAGGTTGCCAGCCAACAGAAGCAACTCGAGAAAGCCTGGAGCAAATTAGAGGGTATCGAAACGAGCAATCCTGAAAAGCGAAACGACAAGAAGTTACGCGAAGAGCTGCTGAAATCGGTAACTGGTGTGGAATACTCCCTGGCTGATAATACCGAAGAGCCGGTGTGGCAGGCGATTTTGCGAAAATGGGTGGAAATCTGCTTGGATACCACTGATGCGGCACAAAACGATCGCGAAATAGCGAGAAAAGACTGATATTGCTCAAAAATTTGTTCCAAGCGCAAACTACTCCTTTTTATTGCGTTTACACCGCCTGATAACCATATCAGGCGGTGTTTTTTACCATACTTTACACACTCGTCCTTTCCGAACACCTGGTTTTGTGCGATCCTATTATGCTGGAACCAGACGTTAATGGAGTAGACCTATGAAATCTCATCTATCGTACCTTAAATACAGTTGCTTGATCCTGCTTATTTCGATTTTCTGCAGTGGTTACGGTTTTGCTCAAATCGATGACTGGGTAGTGTTTCAGGATACGGCAACCGAGACGGAATGCGGAGTGGTAAACGCATCCAACGCGGAGCTGTTGGTCGTGTATGACATGGGGAACATGGCCGTCGTATCCGGGCCGGACACAATTATCGATGATCTTTATGTGGATGAATTGAATCAGGTATTTTACCAGGACAATCCGGCCGGCTTTATCGAAATCGCGGAGGATGGCGATGGACTGCCCACCGTTTTCTGGACCACTCTAACGGGTACGGTAATAAAGATTGATACACTGACCGGTGAGCCATCAGACAGTGGCTATGAACCGTACGAGATTTTCAATACAGGTTGCGATGGGTGTGATTACATAGACGCAAGCGATCTGTGTGAGGATGGAAGTAATAGCAGCGGAGATGATACTACCAACGATTTTAATTTGAATCTGTGCGGTGCAGGTGCTATGGAATCAGCGGCCGCGGCGGTGGTTTTGCTGCCGTTTCTCTCTCTGGCCAGTAGACGCAAATATTAACCTCTTGGCGAAAAAGCAATCATTCAAGATCGAAGAGACTGTTATCGTCATTCTGTCCGAACCACCCCAGATGGTTTAGGTCTGGATCTCCCTGGTAAACCCCACTTTTCCAGGTGAAGGTTCGCTTGCGCCCGTCTACATGCCCGTCAGCCCAGGCTATGTTGGCACTTCTGTTGTGCCTGAAGTGTATGGAGGGATCGACCCGTCCTTGCAACTGAATGTATTCCGGATGAAACCGAGGTTCGGCAAAGCTGTATTCGATTACCCCCTGATCCACACCGGCGATAGCTGTATCGGCAAACATAACCGTTTCACAGGGTCGCTTAATCCTTTCACTGAGCACCCCCACTTCGTCGGTCACTCTCTTGAAAGAACCTCCTGGTACTTTAGCCAGTATTCGTCCCAGATAAGCATTGTTATATCCGTACCCGCCGCACCCTCTTTCAAAAGCTTTTCGCTCCTCAATGACGAAATGCTGGAAAGCGGGACACGCCCGAATCCCTTCATTAAACGCCAGGAAGGGTGAGAGAGGACCTCGAAGAGAATCAAACACACCGTTTTTATCCTCCCTGCATCCATACCAGCGATAAAGGTTATCTCCTCTCACATCAGGCGCTCCGCAGCACAGGCGTCCCGAATTGTCTGCCGCATATGCCAGGTTTGCGACGGCCAGTTGCCGGATATTGGATGCACAAACAGTTGTCTGGGCCTGCTTTCTCGCCTTTTGCAGACTTGGCAGAAGTATGGAAATCAGCAAAGCGATAACCGACACCACAACCAGCAGTTCTACCAGGGTAAAACCACCAGATCGCGATAAGTCGGTTATCCACTTTGCTGATCGACTTTTCATATTTATGAGCTCAGATCCTGTTGGAAACGGGAGAAGTCATACAGATCGATATCTCCATCCTGATCATAATCCATAACCCTGCACGGGCAGGTGGGTACGATTACCCCAGGACCGCCATAGCACTGTTCAAGGATGCTGTAGTCATACAAATCCCAATCGCCGTCACCGTCGGCATCTCCGAAACTTCCTTCGGCGACGTCGGATACGGCATCTATTTCGGTGGATATTTCGCCGAAAATTCCAGCGAGATAGTTAACTCCGTTGGTGATGCGAATGAAATCGAATCCATCCAGTTGAGCGGTTTCGCCGGTCACCTGGTCGACAGCCCAGGCGATATCGAACCCGTCACCACCGCCGCAGCCGTCATTCAACCCTACTTCCAAGGGATTGTCCGGACGGGTATAAAAAACGGCGGGATCAATTCCGTCGGGCATTTCCTCCGTAGGAGAAAGGTCTGCATACCCCCAGACGCCCTCTTCGTCAGCATCTAGCCCATTAGGGTTTTCTAATATCTGCACATTGAAGACGGCAGCAGGCAGCAGGTAACCTTCCGTCTGCCAGACGCCACCGAAACCGGGCGGTATCCAGGCCATATCCGCCGGGGGATATGTCGAATCGTAAACATCATCATCCCAGATAGCAGTCTCGTACTGCCCCATGAGATCAACAACGTGCGAGCCGGGGATAAGATACCACGGGTCATCAGCCAGTGAGTTACTATTCGCGTCCCGACTGATTTCGATCACCCCGCATTCCGCCCATTTACGGTTGGGATTATCACTAACCCAGAAGCCGTTGCCGAATACTATCGCATCGATCCCAAACGGGTTGGCCGGATCATCGAGCACAGTATGATCAAAAGATAATATTATCGAGCCGCCAAAACCCCCCAGAGAAACCAGGGAGGAATTACCCGGCTCGGAAAATCCGCCTCCCCAGGGTCTATCCAGAGCTTTCAGGGGATCACTGTAATACGCATCGTTCACGAATTGCCCGGGAGCAGGAGTAAACTGTTCCACGGTAACGGCAAACTGCGAATCAGCATGTGCGGATTGTATAAATACCAAACAGGTACCGGCCAGCATTATCAGCCAGATCGAAGATCGCATCTGATCCTCCTATCGTTTTCGCAAGGCAACCAGCGATGCGCCGAGAAGAAGAATCAGCGTCGTTGGTTCCGGCGTAATGACCAGGTTATCCATGGCGAAGTAGGTTGGAGTATTGATTCCGTAATTACCGACATCAGATGATTCGAAGGAGAATTCAAGTTTCCGGGCACCGGCCAGTGAAGTGAGATCGATTGTGGTCCATTCGTCCACGATATAATCCAAGGAATTATCGGCGAATCGATAGTCGGCAAGGTAGAAGGATTGCGTTCCTACTGCCGAACCTCCATCATCGAGACCGGTTATAATCAGCTTGAAATAATCCTCATCATTACCATCATCGCCGCCGAATTTTGTAGCTGGATATGATCCATTAAGCATGGTCAATGCGGCGTAGGTAGTGTTGGTTACCATCATAGATTCGGCACTGCAACCGGCCGGCAATTCGATAACCGGACGATAATTAGTGTACTCCATAAAGTACGCCACGCCGTAAGAGGCAGAGTTATTTGCGCCCTTGCCGGTTACGGCGCTATACTGGTTTTCATACCCTGGAGTTGTTGTGTCGGTCGCGTTCGAGTAAGCCCAACCCGCCCAGGAATACATTCCGCTTCCATAATCGGTATACGTGTTGTTGAATTGCGCACCGTGAGAACTGAAACCACCTGCACCATCCGCCCCGTAGTAAACGCCGTTGAATTCATCGAAATTGACAGTATCAGCATAAACCGATCCGCACGCCAGCACCGCCACCAGACCTGCTACAATTACGAAACTTCGCTTCATTTTTCTACACTCCTGAACTAATTGCGAGAGCATAACTGGAATAGGGCAATAACCGTTTTTTAAAGAGAGAATCCCTATTCAGTCATTTTCTGATCTCGGTAGGCTATGAGTGAGGCAGCGAAACTAACAACCAGTAAAAATAAACTTCAGCACGAATCCTGCAAAGCTGGATGAAGCCAGCTTTTCAATGGGTAACGGTAATCTCCATTCCCATATTCAACCGAATTATTCAGAAGGTAATTAGTTTTGGAAGCGGCCACTGTCCCAAGCTCACGAAGACACTGACTCTCAAAAGGCGGTTTCCCTGGCCGGTCTCCTGACTTCCGGACACGCAGCTTTTCAATGGTAAAAGCTACACCTACTAACCGCACCTTCTCGCCCACAAAATGCGAACAATGGTTAAACGCGGCTTTCGTTCCCGGTCACAGTAGCGGATCTGTTCCGGACTCACACCGGATTCCCGATTCTGCCCATCGCATCCGGCGACAGGCCACCAGTAACCAACAGTTTGTATACCGATCTCCACTTTTATAGTCAATAGTTAATAATGCAGCCGGGAGTTGTAATATAACGGTAGAATGATTTGCTGGTAATAACATCGCAGCAACTGTAGCCCCCTACAACTCGATATACCGAACTTTTTCCTATATCTATAACCACTGCTCGTATATACACTTATAAATCTTTCTTTTTATTTACAGATTTATCTTGTTTTTGGTTTATTTTCGGCGTATATTATTATAGCGGTGAAGTTTGGCCGCGGGAGGCCGAGAACCCGGACCGACTCAACAAGGTCGGGTATCGATTCCAGGGCCAAAGATATCAACGAACAAGATAGCCGGGTATCGCGACTTTGCTTGTTCGAACATCGCATGTTCTTTGACAAGTGAATAAGAGAATAGAAATCAGTGTTTGCGGTGCAGAAACCGGTGGCGGAAAAAAAGGATTTGTACCCTGGAACTTTACGAACCGGGTCAAATAAGCCTTTACCGGCATACTATAAATAAACGCCGCCGGTATAATCGCCGGGCGAACTACGAATATCCGAACAGTGAGACCTTATCGATCTTTCGTGCTTATTAACCAAACCTGTGATACCGATCAATCACTGTGGAGCGGAAAATTCATCCACCCGTACGATTTACAGGTGGTGCATGAACTAAAACGCGAGAATAACAAAGCCGGATACCAATTCATAAGGAAAATACAGTGGCACATATTAATTGGGATAACAAATACAGCGTTGACGTGGCCGAGTTTGACGAACACCACAAGAGATTGTTCAGCCTGGTTAACAGACTTCATGACGCGATTATCAACCGCGAAGGCAAACAGGTAATTGGAGAGGTTATTTACGAACTGGCGGATTACACTCACACTCATTTCGGTCGGGAGGAGCAGAGGATGGCAGCCGCGGGATATCCAGATCTGGCCGAACACAAGCGAAAGCATAATGAATTCGTCAGCAAGGTGTTACGATTCAAAGAGGATCACGATAAAGGCAAACTTTTTCTGTCTACAGAGATTATTGATTTCCTCAAGGACTGGCTGGTTAACCACATATGTGAAACCGACAAAGCTTACGGGCCTTTTTTAAACACCGTGAAGCAGGCTTAGAATCAAAACCCTCCATGCAGATCATAGCCATCAGATATCCACGAAAAACTTATCAGCCAATCCACGATTTTCGCTTCAGACCAAAAGGGTTTGATACATGTGATACCGGTCACGGTTTAACATATACTGCGAATTATGGCAAATGCCTCTGCTGCTTGTAAACCAACAACGCTGCCCCGCCAGGTTGCCAGGGCTTTGATTGCTTCTATCGAGCGGGCATCGGGAACCGGGCGGACCTGCGATTTATAAGCCTGCATTGCCCGGCATTTCGTTTCCAGGTGATTGGCAATATCAACATAGTGCTGAGGGTCGAAAACCGGCTCCACTCCGGGAGCGGCCCAGTGGGTTTCACTTACGGTTTCGTAGGCGAATATCTTTTTAACAAAGTTATTTGAAGGAACCGGCCGCAATGCAACCATGCAGGCGTCAAAAACCTGGCGATGATCCTCATGACGATCACCCGGGAACGGGATAAAAACGTATTCTGGTTTTACATCAGAAACCAGATCGATGAATACCTTGTTGAGTTCGGATTCCGGAATCGCGTGCAAAGTGGTTACCGGTAGATCGAGAAACTTCAGTTCTTTGGTTCCCAGAATCCCGTTGGCTTTTTGTGCTTCAGTTCTGACCCGGGCAACCTGCTCATCAGGAAACAGAGGAGCCCATCCCCTGGTAACGACAGCAACGGTCACCTTGTGTCCTTCAGCGGCCAGGCGGTTTATAGTTCCACCCAGGCCAAGAACCTCGTCATCGGGATGAGGGGAAATCACCAGAACATTCATTTAGCGGTACTCCACTCCGGTTAACTCTAATAGTTATCCACAACGGTTATTAGCGACGATCACAACTGGTTAGTCAATACCATTCCGGGTACGAGGGATACATCGGCACAATGTGGATCATCAGCCAACATTTCCGTCAAACAGATGGCGGAATCGCCGGTAGCGACGACTGGGTGATTCTGCTCATTCATGGCGATTATGGTTCCGGGCTCAGTATTTTTTCTGGAGTAATCCGCAACCGGTTGCGCCTTCCAGATAATTATTTTTTTGCCGGCGGAATAAGTAAATGCTCCGGGATAAGGCTTGCCGGCCGCTCTAATAAGGCGGTAGACCTGTTCGGTGGTGTTGGTCCAGTTTATAAGCCCGTCGGCCGGTATCCGTTTCGCGTAATGAGTAGCCTGGGAGTGGTCCTGCGGTGTGCGGGGGATATCACCAGATTTGATCGCTGGAGCCAGCTCCTTGATCATTTCGGCCAGTACCAGGTTGGTTCTTTCGATCAATTCAAAGGAGTAGTCGTTTGGAGTGCGAGGCACCTCGCGTTGGATAATAATATCACCGGCATCGGGCTCATCGGTAAGGAAAAAGAGGTTAGCGGCCGCCGGTTGATCAAGAAGAATAGTCCAGGCAACAGGAGCCCGGCCTCTGCCTTTGGGCAGCATGGTTGGGTGAAAACCAACTCCGCCAGCGGGCGCGATGTCGATCAGTTCCTTGGGGACGAGTTGACTTATCCCTATAACCCAGAGCATATCCGGTTGATACCGGAGCAGGAACCGCTTTACTTCCGGCTCGGATACCTTAACGAATGGTAAATATGGAATACCAGCATCAACAGCCAACCGCCGGATATTCCGGTAATCACAGATGGAATCAGCGAGGGATTCGTCCACCCCGAGGGCACAGACGACCTGCACTCCGGAACGAATCAATGCATCGAGTGCGTAGTAGGTTGAGCTTACACTTCCAATCAATGCTATTTTCATAGCGACCAACCTGGTAATGAGAAGTACTCGAATGATTTATATCAATCGGGAACCAGTGCGGAATCGGCAAAATCAGTACAATATCAGACGGCAATGTTTCTGGTTTGAGGAATCCCCTCAAACAGTGCGCTCCCGATTCTCACTATCGTAGCCCCGCACGCTATGGCTATCTCAAAATCGCTGCTCATTCCCATGGACAGGTGCCGAAACTGCTCCCCAACGGGTAACTCATGAGCGATTTCCTCAAAGAGTTCGCGGCATCTGGAGAAGCAGTCCTGAACAACACTTTTGTCTTCGGTGTAAGGGGCCATGGTCATCAGGCCGCAAAGATTGATATTTGGCAATGGGGCAATGAACTCCGCCAGATGGGTAGCCGCACCGACAGCCACGCCGTACTTGGACTCTTCGCCGCTGGTATTCACCTGAAGCAGGATATCCACTTTACGATTCAGTTTTTTGGCCCTGGAGTCGATTTCCTCCGCCAGTCGGAGACTGTCAACGGAATGGATCATGTCGGTCCAGGGCAAGACATCCTTGATTTTGTTTCGTTGCAGGTGGCCTATCATATGCCAACGTGGTCGAGGCATGGCACCGGCCGACAAGTCACGAGCACGACGGGAGAGGAACTCGTTAATCACTCCCGCCCTTTTGGTCAGTTCCTGAACGCGGCTCTCCCCGAGATCGGTCAGTCCGGTATCGGGAATAAACTTCAAAACATCGAGCCCCACGTATTTGGTGACGGTGATAAGCATCACGTCGTCGGGGTTACGACCAACGCTAGCACATGCGGCGGCGATGCGATCTTCAACGATTTTCAGGTTCTCAGCAAGTTTTCGCTTAATATCGATCATAAATACACAATCTACCCAGACTTTATAAGGCAACGCTAATGATCAGTAACGATATTACCGTAAATCGCGTTTGCTTGCCACTTTCCGAGTAGTTGACGTAAATGAAAGTTGTTGCAACGATGCGGCAATGACAAGAATCGAAGAAATCATGTACCCTCAGCCGGGCGACGGGGAGATTTTCAGTGCGGAAAAAGCTTTCGGGCAAGCCGGTCCGTTTGAGTTGGAAATCGGTTGTGGCAAGGGAACCTTTCTGTTGCGTCGAGCCAAAGAGCATCCGGACATCAGGATGTTGGGGATTGAATGGGCAAACAAATATTACCAATACACAGCCGACCGGATGGCCCGCTGGGGTATAAAAAACGTGCGGGTTATGCGTACAGACGCCAGCGATTTCGTTATCAACCATTTAGATGAACAGTGTTTGAGTGCACTTCATATATTTCACCCTGATCCCTGGCCTAAAGCTCGCCATCATAAACGGCGTTTGATTCAAGCTCCTTTTATCAATGCGGCTATCCGGGCTCTGGTACCCGGCGGGCGATGGTCAATCCAGACCGATCACGCCGAGTATTTCGAGTGGATAACCGAAAGGATGGAGCAGGCAATGGGTATCGAAAAAGTTGAATACGACGATCCCCAATTCGGTATTGTGGAAGCAACAGCCCAGACGAATTTCGAGATTAAATACCGCAAAGAAGGACGTGCCATCTACAGCTTGGCCTTTCGCAAAACGCAATAACAGGGTTAAGATCGTAACCGCAATGCCGTTTTTGGTTTGTGGATTGTGGGATACGACTAATCGCGGATTAAAGCCGAGATGAGTCGAAAATCATCAGTATCCCTGAGGTGTTTGTGGCACTTTTTTACGGGCATCCGCTAATATTGAGAAACGCAAGCAGCGTAAATAGTAAAATAGGCAATTCATGCTCCCCGAGATTCTTCTGGAATCAATTACATTAAATCACTAGAATAACAATGGCTGGATAAAAACGTGAATTCCATAATCAGGTTTCGTTATTCAGGAATACCTGTCACTGGTATTCGGATGTTCAGGAGGAGAAAATATGAAAGGCTTGATCTGGTTAACAGTTATTTCCGTAGTGGTGGTATGGGCGGCATACGCGGGGCTGGGCCTAAAACTTGGTGAAGATCCGGGACAAATGATAGGTTATGCATGTGGAAACCCAATGAACAACAAAATCCAGGTCCAGATCGTCATTGCCATGGGAATGACCAGAAAAGATCCCCCCAAAAGCGAAGGAACCAAACAGGGTTTGTATGTAGATTGGGAAAATTGGATAGCAGACCATTTCATCCTGCGTTCCGAGGGAGGTGAAACGATTGAGCTGCAGAGGCAGCATTTTGGGAACCTGATTCCTTCCGCCAAGGTAGGAACTCCGGATTCCTATCTGGTTGGATTCATTAATCCCGGAGAAACCTACACACTTGACTACTGCCCGATTCTGGCAGAGGGAAAATATTATCGACACACATTCACTTCGACGGAAAGCGGTCTTCAATACAAGAGGGCAATGTTTGCCCTGGTGGAGGATAACACTTAACCGATTTCGGAATGACTGTAACAAGTGGAAAGTAATCAGGAGAGTACGTCCATCAAATCCTTTATGCGCCAGCGTTTGGGCAGTATATGTTTTAAACCCAACGAGATAAGATACTTCCTGTTCTCTGTCGCTCCGATTCCGACAATGGAAATTCCGGAACGGGTATCGTGAATTCGTCCTATAGACTCAGTCAGTTTTGACTCTGAGGTATCGCATCGGAGCAGAACGTACTCCAGCCCCTGATCTTTTTCCAACAGACGGATCGCTTCCGTAACTGATTCCACGGCATAAAAACCGGCTCCAACTCCGTGGAGCATTGCAGCAGAAAACCGTCTATTCACTGAATCACTGTCAATAATCACTATTCTTCCCGGGAATGACCACGTGGTGTGTTCGGGATCTTTCACCCCCAGCAGTAATTCCACAATGGGTAGATCGACGTAAATAGGGTCTTCGTAGCCACGAATAACGATTAATCTGCTTTTACCCTCGATTTTTTTTTGACTTCTAACGCGCCAACTGACCGGCCAACTCGTATTAGGTGTTACTGTCAGCCATTTACGGGCTGCTTCATCGAGATCGAACATGTATTCAGGGAGAAACAACTCATTCAAATTGGAAACGTTTCTACCGGCGTGCGTTTGAGCAAAAAGTTCCCTGGCTCTCCAGTTAGCGAATATGATTTTCTCATCAGTATCAACTTCAATAACGGCCGGTATATGAGCTTTCGTTTCTACGGGATCTGTATTAATTGCCTCTTTCACCGCATTGCGAATTTCATCCCGGTCAAAGGGTTTTTCGATAAATCGAATAATCTGCTTATTTTCCGCATCCATACGGAGATCATCAGACGCGAATCCCGTAACCAGAATCGCCTGTAGATTCGGGCAGACCGTTCGCAGGGCATCCACGACATGCAAGCCGTGCACATGATGTTTCAACATCCAGTCAACAACAACGACATCCGGTCTGAAACGCGTGCCAATATCTATTGCTTCTCGACCACTGGAGGCTGTTTTAATCACATACCCCTCGGTTTCCAAAGCTATCTGCAGTTGAACCAGATACCCCTGTTCATCATCAACAATGAGTATACTAGCCATCGACAACCTCCGCGGCTTTGTCTACTGGTAACTCGATAGTGAAAACAGTTCCTTTCCCAATCTTGCTGTCCACTTTTATGGTTCCGCCATGACCAGTGATAATTCCATGAGCAATACTCAACCCCAGCCCGGTACCACCGAATTCCCTGCGAGTCGTGTAAAACGGATCGAATAATTTTCCCTTGCGAATTTCGCTTATTCCATCTCCATCATCCCTGACGGTTATGATAATCGATTCCCCGGCTGTTTCTGTGGTTATTTCTATCTTCACATATTCAGATTTTGCTTCTATCCCGTTTTTAATCAGGTTTACAACAACCTGTTCCAACTCGACCGGGTTTGCCGTTATTTCCGGCAATTGCGGATCAAGTTTGAATTCCACATTACCGTTTTTTTCCAAAATGTATTCTTCCAGAAAATCAATAGCGTGTTTGATTATGGCATTGACATCGCAAGGCCATTTTTCCGTTTTTTCCTGTTTGGCGAACTGCAATACACTCCTGGTGATTCTGCCGCAACGTTTGGCGTTATCAATTATACTTTTCAAACATGTATCCATCAATTCTCCATTACCGGACCGTTCCTTAACCGCCAGTGCGTTCTGGGCGGAAAGCATAATCATTCCCACCGGGTTGTTTATTTCATGAGCAATACCGGCAGACAGGGTTCCAATAGTAGCCAAACGTTCTGACTCTCTCAGTTTCTCCCGGCTTTGTTCGAGTTCCCTGGTTCTCTCTGTAACCATTTCCTCCAGGTGATCCTGGTATGCCGCGAGTGCAGCTTCGTTTTTTTTCTGTTCGGTAATATCGGTAGCGATTTCCAGGCGTACCAGCCTGCCGTCTATCCAGCGAATAGCCCGATCATGCATGAGGTACCATCTATTGGTCTGTTCCTTATGTATTTCCCAAGTGTATACCCCGGCAGGTTTTCCATCTTCAGCAATTAACTTATCATTAGTACAGAAATCGCAGGGTCCCTCCTGCCCCTGTAACGCCCGCCAACAGGTTTTTCCGACCAGCACATCGTTTTCCAGGTCACATAACCGCTGATTGGCGAAGAGCAGTTCGTGGTTTTCCATATCCGCGACATATACAACGGCATCGAGACTATCCATAACGGTTTGAAACCGCTTATGGGAAGCGGTCAATTCGTTTTCCGCACGCAATCTATCCAGGGAGGAGCCAACCAGGCCGGCCACGAACCTGAGGGCTTCGATTTCCGATGCCTCCCATTCGCGTTCTTCGATACAATCTTCGAACCCGAGAAAACCCCACCAACCGCTCGCAACAAAAACAGGTACAACAGCAATGGAAACCGTACCATGCTGCCGCAGGACAGTCTGCTCCTGTTGCGGCAAACGACGCGTAAGTGAGCTGATAACATTTTCGTTTTCCAAAATATCCTTCCATCGCGACAATCCACTGGCACTGTAGGATATTTTTTCGTAATCAGGCAAAGATATTCCTTCAGCAACCCAACGGAATTGCGGAGTAATACAGAGCTCCCCATTATCATCAATCTGGTTTTCCAAAGCATAAACTCTGCTTACCTTGGTCGCGTGTCCCAGTATTTTGAGAACTTCGTGGAAACCTTCTTCAATATCCTTGTTTTTCAGTAGCAGGTTAGCTGCCTCTGCCACAGCAGTCAGAATTCGATCACGATAGGCAATAACCTTTTCATACTTCTTATGCTGGGTAATATTCCGCGTAATACCAATAATACCGTCTATCGATCCATCATTGGCGAACTTTGGAAACTTATTAACCCAGATGACCTGTTTGTCACCATCAGGAGTGTTAAAAGCATGTTCGTAGGTTTTATGTTTACGAGTACTGATAACCTCTCGATCCATTGCTACGGCAAATTCGGCTTCGGATTCAGGAAAAACATCCTTATCAGTGAGACCGAGGATTTCCTCCGGTTCCTTATTGATTCTCCTTACTCCGGCGGAGTTAACCAACAGGTATTTTCCCTGAAGATCCTTGACGAATACGGCGTCCTCGGTTCCTTCGATTATGCTGCTGAGCAGCATTTCCTTTTCCGCCAGTTCCGTTTCCACTCGTTTGCGTTTTCCAACATCAGTGATCAACAGGGCGAACATCCGCCCGCCCATGGGGCAGGCTTCGATCTCAAGATACTGGTCCTTGAATGCAAAATACATTTCAAAACGAACCGGTTTCTGTTTTTCAACAACCTCGGCGTATACATCAATCACCGCTTTAACATCACCGGCAGGGAGAAATTCCGATATCTTTCTATTGCAAACATCTGCAACAGTCCTGCCCAGGTTTAACTCGGTGGCGGAATTCGCTTCCAGAATGATATAATCATCAGGATTGCCGTTTACATCAAACAGGAGTTCGCAAACAAAAACACAACTTATCGTCTGTTCGAATATCGCCTGGTACTTCCTCCGGCTTTCTCTTAGAGAATCTTCTGTTTTACAACGCAGGATTTCCGAACGACGAAATACCCGATAAAGTAAAGCGAGGGAACCTGGCATCAAAACTCCGCAGATGACCAGAAAACCGATCACCCAGGGCTGCATTCCCGAACGAACCTCCGATATCAGGAGAGGTTTGGAGAGATGAATGACTACAAACCAGTTCTTCGTCGGAATAGACACGAAAGCCGCTATTTGTTCTTCCCCATCAAGCGAGGTGTATGGACCAACGTAGAACCGTTTTCCACCAAGAAGTGCTTTAATCCTGGTTGCAAGAAGCTTTTTTTCCTGTGGTTGAGAGTGGTGAGAATGACTTTCAATATGATTACCGGAAATATGCAGTAAATGTCGCATATCCTGATCAATCAGGCACAACACAGCGTCCTTCGGGTAATTTGTTGATGATCTCCATACGGTTTCAATTGCTTCGGCCACTACGTTGTCGGGTTCATCCTCCATCAGGGTAACGATGCTTGCCAGTATTTTCGCCCGTTCGAGATAGTTGCGGCAATAGTAGTTATGGGTTTCTTCAATAGCCCGGCGATATGCACCATATCCCACAATAAGAGCGCAAAGGAGAGAAAACACCCCCAGCAGCAATGCCACCAAAGATTTTCGCAATTTTGGAAATCTCATAAGTTTAATTCGCGGATCCCTGGCCTACTAAACCATTACACGCACTTACATCAATCCGCCCCAAAGGCGAACGGTTAAACAAAGTAAAGAGATATTCCCCATACCAGCTATAATCATCAACAAGATCCATAGCGAAGCTGGAACGATTTTAACATATTCAGCAATGGTTTCGCCGAAATGTTTACAATTCTTTTTTATTTTTGGAGGTTTAGTTACCGGTTTATTCAGGAGACGTAATCTTCTAACACATTTCCAGCCGGTTACTTAGTGACCGTATCCAGCCATGAAAGTGCAGGAAAGGATTGCTTGAGTGTCACACTATGCCCTTTTATTGGGGATAATTTCCCCTTTCAGGCACATGCGTTCGTACTCCCTTGTGGTAAAGCTCTCGCCGCACTGAGTACAGACATAGTCCCCGGTAGGTGCGTTCTGGTAATATTCCTTTTCAAAACCGGGATGATCACAGGCTTTACTCCCCCATGACCGACGCACCTTGAGTGCTTCAGAAACCTGCATGGTAACCCCCTTCCGGCCAACACTGATATGTAAAAGCAAGCGGCGATATTACGAGTTACACTGATCCGGCGATTCAGCAAACACGTCTACACAGGGCGACCCTTATTTGGTCCCGGCAAATCCGACCGAGGATATTATCTCAAGCCGGCTATCTCATTTCAAGATATCAGGTGAAGCCTGTGTAATAACGGGATAAACACCCCTGGGGCACAAACGGTAGGCTCGCGGAGGGTGGAACAAGCGTAATTTACGGGGCATAGATAAGATTCAATGAATATACAAGGCGAGATCTACCTGCTTAAGACATTCGTAATAGGGTGAACGGTCATATCTCGGCGCGGGACAAATAGCGGGCACCGATCAAGAGCGCGAATACTCCGCCCGATACTCCGATTGAGGAAACAAGAATAGCAAGTACGACAGTATTTAGATTAACCGAATTCTGGAATCCGTACTCCTTGTTGTACCATCCTAAAAAGCCCATTCCAACCAGCATACTCATAACCAGTCCGACGGAAAGGATCAGGTTAACGGTTCCACCGAACCCATTGGCAATTCGCGCTGCGCTGCGCTGGTTGAATTCGGGCAATCGAGCGCCAATTCCGACAGCCAACCCGCAAAGTCCAGTACACACTGCGACTGTCACACTGATCTGAATAAGAGCCCAATCGAAAGGCATTTGAAGGACCACGGCAGCCAGGACGGTAGTGGATAAAGCGACGGAGAGAGAAACGGTCATGGCAAAGGCAAACTTGGCCGCAAGAATCTGTGCCGAGGATAAAGGCAAAAGACCAATAAGCCACATCTGCCGGCCTTCCAGAGAAACCAGAGGAAAAACAAACCGGCTGGTGAAGGTGGCCAGAATGAAGCTCAGGGCACCGAAATTGAGAAAAGGAATAATCATTCCCCAGCCATCGAGGGGAGCTACATTTGAAAACCGAGGCAAGTTAACCAGATAGAGAACCATCAGACCGGAAAGAACACCCAACTGGGTCCATTGCAGCGGATCGCGAATAAACATGCGCAGATCCTTGGCGGCTACGAGGCGCATATATTTCGGCAGGTAGAAGAACACCCGGCCTGCCACTCCGGCATGAGGAGTACTGGCTCTTCTTTTAACGGATCCGCCGGCAGAAAGGGCACGGTCAAAGGCCACGGAGAATTTTCTGGAAACCACGGCCACGGCCAACATGCTTAAAAATGCCGCATTTGAGATGGTTACCAGCAGATAGGCGATTGCGTCGCCGGTACGGAACTGGATGGACGATTCGACTCCTTTGGCCACCCAGCTACTGGGCAACAACGCTGACTGGATAAAGCTGATCTTGTACAGGAAATTACTTAGCCAGCGACTGGATCCATCTTCGCCCACCTGGATACTGCGAATAAACCAGACAGTTCCCACGGCAGCGGCGACAGCCAGAAAAGTGATTATTCTTCGCCGCAGGCTTCGGCCCATAAACCTGGCCATAATCCAGGCCAACAGCAGGCCGACCGCGCCTGGTATGGGTACGAAGAACACGAAGTAGGCCAAAAAGAACGGATAATAGATCCACGGTTCGTCATGGACGTCGGCCATGGCGATCATTAAGGGCAGGCCCATTATAATCAGGGACCAACTGGAGAAAATAAGTGTTTCCACATACTTGAGTAAAACATAAGAACGCGGTTTTACAGGTGTGGCGAGAAGAAACTCAGCTTCGTCCATGGTGAACAGGGAGGAATAAGCAATAATCGCATTGGAAATCGCCAGCATAACCAGCATGGCCACGAAAAAATAGTTAAAAACCATAGGGATAGCAATTGCCGCCTCCAGCGAGGATTGCTCAAAATAGCTGAATATCATTCTGAACAAACCGTAAAGTCCCAGCCACACCGCGGATATACAGGCAAGGGTAACCAGAACCTTGAACGGAGAATCGACAAGCAAGCGCACGACCTGGTTTCTGATTGCCCGAAGCTTTATTTGCAGAAGCAATCGTAGACTGATATCGGGCAGAGCCTGGGAAATACAACCGCCGCCATGTACAATGGATTGTGATTTACCGGTCATCGGAATGCTCCCCAGTTATTTGCTCAACCATTTCCGGGTGGGCAAGCTGGAGGAATATATCTTCCAGCGAATGATGGCTGCTTGCTTTCTGGCGCAATTCATCAAGTGCCCCCAGAGCGATCAGTTCTCCGTGATTGATAATACCAATTCGGTCGGATACGGCTTCGGCAACTCCCAGGGTATGGGTACTCATGAAAACCGAGCGTCCTTTTCTGGTTCTGTCCACAAACAGGTCTTTGACTACTCGGACAGTGCGCGGATCGAGTCCAACCATGGGTTCATCGATAACCAGTATTTCCGGATCGTGTAAGAGAGCGGCGGACAGGACAACTTTTTGCTTCATTCCGTGACTATAGCTTTCGGTGAGGTTGTCCAGAAAATCCCCCATATCCAGGCGGGCGATCAGCTTTTCCATCGTTTCATCGCGAACGTTAACGGGAACTTTATACATCTCCGCGACAAAATAAAGGAATTCTCTACCGGTAAGTTTTTCGTACAAGAACGGCTGGTCGGGCACATAAGCCAGTTTCGCCTTACCAGCCAACCCGTTTCCGGCCATACTGTGTCCGCAAACGGATATCGTTCCGTGTTGAGGGTGAAGCAATCCGCATATCATTTTGATGGTGGTTGTTTTTCCAGCGCCATTTGGTCCGAGGAAGGCGAACAATTCTCCCTGGGGGATAGACAGGGAGAGATCCTTGACGGCTACTTTATCCCCGTATGACTTTCGCAAGTTTTTCAGTTCGATTGCCGGAACCATATATCACCTGTTATTCAAAGTTGTTTTAACCACCACTATCAAGCTCTACAGACAATGCTTCATCCAATTCCTGCTGGTTGAATTTTTCGGCAACGATAGACAATTGCCCGCCAATAGGCAGGTTCATTTCCTGGCGAAGAACTACTCCCTCATCGTCGACCCAGGCACGGGCTTGTCCGGTGTCCAGGACAAAGCACTCGACAGGACCATCGTCTGTAACAATAGATTCCTTATGCGTGACCTTCACCAGCATGGGAATCAGTTTGGTACCTATGCCTGTAACCGCCGCCAGCGGATTAACCACATGCATTCGCCAGGATTGCCCGACCTCAACGGCAGGGAGGTTGGGAAACGGGCGAAACACGTCGGCCACTGTTCCCACGGAGGCCGCATCGACCTTAAGGCGGTGGATTTTTCGCGTACCGGCCTTCAATTCAAAAGCCAGGTGGCCACTGAATCTTTCTCCAACCAATTCAACTTTTTCACCAGCACCGTAGACGCGCAGTTCGAACGTATCCAGGTCTCCTTCTTTGGTGAAATCAGAGTTAATTTCGATCCGCAGTACCGGCGCCATGGGAAACTTGTCCAGCCAGATTACATCCATACGGGTTAGCCCGACAGTAGTGCGACGGTGTTGCGACCAGACAGTTCCCAATCTATGTCCATACTTGTTTTCTATACGAGCTTGAGAGTAGAGGGTCTCCTCTTTCAGTAAATCAACGGCAACGAATTTGGGAACCTGCCGAGCGGTCCAGGCCGGAACAACGTCATGGGCGACGAGCCAGCTCATGGAAAGAATCCAGAGCAAAACTATTCCAATGATAATTACGCGAGTAGCCATGAGTTCGTACTTACCTTTTACCTGAAACTCTTTACCTGTCGAATGATTTTAGGTTGCCACATAGGGGGAGGGCAAACTCGCTTCAATCGGTTATACTAGTTCATACAAAAGAGGTGAATTATACGGTGAGGAAACGAAAAACCCACAAACTGAGTAAATATATCTGGTGGATAGCCGGATGCAGCTTCTTTGTGCTGTTAACTTCCGGAATCATCCTGTTCATGGCATTTCAAAGGATCCCCTCCTGGTATCGCCCAATAGAGATACCACAGGCGGAGTGGGCCAGGGTGCGGGAAAGCCTGCCGCAAACTTACAGCCAACTGAGCAAAACGATTAATCGCCGGGAGGATTCTGTGTTTGCATTGTCGGGAAAAACCGCGACAGAATGGGTTGTCTTGCGGCAGGAACTGTATCCGGATGCTAAGGAGTGGCTGCCCCCCTGGATTCGCAATCCGGTAATAGTTTTTGAAAACGACAGTTGCGTTATCGGCGCCCGTATTGACTATAAAAGTTGGCAGGCAATTATTGGTATCCATCTGGTGGCGGAAGTTAACGAAAACACGGTTACTATTCGCGTTGAGAGAGTAACAGCCGGCTCGTTGCCTGTTCCCAAAAGCGTGGTTGGCAACATCATGGAACGCCTTTTGAATAACTCAGGTCTGGATATAGACACACTACCCGACTTTGCCGCAAGTGTAGTCGGCAAACTTCGAACCACCGATTCAACTCAAATAGTTACTCAAGGGGTTAGTTGGACAAACCTTTTCAAGTTTCCCAATGGCAAGCGATTGTTCAAAATCGGCGAGGTTTCGACGGTAGACGGCGAGTTGCGGGTCCAGATCCTTCCCCAGTAATCGGAACCTGATGTATCTAACCGGATTCACTGGTTCAGGCGATTGTAGTATCGGGAGAAAACATCCACTTGTTGTTTTCGAAACATTGTAATCGAAACTGGCCGAAGAGGAGCTGACCTTTTAATCGGATACGCCAGAGAGTATCACTGGATGAGATGATTTCACACGATCCTTGATCGACACGTTTCACTTCACCGCGATTATTGCTTACCGGTCCTTCGTAGTGGAGATACACTTTACGATGATCAGGCAGTTTTCTGGCCTGATTAGTCTCAGAGGCATTGGCCAACGGCTCCTTTTGTAACTGCCAGGTAGCAAGTGCTTCCGGTTGCTCAATCAGAAGATCCCAATGCTCGCCGCCGGCGACCAAGTGTTGTAGAATAGCGAACCTTGTTGATGTGCCCATGAGGTGATCCAAAGTGGTTTAATATTGTATAGAGTTAGTTTTGCGAATCTTATCGCCGGTTACCGATTCTCGGTTAATCTAAGCTGAGTCTCAAGAGGCGATTGAATCTGAGGAAACGATTTTCATCCAAACGAGGTGTAGCCATGAACAGATTTCAAACAAGTTTGAAAGGATTCTCTCTGGTTGGACTGGCCCTCATGGTTTGTGTTACTTCGCTGGTCGGTTGCGGTCCCACGTTTCAGGAGTTGAGGCAGGCAGGCCAGCAGAAGATGGTCAAGCGGCAATGGGGAACGGCCCGTACTCTGTTCAAGGAAGCATATGACAAGACTCCGGAACACGCGGAGAATCTGCACGATCTCGGAGTATGTTCTATGATGCTGGCCCAGAAGAAATTCGAGCTGCGGGATCGAGCAGCGGCTTTACGTGAAGTTGATCGTTCGATCGATTATTTCTCACGTTCGATTAACGCTCACCCAGGCTATCAGCCGGCGATATTGGGCAAGAACCGAGCCCAGGAGTTAAAGGGGCAATTCGAGGAGGCCCTGAAGACGGCCCACTGGGCAGCAAAATATATAGGCCCATCGGCCAAACAATACATATTCCTGGCTAACGAGTACGAAGAGAGGGGAGACATGGACTCCGCTTTACTGCGATGCAAGCAGGCGGTGGCAATGGAGCCTTCCAACCCGCTTGCTCACAAAGCGCTGGGGATGTTGTTATATCGCACGGGTAACAACAAGGAAGCGATAGATGAATTGCTGACGTGTCTGCGGTTGGATCCGACGGACCAGGAGGCGGCGTCTCTACTACGTCAACTGGGTGAATCGGTACCGGCTGTCGACCTTGATTCGCAACAATAACTGATCGCGGCCAGCGGTCAGATGGAAACAGGTTAAACTTGCAATCGTGTCCCGGGATACGTTGTTCACGATATTGAATTGCCATGTGTGGAATTGCGGGAATAATAAGTTTCGATGGCCGGTCAATCGATACTGATAATCTCAATTCCGCATGTGATTCAATGAGGCACCGTGGTCCGGACGATTCTGGAGTATTCATTGACCAGAGCGATGGGATATCTGTTGGCTTCTCCTCGGTTCGCCTGGCGGTGGTCGATCCCACTCCGGCCGGTCACCAGCCCTTTCTTTATGCCAACGGAAGATATGCACTCAGTTTCAATGGGGAGATTTACAACTTCCGTGAATTGCGCAGAGAATTAAGAGCTGAGGGTTTCGAGTTTCTAACAGATACGGACACGGAAGTGGTAGCCGCCGCCTGTGCCCGATGGGGTTTTAAAGCTCCCGCACGATTTAACGGCATGTTCGCCTTCGCCTTTTATGATCGTACTTCACGTAAGGGTTTTCTAGCCAGAGATCGGTATGGAATTAAACCACTATTATATACCAACCAGAGCGGACAATGCTGCTTCGCCAGCGAAATGAAAACCATGCATTGTTTACCCGGATGGGATCGATCAATAAACAAGGACTCTTTACTGAATTACCTTTGTTTCGGGTATTTCGCATCGCCACAATCGATTTACCAATCGGTATCGAGATTGAATCCCGGCTGTTACATCAGTTTCGGCGAGCAGGGTTTAAACAAGCAGGTGTCCTACATCGGCGACACTGTTTCAAACAGTGAACAGGGGAGCAGTTACGATCAGGCATGCGGTAAAGTGCGAAAGCTTCTGTTCAAGGCGGTATCCAGACGACGTATTGCTGATGTACCGCTGGGAGCGTTTCTTTCCGGAGGACTGGATTCCGCTATAATAGCTGCGCACCTGACCGAATGTACTCCGGAGCCTATTAAGACTTTCTCAATTGGTTTTACCGGATATGAAACATACGACGAAACCAACTACGCACGAATAATGGCCAGGCATTGCCAAAGCAGCCACCACCAGTTCGATGTCACCTACAAGGAGATACTGGATACGGTAGAGCCGATTCTGGATCATCAGGAAGAACCGTTTTTTGACAGCTCGATTCTGCCAACCGCGCTGGTATCCCGCCTGGCTCGGGAGCACGTTACGGTTTGCTTGAGTGGCGACGGCGGAGACGAACTATTCGGCGGCTACTGGAGATATCTCGGCCATAATTCGATTGACAGTTACAACAGAATACCGGCATGGATCAGGCATGGTGTCATTGAGCCAATGGTAAAGTGGAGCCCGAGTTCCAAATCCGGTTCGCTGGGTAACCGGTTTCGGCAATTTCGGAAACTGATCCGAACCTCTTCGGAATCCTGCGCGAAACGCCATATTTCATGGTCGCGAATTCTTTCTCCGCAGGCTGAGTGCGTACTTCTGGATCCCGAGCGGGTTTCTGGCCTGTGCGATGAACTTAGTAAATCTATTGAGAAAACCAGTAGAGGCAAACAAGCCGGTGATGCTCTGAACCGAGTTTTTGCTTACGACCTTCGCAGGGGGTTGCCGTCGGATATGCTGCACAAGGTTGATCTGGCCAGCATGTATCATTCGCTGGAAGTGAGAGTTCCGTTTCTGGATCGCGAAGTGGTGGAATTCGCGGAAAGCTGTCCATCGCAGTTCAAAATTTACCGTGGAATGCGAAAAAGATTACTCGCCGACGCCTACAGAGGTATTCTTCCGGATTGCATTCTGGATCGCTCGAAAATGGGTTTTGAAGTTCCCATAGGGGAATTCTTGCGGAAAGATATGCGTGATCTTTTCCTGTCAACGGTTACCAGGGAGCGGATAGAAAGCCTGGAACTGCTCGATTATGACGGGGTCATACGAGTATATGAAGATCATTGTGCCAAACGGGCCGAACACGCCGATCTTCTTTTTGCTCTGCTATCGCTGTGCTGGTGGCGAAAGCGCAATCGATAACTTTACCTTTCTGACTTTTCGTAAACGAAGTATAATGTCCTGACGTGTTTTGCGGAGAAGTTTCAAAGGATTCTGTATGAAACCCAATGGCAGCAAAGGTGATGGTGGTCTGACCGATTTGATTGGCGGGAGGAGAGTATACAAAGACGATCCGCGCATTTGTATCTGCGGAGATCTTGACGAATTGAGTTCAGTAATCGGGTTAGCCATAGTAGTCTGCGACGACGACGATCTCCGTTCAAACCTGCAGCTTATTCAGAAAGATCTCCTCAAAGTGGGTTCGCAGATAGTAACAGCGGAAGCGGACAAGCAGGCTACCGAAATCGAAAACGCGTTGATTCCCAGGCTTGAACAACAACTGGACAGCATACGGCAAAGCGCATCTCTTCCCACTGGTTTTATACTTCCCGGGGGATGCGAGTTAAACGCGCGACTTCACCATGCTCGAGCGGTCTGCCGCAGAGCTGAACGCTCGGTTGTTTCTCTGAACCGAAATACCGATAGTAATAAAGCTATCATCACTTATCTCAATCGTCTTGGAGGATTTCTATATTATGCTGCATTGCTGGCAAACCATCATGCCGGGATAAAGGAGAATATCGCGGTTTTCGTGGAAGCCAAAAAACAATCGAAGCCGGCGGTATGACGAAGTGGTCAAAGATTAATCAAAGCACTCATAACTGGTTGAAAAAATGAGTATAACTCGAATTATAAATCCAAACGAGATTAAATCCGCCCATGTCGCCATGCTGGGGCTTGTAATACTGGCTTTATTCGGCAACTGCCTGCTGACCAGTGCCGGGAAACCAAACATCCTGCCGGACGGCGCGGTGGACTGGTCGCCCGACTCAATCCTGCTGGCTCTTGTTGAGATACTCGATTTGAACTACTCCCAGCCTACGCCCAATGGTATAGCTATTAAATCGCTGGTTCAGGGGGTGGCCGGCGGAATCGGAATCCTGATCGCGGGATTGGGCATTTTTGCTTTATCCCGTTCGCAGGATGTAACAGATGCTTCCGATACGTGCATCAACATCGATGAATTATCCGATTCATCTGAAGCGGGGAAGAGTATTTCCAGGCGCCAGCTCAATCCGATTTATACAGCTCAGGTTTCACTGATACTGTTTACGATCTGGTCGTTCGTTTCTGTTTTGTGGGCGCATGCCCCTGACTTTTCGTATTCCGGATCGGTTTTGCTGGCTACTCAGGTTGTCTGGCCCTTCGCTCTCGCGTATGGCTTGAACCGCCGGGCGGCTGTACTGTCTGGCTATATAATGGTTCTGGTACTTTTAATGACCGCGATCCTTGCGGTTTTGTATCACGCTGAGCGCAATCCAACCTTGCGTGCTTCATATCCTATAGGTAATCCATTATTTCTCGGAAGTTGCCTGATTCCGGGTTTCCTGCTGGCGGTATCTGCCGTAAACATCGGGTTTAAGGATTATGGAGCGAAAAAGAGTGCGAAGGGTGTTTTAAAAGTAATTCTCTGCCTGGCAGCCCTGGCAATAATCTGTTACGCTTTTTACTTAACGAAATCGCGTGGCCCGGCACTTGGCCTGGCAATGGGAATTGCCGCTTTTCTTTTCTTCTCCGGCGGTCGTCGAACAAAGGTATTGCTTACGGTACTTACTATCGCAGGCATAGCCGGTGCAGGGTACTTTTTCTTCGAACAGATTAACGCACCTTCATCCACAGGCCGTAGTGCGAGCATGAGAACCCGTTTTTACACCTGGAATTACGCCGCCAACCTTATTCAGGAAAGCCCGGCAATCGGACATGGGCAGGGAGCATACGCCCTTCTTGCTGATGGTTATGCCGCTAACGACGTAATTAACGATCCGGCTGCGTTGGAATACCGAATTACTCACGCTCATAATGAATGGCTGGAAACCGGTGCGGACCTGGGAATCGTTGGTCTGGTTATCGTTTTAGCTGCCATTTTACTGACGTTAATGGGTGGCGCCAAAGCACTAGCGCATATGAACTCCCCATCGCAACGTTGGATGATGATAGGCCTGCTCAGTTCACTGGTAGCACTTACTGTCGCGGAATGCTTCAGCGTGGGTTTGCGTATAACCGGAGTACCGCTTGTCTATTTCACAATAATCGGTTTGATCTGGTCGTTATCAACTCCCACCTCTGAAGGCTGGCAGCATAGGGTTGCCCGAAACCGGACGATATCGACGTTAGTGCTTATCTTTTCAATTGCCATAGGTTTGTTCGTTGCGGAGAATTCACGTAGAGATTTTGCCGCAGCCCGGGCCATGTACGACATTAACAATGCGTTGGATGTGGATAATATCAACCTGGCCCATAAGCTGGCTGATCGCAGTTACGAAGATCGTCTTAGTCCGGCGCGCAAGCTAAGCGCTCTCCAACAGAAGACACAAACTTATCTGCGAACAGCCGAAATACTTCAAAACCAATATCTTCGCAGACTGGAAGCCTGCAGAACATCTCAGACTCAAAGCACTATTCTGCGGAAACAAATGCTTGAAAGCCGCCAGGAGTGCGAGTACAGCATTCTCAAAGGCCTGGAAAACCTGGCACAGCTGCAATCCGTATCAGCAAGTGATTTAGCCCGTGGCTGGCTTGGTTATGGTTTTCACAAACAGATCGAAACGCTGGCAACCTTCGATCAGGCCACAGAAATCGCGGCAAAGAATAAGACTCTGGCAATAAAGGCGTTGGAACAACAGATCGTCAGGCAACCGTATAATACTCAACTGGCGGCGAAGTATGTTTTAGAGGGATTCGACAAGCTTGAACCAGAAGCTGTAATGGAACTTCTCGCCCGCCCGCTTCGTATAAACCGAATTCCCTCGTTCTACCTTGAAATACTGACAGGCGTATCACAAACCCCGGCTTATGATCGAGTGGTGGTTCCCATTCTTGAGAATGCCCAAGCCCAGGTTCAACATGGCGCATCAGCTGACTGGACCGATCCCTGGGCGCCGGAAAAACTGCGACTTGGCGCTGTTGCGTGTTTTTCAAAACCTGACTACCCGCTGGCAGTCGAATACCTGCAGGTTGCGGTAAAGTTGTATGAGTTGCTTCCGGATATGCTTCTTGCCCGCTCCAGCTGCCACGCCGAACTTGCCGACGCCCGCTTTTTCGCCCATCCGGAAAATTCTGTAGAGGCAATAAAGGAAGCGGAAAATTCGTTGGTTCACATTCCCGGCGGCGAAACCGGCAGATCTCTGCGCGACGCCATAGCGAACCGGCTGATAACCTATCACCTGGCAGCAGGCCATGAGGATTTTTCCCGTAAACTGCTTTCGGAACAAAAACGAAATCTCAATGAAGCTCAGGCCCATCGGGCAATCGCCGCGAAATACGTCGAACTGGCTTACAGTGTTTTCAATCAAGCTTCAAAAACAATGCCCGAAAAGCTGGATGAATGGAGTGCAAGAGCTATTGCCCTTGATTCAGAATCGGCACCGGCATGGTTTCTGGCTGCCGATGTGGCCGCGAACCATAAGGATGACAAAAAAGTGGTCGAATGCCTCAATAATGCAATCACCACCGGAGGCGAGCCGGAAAATATAATAGGAGCCATCAAACGAGCATTGCGGGTAATGCCTGATAGTAAGATACTGCAGGGAATGGCCAACCATGTTCTGAGTCAGTTGCAACCCACTGATTCCTCGACGGGGGCAGATAATAGCAACGAAACTCCTTAGAATATCAGGCGTGTTTTCCAAAAATTGCTTCAATCAGCTCAACCTGAGAGGAATCAACGATTACCGGTCCGGTATAATGTTCTTCTTGCAGGGTATCCAGGATGTTTCTTAATACGGAGTTTTCAGAATCCAGATCCGCATTAGCCGAAACAGATTGGCGGCTTAGCTGAACTGCCTGGATTTTGCTGGAGAAATTGATTATCGCATCCGCCGGATTGACTATCGCCTTTTGAAATTCTTCAACATTCAAGCACAAACCAATGCTGGAAAAAACTGGTGTTGAAAACAACTGGTGCAAATCGTCCAACTGTTCCAGGCAGGAGTTGTTGTGATTGGCAACACATATGCGGGGCGAATATTCACGGTGAATTTCAATTAATCCGCGAAGAAAACCAGTCACCAGTTCCCAACCGATCGATCCTTTACGAGTTGTTGAAACAATAATTCTTTCTGCCTTGCCCGACATCGACCATTCGTATTCATCCTTGATTCGTTCCAACTGCTGATCGCTGTCAGTAACAGGTGAAAGCAGCACTGCAGCAATTCTCAAACCTCGTTCTTTTTCCGGCAGTAATGATAGATTTTCAGCAGATAAAGCCACACCATAATCGGCTTTAACATCATTACGACACGCGTACTTTCTCAGCAACGGGCACACGTACACTTTGGTAATTTACCTTATCAATATAACCATCGGTTTATTCGCCCAGCTCATCCGCGAACGAGGCAGGAGTAAACAACCGAAAACCTTTTTACGCGATTCAAATATCTTTGCAGTTTTCCACTGTGGATCATCGATCAGAGGCAATTCCTTCTCCGGATAATCCATGGCGGTTATCATTAATTTCGGCGCATCGAATGAATCTTTTTCCAAAAATGGTTTAGAATCATTGTTCCAGAACCGGATACGATCCATATAGGTGTCAGTTTTTCCCTGCTTGTATAGTACAACCGGGGTGTTTTTAAAATCCAGGGGTGGGCAGGAATAAGGAGCCGGATCAGCGGATAACACTACGGGCGCATTGCTTCTCTCCAAGAGGAATTCCGCGGCTAATTGCCTGCTCCCTGCGCCCTTGCCATCCGCGTGAAAACTCCAGAGGTAACCAGCAGATCCGTAAACAGCGGTGACTCCAACCAGAGCCGTAACGGATATACCTAACCATTTTTTTCTATTGATAATACGAGCGATAACACATGCGCTGGATAAGGCCAGGCCACATTCATAGAAAATGCCAAATCGACCATACTCGTCCGGTTTACCGGCGCCGATCAGAATAAACTGCACAGCAAAAACAATTGCGGGTATGGCCAAAGGCAGACATTTATAATTTCTTTTGATCAGGCCGAACACCAAACCACCGAAACCCAGGAGGGTTAACGGCAACGTGGAACCTTCCACGGTCAATTGCCCGAGACGAATACAACCCTCCAGCACTCTGGATACTTCATACATGGCCATGGAATTACCAAAGTTACTTTTAAGAACCTCCCGGTTGCAGAACAGATTTATAAGCACGTAGGGATTGGTAACGATGTAAGTGATAAATGAAATCGCGATTCCCACGATGGTAAGATATATGTAATTGTAGGATACTCGCCGGTCGTCTTTTGATGAAAGATCTTCACCCGGTTTGCCTGCTCCGGAATTCGCCCGCCAACTTAACCACACAATCAACGGAATAAGGATCATGATGGGCACACTGGATAAAACCATACCAACCGCTGCCCCACAGGATACGAACAATCCCGCCCAGTTTTTACCTGCAGGCGATTCCAGAACTCGAAATCCAAACCAGACGGCCAGCAACATGAGTACAGCTCCCGGCAGGTGAGGTTTGGCTTCATGAGACATACACGTTACCACCGGCAGGATCACGAAAAAAAACGCGGCGAGAAATCCAGCCTTGTATCCCCCCAGGCGTTTGCCGATTAAGTACATCAGGAAAACACCTAAAACTCCCCAGGAGGCGGCGTACAGACGCCCGGCTATATAGAATTTCCCGAATTCGTCAGGATTATCGAGGTAATAGGCAAAATCGGATTTAACATTGATCAGCCCCAGGGTACCGGCAACTTTTATAAAACCACCAACCGGATATATAAACAGACCACCGTATTGATAAAGCTTGGGATCCAATTTCCGCTCCCCGGGGTTCATTCCGGATAGCGCCATCATGGTGATCATCTCGTCGGGCTGATGGGTAAACATGCGAAATCGGCGATAGATTTTCGCCTGGTCGGATTCGTTGGTGTTGATTACTATTCTGCCCGATTTATCAGCCAAAGGATCCTCATCGACGTCGGCTCCCACCTGGGAATCAACCCGAGCTCCTCCTGACGCGAGGGAGATTATCTGCTCTCCGGTCCACGGTGTCTGTTTGGGGAAGAGAAAACCATTTTCATTGGAAGATGGCAAACCCCAATTAATACCAACAGACGTAAACATGATATAGAGGGCCAAGGAAATCAGCAGCGCAATGATGTGGCCTTTACTTTCTTTCATGAAACGAGAATAAGCGATATCCCGTCTTTCAGGCAAGAAGGATTGTTTCAGCCTTATGTAAAGTTCACTCAACGCGAACTTCATCACTGGCAATAACCAGTGTTTTCTAAGCCCAGTATGAACGCCAGAAAGTCGATATCGGTCAATGACGCAGCAAGTACGACTTAAGGGAACCCGCAGATGAGCGCAAGTTTCGAAAACCGATTTCTGCGGTTCATCCGCTGTCACATCCTGGAGAGCGTCACCGTTCTCTACATGGTTCCCATGTTCTGGGGAAGCTTTGTTCCTTTTGATTTCGGTAGCCCTTCCCCTGTTCCCGAGGGAACACAAACCTGGCTGAAACTACTTGTAGTAGACGTACATATTCCCGATGCAGCGGCCAACATCGCTCTATACATTCCTTTCGGATTACTTTTTAGAGCGTCCCTGCTGGAACGGAAATGGGCCAGGCTGACCTCGTTGTTTTTTACCCTCGCGCTGGCAGCGATACTCAGTTGGTTTGTAGAATACAGCCAGATTTATTCCGCCTCACGGGTAAGCTCCAAAGGCGACTGGATCTGCAACATGATCGGCGCCGTAGTCGGCGCTCTTTCTGTGTCGGCCGCCTTGCTGGTGATCAGTCTCTGCCGAAACATTAAAGACAGAGTAATTGACGATTTGCACGAAAATAGCGTTCGTCGCCCATCATTACTTTTAGCGAAGATTCTGGCCGGCACATTGTTTCTGGGAGCTGTTGTTCCGTTCGACCTCACTTTCAGCCCGGATCGCATTTTCCAGTCAATAAGCCACACTAGTATCATCCCATTCAACAAGGATGCTCAAATCAGCAGGTTTGTTTTACCAGCTCCTACAGAAGGAAGTCATCAGGCCAGTTACATTTCCGCCCGCGATCACTGGCAGTTAAACCTGGATTACTTATGGACAGTTGCAAGTTACGCTTTGCTGGCTGTTTTTATCTGCCGGTACCTCTCTAAACACTGCCATGTTGATGGAATCAGAAAAATCGGTTGGACTTTTTCCGCATGCATGATGTTGTCACTGTTTTGTTTTATCGGACAGATGTTCATAATCTCCCGTACCAGTGATGTCACTGATATTCTGATGGCCGGCTTGGGCGCCATAGCGGGGATATTGTCTGCTCCGGCGTTGATACATCTTTGGGCGCCAGCCAGTGACGAGCATAGGCCATATGTGGCGGCCAGTCGGAAAACCCTGGCTTCTATGGTTCTTGGAGGCTGGTGTTTGTTTTTGATTGCCCGCGAGTGCGTGCCTTTTACGACCAACTTCTCCCCGGGATCCATAGCTGATCAAATCAAGCTGGCGGAATGGCTGCCCATGTGGTTTTACCAACGAGCCAAATTTCCGGTAGCGATTGATGACCTTTTGAACAAATTCGCCCGGTACGTATGCCTGGGGGTTATTATCTGTATGTGGCGTAACTACAAAGGAACTATAGATCCTCAGCAGAAGATCATTAAAACAAGTGTGGTTGTCGCTTCGGCGGTGGCCGCTCTGGAAGTGGTTCAGATATTGTTACCTTCACGTGTTCCAGCCCTGACAGATGTGCTCATCGCCTTGATCGGAACCGGGAGTGGTGTCATCGTCTATAGAGTTATCCAGGCATTCGTGAGCGGCGAAATAGTGGCGCAACCAGTTGCCACAGAAGAGGTTATCTACAACGTGGAATTCGGCACTGAATTCCCAGCTCCCAAGGAGGAGGTTCCTCAGCAGCCTCCTGCAACGGCGGAACAAAGCAAACCATCAACTGATCAATAGCCTTGCGTGTTGGTTTCCAGAGTGAAGCCCAATCCTCGTTTCGTGTATAAGAATTCGATTCGACACCTAATCTACGTGAAAAAACATTGACAATCAGGATCGAAAGGTTTAGGTTAGTAAACGTTAACTAACTTAGTTCTAGTTGGAGGTTAAGCTCGTGGGACGCCCGGTGAAGTTCAAAGAAGCCATTTATCAAGCTGCCAGTCAGCTCTTTGGGCATCAAGGGTTGGATAGAACCAGCATTCGCCAAATCGCCGAGTTAGCCGGGGTAAGTGAAGCGGCCCTTTACCGACATTGGGATGGAAAACTGGACTTGGCTTATGAAGTATTCCGGTCCGGTTTAGTCGATCTACACGAGAACCTGCGGAAAAACGTAACTCTGGACATGGATCCGTTTACGGCGATCCGCAGTGCTGTTTCGTGCTTTTATAGGTTGTTTGACACCAATCATCAGTTATTCAGTTTCGTGCTGCTACATCAACACGATTTGTGGTCGCGCATGGAGGACACAGCGGGTAGTCCAGTTCAGTTTTGGTTCGAGTTAATGGCAAGATTCGCCAGTCACTTACCGACCAACGACGCTGAGCATCCTGATGTTCTAGCGGCGGTAACGCTGGGAGTTGTGCTTCAGCCGGCGGTCGCGGCTATCTATGCGGAAAACAGCAGACCAATGGTCGAACAATCCGACCTGGTAGCCAGAGCGGTGTGCCGGGTAATCCATGTATCGTCCTATAGTCCTTCCCAGCCACCGGCTGAAAATTCTATTTCTTAATTGATTTTGAGTCGGCTGGAATAAGATTGCCGTGTTTTTCGCTACGAATAACAGGCGGCCAATCTTTATCCGGATCGTACCACTCTTTTATAACCTGCTGGAATTCAGTTACTGTACAAATGGCCACGAAAGCATCGCGCACCTGTCGCGAACAGGGATGCAATTCGCTGTATTTGATTCCCAGCTTGCGCATGAGCTTGCTGGCCAACCGCTCTCCATGCTGGCGGACAGATTCATTAAAATGTTCCGTTATGGTTTCTCCCTGCTGGGCGATTGAAGGCGGCGGAGGCAAAGGTTTCCCGGAAGCCAGAGCCAGGCAATCGCTGAAGATCCAGGGATTACCAATAGCCCCTCTTGCCACAGTAACGCCATCAACCCCGGTTTGTTCCATCATGTTGATGCAGGCCCGGGCGTTGAAAAGATCGCCACTTCCCAATACCAGTTTTTTCCCAACATGCTTCTTTACGCGAATGAGAAAACGCCAGTCACTTGGACCGACGTATCTTTGCTGGACTGAACGACCATGTACGGTAACTCCCGCAGCTCCGAGTTCAAACGCCCCATCGAGTATGGTAAAGAAGTTCTTTTCGCTCTCGGCCGAATCATCCATCCCCTTGCGTAACTTTACCGTTACCGGTTTTTCCTGCCCCACGGCCTCTATAACACTCTCAACAATCCGAAGGGCGAGATCCGGCTGGGAGAGCAGAAATCCACCGCGACACCGTCCCAACACCTTTTTCACCGGGCACCCGAAATTAATATCTATTACGTCGTACCCGGCATCCGCCAGCATTCTAGCCGCGCGGGCAAATTCCTCCGGCTCTGATCCCATCAGTTGCCCGCCAACGGGGTGATGATCCGGTTCCACGTTGCGAAGGATTTTTTTCTGTCCTTTGCCTTTTTGCACAACGGACTTGTCGAGAACAACCTCATTCAGAGTAAACGAAGCCCCATGTTTGCGTGCGACAAGCCTCATGGCCTGATCGCTGTAACCGCTCAGGGCCGCCTGAACAAACGGGTTATTTAATTCCACCTGCCCGATTTTGATACTATTCATAAAACACACAAATCACAGACATTTACTGCTTGAACGAGTTTTTGTGGAGGAACTTAACAATCTTCTCCTCAATATCCTTGATAACCCCGAACATCATTGTCCCGTGGGTTTTACCTTTACCAACAATCTCGGCAGTCGCGTTATCGGCCAGTTTCGCCAGTGTATCCGTCGCCTCTCTTTCATCTTCCGTAGCCAGAAGCATTATTGGTGTTTTATTTATCTCATGAATATCCCTGGTGGAATCGATTCCAAGGTATTTTTCCCCGGGAGTCAGGCAGACAACCGCACAAACCGTTTTGTCTCGCCCGGCGTAATCAATAGCCACGCTGCAGCCCACACTCGCGCCGACCAGAGCAACCTTGGTTTTATCAACATTGGGTTGCGTACGAATCCACTTCACCGCCGCCGCCACGTCCTTGTGCATATTATTGAACAAACGCTCATCGCGTTTTTCAACCTTCTGACGAAGCTCTTTGTACTCAGGCTTGATACTCTGGCCGTGCCCGCGGAGATCGATAGCCAGTACAGCAAAGCCGGCATTATGCAGCGGTTCAACCAGCGGGCTCCAGGCGGTTCGATCGGATTTATACATATGCAGAAGAATCACCGGCGGAGCAATCGCTCTGCCCATCGACTGGAAATAGTCCGCAGCAATCGTAATACCGTCGTCGGTCTCAAACTCCACCTTTTGAGGTTTAAGGTTTTCCCCATTAGCTGAATTAAAGGTAAGAGCAAACCCGACGACTGCAATTGGAATACTTTTAAAGTTCATATTGCGCCCATCCTTTCCGAAGCCCGAGATTGCAAGTATGCACAGAATCCACGTACCAGATAAGAATAGCCGTTTCCGTTTCTCGAGCGCAAGAAAAAACCGCTCAACCTCTCGGAAAAGCGGGCTGGACAACCGCCTGGTTTTTATAAAGGCTGCGGCCGGATTCGAACCGGCGATAATGGATTTGCAATCCACCCCCTTAGTCCACTTGGGTACGCAGCCAACTTCGGTAAGCAAGCCACCGATTACCTGAGTCTTGCGAGATAAGACAAAACGCGGCTCAGGAACCACCTAGTATAACTCCCACCATCACAGTGGCAAGCCTCTTCATCTAAAGGTGGTTAATGGCACAAAAACAGCTATTTTTCCTTTACTTTGGCAGGGGAAGTTTGGTCTAATTTGCATCGCCCATTGCCATTTCGATGCCCGATCTCGGCTTCCTGATTCCCGGAAGCGTAACAGCCGTTCCGCAGAAATATCTGTCCGCCCCCGGTCAATGGGTAGCGAATCGGCCGGGGCAATTTTTTAGCCAACAAATCCTGTGTATTGATCAGTTCAGCCCCTTTGGCTTCCAGGAGTCTAACGGCCAGATCCGCATCCGAATTTCCGAAATATCCACAGGCATCGCGGACAACGGTCACACGTTTATGTCTGGCTAACAGCCCTAGAGCAATCGCTTTCACAGAACCTTCAAGCCCGAGTCCGGCAATCACGTAATGATTAGCCGGCAATTGGGTTATAAAGCGATCAGCTTTGGGATTGAGGAAGAAATCCTTGGTTCGTTTGCGGAAGATAACCTGTTGATGTTTGCGGAACAGATCCACAGGAACAGCGAGAGTGTTATCCCCTTCGACTTTTACGTAACTGCCGAAGATGGTGAAATCGACCTTTTCCTGTCCGTGAGTGCCATCAAGGCAATGCATAGGGAGCCGCCCTGACCGCCCTTCTTCCAGCCGATGACAATCCACGGCAGAGATAACCGGTACCTGGTTTCTTTTCGCCCAGGCGACTACCCGTCTTAATTCAACAACCAACGACTCGCGATTGGCAACCGGACACGCTCCAGTTGCCTCGAGAAAATCCACCTGCGTATTAACATCGACCAACACGCAGGGCATTTCCCTTCTTCTTTCCGATCGTATGCCCATATGCTTCCTCCCCGGCGATGCAAAGCTCCCTGAAACCTTGCTCCGAAGGCGGATACGGCAGAGGAAAATCCAATACGACTTATTGCGGACCTTCTAACGAACTGAATAAAAGTCCACATTGACGGATCTTCCCGCAGCTTACCTCCTCCAGAATAATGATACCCCCAAGTTGCGCCGGGGCAACTCACTGAGCAAAATTGCCATAACCAGTTTAATAGCAAACGGTTATACCAATAGGCATGGTCTGATAAATGCGCGTATTAGTCCTATCTTGAAACTAATAACGGCCCCAGGAACAATTTGGGGCAAGAAATCCAACCGATCAGGTTCAATCTTTCCATCTTGCGAAAAAGCTTATCGGACCTGTTAAACGGGGTACACGGCATGCACGGGACAAGAAGAACGCGTATCTCATAATCGATTTTGATTATTTAATCGTGGTATTTTACTTTCACCAAGCGGTCATTTGAGCGTTTAAACGTCGAGGTTTTTCACCCCCATTGCGTTTTCCTCAATAAACCGGCGGCGTTCCTCGACGTTATCCCCCATAAGCACGTGGAACATGCGATCGGCTTCCTGGAAATCGATCGCCACCTGTTCCGCATCATCGGGATCGTCACTGACGGTTACGCGCAGGAGAGTTCGACGATCATGATCCATAGTGGTTTCCCAAAGATCATTGGCGTTCATTTCTCCCAGTCCCTTGAACCGTTTAATATTCAGTCCTTCAGCACCGAGATCCCGGATTCCGCCCAGAACAGCGGCCAGGTTATCCAGTTCAACCGGTTCCCGTTCGTCCTGACGGAGCAGGTATTTAGCCGGCGGCAATTCCCCGGTAACCAGTTCCTCTCGCTGGGTAAACAAATCTCCGAGGGGCAGGTTCAACCGCTTCAAGGTTTGTAAAGCCTCTCCGAGCAACCGGCATTCAGAAAGTTCGTGCCGAACGATGTAGCAATCAGACAAATCGCTGCCGTTTTCCTGGCCGTTACCCTGCTGAGCCACTCGTATATGCCTTGCCTCCACGACATCAACCTGGGGATATTGCTCGAGCATTTTGGCTTTAAACGCAGCCAGTTCCGCGTCATCCAGGAAGAACTTCCGCTCGGGTATACCCGAATCCTTCATATGTACATCCGCCAGAATGGTAGGCAACCGCCCATCCTCCCCGCAATGCCCGCAGACGATTTCCCGCAATTCCACGCCACGTCGGGATAGGATTCTTTCGTTCTGCTCTATCGTATCCAGAGTTTGGACCAGCTCGCGCAGTTCGCCGGATGTTATTTTTCGCTCCTCTCCCTGTTCCTCTTGAACCAGTAAAACTGTTTCGTTCAGCCCGAGATCAGACAGCTTGCCGTTAAGAGCCGCGTCATTGAGAACGTACTCCTCGTGTTTTCCCTTTTTCAAATGATACAGAGGGGGCTGGGCTATATATACCCGCCCGTCATCGATCAGCGGACGCATATGCCTGAACAGGAAGGTTAAAAGCAGGGTACGGATATGGCTGCCGTCGACATCGGCGTCGGTCATGATAATCAACCGATCATAACGGCGTTTGGAAACATCGAACTCCTCCTTGCCGATTCCACATCCCAGGGCCCTGATGATATTTTCTATTTCATCATGAGCCAGCATCTTATCGATACGTGCTTTTTCCACATTAAGGATTTTACCTTTGAGGGGGAGAATCGCCTGGGTCACAGCATCGCGTCCCTGCTTGGCGCTCCCGCCCGCCGAATCGCCCTCCACCAGGTACAACTCGGTATCTTCCGCTTTTTTGGACCGGCAATCCCAGAGTTTTCCAGGAAGCCCGCCAGTACTCATAACGCTTTTTCGAGCCAGGTCTCTCGCTTTTCTGGCCGCCTCCCGTGCCTGGGCGGAGTTTATCGCTTTCTGCACTATCCTCTTGGCATCCCCGGGATTCTCTTCGAAATAATTGCGTAATTCGCTATTAACTACCTGCTGAACGAAAGTCTCCACTTCAGGATTGAGCAGACGCACCTTGGTTTGAGACTCAAACTGGGGATTGGGAACTTTCACGCTGATTACCGCGGTAAGGCCTTCCCGCCAGTCATCTCCCGCAGGCGAAGCGCCCTTGATCATATTGTTCTGCTTGGCGTAGGCATTCGCGACACGGGTCAGCGCACTTTTGAACGCGGACAAGTGCATTCCACCATCTATATTTTTAATGTTATTGGCAAACGCAATCAGGTTTTCCGAATAGCTGTCTCCCCATTGCAGAGCGATATCGCAAGCCAATCCCGCTTCTTCGTCTTCCGCCTTAATGGAAATCACTTCGTTATGTATGGCTTCCGAACCACTGGCCAGGTAAGACACGAACTGCTTGATACCATCCTGGAAGCAGAACTCCATCTCCTTTCCCGAAACCTCTTCGACAACCTGAATGCGCAAGCCATCATTGAGATAAGCCAATTCCCTGAGCCGGGGAGCCAGCGTGTCGAGTTTGAACTCCACATCCGGAAACACTTCGGGGTCCGGGGCGAATTCTATCCTGGTACCGGTTTTAGAACTCTCCCCAGTCACCTGCATTTCGCGAACAACTTCTCCGCGTTCGAAACGCATACTATGGACGCGTCCTTCCCGTTTCACCTCTACTTCCAGCCATTTCGCCAAAGCATTAACCACACTGACACCTACTCCGTGCAGACCGCCGGAAACCTTGTAGGAGTTGTGGTCGAACTTGCCGCCGGAGTGCAGAACGGTCATGACGATTTCCAAAGCCGGCCGGCCGTTCAGTTGGGGATTCTCATGAGACATGGGCCCCACGGGAATACCACGTCCGTCATCGACCACGGTACAACTTCCATCTGCGTTGAGTTTGACCAGCACATTCTGGCAATAACCGGCCATCGCCTCATCGATGCAGTTATCGAGAATTTCATAAACGAGGTGGTGCAAACCGCTGTTGCCCGTTCCGCCGATATACATCGCCGGTCGTTTCCGGACCGCGGCCAACCCTTCGAGAACGGTAATTTGAGATGCATCGTAGTTTCCCCCCTGCGGAGCAGGAGCGGTCGTGCCGGTATCGGTTGTGGTTTGGTTTTCTTCCACTTGGTTCTTCTCTTACAAACAGACTTTAAGCCAGAGCGAAGCATACTCTTAAGACTTTCTCCGCTTCCAGCTAAGTTCAATTATCCTTGAGGGGACTCCAGTGAGATCCCACCTGTTCCTTGCTTGAACGTGATCCTGCCTATCGTCCGCCGAGGACAGGCTCGCTCCAGATATTCTTTCAGGGGCAAGTGCCACGTAGTCCTCATATGATACAAGGAATCGGGGTGATTAACCAATATCTCCACTTCATTCCCGTTAACACTTCCCAGGCGACAGGAGCGGCGGAATTCGTCGTCCACACACTCGCGGATAGCCTGCAACAGATCGTTATTACGAGACAGGTGCGAAAGCTGCGAATCCAACACCTCTTGGGCCAGATCTCCGACAGCCCCCGTACGGCTTCGCGGCTGCCGGTTAGCCTTGACCCACTCCAGTTGTTGGGCAGAGAATGAAGGTTGACGGCTTTTTTCTTTCATGTCGCCACTTTCCGGCTTATCAGGACAAGTTGACCGGCATTACCACGTAGAGGAAATCCGGGCCACATTTTAGCAAACCGGGGCGATTCGGTTCCTTTAACGCAAACTGTACCTCGGGCAGTTGAACGGTCTTTAAAGCTTCGATGAGGAAATGGGGATTGAAGCCGATAACCAGCTCTCCCCCGGAATACTTCACCGGCAAATCAACAGTTGCCTCGCCCTGGCTGGGAGCCCTTCCTGAAAGCGTCAGAGCCCCGTCAGTAAACGCCAGCCTGATCCCTTTGGATTCTTCGTCGGTTAGAAGAGCTGCCCGTCGAACCGCACTTAAAAACTCCTGCGTGCCCACGGTAAGCGTTCGATCGCAATCGCTGGGAATGACGTCGCTGTATTTGGGGAACTTGCCTTCTACCAACCCGGTGCTGATCGTCGCCCTTGTCGAACGAACGATCATCTGGTTGCCGGAGAGTTTAATCGACACCGTGGAATCGCTGTCATGGAGAATTCGCTGGAAGAGGGCCATCGTCTTAACCGGAACGATGCTTTCGATATTCGGGCCGTCTCCACCGGCGATTTCACCCCGGGCCAACGAAAGACGACGTCCGTCGGTGGCTACCAGCGTAAGTACTTCCTCTTTCTTCTCCCACAACACGCCATTGATTGCATATCGCGTATTCTCTCGAGCGGCCGCGAAGACTGTCCACTCGGACATTCGCCGAAGTAAACTGGCATCGAGATCAAAATCCGGATCCCCCTCTAATTCAGCAACAGGAGGAAAGTCACTGGCATCCTGCGTATTCAGTTGATAGTGAGAATCCTTACCGCGAATGTGGCACACAGTATCATCGATTTCGAGCTGAATAGTCTCGTCGTTGGACTCACGAACAATCTGTCCGAGTTTATCTGCAGGCAGAACCACTTTGCCCACATCTTCAACTTCCACCTGGTTGATCAGATAACGGAGACCAATCTCCAAATCTGTAGCGGCGAGAAGACAATGATCCTGACGAGCATCAATCAATACTCCCTGCAGAATCGGCTTGGGAGTTCGGGATGCTACAACGTATCCAATAGCCCCAAGAGCTTCCGCGAGTTCCTGTCGATTCAAGTGTACCTTCATAAGTCTCGAACCTTCCTAACAAACAAACCTGTGGTCTGTATATATATTAATCAGTAAAGAAATATAGTTATTAGTATTATGTCCTGTGTTTAATGTGCGATTTTCAAAGGAGCTTTCCATAACCTTAATATTTTAATGTTCTTACGGCAGTTCGGGGCTGTATTTCACTCGTGGATAACCTGTCATATTTTTCTTAAACAACTCTCAACTGACTGTATTTGTTCGAGATTATCAATACTGAAAAGTGATATCTGTGATTTTCTCGCTAACTATTAACAGCAATTGTATCCGCCTATTGTAGCATCCTGTTAATTGTTTTCCCCGCGTTATTGGGGTTCGTTTTTCCCCTTTTTCCGTTGTATTTCGTGCCGTTAATTATGATCCGTTTTGGTAGACTTAAGAGCGGCGGTGATTTCGTCGATCACGCCGTTTATTTCTTCATCCTCCTTGCGGGCCGCTTCTATTGCTCGGCTTGCGTGAAGAACGGTAGTATGATCCCGGCCGCCGAAAAAGCCTCCTACTTCTTCCAGGCTATGGTTGGTCAGTTGCCGGGCAAGATACATACAAATCTGGCGCGGCAAGGTAATCGACTTTGTCCTCTTTTTACTCTGCAAGTCGGCTAACCGAACGCTGAAATACCTGGTTACCACATCGACAATCTGTTGCACTGTAATGGCCTGGTTCCGCTGATCGGTTCCAAGGGCCTTTCGCGCCAATTCCAGATCGATTTTTCCGTCTGCTGTTTGACTCAACGCATCCAGTTTAACTAAAGCGCCTTCCAGGTCACGAATATTCGACTCTATTTGTGTGGCAATCAGACTGACGACATCTTCGGGAACTTCTATACACCTCAAGCGGGCTTTCTTCCGAATGATAGCCATTCTTGTTTCCAGGCATGGCATGTCAATTCGAGCGACCAACCCGGAATTGAATCTACTGACCAGACGATTTTCCAGGCTAGGTATTTCCGAGGGCGAGCAGTCGGCCGAGAGGATTATCTGTTTTTGAGTTTGATATAGCGTATTGAACGTGTGGAAGAATTCTTCCTGGGTTCTTTCACGTTCACCTAAAAACTGGATGTCATCGATGACCAGAATATCGACATGGCGATATCGATATCGAAACTGCTTCATTGCCCCTCTTTCGACCGCTTCGATGAAGTGGTTTACGAAGGTTTCGCAAGAGATATACATGATGTTAGCCGCTGGAGTCAGTTGGCGGGTAACATTACATATAGCTTGTAGAAGGTGCGTTTTCCCCAGCCCCACATCGCCGTGGATAAAGAGGGGGTTGTAGGTTGTTCCGGGAGTCTCCGCTACTGCCACAGAGGCCGCATGGGCCAGGCGATTGCCCGGACCAACTACGAAATGGTCGAAGGTGTAATCATCGTTCAGGTGCAGTTGGCCGTTGCCTTCAAAAGATAGCGGGTATCCTTCTGAATCGCCCAGTTCTTCGGTGGCGTCTGTCTCGAAGCTGGCGCTTACCAATTGCCCGAGAGTTGCTTGAGCCGCTTCCGCGAAAGCACTGCGGCAGTGTTCAGTGAGATACCTGACCTGCATAAGGTTGGCCGCATGGATCTGCAGAACTCCACCCTGGAGGGCGGTAGGTCGTAACTGGGCGAACCAGCCTCGTACAAGTTCGGGGTGCTTGACCCGAATGTATCCAATGATGTCATCCCAATCGGAAGCAGCCAACTCTGACATAAAACAAATCCATAGCTGTGAATAGCAACCAGCATTCCTGGCTATTGATGCATAATTCTTTAGAAGGCAAGATGTTACGAGCAAGCGCCGCTCGACATCGGTGAACAGCAAAGTTTACCATATTTGCTCGGTAATGGTAGAAGCAAAAACATTGAGCGAGTACTTTGATTCTGAGGACATAGTCTGTTATTGCTGTCATTATAGCGAATTCATGCCCACGTGTGTTTGCGAAGAATGTCGTTACTATATAACTATATAAACACTCTGAGATATCCTTACCCAGATCCCAGGTGAAGTTGATACGGCTCCGTGGACGATAGTTGGACTCGGTGTGAATAGCTGGCTATTGGGGTAGAGTTTGATCATGGCGAAAAATGGTCGGGTGGCAAGAAGCGAACAAGAGCAAGGATTGCTCGATTTCGGGGCTGTGGTGGAGGAAAATTCGGTAGCTCCTCAAGTATCTGAATTACAAGACGTTATAGCGGAAAAGAACGAAAGAAGTATGAAGCAGAAGGCAAAAAAGAACTCGGCGACATCAGCCGGGAAGAAAAAGGCATCTCAATCTACTGATGCCTCTCCAAATGCGGAAACGATGGCCAAGCAGCAGCGAGAAATCTCCATTTCGGAGTTTTTTGCTCGTAACCGCCACCTTCTCGGTTTTGACAACAAACGAAAAGCACTGCTTACAAGCGTGAAAGAGGCCGTCGACAACGCGCTCGATGCTTGTGAGGAAGCGGGAGTGCTACCCGATATTTACCTTGAATTACGGCAGTTGGCTGAAGACCGGTTCCTTATGGTCTGCCGGGATAACGGTCCTGGAATTATTAAGAGTCAGATTCCGAACATATTTGGAAAGCTGTTGTACGGGTCCAAGTTCCATCGTTTGAAGATGTCGCGTGGTCAGCAGGGAATTGGGATCAGTGCGGCCGGCATGTATGGATTGATTACCACCGGTAAACCAGTCTCGGTTATCAGCCGAACGGGAAAAGGGCGTCCCGCCCACCATTACAAGCTGGCGATCGACACGAAAAAGAACAAGCCTGACATAATAGAAGATACAACTGTTGAAGTTGAGTGGCCGCAGGGGACGGAGATTGAGATTGAAATGTCGGCCACCTATGGCGGCGGTCGCCAGGGAGTGATGGAATACATCGAGTTGACTTCCATTGCCAATCCGCACGCGTCTTTTGTATTCAAGCAGCCCAGCGGCGAAATAAAGGAATACCCAAGAGCGACCGAGGAGCCCCCGCTTCCCACCAAGGAGATCAAGCCGCACCCTTACGGGATTGAACTGGGAACCTTGATGAAGATGTTGAAGGAAACCAGCTCGTCACAATTGGGGGCTTTCCTGCATAACGAGTTTTCCCGGGTCAGTGCCTCGGTTGCCCAGGCGGTCTGTAAAAAGGCCGGTCTTACATCTAAAACCTGGGTTCAGTCGGTGGAGCCGCAGGCTGCGGAGCGGCTTTATCAGGCCTTACAGGATACGAAACTGATGGCTCCGAGTACCAATTGCCTGGCTCCTATGGGAGCGGAGGCGATACTCAGTGGTTTACTTTCGGGGATAAAAGCGGAATTTTATACGGCTTCCACGCGTCCCCCCAGTGTATACAGGGGCAACCCGTTCCAGATCGAGGTAGGATTGGCCTATGGCGGTCAACTGAGCGGTTCAAACAGCAATGGGGATAAAAAAAACGGTAAGAACGGAAAGCCGGACTCTCCGGCGGCCCGGGTTATCCGTTTTGCCAATCGAGTTCCTCTCCTGTACCAGCAGGGTTCATGCTGTACTTTCAAGAGTGTTGTGGATACGAAGTGGAATAATTACGGCATGTCCCAGGCGAGAGGAGCTATCCCGCAGGCGCCCATGGTGGTTCTGATTCATATGGCCAGCGTGTGGGTTCCGTTTACTTCGGAGTCGAAAGAGGCGATTGCCGACTACGACGAAATTCGTAAGGAGATCAAGCTGGGGTTGGCAGAGTGCGGTCGCCGGCTGGGAATTTATATCCGGCGAAAGAAGAAGAAGGCTCACTATGCCGCCAGGCGAGACGTTTTCCACAGGTATATCAATGAAGTGGTGGATGCCTGCCGATCTATGGCTGTTTTTAACAAGGATGATTTCCGTAAGGATCTCGTGCATCTGGCGGGATCGGCCACTGTCGACGCAGACATGGAATTCGATGATAGCGGCAAGGTAATTCCCAAGAAAAACGGGGAGCGAAAACTGGAAAACACCATTCTGGTCGAGGCTGAAGAAGGGGAGTCAACTCCTGAGCAGCAGGAGTTATTCGAGGATGACAGTACGCCGGCTCCGACCAAGGGAAAAAGCTTGCGAGCTAAAGTGAAAAAGACCAAGAAGCGGAAATAACAGACCCCTCCGGGAAAAATCACAACGATAGAGAAGCAATGGCAAAGAAAAAAATAGTCAAGAAGGTTAAAAAGGCCGCAGAGACGGAATCTTCAACCGCCACCGGTAAGGTGGTGAAAAAGAAAATATCCACGACCTCGACGAGCCCCGCGAAACGGGCCAAGGCTACAAGCTCCAAGCTCGAAGGACTGGCCAGAGATATGGTGCAACTTGCGTCGAAGCAGGAAAACCCGTTTGTGGATATTCCTATTCGATCACTGGGGAATGTTTCCTTTAACACCAGAAGTCGCTTTATTGAAATGGGTGATAAAACCCAGAGGCGTAATTTTTTCAATTACGGGCAGGCCAAGCGTTTCATGCAGACTATGCTTGTGGCAAGCAAGTGCAAGGAACTGGTCGAAGCGGGAAAGACAGCCAGCATTCGACAGGTTTATTACATGTCCAAACATACTATCCAGGGAACCAAGGAAAAAACCTTTGATTCCCAGGATGATTCCGATCCGGTACTCGAGGATCTGGAGGTGGCGTTGCAGGCTTTGCGTGAAGAGTTGCATATCTTCGCGGACAGCAAGGGAGCCATGATCGGGGAGATCACCTTCAGGGATAGCGGCGACCTGATCGACGCGACCAAGCTGGGGACCGGTGGATACGCGATTCCCAGTATTGTGGAACCTGACGTAATCCAGTTCAAGAAGTGCAAAGCGAAATTCGTACTGCATGTAGAAAAAGGTACTGTCTGGCGCCGTTTCGTAGAGGATAGATTCTGGGAGAAGCATCGTTGCATTTTAACCCATGGTGGCGGACAGCCTCCTCGTGGAGTACGCCGATTGCTTCATCGCCTGCACAATGAGTTGAAATTACCGATTCTTGTTCTTCTCGATAATGATCCGTGGGGGTATTACATTTACTCGGTTATTAAGCAGGGTTCGATTAACCTGGCGTTTGAATCGTCGAGGATGGCCGTCCCCCAGGCGAGGTTTATTGGAGTTTCGGCTTATGACTACAACCGTTTTGACCTAAGTGACGACGTCAAGATCGAACTCGATGCCAACGACGTCAAGCGAACCAAGCAGATTCTCAATTATCCCTGGTTCAAGGGAAAGAAAGATTGGGAGAAGGAGATAAAACAGATGGTTCGCAACGGCTTCAAGATGGAGGTCGAAGCCATGTGCAGCAAGCATCTCACGTTTGTAACTGAGGAATATGCTCCAGCCAGAATCAAAGACAGGAAGAGTTGGCTCGATTAGAATATCTCTATAAATTCCAATGCCCAACCGGCAGGCTGCAAACGTTAAGGATACAAGCCAAACTTGTTTCTGTTTGCAGCCTGTTTTTTAAGAAACATTACGCAAATCAACCTCATACCATTATTGGTAAAACACTTATGATTTGCGCCGATGACGGAGAGAGGTCACTCGCTGTCGTATTTCAACAGGGAATGCACCTTGTAATCATGGAGTTTTGACCTGCCATTGAGGAATGCCAGTTCGATCAGGAAAGCTATACCGCAGATTTTCCCCCCCAGGCCTTCAACCAGGCTGCAGCAGGCACCAATTGTACCACCGGTGGCCAGCAGGTCGTCGACCAGCAGGATCTGCTCGCCGGAAGTAATGGCGTCTTTATGTATCTCCAGCGTGTCCTTACCGTATTCCAGTTCGTAGCTTGCGCTCACCACATTTCCGGGGAGCTTGTTGGGTTTGCGAATGGGGACGAAACCGGCGGATAAGCTTTGAGCCAGAGCTGTTCCAAAGATGAACCCGCGCGATTCCGCTCCGACTACTTTCGTAATCCCCATTCCTCTGAATGGTTGGGCGAGGTATTCGACTGCCAGAGCCAGGCCGGCCGGGTCACCGAGTAAGGGAGTAATATCTTTGAAGACGATGCCCTGCTTAGGATAGTCGGGGACGTCACGGATTAGTTCATAGAGATCCGCGATCCCGATCAGGTCATGGTGGCTCATGTGCGGTGATCCTTTACTTACGGAATTAATCAGCTCTTAACAGGCGAGTCAGGAGTCGGATATAAACCTATCGTTTCACTTAACTTGTGGCAACTGGCTTAACGAAATCCTCTTCTTTGAAATGAATAACGGCTACTTTCCGGAAAGAGTCATGAAAACTTCGGAGTAAATCCGATTGGTGAAGATGGGGAGCAGATTATGTAGGCCGGTTGGTGTTGTAATGTGACCCTGGCAGGCGCAGGTTTAGCCAGGTTAACCAACACGAATACTATGGAACAGAGACTTTAATAGCCGGTTGAGGTGGACTTAACGGTGGGACTTGATATATTCCTTGCTCTCACTGCCCTTGCGGTTAGGGCTGTGTACCGAACGTAAGTTACTATCAACTCAAAAGTTATTGGTTTTGCGACAGTAGTCCAGATGTGAAAGGATGTGCTGTGCAAGCTTTCACGACACACAAGGAGATGGTTCGTTGAGATCTGGAAAGATTATAAAAGGTGGCCTGTGCCTCTTAGCTATGATGGCTATTGTGGCTTGTTGTTCCAGCACGGTTTTTGCACAGACCGCTGATACCGCGACTGAGGCTGTAAACATTAACAGGCCGCCGATTCCGGGAATCTGGTATCTGGCGCCGGCACTGGCGATCGTAGCTCTTATTGCGGCGTATGTGTACTACGGTGCGGTCAAGCGATCCGACGAAGGCGATCCGGATATGATCAAGATTGCCGCCTATGTTCGTGACGGGGCTATGGCGTATCTTGCCCGGCAGTACAAGGTGGTGTTCATTGTATTCATTGTGTTGGCCGCGATTTTGGCTTTCGCCGCGTGGGTTCTCCATGTTCAGCATAGAATCGTCCCCGTAGCCTTCCTAACCGGTGGATTCTTCAGCGGTTTATGTGGTTACCTGGGTATGCGGACGGCCACCATGGCCGCTCATCGTACTACGGCTGCCGCTCGAAAGAGTCTGAACGAAGGACTCGTCGTGGCCTTCAAGGCTGGTGCGGTTATGGGTATGGTTGTTGTCGGATTCGCCCTGATCGACATTACGGCCTGGTTCCTCGCTCTTTACTACTTCGCACCAAACATGACGCTGAATGAGATAACAGTGGTTATGCTCACGTTCGGCATGGGAGCCAGTACTCAGGCTCTGTTCGCCCGTGTTGGTGGTGGTATCTATACCAAGGCTGCTGACGTTGGAGCAGACCTCGTAGGTAAAGTTGAAGCCGGTATTCCGGAAGATGATCCGCGTAACCCTGCTGCTATTGCAGATAACGTTGGTGATAACGTTGGTGACGTGGCCGGTATGGGAGCGGACCTGTACGAATCTTATGCGGGTTCGATTCTGGCGACCGCCGCTCTTGGAGTGGCCGCCGCTTCCGCCCTATTCGCCGATCCAGCAGCTGCGGCTGGTGCAGCTATCAAGTTCCTGGCCGTTCCCATGGTGATGGCTGGTGTGGGTATTCTCCTTTCAATCTTCGGTATCTCCCTCGTACGCACGCGCGAAGGGGCGACCATGGGACAGCTGATGGGAGCATTGGGTAAGGGCGTTAACGCCAGTAGCGTGTTGATTGCCGGTGCTGCATACCTGATCTGTTACCTGCTTCTCGGAGATATTGAAGGTGTAGTCTGGTACGGAGTGGCCAGCAGTGTGGTGGCCGGTTTGCTCGCCGGTATCATTATTGGTAAAGCTACCGAGTACTACACCAGCTACGAACACAAACCGACTCAGGACATTGCCGAGCAGGCTTTGACCGGACCGGCTACTGTTATTATCGCCGGTGTGGCTGAGGGTATGAAAAGTACCTGGGCATCTTTGGCGACTATCGTCGTGGCCATCATCTGTGCGTTTGTCTTCTCCGGCGGTGGCTCGGAATTTGTTCTTGGTCTTTACGGTGTCGGCATTGCCGCTGTAGGTATGTTGGCCACCTTGGGAATTACCCTGGCTACTGACGCTTATGGTCCTATCGCTGACAACGCCGGCGGTAACGCGGAAATGACCCACCAGGATCCGCAGGTTCGCGAACGGACCGATGCTCTTGATTCGCTTGGTAACACGACGGCTGCTACCGGTAAGGGATTTGCCATTGGGTCGGCCGCTTTGACCGCTCTTGCTCTTCTTGCCGCATACGTAGAGGAAGTACGCGTTGGACAGCAGCGTGAAGCTATGGCTTATGTGCAAATGCATGTAGACGGAGCGAAAGAAACTGCTGAGGTTGGTGTTAGCGACGTCTACTACATCGGCTATGGCAAGTTTGCCGAGAAATTCAAACCGGGAACCGGTGAAAGTGCCTATCGCGCTTACATGTTGCTTAACGAAAAAGCCAGGACCTATCTCAAACCGGGTATGCAGGTTAGCGGCTTAACTGAGCCGACTAAAGAAAACGAGTATGTTCGTTTGGCTACTTTGGATGAGCACGAGCTGCACCTGGTCAGTACCCAGCGTGCATCACTCAAACAGTATATGACCTTTTATGACGTTACGTTGATGAATCCCAAGGTACTCTGCGGTTTGTTCAGTGGTGTATTGCTGGCATTCCTCTTCTGTGCGTTGACTATGAAGGCGGTAGGACGTGCGGCTTACGAGATGATGGGCGAATGTCGAATCCAGTTCGATAAGATCAAAGCCTATCTAAAGGCACAAGGTAAGGATGATGCTTACGCCAACGATACGGAAAACTGGCCTCGGGAGCAGATTACTTACGAAGGGCAGAACATTCCCGACTACGCCAACTGCGTGGCTATTTCTACCGCTGGGGCTCAGAGGGAAATGATTTTCCCCTCCCTCCTGGCGATTGCGATTCCCATTCTTGTTGGTCTTCTATTTGGTGTTCCGGGAGTAATGGGACTGTTGGCTGGTGGTCTGACCAGTGGTTTCGCGGTAGCTATCTTTATGGCTAACGCCGGCGGTGCATGGGATAACGCCAAGAAGTGGATCGAAACCGGGCAGCATGGTGGTAAAGGCAGCGACGCTCACAAGGCCAGTGTCGTCGGCGATACCGTTGGTGATCCATTCAAAGATACTTCCGGTCCGAGCTTGAACATTCTCATTAAGCTTATGAGTATGGTCAGCGTTGTGTTTGCCGGACTTATTGTTAAGTTCGCTCCGTACATCAGCTCTTGGCTGGGACTCTAATCGGGGAGCGAATCAGGCCCGATAAGTAAGGGGCTGGTTAATCTTGAATATTGAAAAAGAGCCTGCGGGATACTTTCTCGTAGGTTCTTTTTTTGTTATCGGGTGGATTGAACAAGGGGAAACGCGTTTGCCGTGGTATTTTTTGTCGTTCTCGTGTAAATTGTCGCTGCAATGGTAGAGCAATTAGAAAAAGCAAAAATGTTCGCGATGGAGTTGGCTCGCGAAGCTCGTGACGCACGCTGCGATGAAGTCAACGTTATGGATCTTCGGGGTTTAAGCCCGGTGACCAGCTTCTTTGTGGTTTGTTCCGGTACCAGTGATCGGCAGATGCGTACAACGGCCGATCGGTTGATGATGTATGGCAAGGAACATGGGGAGCCGGTTTTCTCCAAGTCCGGTCTGGAGACAGCTACCTGGATTCTGGTCGATTTCGTCCACGTTGTTGTTCATATCTTTACTCCGGAACATCGCAGTTATTACGATCTGGAACTGCTCTGGGGCGATGCGCCACGTATTGAGTGGGATAACACTGACAATAGTGATCCAGCAGAGTAGGGGCTGTTCTGTAAAGAACCGAACCCCCTAAACTTCATTATCCTCGCTGGCGAGATTTCGCCGAACCTGAGGTAAATAAAAACCATGAAATTCAGTGTTCAGAAGATAATTATCGATGCCCTGGGAAAAGGTGTCAAAGCCGCCCTGGGAAGTGATGTAGAGTTCAACCACGCCTGGGTTCAACCATGCAACGATCCCAAGTTTGGTGACTACCAGTTCAATGGTTCTCTTGGCCTGGCGAAAGCGCAGAAAGCCAATCCTCGGGCGCTGGCCGAGAAGATTGTGGCAGCCCTGGAGCTTGACGGTATATGTCAGCAACCGGAAATCGCCGGTCCTGGTTTTATAAATCTTCGTCTGGCTAATGAATTTGTCGGTCGCTGCCTGCAGGAAATTCCCGCTGTTGATTCTGCTAAAAAGTTTGATCGGCTGGGGATTGAACCAACCGAGAAGCCGGAAAAGGTGGCTGTGGATATGTCCAGCCCCAATCTGGCCAAGGAAATGCACGTAGGTCATCTGCGGAGCACGGTAATCGGCGAAAGTGTATCGCGTATACTCGAATTCGCCGGGCATGAGGTCGAGCGGGTTAACCACGTTGGTGACTGGGGAACGCAGTTTGGTATGCTCCTCGCTCACTTGCGCAGCACGCAACCTGAAGCACTGGCAGATATCGAGAATTTACAGATTGGCGACCTGGAACAGTTTTATGTCGAAGCCAAAAAACACTTCGACGAGGATGAGGAGTTTGCTACTCTCGCTCGGAAAACAGTGGTGGATCTGCAAGGTGGTGATTCGGAGACGCTGGAAATCTGGAAAGGATTCTGCAAGGAGTCTCTGCGCCATTGTCACGCTATTTATGAAGCACTTGGCATAACCGAAATAGTCGATCGGGGAGAAAGTTTCTATAACGAGTACCTGCCGAAAATAGTTGAAGAGCTGACCGAAAAGGGGATGGTCGAAAAAAGCGAGGGGGCTGACTGTATATTCCTTGACGGTTTTGTGTCACGCGATGGCACTAGACTTCCGATGATGATTCGCAAGTCGGATGGAGGGTTTAATTACTCGACAACCGATCTGGCCGCTGCCCGATATAGAATTAAAGAATACGGTGCTCACAGGCTGGTCTACGTTGTAGGTGCGCCTCAAAAACACCATTTCAACATGCTTTTTGCGGCGATCAGAAAATCCGGCTGGGCGGATGAATCGCTCAAGCTGGAGCACCTGGCTTTCGGAAGCATGCTCGGGGCGGATGGAAAGCCCTTTAAAACCAGGGAAGGTGGTACGGTAAAGCTCAAGGATCTTCTGGCGGAAGCCGTTGCCAAGGCCCGCTTGATTATCGAAAAAGCCGAAGCGGAAAAAGAACAGCAACTCTCCTCGGACCAGATTGAGGAAATCGCTCAGACCGTGGGTCTGTCTGCTGTTAAGTACTATGATCTCAGTCACAGTCTGAATACCGACTACAAGTTCGATTGGGATAATATGCTGGCCATGGAGGGCAATACCGCTCCATACATGCTGTACGCATATGCCAGGATCCGCAGTATTGGCAGAAAAGCAGGTGTGGATTACGCCGAGCTTCCCGCCGATGCTCCGATTACCGTCGAACATGAACTGGAAGTCGCTTTAGCAAAAACCATTCTTCGGTTCCCGGAATTAATCGACCAGATCAGTCGCGAATTGCGTCCTTCGGCACTTACTGAATACCTGTTTGAATTGAGTAAAGCGTTCAGCCGTTTTTATGATCGCAAGCGAGGGGTTCGGGTTATTGACGCGGAACCGGAAAGCGTGCGCCTTTCGCGACTTCGACTGTGCGATATAACGTCGCGAGTTTTGAGGACCGGTTTGTATCTCCTGGGAATCGAAACACTCGAGCAGATGTAGCCTCTTCCGTAAACGCTACTATATCTTGTTTGCGCATAGAAACACCGCGCTTAAAGCGCGTATCGATATTGTGTTTCTCCAATATTCACTTGCCGGACAGTGGTGTCCAACTACAATTGTGACCAGACTCCGTGAGTGGTGCGGTATGACGCGGGCGTGAAGATTCGCGTCAGGAATAATAGGGACTTCGTTGTGGAAGGATACACGACATGAGAATCACGAAGCTGCGTTTGTATATCGCCGGACTGGTTGCCATAGTGATGGGAATACCAATGACCAGCAAGGTACTCGCCGGAACCGGTGATGTTATCGTCGATGCTATCGACCTTGGCCTGTCCATCGCCGATTCAGCTGGACACAGTTAAACCGGCTTCGGGGATGAGGTTTCGTTCGCGGCGGTTACCTGGCGAGCGAAACCTTCGCCCCATCTGGCATAAGCCCATAAATACTGAGTGGGGTCTTCAAGAATCATCTCTTCCAAGGCGCGAGTATAGCGCCTGGTTACATATTCAACCGGGTCAGCCTCCTGTTCCCAGTCTGAAGGCTCAAATACATCTTTGACTATCAGTTCAAATCGAAACGGTTTTTTCAGCCGGCGGATGCCGGCCACCACTATGTCTGCACCGTAATGGCATGCGAGTAAACCCACGGACCGGTTAGCCAGTGTTTCAACGCCTAGAAACTTTACCGGTACACCTTTTTGTTCTGTATGGTGGTCGGCCACTATGGCGACCGTTCCCTTTTGTTCCAGAACTTCCCCAAAACGGTTAGCCGCTTTCTCAACAGGAACCATTTCGCAGCCACTTCGGCTCCTGATTTTCAACCGATATCGATCAAATGCCTGGTTTTCATGGGTTTTATATACAACTGTGGCCTTTACGCCATTATAGCCGAGGAAGATAGGTAAAAGATCGAAAGGACCATAATAACCGGTTAGCAGTAGGACCGGTTTTTCCTTTTGCCGGGTCGCGAGAATCCTGCTCAGGTGTTCTTCCGCCAGCGCGCCTCCATAACGCTTGTACGAACGGCCGCTGATACGATACTCGGCCAGCATCAGATCAGTAAGGTTCCAGCAACGTTGTATAAAAGATTTTTTCGCTATTTCGGGGATAGTTTCACTTTTTACATGTTCTCCAAGGGCAACTCGACATTGCGATTCGCTTCTTACCCGTATTGGATCAAGCAGTTTGTATAATAATTTGCCTAGAAAACCTGTAATTACATAAGCTGCTTTCGGGCCTGTAATTGCGAAGAATACACTCACCACCCTTCGATGAAGGTTGCTCAAGCCCATGATAAAACAAATCCAACTACTCTCTTCACCGCTTGGGTTGTCTGATCTTCCTGGCATATTTCCATTGTAGCTGACAATAAATGTCCGATAGTAGTTGCCTCTGATGTTTTTTTCTCGCTTTTAAACACGCGATTATCAGGCGTTTAAAATGTACGATAATATTTGTTTTGCAAGGTGACATATTATTGGCACCATTCTTGTCCTTAACGAATTGATATCTTAAGTATAAGTGGAGAAATAGCGTTCGCCGATTAAGGGGAAGGAGGGCTAATCGTGATAGACACAGTTACCGGAACTGCCGCTCCGCTGCCCGGGAAACAGGATCTGCTTAAAGAAGTGGTGGCACTGTAATCAAACTGCCCTCAACCGGATGGCCGATTATAGCTTCGACAACAATGTCGCTGCTCCGAATCCGCGGCAGATAGCTGAGAGTGTGGCCGTTGACCAGGTCGCTCCGCCATCGGAATTTGCTCAGCAGATGGCGGCCAAGGCTACGGGCGTGGGAATGATGCTGGATGTAATCGGATAATCCAGGCGCAGGCGGGATCAAGGTTTTGCCTGCTCCCCTGGCGAATTGAGAGAGAGCATAAAGCCGTTCATGCGCGGCAACGGATGGAGTTTGAGACCACCCCGAATGAATGATCGAGGTGGTCTCAATGTTTTTACAGTGCGATGTTCTGCTCACGGTTGAGCATTATCAGATCATTTATACTCGATGATTAACCGCCCTTTGTTGGCCAGAAAGCTCACTTCGCCGTCAGAATACGTGTTAATTTCTTTTCCATTAAGCATAACCTGGGCGATGGGCCGCTTGCCTGAAGTTTTTAGGATCAGCTTTTTCGGCTGCAATCTGAAATCGTTGTTGAAATCAAGAGTTGTCTGTTTAGCGTCTCCCTTGAGGATATAGGATACGTTACCGTATTCCGTGGGGAATCCTTCAACAGAGATTCCCTCTTTCGATTCAATCCAGCTGGCTGGCACACCGAAAGCCAGGACCAGGGGCGGATTCGCTTTCCAGTTCATAAACGAACATGCTGCGCACCGCGTTGACGAAGTCTGAACCGACCCAGGTATGGGGCATGTCGCCGATAAACTTGGGATTGTCAGGATCCTTCCATACAACTTCCGCCCATTGGTTCCAGGCTCTGGGGCGTTTATCGGCGAAGAAGAAATCCAGTAACTCGTGAGCTTTTTTCCGCTTCGCCCATGTGTACGAAAGTACCCACCGTGCGCAGTTCATATGGTGTATAGGCTTCCCACTCCTTTTTTCCATCACGCCTGTTTTTAAAAAACTCGTAGTATTTTTTGAAAGTGTTGCTCAACTGGGGTTCCGGGATGTTGCCTTGCTCGCCACATGGGAATAAGCCAACAGTAGTGGAGGTGGCGTCAAAGTCGCCTAATTCCACGCATCCAGGTATGTAATCTATCCCCTTGATCTTCATGGCTAAACGCATGGAGTTGTAAAGATCCCTGCGATACTCGTCACGAATTCGAGCAAACTTTTCGGCCAGCTCCTTTTCGCCCAGGATTTCCGCTATAGTGGTTGCGTCTTTCAACCCCTTGATGACGAAGAAGCTGTCCCAGTAGGAGTGCATGGGCTTGGCCGAGTAGCCTTCATGGCTGATCGATTCGGGAACCAGACCATAACAAGCCCGCTTTTCGGCCGGGCCGTTTTTATATTCATCTGTCATCCGTCGAAGACGTAACTTGTCTATGTATTCAACACCAGCCTTGATTTTATCCAAATGGCTGGCCAGAAAATCCTTGTCGCCGGTAAACCGGTAATACTTTAATAGGGCATATATGTATTGCCCGGTGCTGTCGTGTTCGTCCACGGGATCCGCACCACGATAATCGACCGCACAGGGGACTTTTCCGTTATTGAAGAGGAATCCGGAATACCAGTCGAGAAACGCGCGCACTTTTTCCGTATGCCCGGTTCCTAAAAGTGCTGTTGAAGTTAGAGAACCGTCACGAATCCAGCTTCGTTCATAACTGCGCGAGCCCGGTTGGATCGATGGCCCGTCACCGTTGATAAGGATATAACCCTGGGTGGGTCTGAAGGTGTTGAGTAGTTCGTTGCCGGCCGGTGGCAAGGTTAACTTAACCCTGTTTAAACTGGATTCCCATTCGGCAATCTTACCGGTGAACCTTGCCGTCAGTTTCCCTTCCAGTTCTTTTTCACTTACTGGTAATTCGACTCCTGTTGGGTTTTTACCATGGAATGGAATAGAAACAGCCACCGTCCTGGTTTCGCCTGGTTCCAGGTTGAAAACGTATGAAAACGCACCTGAAGCCAGACCGGCAGGATCAGTGGCCGTCTCGAAGGAAGGGATGAAGTTTTTAGCCAGCTTCTCGATTATTCCTCCCTGGGCGAAGGTGCTTGTTCCGACTTTAGCCGGTTTCGTCCAGGGGATGACGACTTTGTTGTTGTTTATGGTGGCGATATTACCGGTAAACGAAATCGTATCGATGTTCGCCACTCCGCCGGTTACATTCAAATCCTGCCACGGGGGAAGCGATTGAAATGGCCTGATCGCCAATACGATAGAACCATTAATCGCTTTTTCGGAAGTGTTGGTCAGGACGTATCGCCCTACCAATGAGGAATCTCCCGGTTTGCCGTCGGCCAGGGCGGTTATATCCAGATTGAATCCTTTGCCTTGCCATTTTACTGAGGGGATGGGGATATAGTTTTTTTCCAGGCTATGGGTGATGTTGACGTCGGCCCAGGTGATCAATTGGTTATCAAGCAATATAAATGGTTCAATGGAGAAGCTGCATTTATCCACTTCCAGAGAGCCGGTTGCGCTGAACAATCCCTCTTTGGCATCGCCGGCTACTCCGACTATGGTCCAGGGAGTTTGTTTGGCCAGGAAGTAGCGGGGATACCATCCATGGGGAGATTCCTGGGCGATCGTTTTGAATGCTTCATTGGTCGAACGGGAGAAACCGATATCCTTGATTTCAATACTGTTAAGGGTGGCCGCTTTTCGATTGGCGGCGGATAGTGTGTTGATGCGAACCTTGTCCGCTTCCCCATCCCGGATAAGGATGTAATCGCGTCCGCCGTTGCCTTTTGCGATCTTTGCTCCGTGTTCCCACTCTTTACCACCTGTCGAGAGAAGAACCTCGTAATTGCTGGCATAGTCTTTCTCATCCCAATGAAGAACCAAACCACCGAACTCGCGAACCTGGCCGAAGTCGATTTCCATCCATTCGGTTTGGGAATCTTGTTTCGTCTGCCAGTTTACTTCTCCCCTGCCGCTGAGCGGGAGCTTGATGGGTTGGATTTTCGAATCAGAAAAACGAACCGTGGGTTTTATGGAGATTGGTTTTACTGGAGGCAACTCTTCAAAAGTCAGTGTGTCAAAGACGACTGATCCTTTTCCCCCATGACCGGCGGAAAGGGCGAACTCCAGTGCCCCCAGTTTTTCCATGCGTTTACCGCCGGACGGTCCCCAGGCGAATCTGAAGTTTCTGGCTTTGTATCTGATTGACTCCCAGCTATTTGGGAAAGAGAAATTATGTTGGTTAATCCACCATACGTCGCCGGTACCATCGGAAAGGAGCTTGAATTCCAGGTTGTTATCCAGGCACTCGCCACGAACATCGAATCCAAACCGGTAATTCAATGGCAATGGCATCTGTAAAGGGCGTTGAACAACGAAGTACCCCGCTCCCCCACCAAAGTCGAAATCAACTTTCATCGCTTTCCCGTTGGAACCGTCAACCTGGGAGATGGAGGCATGTACTCCGTCTGCGGTGATAACCCGCCACGCATCGATCGATTCAAAATCGTCCAGTACGACGGCCTCTCCCTTGGCCACAGATCCGCGAAACATCACGAAGGTGAGGCAAGTCAGAGTCAGAACCAGCGGTAAACGGCGAAAATTCATGATTAAACTCCAGGCACTAATAGTTAATGAAAGCGCTTTCAGGTGTATACTTTCACCGATTTTACGTCCTATTTCAATCTGTTTACCTTATTTTTCCAACTTTATTCGCTATTCAACTGGATGATGGGTGCTTTTTCGCAATTTGTGCCAGATGTCGGTGCAAACTTTCGTGAGGTGCGGGCTTTTGCGACACTTCCAGGGATTGCTTCAACGCTCCCAAAGCCATCTCCTTGTCGCCGGCCAACTCATATGCCTTGGCTTTTTGCTCCCAGGCCTCTGCTTCCATTCGCTCGTTATTGTGTTTCTGGGCAAGTTCCAGGCGTTTGTTGATGCAGTCGATAGCGGAATCGGTATTACCTTCCTGCAGGTACATGTCGGCCATGTGTTCATAAACCAGGGTCAACCCGTTCCAGAAATCGGTCCCATTAAGTGCTTCCAGGGCTTCGTCGAAACACGCTTCCGCTTCCGCGTAATCATTCAGCAGGCAGGCGCAGCGGCCCAGGTTCATGTGGGAAACGCCAATATTGACCCGATCTCCTATTTCGTTGGCTAATCCAAGTGCCCGCCGATAATACTCGCTGGCTTCCGCGTATCGCTGTTGGGCGAGCAGGACTCCCCCCATTCCGTTGTAAGGCCAGGCCAGCGAAACCAGATCACCGTACTTCTTGTGTATTTCTATTGCGTGTGAAAACGCGGTCTCCGCTTCCTTGTTTCTTTCCAGACGCATAAGTACGAAACCGAGGTTGCCTTCATACTTGGCCGTGTCCGGAAATTGTCCCAGTTGCGAGCAAAGATCCCGGGCTTGTTCCAGGAAATCGTAAGCCAGTGAGTATTCACCCTTGAAGTAATACATTACGCCCAGGTTTCCGAGTGCTTCGGCCAATCCGCGGTCGTCGTTATTGCGGCGAGCGACTATCTCTTCGCGCTCGTGATATTCCTGAGCGCGATCGTAGTCCCCTACCCTGGCGAAAGAAGCACCGATCAGGCTGATTGCTGTCAGGTATTCCGGGTCATGTTCCAGGGCCTGGGAAGCCAGCTTTATTGCTTGTTGGTAATCTCCATCAGAAAACGCGCGGCGGCCACGAATAAACTTTTCATGAGCTTCCAGGTTTCTTGTACCTCTCCCCCGGTCTGACTTTATTGTTGATTGGTCGTGTCCTATCGCATCGATAATTGCGCCGGCTAGTTGATCTTCGAGGGTAAAAAGTTCTTCTACCGAGCCCGAGACATTGGCGGTTATCCGGTTCTGGGGATGTTGTTCCTGGTTGACGGAGCGGAGAGTTATTCGAATCTGGTCCGAGCTTCGTTGGAAGCTGCCCACAATCAGTATCCGGGCCCCCAGCATTCTGGCGGTAGCGGCGATTTCTTCTTCGTCATTGGTTATTGCTCGCCCGTCGGCCTGCTGAGTCAGAACTTTCTGCAAGCTGTGCCGGTCGACGATGTGCAGGCCTTCCACTTCCATGAGTCTACTGCTGATATATTCAGCTACCGCTTCCCCGATCCATTCATCTTCGCTATGGCGGGATAAATTGTGCAATGCCATAACCACGATTCCTTGAGGAGGGTTCTGATCATCTCTATAGGGAAGAAGGTTGGTGACATCAACGCCGCTGCGAAGTGCATCGCATAGAGCCTCGGCCGACGCAAACCGGTGGTCGGGCCTCTTAGCTAAACAGACTTCAACCACGTGTCGAAGCCAGGAAGGTACGGTGCGGGATACCTCATCTGGCCAGATAACCGGATCGTGTTTGTGGCGGTTGGCCAACTCCACCACTCCTGCTCCTTTGTGTGGTGGTCGGCCTGAAAGAAGGTGGAACATTGTCGCGCCTAATGAGTATATGTCTGCGCGGGGCGTTACCTCCTTATTACCTTCAAATTGTTCGGGAGGCATGTAATAAGGCGTTCCCAGAACCTGACCGTCATGGGTAAGGGTCATGTCTCCCGGACGGGAATCCATTTTCACCAATCCGAGGTCCATGATTTTCGGTACACCGTCACTGCGAAGCATGATGTTGCTTGGCTTGATGTCGCGATGGATTAGTCCGACAGCGTGAATGGCCGCTAACCCGTCGGCTATTTGAGTAGCCAGTTCTACAACCTGTGGCCAACACATTTTTCCGGTTGCATGGATTATCTTTCGCAGGTTTTCTCCGGGCACGTATTCCATGGCGAAATACCAGGTTCCTTCAACGCTGTCGCAATCAAGTACACGAGCAACGTTGTGATGATTGACCATAGCCCCTGCTCGAGCTTCGGCCTGCAGTCTTGCGGTAGCCAACTCCTTCCACTCTTTTTCGACTTCAAGTATTTTGAGAACGCATATCTGGTCCAGATGGCAATGATGAGCCAGAAGGATTCTCCCCTGGGCACCTGACGCAACTGAGCGGATAACGCGATATCGATCAGACCTGACGTAAGGGAAGGACTTGCCGTCGTGGTCGAACAGTTGGGCCTGTTGTCGCCAGGTGCTTTCGTCGGTTTGCGGTTCCTGTTTAGCGAAGATGAATTCACAGGATTCGCACACGATGATGCGATCATCCGTAGCAGTAGGTACGAACGAATGTTCGCGACAGTGCGGGCATGTCCATGATAGATCATTCATGACCAGACCATCCAAGCGAAGAGACGCTTCCGATTACCAGCTTGTATTATACTCAGGTTTGCCATGTATCGTTGTCAGTTATCGTGTTTCCACCTTGGTTACTATTAAACAATAGGTGTGATAATAACAGGTTTCCTCCCCTAGTTTGATGGATAATGTGGGTGATATGGTTGTTGTCATATTGTCGATCGTCGGTAGTATTAGGTGAGTAGTATCAAGATATAGGGGAGATGTTTATAAGACATACATCAAGTAGCTTTAAGCTGTTAAGCTAGTATTGGATTTGCTGTTTTCCCTTGTTCCTCATGGGGAGAAAAAACTGTTAATTTGTGAGTGAGTTTTGCCGGACAAAATCTTTATAACGGACCGATAAGGAAACTAATATTGGCGGGTGTGCGGCAGTATTTCGGCATTAAGCGATAATAATTATCACGGATGATAAGCAAGTGCAGAGTGATCAGCGGACACGGATGTTCCGGGTTTTGGCCTGTCTGGTATGTTCAATGACTGGCGGAGCGGCTTTTCTTGGCTGGCTTGAACCGGATATTGATCTTGTCCAGGACGATCTTTCAGAGAGAGAATGTCGAAGCCGAGCTCAGCTTGCTGTAGCAAACTGTTCAGAGCCAGTTCCAACCTGGAAGTCAGCGACGATTATTCCGGTATCTGATCCCAATAGCAGCTTGTCTCTTGCCGCAACACGGCAAAGTTCGGGTGTTCATTTTCTGATAACAAGCAGCGGAGAGGTTATAGCTGATCCGACCTGGAAGCAGCAGAAATCACTTCAGGAAACAGGGACCATTCGGATAGGAATGTGTACTTCAGGAAAAGACGGAAACCTGCGCCGTTCTCAATATTATGGCTTGAAGTCACTTTTGGCAGAACTTGATCGTGTTATGTCAAATCGGAGTGCAGATATGGTTCTGAAAGTTGAAGTTGAAAAAGGGGTATTGTCTCAGATCCAAGCGTTCCGGGATCTTGCCGGATAGGGCGTACATTCCCCCCTTGTCTATAACGCTCGGTTCACAGACATCCTCTGTTTCGCTTGGTCGCTCTTTTTCGGCGAATAACCAGCATTAATCGAATTCACGCGTTTACAATTCGTGCTGCACTATGCCGTCATGTCCAACACGGTTCCCAACTCATCCACTGTTTGATTCTCTGTAGACTCTGGTGTTACCGGCTGAGTAGCTGCCGGCGCAGCGTTTTGTTCTTGCGGTGAGGCTACATTGGATTCGGGTTGAGGTTGTTCGAATTCGATTGGTTCAATTGCTGCTGTTGTTTCACGTTCCTCGCGTACCACCTCGTGAGGTACCACCCACATCGGAGGAGTTCCGAATTCCCCACTGTTGGATATCGGACCTTCCGATGTCTGGACCCGCGGTGTCTGGAACGCACCTGCTGCATTCACGAGCCCTATCATAGTTTACTCCTTTCCCTTACGCGCTTCCCCTACTGGACTGGTTGGTTCTGCCGGTCTCCAGGCGAGCAGAACCCTCCAATATTTCAGATACGATATCATTGGGGTTGTGGGTAATTTTTTCCTCGTTTTAGTCCGGTAATCAGCGCAGGTTTTGCGCTTGTTGAACAGATATAGGAACCATTGAACAACACGTCGACCGATAACTTCAGGTGCTCTGGTAAGGTTCCGATATTCCTAAGGTTAAGAGCCGTTTTTCAAAGATCGGAGCTGGATTCAGACAGCGAGGCTCGAATGTGTAGCTACTCCCGTAGTATACGAGGGAACAGGATATGTACTTTGAGCAATTTGGCTTGAATTGTCCACCTTTTGAGGAAACCACTAATCCGCGATTCTTCTATGAATCTTCAACTCACCGAGCTGTGCTCGATGAGGTTGCAGCACAACTGCAGAATCATGGTGGCATAATCCTGGTTCAAGGAGGATCCGGTTCCGGGAAGACCATACTGAGTCAGGTGTTAGCAGAAAGGCTTAGTGAGACTGGAGGGTGTCTATCACTGTCATTGCCTCCATCGGGTCCGAATGATCTGCTTGCCCGGATCTGTGCAGGGTTCCGTTTAAACGCTCCTGACGAAAAATGCGATGAGGAGTATTGTATTGGCCGGATCGTGGAAAATGCAGTTGGGCAATCTCAGTCCTATTGCGCGGTTTTAATCGACCAGGCTGAAAACCTTTGTACAGAGGAATTGTTAATCGCTGAACGGCTGGTAACGGCAATGTCAAAAAGTGGAGTTAAACTCGGCATTGTACTGTTAGCAACAAACTCTGTTGACCGTCCATTAGCGAAACCCGATGTCAGCGTACTGAATAACCCAGCTAAAAGAGTCTGCCGAATATCCAAGCTGACGGTTGAGGAAGTTAACTCCTATGTCATCTCCCGGTTAAAAGCGGGAGGTAGTAACGATAACCCTTTTACTGCAGATGCGTTGTCTCGTATCGCATCGGAATCCAACGGGCGGCCTCGACTAATTAATGAAATTGCCAATCAAGCACTGATTTATGCTGCTGAAAACCATTTACATGAAATCGACGAGCAGGTCGTACTGAAGTGCTGCAAGGAGAATGATGCGATGGGAACAAATGAAAACCATAGCCATCAGGAAGAAAACACCAGAAAACCGGCCGAAAGCTCTCTCGAACGTGTCCCTGGTATACCAACTACCGATATTCTGAGTCTTGAGCCACTGGTACGGAAGATCGAGGATCTTTTCGAGGCCGCTCCGGCACGATTGGCGGAAATGGAAGAGCGGATTCGTCGGATGGAAACCAAAGCTGATGAGTTGGTTCATCAGGCAAATTCGTCGGCAGGGTCTCGCCATGAAGAGGTGGAACTTCTAATTGAAGAGCAGAATGATCGGATTTCTGAAACGCTGGAAAAACTCGAAAAAGCGGTTTCCAAAGCACAGGAAGTTGAAAATACTCTGAAGGAAAAAGCAAGCGAGTTTCTTCAGGTTGAGAAATCATCAGAGGAGCGGATTTCTCTGCTTTTGACCAGTTTGGATACTGCTCAACAAATACATCACAAACTGGAAGCGGTTGGTGAACAGGTCGGTAGTCTGGTTGAAGATTCTCGAGAGTCGGCAATCGAGGAACGCGAACACCTTCAGAATATGTTCGATGAGTTATCCGTCCGCCGTGAAGAACTCAGCAGTATGATCGATTCCTTGAGAGCGGAACGCCACGGCATTCTTAAAGAAAACCGGAAAGCTGTTACTGAACAGATTGATCAGATCAGGGCTGAGATCAGCGATGCCCACGCTGAGTCAATGAATACGCTGAAGCAGGTTCGCGAAATGAGTACCGGTTTAAAAGAAGAGCATTCCGCGCTTCTGGAAGACAGCCGGGAAAAGGTAGATGTGGCTTATAAGGATTTCTATCAATTACGTGACAAGATAACCAATGCCGGGGCTCTTGCACGCCACATGCTGGAAACCGTTGACAAGCAGACCGAAGGGTACAAAAAGAAGATGTCGGAGATGGAATCCGCTCAAAAAGTGGCGGAAGTGACTATCAAGGGATCTTCTGAAGCTACTGCGAGAATGCACACTACTATACGCAGGGCGATGCTTGCGGTTAAAACTCTCTCTACGGAAACTGAAAGCGCAGACAAACTCAAACGCGAAGCAATCAATGCCATTGACAATCTTGGAGCGGAGATAACTCGGTCGGTTGAAGAGCTCAACGAAAAAACGATCAGTAACTTTGAACAGGTTGGTGCTGAAATACAGGCAGCAATCGAGCAGCGGCGCGAGGACTCAATAAACTCCATCAGTAAGGTTGCCGACGACGGCAGAGAATCTTTAAGTGGCATTATCGACGATGGTAGAGAATCTTTAAGTGGAATTATCGATGATGGTAAAGAATCTTTGGAAGAGATTGCTGATAATGGCAGAGAGTCTTTAAGCAAGGTTGTTAATAATGGCAGAAGGTCTCTAAGTGAGATTACTGATGAAGGCAAAGAATTTTTAGAAAACGGATTATCCGAGTTGGAAGCCGTAATCAATACCCAGAAAGGGGCACGAGACGCGGCGGAAAACGCTGTTCGCGGAGCTCAGTCCGCTTTGGCCCGATTGAAAGAGAGTGAAAACAAGCTGGCTCAGGCTCAGGAATACGCGATTAATATCGAGGCCACTGCGTCTGCCACTCTCTGTTCTGTGCAGAAACAGATTAAGCGGGTTGAAGAAACAGTTTCGTCAGTCGTGGATCATGGTATTGAGAAAACCATTGCTGAAACGGAAGTCCTGCTTGGTGAATGCAGAAATCAGATTAAAGACGCGACCGCTTCTCTCAATGGAAGTATCGATTCAGCGGTTGAATCGGGATCTCGAAAGCATGAGACCATCAAGAAGCAGATTGAAGAAGCTATTTGTACGGCAAAGTCCATTGCTGAGGAACAGGTTAACAAAGCCAGGGAAGAAGCAACAGCGACCTGCCTGGATACTGTTGATGCTATAAGGGCAGCCAGCACCAGTGCAATAGTGGATGTTAACGAGAAGACGGAAGAAGCGATCAAGTTGTTCACCGATCAGGTGCAAACCAATACGGCAACCAGTGCGGAAGAAATTGATTCTGTTGCCCAGGGTATTGCCAGAAACCTGTCTCAAACACTTCGAGATGTAGCTGACAAGGCCAGGGATAGGATAAATGGTACGGTTGCATCAGCGGCTGGTACTATCCAGGAACAGATTGCGTCAGCTACAGAAACGGCAAGCAACTTACGAGGAATGGATACCAGCGGTCGAGCTATTCTTGCTGAAACCAAGACCTGCAAAGAGCAGATCGATCACATGATTCGGGATATCTGGTCGTTAACTACCACGACACACGAGAAGATGGAGTCTCTCTCGAGCTTGAACGAAAAAGCTGAGATCATCAAAGCCGGTATCGAGGCGTCAGTTACCAAAGCTGACGAATGTGCGGTTCGGCTTGAAGAACTCTCGAATAATCACAAAGACGCAAACGAATTGTGCGAAGAATTCGCCAGGGAAATCGAAGAAGCTCGCAGCATTTGTGAACAGTTAAATGGTGCGAATGAGTCTGGTAAGCTTCTGGAAAACCACCTGGCGGAACAGGCTTCACAGATAGACAGTCTTGTTGAATCAGCGCGAGATATCGTGGATACGATTCACAAGGAGGAAGCCAAAGCGAACAAGACGACATCTTTGGTTACTCAATTGGTTAAGGTTACCCAGGGATTGGAACCGCGAGTACAGACCTTACAGGATTCACTCGCTGAACCGATGAAGATTATGCAAAACGCTCGTGATCAGGCTGAGGAACTGAATAATGTCTGCCTGGCCGTCAAACGTGTATTCCGAGGGATATCGCAAGCCAGCCTGGAAGCTAATGAACGCGTAAAACTGTTGAGTACTGTAATTGCTAATGCTGATCGATCAACGGAAAACATTAAGCAGTGGGTTGAGGAAGGACATCGAGCTCAAAGTCGGCTTGCTTCAACTTTAAAGCACGTTCCTTCATTGGAAGATACTCATCCCCTGGTTTCTATTCCGGATCTGACCAAAGGTCCGGTACCGGAACAGTTGAAATCGCAGCCATCTATCAACATCAATGATGTGGCCGCTATTCGCAGGTTAGCTGACACAGCCAAGGATAACCAGAAACAAAAAATATCTAATGGTGAGGCTGCTCGCAAAGATGCGGGATCGATAAAAAACGATAAAAGTTCGGACAAACGGGACGGTGGAGTGGCTGTTGCGGAAAATCCGGTAAAGACGAACACCTCTGAAACCTCTGTTAAACGAATGAACGCAGCATCGGTAATGCCTGGTTCGCAAACTCCGTCCCGGTCTTCCGTTCAGCCGGCACGAAGCCGGTTAAGCCCTGAAGACATCCGAGCTTTGATTGCGGAAGCGAAAAGAAAAGTATCCGGAAACTGATTTTGAATCAGTGATCAAAAAGTAAGTCTGAAAGCGCCAGATAACTTCTGGCGTTTTTTATTGGTTGTTTGTCAATAAGCGGAAAAGCATAGTCAAGTGTTAATAAAGCTATGACATAGTGTCAGTCTTGGCATGAATGTCATGAATGCCAGAGTGACATTTATGGCAAAAATATCCCGTACACGTCGGATACGGGATATTATTTCAATTGCGATGGTCAAAAACGTCAGTTTCCGTCAAGTTGCGGCAGAGACACCAGAAGTTTCTCCGTTTCCGGATTTATGCTTGATTGTTTGTTTGCAGTGTTGTTCCAGACTCTCAGATCGGCCAGCTCCACGGTGACTTTTCCGTTAGTGAGGTCTGAGTTGTGATAAATGTTAATCCCTATCTGCCGGTTCGATCCGGGCATGAGTGGCCCCGGCCAATCATTATCGATTGCGAGTGGAGTAGCCGGATAACTTATAAACGAGCGAACAATCGTTCCTGACTCATCCAGCAACGTGCCTCTTAAGGCCAGCATAGTAATAAGTTCATCGCCATTATTGGAAACGTCAAAGACTACTTTGTTGCTGTGTTTGTGTTCGCCTGCGATAAAGCGGGCGGTGATATTGACCTTCTGGCGATAGTCGGGGGCTCGACGGTCATTCAGTGCGTCTGATACTACCGGGGGCAGTGCTTCTTCCAGCTCAGGTAGAGCGGCAATGATATTACCTCCCAGGTTGAGAATGTCATTCGTCTTTCGATCTATGACGTTTACGGCGTAGAACGCTACTGAAGCCGCACAGATTATCACTATCGCCAATGTTCCAAAAAAGCCAAAGGCAATAGCACTGAGGAAGCTGGATTTCTTGACTATTACGGGTCCATTATGGTTCATGGCTACGCTCCCTTTGCTTTAAGGAAACCGGTACATGATATTCACCTTCGCCCGGCACCCTATGCCAGGTACGTAGAGGTATTCGATGGAAGCAGCCGAGTATTTTGGTTTGCTAAAAGATTTTTTCGCGGAAGGCGTATTGGGTTCGATGTGTTTGTAACTAATTGTACTGTAATAAGTTACGGTGGTCGATTGTTATTGAGTAGACTGCAGGCTTGAATGACATTGAGTCCCAGCTCTTTTGCTTTCTGAATTACTTCCGGGCTTTCAGTCCCAGGATTGAGCCATAGTTCGGTTGGATTTGCCTGGGCGATGCTATCCAGAAGGGGAAGGACACGTTTCGGGGGAAGGTAGACAGAGATTCGGTTGATCGGAGCAGGTACATCTTCTATTTGTTTGTAAGCAGGTAGCCCTTCGATGTTTTCCGATTTTGGATTGACTGGGTATACGGTCCAGCCAGCGTCTTTATAGGTGCGAACGGCAATGTTTCCGTACTTTTCTCTCTGGTTTGACGCTCCGATTATCGCGATGGTCTTTTCTTTTTGGTCCATTTCGTGTGCTTCCTGTTTAGTTCGTTTTTCCGGAAGTAATTATATCAAAAGTGTGACCCTTTGTCGTAAAATTCGCTGGGTTTAACTCGCCAGACAGTTTATCAGCAGTACGAGTAGTTGAGAGGATGGGCCGGGCCGGTAGTTTGCTCGGACACCTGGCTGTTGGGAGAGTATTCTGGTTGGTGGTTATGGATGGTTCACTATGGTTAATCGAAGAAGGCAGGAGGGTTCTTGATGTTTAATGGTAAAATGTCTGGGGCGTGTTTTTTATTCGTTTCGGCAATTATCGTTTCCGGCTGGGTCGCCGAGGCCGCAATGGGAAAGGATTTTGAGTTTGTAAACATCACCGATTTTTCCGGTAGTCCGGGGCAGGGAAACGCGCCCAGTATAAACGATTGTGGAGATGTGGCATTTTACAAAGATGATGGCGTTTACTTTTTTGATCGAAGCGAAGAAATAATCGTAAATATAACCGGTTTGCCTGGTGCTCCGGCTACGGGCAGGTTTCCGCGGTTGAATAATTCAGGTGATATTGTCTTTTGGGAAAACACAACTCAGCATATCTGGTTGTTTGAAGCGAATTCGCAGTCATTCACGGATATCTCAGGTCTTACTGGGGCGCCGGAAATATCGCAAGCTTATTCTCCGTATAATTGTTACGGTTTGAATGATGGTAAGAAGGTGTCTTTCCATTCGGGCGATCATAACTTCGGCGATATTTACGTTTATGATCATGCGCTGGGAGTGTTTCAAAAGGTAACGGACCAGCCTGGGTATCCGACACATGGCCGGGAAAACAGAATCAATAATCTTGACCAGGTAGTTTATATGGGTTTCCCCGATGCTTACGTCTATGATCTGAACTCAGGCGTCACGACGAACATAACGGATCTGCCCGGAGGGCCGGGAACCATGGTTGGCTGCTATCTCGATTTCAATGATAACGGGGATTTACTATTGGTTTCAGCGAGTGAAGTGACTTTTTACGAAGCTGCTACAGGGGAATTCAATTACTTGTCCGGCTTGGCTGGTTTCCCGGCAGCCTCGGCCTCGGGAAGTTATAATAGTCTATCCAATCGCGGGGAAATCACGTTATGGCGTGATTCCATTTACTATTTTGATCCATTTGATGACAGCTTCACCCTGCTGAATGGTCAAGGTGATGTTCCCGCCGGAGGCATGCAAACCAGCATCAACAATGTAGGCCTGGTAGCATTAGCTGCAGGGTATTCATTTGCTGAAGAATTGTACCTGGCAATCCCAGTTCTTCGCGGTGATGTTGACGGTGATAGTGATGTTGATTCTGACGACTATGAAGTATTTGCGGACTGTATGACTGGTCCACAAAAAGGTTCTGTTACAGGCGTTTGTAATGCGTTTGATTTTGAACCGGATCATGATGTGGACTTGGCTGATTTTGCCGTTTTTCAAGCGAATTATACTGACTAGAACAGATCAATTGCCTGGTATGTGTATGATTTGATTTGTTCAAATACGAACAACACGGAGCGAAAAGCAATGAAGATTCTGGCTATCCAAGGTAGTCCGCGACGAAACGGAAACACGCAGGCTGTGCTGGATAATGTATTAATCGGGGCCGAAGCTAATGATGCTTGTGTTGAAACCATTAAAATCGCCGGCTTAAGTAACATTACCGGCTGTCTGGAGTGCTATAAGTGTCAAAGTGAAAGCGACAGACCCGGTTGCGATATTGATGACGGAATGATGTTGGTTATCGAAAAGGCTTTTGCTGCAGAACTCATTCTGTGGTGTACGCCGGTTTTCTGCTGGTCGCCGGCCTGGCCTATCAAGATGGCTATGGATCGTTTTTTCTGCATGTTCAAATTCGGAGAGGATGGCAATATCAAATCGCTGCTTGAGGGGCGGAAGATGGCCGCATTAATAACCGCCGGTGGAAGTGAAAACGACGGAGCCGACCTGGTTGAACAGGTTTTTCGGCGAACGTGTGAGTTCGCTAATTGTAAATGGGCCGGTACTCTTGTTGTTACAAACTTAACCACATCGGACGATATTAGGGCGGATCAGGAACTTTCAGTTCGAGCTAAAGCATTTGGTAAGGATTTAGCCCTCTCCTGATTTCTGAACAGTTTTAGATGTGTTTAAGGTGGTACTTATATATTTTAATTACGGGTGATATTGTGGTGCTTATATTCTATATGATGTGAAATGGTGGCGCCGACTGCCCATGCACGTGCAATGAGCAGCCGGCGCACTAGGAGCAAGGTTATAGTCGATAACCCCGACATTTTCTCGAAAACAAGTGTGTCAAATCTTTGCCTCGGCGATCTATTTGGAAGCCTCCACATGGTTTGATAAACTAGAACGCTTGAAAGCGACTCGCTGTCCGCCTCCACTAGTCCAAACGCAATTCGGATTAGAAGCGGAAAATTTTTTCGCGTTTTTTTTCAAGCGGGGAATGAATGGTACTTAACTCAGACAATAATCCGCCTCGGTGGAATGAGGATTTGTACCACAGCCTGCGAGGGATGGCTCATCAGTTACTCAGCTCTCAGAGATCTGACCACACGTTACAGCCAACAGCTCTTGTACACGAAGCTTATTTGCGTTTGGTTGACCACCCCTGTCTAAGCCAATTGGATCGATCTGTACAATTGTCGTTGGCAGCGAAGGTAATGCGTTCAGTTCTTATCGATCACGCCCGACGGCGAGCGGCGATTAAACGTGGAGGTGAATCTAAGCGAGTTCCCTTGGACCAGACGATTCTAGCTTATGAGGAACACATTTGTGATCTTTTGCAGCTCGACGAGGCCATGGAAAAGTTGGCTGAAATCGATGGCAGGTTGGCTCACCTGGTTGAGCTTCGTTTTTTTGGCGGTTTACGGCTGGGGGATGTCGCCACTGTGCTGAAAGTTACAGATCGGACGTTGCGACGTGATTGGCGATTCGCCAAGGCGTGGCTTCGAGAGGAACTTGGTGAAACAATTCGTAATGAATCGCGATTCCTGGCTTAAGATCAGAAAACTCTTTGAAGAGGCGTTTGATTTACCGTCTGACGCTCGTAACGAATACTTATTGCAAGCGTGCGGAGAAGATGTTTCATTACGCAAAGAGGTAGAAAAGCTCTTAGCAGCCCATCGCGAGGACAGTTACCTGGAACCACCGCAGGAGTTTACGGGTAACAGCCTGTTGGATAACGCTGCGAGAGCATCCTCCCCCCCACCGGAACGAGTAGGTAAATACCGGCTGTTGGAGTGTATAGGCTCGGGCGGAATGGGTCAGATCTACCGTGCCGTTCGCGATGATCGTGAATACGAAAAAGAGGTAGCGGTCAAACTGATCAAGCGTGGAATGGATACGGAAGAGATTCTTCGCCGTTTCCGAACCGAGCGGCAGACGTTGGCTTCTCTGGATCATCCTAATATAGCAAGGCTGCTGGACGGTGGAACAACCAGGGATGGTTTACCCTACCTAGTGATGGAATACGTTAATGGTGTCCCGATAGACAAATATTGTGACCGGGAAAAACTGTCGATAGTCGCGAGATTAAGACTGTTCCGCCAGGTATGCTCAGCGGTTGAATACGCACACCGAAACCTGATAGTGCATCGAGATATCAAGCCGGGCAACATCCTGGTAACTCCGGAAGGCATTCCGAAACTGCTGGATTTTGGTATAGCGAAACTTTTAGGTAATGAATCATCGGGGATGACGGTAACGACGGTGTCATCAATGAAGATGATGACTCCCCGGTACGCGAGTCCGGAACAGATAATGGGTCGGGCTATGACAACAGCGACGGATGTTTATTCGCTGGGAGTAGTTCTATATGAATTGCTGACCGGCAGGAGTCCGTATTCTTGTGAAACGCAATCCCGTAATTCAATAGAGCGACAGATAATTCAATCCGATCCTGAGCGTCCAAGTGCTTCAGTTCGTCGGGATACAACGACTCTTGAAGGTGAGACTACAGTAGCAAGTATCGAGGCCGTATGTGCAAGCCGAAATATAACTCGCGATAAGCTTAGGAAATTACTGAAGCGAGATCTTGATACGATAGTGATGACGGCTTTGCACAGGGAGACAGAGCGTCGTTACGCATCCGTAGAGCAGCTATCAGAAGATATTCGTCGCTACCTTGGTGGATTACCAATCGTGGCTGAGGCGGATTCGCTGGGTTACGTGGCAAGTAAGTTTATTATTCGGCATAAGTCAGTAGTAACCGTATCTGTTCTGGCGTTCTTGATCCTGGTTGCAGGAGTGATTGGCACGACGACGGCGATGTTCCGAGCTCAGAAAGCGGCGTTGGTAGCTGAAAACGCGACAGCCAAAGCGAATTCTGAACTGAAGAAGGCCAATGAGATTCGGCAGTTCTTGCAGGACATGCTCGCTGCTGCGAATCCAGAAAACGAAGGGCGTGACGTAACGGTACGTGAGGTACTGGACCAGGCATCGAAACGCGTTGATACTGAGTTGGGTAGTGAACCTGCAGTATGTGAGGCCGTGCATCGCACTATCGGGCAAACATACTTGGGATTGGGCTTATATGAAGAAGCCAGGTTTCATCTCGAAAAAGCTGACGAAATATGTAAAGAGATATATGGTTCCGAGAGCATTGAATACGCCAGGAGTAATGATGATCTGGTAGCCGCGTTGATGATGTTTAAATACAAATACCGGCTAGGTAAGGTTATTCTTCAAAATATCGAATTATATCAGAAGATATTGGGTGAAAACAATATAGAGTCAGCCCGGCGATATGCCGCTTACGGAGCATTTCTGAGTAAATATCATAAATACCAGGATGCGATAGAAGTGTATCGGCAATCGTTTTCAATGTTTGAGCAACTTGGTTTAAAGCCAACGTATGATGAATTGGAAGGATTTGGTAAAGCATTATCATCTGCTGGCTATTTTATTGAAGGCAAGGAAATGCTGGATTTATCGCTGGAAACTGCGATTAAAGCCAATGGTTACGAAAGCGTTTCTGTGGCCGGTATACTACATTCCATGGCCGTCCATCACGATAATCTCGGCGAGTTTGAAAAATCGGAAGCACTTTTCCGAGAGGTTCTCAGGATTCGAACGAAGTTGTTTGGTGCTGATGATTTGCGTCTACCGGTAACGATATTGAGTATTGCCGATATTATGTACATTACCGGCAGATTCGAGGAAGCCGCAAGCTGGTATCATAGGGCCTGGTTGATTAGATCGGGTTGGAAAGAGGGATATGGAGCGAAGCTGCTTATAAAGGAGTCGTTGGCTCACCGCGCTAGTGATAATCGCAATGATTATGTTTCGCTTTGGCGTGCAGGTTTAAATGAATTCCAGGTATATTGGGACGCTACTGCATGGAATATTCAGTGTGAAATGTGGATTAAATCATTTAAAGACCTGGCTACTGTCCATTTCATTAATGGCAATTTAGATCTGGCTGATGATCGTTGTCAGGATGCTATTGAATATACGTTAGCGGTATTTAATTCCTTCACAGAGAAGGATTATTCTGAAATGCTTCTTTTCTCCGCCATGGTATATCTGAATCGGTCAGACTATTTCAAGGCAGAGTATTGCGTTAAAGAGGTATTGTCGGAATGCGAGTATCGGTTATGGGAAAAACATTGGTTGGTTGGTGAGTCTTTATATTATTGGGGCTTAATAAAAATAGCCCAGTTGAATCCGATGGCGGCAATTGTAAGTTTGCGAAAAGCTCTTGATATATTCAGTGCTGCATTGCCAGAAGACCATCGACTTATCGCTTGTACCAGAAGTTCTCTAGGTCAATGCCTGGTCTTCCTGGGGCAATACAACGAGGCTAAAGCGCATCTCGAAGAGTGTATTCCGAACCTGGAAAAAGTACTGGGCCATCGTGATCTTCCGACGAAACTGGGGATACAGAAACGGGAAGCGGAGCGGCAGTTGGCAGCGGCGATAAAAAGTCTGATCGTCGCTTGCGAAAAAACCGGTGATGGGCAGGGGGTTGCTAAATGGCGGGAAGCGTTGAAAACTTTACCAGTAATTAACGAGACAGGTGTGGGAAAAACAAAATCCAGGAGTATTCCGTTGTCTATTGACTGGTGGAAATCGGTCGGTTTTTGATTAACTGCAATATCCCGCTGTTTCACCTGGCAATATTCGATCGTATACTGACCGCATAGCCACACAGGTGCGTGATCTAAGGTTGTGACATCGGCTGATTGTTTTTCCGTATTTGTACGGGTGGTTGGTTGTCCCGTATCTTCCTCCGGTAAACAAACTGATTGATAAAACAATCAGTTTGAACGCTCTGCCAGCAATTCATCAACCTTTGCCGTTACGTTACGGACCTGTTCATCGGTGGCGCTGGTTCCTTTTACCTTTTCAATACCTATATCGGTTACCCGGAGATGCTTGTAATTGGTTACGCCCTGTCGTTCGAATATTTTCCTGGCGCAGTCTATGTTACAGCCGTCGATTACGATATTAAGATCAGCTTTTTGAGCGGTGTTGATCATTCCTTCAATATCAGCTCCTAACCCAGCCAGACAGAACATGGTTCCTTTGCCGGCAAACATTTGTGTCCTGGCAGTTCTGTCCGCTATTTCGGCTACGTTCGCCCCACCAGAGCATGAGTAGAATAGAATCGTTGGTTCCTTTTTCTTGGCATCGCAACATTCAGACATGTCTAAGCTCTCCTTGTTTACGGATAGTTTTTATTTTCCGTGTTTTCACTTTTACATCTGCTGGATAATCGCGTTTTCCTCGCTAACCCTTTTCTTCACAACTTCTTCTATGCAATGAACGAACTTTAGCAGGCATGGAGTTTGCAAAGAGTAGATTATCTTGACGCCTTTTTTGCGTTGAGTGACTATTCCGGCTTTTAGCAGCACTGCCAGATGACGCGATACATTTGATCTTTCGGCATCAACAAGTTCGGCTAACTCGGATACGCATTTGGCTTCGTTTCCGAGATATTCGATAATCGCCAGGCGAATCGGGTTACCGGCAGCTGCGATTACCTGGGCCTTCAACTCATAGATTTTTTTTTCTTTTTCGGTCATCTATTAATTTGTGATAATATGATCACTAAAGCACTGATGCAAGTGTGGGAAGGTTTTTTATTGCCGAAAGCATTGATGGGCTATACAAGTGATGACAAAGTCATAGCAAAGAAAAGGGTTCCAGGCCTCTTCGGAAAGGGGTTCTTCGGCCACCACTAGTCGAAGTGAGTGTCGGTAGAATAGTAGGGTAGAAAAATCACACGACAGAGATAATCCGGGTGTTAATGTTAACTTCCTATAAATTAGTAAGTTAGCTGATAGCTGAGTTCAGTTTTCCATGTCTTGACGGATCTAGAATACTGTGACACAATGCGAGGCTCGTTTGTCGAAAAGTTTAAGAGGCTGGCATTGAGCTGAGTGCTCTATCCAAAGGCCAATAAGCAGGAGTGTTGAACGTGTACGCGATCATCGAAGATGGTGCTCATCAATACAAGGTGGAGCAAGGAACCAGGCTTGACGTGCAATTGCATGATCTTGATGAGAATCAGAACGCTGTGGAGTTTGATAAAGTGCTCCTGCTCAGCGATGGAACTGATGTAAAGGTGGGACAGCCTTACGTAGATGGTGCCAAGGTTACCGCTTCTATCGTTGGCGAAGTCAAGGGTGATAAAATAACCATCATCAAGTTCCGCAGGCGCAAGAACTACCGGCGGAAGCAGGGCCATCGTCAAAAATACCTGCGGGTTGTTGTTGATAAAATAGAAGCGTAGTTGAACGCATTGTTCCCAGTGGATTTTCAACAGATGGGTATTTAAAGCCCATCTGTTTTTTTGCGCGCATTTGATTGGAACAGCAATCGTGCATCGGGAGTGATAACAGCATTGAAAGCGGCTATTTTTCGTGCTTGGTAATTATATCGAATACCGCTGGTGCATCTTTGGCGTTGATAATCTGCGTCCGGAAATCTTCCATCAGCATCAGCCTGGATATTCTTGCCAGCGCTTGAATATGTGGCCCGGTTTGGTCTGGCGGGCTTGCTAAGAGAACTATAAGTTCGACAGGCTTACCATCGGTACTGCCAAAATCGACAGGAGAGGCCGGTTTTCCTATGGCCATTGTCAGTTTAGGGCAACCGCTGCATTTGCCGTGAGGCACAGCAAGACCGTAGCCGATACCGGTGGATCGAGTAGCTTCTCGTTCAAGGACTGCCTGGAGGACAGCATTACGATCAGAGAGTTTGTCTCGCTGGTCGAGTAAATCCACGAGTTCGGTAATAACGCTTGTCTTGTCGGTAGCCTGAACTGGTACTTTTATGCAATCAGCAGACAGAATTTCTGTGAGTTTCATTGGTAACTTTCCGCAATTCGGATAAGCGGGCCATTCTAACACTGCATCGGTTACACGCAACAACTCTTGTTAGATACAATCAGGTAATTATCAAAGAATTAAAGAATATCGTAATATCGCAGATTTTGGTCTAAATATAAATACTAAAGTGTTTAGTATTTGATTTAGAGAGTCTTAGTTGAGGTGGTTGGTTTGCGTGAGTCTACGTGGTGCTTTAGGTGGTATTGATGATTGGCGCAGCATGTGTTTAGGAGGAGTTGGTAATTGATACCAGCTTTCGATTATTCTGGCGTTGATATTGGCTGAGGAGACTGGATTATCAAGATAAATATAGTCATCAAGTTTCTGCATCGGTGTTTAAGTGAGCATTCCAGTTCGTTTCAGCTTGGTGGATTGCGTTATAGTTTTGTCCGCCCCCTGTCCGGTTTGGATTAGTGACTTGATTGAGCAACCGTCAAGCTTGGCTTACACAATACTATACTTTCTAGATTGAGTGCTAGGGTATTGCTGCAAGCTAAATCGGATTGCACGGGAAGATGGAGTTCAAAACAACGAGGCTACTCAAGGTGCTTTAGAAGATCGTGTTGTGCGGTAGGTCTTACTTTCGTTGGGAGCATTGCGATGCGCTTGTTTCACGTGAAACAGCAGTGGGAAGTATCTCATGTTTTTTGTGAAGTAGTTGCTGAGATTTCGGTGTGTTAGTGATCGATACGAAGGTTAGACTGTTTACCGGAGGAGTTCTATGTACTATAGAGTGGCCTATAAACACGCCTGTCAGGTAAAAGATATAGATTAGTAGATGTCTTGTTAGTCTATATGCTTTTAAGCAAACAGTGATCAGTAATACCCGAGTTGGTCCCGCAGCAAGTCCAGCTAGGTATAACTAGCTATTACAAGGCATCGAATTCGGGAGTTTACTGCCGCCCTTCTATAAAGAAACTCCCTCCGTTTATGAGTGATATTTTAGAATCTTAAACTGCTTTCTCCTCCTTGTTTTGTGAGTGCTGTATGGTTTCTTGAAATAACTCATCTCTGGTGATTGTGATAGTAGTTATTGTATACTGGTGGGCGATTTGATGTGATTCAGCACTTCGCTATATTTTGGAAACGGAGTATTGATTGATAAAGTGGTTCGAGCGTAATCGAAGCTCGTAGTTCGAAGGTGACCCCGCTCCAGGCTTAGTCTTTCTAAAATCGTGTACTTTTCTTCAAGAAAGAGATTTACACGAGGTCCATCCTGAGGTAGTTTCACGTGAAACAGTACTAGTAAACCACTTTATGGATTCACATGGAGTGTTTGGGGCGTTTTTCCGGAGGTTTATATGGCTAAGGAACAAAGACGTTTGGGAAGGGGTTTGAACTCTCTCATCAAGACGACAGTTGATAAACCCCAGGAAAATGAAGCCTCGGATGATTCCATGGTTGTGGCTGTTGGAAAATCAGCGGAAACTGTTCGAGGTGTTTCAAAAGATGCTCCCGCTAAACCGGTTAACATTCCTCTGGTTAATAATCCCGTTACCGAGGAAGCAGACTCTAGGCACGTTCAGTTGAAGACTGAGCTGGTTAATCTGCAATACGAAGGTGAAAATAGCGAGGAATCGCCTTCAGACGGGACGAAAGTTGATGATACGTCAAACGATATAATTAACGTGCTACCTATAACACTGTTAGTGCCACACTCTCGCCAGCCTCGAAGAACTTTCAGACCGGAGACAATAGGTGGTCTAGCCCGTTCCATTGTGCAAAGCGGAGTGGTGCAACCTATCGTGGTCCGGCGGAAGAAGGAGAGCAGTGAAAGTTCGCAAGGTATTGTGAGGTATGAGATTATAGCTGGTGAAAGGCGATGGCGAGCCGCAAAAGCTGTAGGGTTGGAAGAGGTTCCGGTTGTAGTGAGAGAGCTGGCCGATGACCAGGCTTTCGAGTTAGCGCTTATTGAAAACATTCAGCGCGAGGATCTCAACGCTATAGACCGAGCAACCGCGTATGACAGGTATTGCACAGAGTTTTCGCTTAAGCCGGAAGACGTAGCTAGCAAGTTGGGTGAAGACCGAACGACCGTTGTTAACTATTTACGATTACTGGAGTTACCTAAAACGGTAAAGGAAATGGTTGCTGAAGGATTGATCTCTATGGGCCACGCCAGGTGCATCCTGGGGGTTAACGACTCGGAAGAGCAGATCGACCTGGCGCGAAGGGTAGTGACTAATTCACTTTCGGTGAGGGTGTTGGAGGATATTGTCAGGCGGCAGAAGGAGCAAAGGAAACAGGGGGCCTGCAAATCCGAAGAAGAGACTAAAGGGCAAGAAAAGTCGCCCCACATAAGCGATCTGGAAAATAGACTACAACAAGCTGTTGGCACGAAAGTGGCAATCAAGGAGGGGCGTCGTAAAGGTCGCGGACGAATAGTTATTGATTATTACTCTCTTGATGATTTTGATCGCATTTCGAACATGTTGGGCTTGGAGACGGAATGAAAACAGGAAAACTAGTCGGTTTTCAGTGTCAGAATTGTCAGAAGTAGCCTGGTTTTCGGTTCTTTTACACAGTTTAGTCCACTGACAGTGTCAGTTTGGAGTAGTTTTAAGTGGCTTGCATGTCTAAAACGATTGTTCCAATTGCTACGTCAACTTTAGAGGAGATGATTTCTCATGCTGTCGAGGCGATAGATCGGGGAGCGGACCTGGTTGAGCTTCGTTTGGATGCGTTGGATTCTTATACGATCGATTGGGACCAGTTGTCTCAAGTGCTTCCGCAAAAACGATGGATCGCAACATTGAGAAGTGTGGCAGAAGGAGGGGAATGTGATTTATCGTGGGAGGAAAGGAAGCGGATCTCAGGACAGGCTGTAGCGGCCGGGGCCGTGATAGACGTGGAATTGAGGGATGCGGAACACCTGGCCGATTTTGTGAACGAACTGGAAGAGTCCTCGGTTGAAGTAATTGTTTCGTTCCATGATTTCGACGGTTTTCCAGATGATATTGCAGAACGGGTGGACCTGATTCAAAAACCATTTCGTCGTAAGGTTATTCCCAAGGTGGCCTGCAAATGCACGGATATCAGGCAGAATTTTACTACTCTGGAGTTGGTTCGGTCCCAAAACGGACGAGGTATTGCCATTTGCATGGGGGAAAAGGGGCTTCTTTCGCGTGTGTTGGCCAGAAAAACCGGGGCATTTGGAACTTTTTGTCCACTTACAGACGATTCGGGTACTGCTCCAGGGCAGGTTACTTTTGCTCAACTGAAGCAGAGGTATAACTGGGACAGGCAGGGGAGTGAAACCAGGGTTTTTGGAGTGATTGGTTCACCGGTCGGGCATTCACTGAGTCCGGCGGTTTTTAACGATCAGTTTACAAGGGCCGGTTTCAACGGTGTTTACCTTCCGCTTCTGGCGGATAGCCCGGAAGAATTGAAGGGTTTCTTAGATGGTTGCCGGGAGCGAGATTGGTTGAATATCGGGGGTTTCAGTATTACGGTCCCCCATAAAGAGACCGCTATGCAGTGGGCTGGGAAAAGCGTAGATCCCCTGACGCGGCGAATTGGCGCGGTCAACACTCTCGCGTTTTCCGGTGGACAGGCAAGTGCCTGCAACACCGATTATGCCGGTGTTGTATCGGCTTTGGATGCTGTAACAGGCGGTAGAGGAAACTGGCGAGGTATGACGGTAGCGGTTCTTGGTGCCGGTGGAGTTGCCCGGGCAGCAGTGGCCGGTCTTGTGGATTCCGGATGTCAGGTAACGATTTATAACCGTTCGCAGGCCAGGGCGGAGAATCTCGCCCGCGATTTTGACTGCAAGGTCCGCCGCTGGGAGGAGCGAACCAGATTTACTGAGCAGATTCTGGTGAACTGTACAACTGTGGGCATGTTGCCGAAAGTGGATAACTCTCCTTTGCCGGAGGGAGTATTGCGTAGCGGGGTAATCGTTTTCGATACTGTATATAACCCCAATCAAACCAGGTTATTGAAGGAAGCCAGGTCGCTGGGGTGTTCAACGGCCAGTGGGGTGGATATGTTTGTGCATCAGGCCGCGGCGCAGTACAGGATCTGGACCGGGTCTCAGCCCGATATTGAACGAATGAAACAGCTTATGGTGAATCTTCTGTCATAGGCTTTGACATTATTGGGAAAAAGATATGGGAGTCGTTCTAATTGGCTATCGTGGTAGCGGAAAAACCACAATAGGCAGAATGCTGGCTGACAGTCGTGGTGATGCTTTTATCGATACGGATGAGATGATCGCGCATTTTGCCGGCTGCAGTATAGCGGATATTTTTGCCGGGGAAGGAGAAGGGGGCTTCCGGGAACGGGAAGGCAAAGCGATTGCGATGGCTACCGCGGGATCGGGCAGGGTTATCAGCGTGGGAGGCGGGGCTATAGAGTCGGCTGAAAACCGACGAGTATTGCGCGATTACGGTACGGTTGTATGGCTGTCGGCTCCAGCGGAAGTACTCTGGAAGAGGATTTCCAGTGACAAGGGAACGGCTGAAACTCGTCCCGATTTAGCGCAGGGTGGATTCGAGGAAGTTGTGGAGATATTGCAGCGGCGGTCGGAGTTATACGCCAAGACCGCACATGTGGCAGTGGATGTTTCCAAATCGAGCCCCCGGCAGGTTGTTAAGGATATAGAGTTGTTGTTGTCGGTTATGGGATAAGGGTAAAAAACAACGCCCCTTGTGCGGAGTCACTCGGGGCGGTGTCAATTCTTTTATTGGCGTGCGGGGTGGCACGTTTTTCTGCAAGCTTTTAAGTGGAAGACATTTCCACTGCTTTGAACAACTCAGAGAACGGCTGATCCAACTCATCGGAAATTCGTTTGAGGGTCGGGAAGCTGGGCCAACTCTTGCCAAGTTCTATTTGAGACAACTGGGCTTTCGATAGACCTATGCGGTGAGCCATTTCCGTCAAGGTAAGTTCCTGGCGGAGTCGGCGTGCCCTTAGAAGCCTGGACAGTCGCAGTTGCACCTCTCTTTCGCTGAGGGTAAGCAGGGCACAGCTTTGTGCCACATCCTTAACCGCATTGAAGACGGCTTCAGGAGATACAGGTTTGGCGAGATAACTCTTGCATCCCAGCTTCATAGCATGTTGCACAGAAGCGATATCCGGCCGTTCAACAACCGCTATGCAGCGTGCCTTGGGAATGGCTTCGATAATTTGTTCAATGAGGCTAGCACCATCGGGCGTTGTTGTGCGAAGATCAACAACGGCGATTTCGTAGCGCGAAGCATTTAAGCTGTTGCGGGCGGATTCGGCGTCATGGAAACAGTGCAGTTCGAAGCGGGAGTCGGTAAATACTTGCTTGACCTGTTCGCAGACAGGCAGATCGTCGACTAATAAAACTGGAATTTTTCGGAGCATTTTAACAACCTCGACAGTTTAGAACCAACGTAGCAATTAGTGACGTGCTGTCCCGTCAGTTTTATCCGCCGCGAACAACATGCGGTGAAATTCGATCGCCGTACCAACGCCGGCGAACGAAACGGCCCGTCACACACCCGACACGGTTCCTCGACCGTGTCCCGTGCTCACGTGTTGGTGGAGATGACTGTCTGCCCCGACAAGAGTTCTCCAGTCACCTGTACAATTATTCTCGGCACGATGGACACGTAAGTTAATCTGTTTTTACCAGACGGCTATCTCCAATGCTATATTCAGTTTTCACTAGTGCTTTAATAGAAGGTCCTATAATTCGAAAAAACTCATTTATTTGCCCCAAAAAGGGGCTTATTTCATAAGAGAGTTTTGCTGGTAGTGATGAGCATAGAACGTAAATTTTTCCTCACTTAACTTTCTTTTTCATCAGAATCCGGCTGAATGAAGATGGAATGATATTCAAAAAGTGAGAGTTTAATCGTGTCTATAGTAGGCGAAAAACGGCTAGGGTGAATAACGTGTCGTTTTCGCGGTCGATAAGAGATGGGATATGGTCACCGCTTTATCGCCTGGTTTTCGCAAATCGCCATTCTTGTAAGTTCATTTAACTCGTTTCATCCACGATTTCGCGTGCTTTGGCTAAATCCGAATTGGTCCTATATGGAACGCTTCTGTTTTATTTTTCAAGCAACCTTGGCAATTACGATCGTGATATCGTCGGTTTGTCTGCTTAATCCGGCGAAGCGGCGCACATCCCAGAGCAGCTGGTTGGCGAGGGTAGCTGCCGGTTCACTCTGATATCGCAGGATGGATTGTTTCAGTCGATCGACCGAGTACAGGTTGTCGTTATAGTCCATCGCTTCCGTTACACCGTCGGTGTAGAACACAAGGACATCACCTGTTTGCAGTTCCAAAACCGCTCTCTCAAAAATCGTATCAGGTATAACACCAATCACCATACCTCCAGTATCGAGCGAAGTGAACTGCCCGTTTCGAAGAAGCAGTGGTGGATTATGCCCCGCGTTGCAATAAGTGAATCGAGATCCGTGTGGTGAGAAAACGCCATAAAACAGCGTGGCGAATTCAGACATCAGCGTATCGCGGCACAAATGGCGATTGACCTGGGAGATAATTTCATCGATATTGAAAATACCCTTGGCATGAGCCCGAAGTGCGGAACGAACGGAGGCCATCATTAGTGCTCCGGGAAGTCCTTTTCCCACAACATCCGCAATTGCCAGGCCTATATTTCCCTTGGGGAGGATTAAAAAGTCGAAGAAATCACCACCGACATCAAGAGAAGGCATGTATACTTGTCCGAAGCTGACCCTTGAGTGTTCCGGTGAATGGGAGGGGATCATTCTTCTTTGAATCTGCCCCGCACGCTTGAGGTTTCGAGTATATTCCTCGGCTTCCTTTGATTCTTTGTAGAGTCGGGAATTGATGATTGCTCCACATGCTTGAGAAGCAACCGAGCGAAGTAGTTCCACGTCGAATTTGCTGAATTTCTGCACTTTACCGCTATATATGCGCAGAATTCCAACGGTATTCCCGCGATAAGTCATGGGGCAGGCCAACCCACTGACCAAACCTTCTTTACGTGTGTGTTCGGGAAAGCGGACTCTGGGGTCGGTGCGGGCATCCTCGATGTATACAACTTCTCCGGAAAAGGCGGTTTTATCGATCGGATTATCGTTCAGCATGATCCGACCTTTGGATAGGTACCAGTCGGAAAGATTGTGCATACCGGAGATGACCAGTTCACCAGTGTTTCTATCGAGTAATCTGATGCTGGCCGCTTTCACGTTCATAACATCACAGATACGTTTGGAAGCTATGTTCAAGATCGCTCCGAGATCGTGGCTGCCTGCGAACAGGCCGCCCAAGTCATAAACGGCGGTCAACTCGCGAACTCTCTGGCGGATTCTGGATCTCTGGTGACACAAAGTGGAAAGGATTTCGGCGATCAGGTTTACGAATTCCCGAGTGTTTTCCTCTGGAGAGTTATCCTTCAGGATTACGTATCCAAGGATGTGGTGATTCCAGGTTACCGGTGCTGCGTAGTAGTTGGTTATGTCAAAATCAAGGCATTTGCAGTTCTTTTTTTGATGCTCAGGGACATTGTCCTGGACGTCACAGATGGTTACGGTTGAATCACAGAGCCTGGAGAATACTTCTTCAAATCGAGTTAGAGTCTCGGCTTCAATCAATTCGCTGAGCATGAATACAGATTGCGGGGCAACGATTTCGTCTGTTTCTACAGGGGAGTTGATTGCGTGGTCTTCTGAGAACATATCACGATTCTACTGAATGTTTGAAATCTTCACAGGTAGTGGGAGGTTAGTTTTTGATGCAGCTTCCGGCGTTAAGCAGTGACATGGCGTTTTCTATGCGTAGTTTTATTTCGCTGCGCTCCCGTTCAGTGAATCTGCGGAATCGTTCCCAGGCTGGACGTGAGTCGTCGAGTTCCAAAGCACCATTCCATTGCTGAATAGCATTTTTTAAGTCGCTGCATACGTTTGTAGTGAAGTACAAATCTCCAAGAGTTACGTAACCTTTAGGCCTGGCCGGGTATAGTTTTATGGCTTGGTTCATCGCGTTGATGGCATGTTGGTGTTCGTTTGCTTTTCCGGATAATTGAGCGATAAAACTATGGAATAGAGCTTTTTGTTGCCATAGGGTGAATTTTCGAGGTGCTCTGGCAATAGCCTGGTCGGTTGTATGTAGTCCCAGGGTGGCGGTTTCATAAGCCTGGTTCGGATGGTTGGCCAGCAGAGAATGACTCATTACCAGCAGCCATTTAGAGAGTTCGCTTGGTGGTGTAGCATCCAGGCGATTCCGGGCGGCATTGGTGTAGGCCAGGTAACATGGATGCATGGTTATGGAACCTGTGGGTAGGAATTTAGAATTATTTCGGGCTGCCTGCAGGTTTTTCTGGGTTTGTATTTGAGGACCAAGACAGGCAACGGTCGTGAAGATGGCTATGACAAACAAGGCTATTGGTGTGCAAAACGGGCCGAAGGAAAAACGTCTAGTGCCATCTTCTGGTTGCCCTGATTGACGCATGGCGATGGGGATAGCCAAGACGGCAAAGAAAGTTGTCCGTGCGCCAGGAACGAACAGGGCGAAATTGATGGTGTCCTGAAGTAGAAACGCCAGTAAGCCACCGCACAGAACTGTGCTCCAGGTGATCAATCTATCGTTTTCAGTGCAAGGTGATCTGGAAGCGAGCCAGATTAATGCAAACCCTGTTAACCAGGGGATGCCGGCTATGGTAGTGGTCCAGATGACAAATGCCGGGTTCTGGCTTGGCAAAAATAGTATTCGTGGCAGGAATACCAGCAAAGCCAGGGCGGCCGCGTAAGTATATATTCGGTTTTTCGGTAAATCATGTTCTGATTGTGGTTTGCTGATCACCGGTGAGCAGATAAGTAATTCCGTGGTGTAAAGGAGTATTACTATCAGGCCCGCCAAACCGGCGAATCCGTATTCAGAAGCAATTTGTACCAGGAAATTGTGGGGATTTTTCACTTCTTCCGGGCTGGTAATGGGTTTGTACTGCAGGTAGTAATCGCCGAAATTTTCCGCACCGACCCCAGTGAGCCAGTTATCGGTGAACATTTTCGCGGACGCTGTCCAGTAATCCCAACGGAAGTCTATTGAAGGGTGTGGAAAGCCATCGTGAGTTATACCCCAAACAGTAAAAACGCATATGGCGGCGCATATACAAATCCAGCCGGTTCTAAATGTTCTTTTTGGTTTTTTAGTGTAAAAGTCCGGTTTCAATACTCGTGACGCGAGAAGAATAATACCGGCAAAACCGGCCATAATTGTCCCCAACCCTTTGGTGAGTACGGTAGCGAAGAGTATTGCTGATATAACCAAAATGCCGACGGCAATCTGATTTGTTTTCCGGCCTGCGTTTTTAGAATATACGGCACAAACCGTGACCGCGATAGCTGCAAAAGCCGTTAAAAGGAGATAACCTCCGGCCACGTTGCTGTGAGCAAAATAGCCGCTAGCTTCATGCGAAAGCATCCGTTGTTCGAGTAATTCCTTATTAAATGATGGTCCTGGCTGATCGTGTTGCCCGGTTTGGTTATGATCCTGGAGTTCGTTATACCATTGTTGGGTTTCGTCGAAACTTACGAAATACTGGTCAGCGCATTCGGCAACGTTGGCCAGACCGGAGGCGGCAACTACGCATAGAGTGAGTCTTATTTTCCAGGTTTTATCCAATAGTTGAACCAACGCCAGGCATAACGCCAAAGCGGCAAAAAGATCGATTGAGGCATTGATGGCCGGTTGTTTTTCTGCAGCGAAATAACATGAAAGTGCCATTGCTGCTGAAAGGACTACTACGCCAATTTTCAATCCGGTGGGGATGGATGGCCTGCAGTGTTTGATTATGCGGTTTGCCGTTATTCCTGTGGTGATCAAGAGAATGATGAGATTGAGAATCAGAGTGGAGTACGTGCAAGGATCTTCGATTTCCTGCATGCCGAACGGGACATTGACCTGGCTGGTATGAAAGGACTCGCTTATCAGCGGGCGCAAACCGACGATAGCCAGGAGTATCAAGAGGGCAGCAGGTTCGGAAAACAATCTTTTCATGAGCTACACAATACCAGCGAATCGAGGAATAAACGAGAGGAAATAAACCGGTAAACAAGGTTGTGGGAGTTATAGAAGAATTCGTCAGGAACGCTTTGAATATCTATTTGTACCAATAATTTCGGTCTGTTTTGTCGTTAAGAACCGATGTTTGAAGTTGCTGTGACCGGTTAAAGATGGCTTGTTTCGTCGACGATAGCACAGGGTGAAAGGCTGTGGGTCTCCGTCCTTGTGGACGGTCAGCCTTACACGGAAGGATTCGGGTTTCGGCGAGCTCGAATCCTTTTTTATGCGCCTGTGCATTAGCCATGTTGGTGTTTTTTAGTTAAAGACAGGAGCAACAAAAAAGCCCGACTGACCGCAAGGCTGCCGGGCTTTTAAGTCAGTTTTGGGTGCGGGTTAAGTTACTTTTTTAATAACCCCCGCTCGCTTAGGTAGTTGATGATCTGTGCGGCGGCTTCCTGAGGCGTGCATTCTCCATTTTTGACCACGATTTCCGGATTGACCGGTTCCTCGTAAGGATCGTCAATACCGGTGAAGCCTTTAATTTCGCCTGCCCGCGCTTTCTTATACAACCCCTTGGGATCTCGCTCCTCGCAAACTTCAAGGGGAACATCACAGAATACTTCAATGAAGTCACTGTCATTGAGCAGTTCGCGATTGGCATCGCGATCAGCACGATAGGGGCTGATGAATGCGGTCAAGGTGATTATGCCCGTGTCGACGAAAAGTTTTCCGACTTCGCCAATGCGGCGTATGTTTTCCGCTCTGTCTTCAGCGCTGAATCCCAGGTTTTTATTGAGACCGTGGCGGATGTTATCTCCGTCGAGTACGTAAGCGAGGTATCCTTCCTTTACCAGTTCATGTTCGACGGTGTAGGCGATTGTACTTTTTCCGGAGCCACTCAAGCCAGTAAACCAGATCAGGCAACCTTTTTGTTTAAGGAATTCTTCACGTTTTTCTCGACTGACATGCCCTTCGTGCCAGGTGATGTTGGTTGCTTTGATTTCGGTCACCTTATTGTCCTCCTGAATCTCTTAAATGGTAAAATCCGGCGGCCACCTTGCCGGGAAAGTTCGAGTATAGGGACTCGTATTTCCCTGACAAGGTGGCCGAAATGTTACTTTGGATGATTGTATCCAGCTATTCGGGCAACTCGGTAACTCTAACTACCAGTAATATAGCGTCACCATTGCCGTAAGGTGTTGGCGAGGAAGCGAGGATTACATAGTCTCCCATGGGGACGACAAACTCCGAACTGACTTCCAGCAGTGTTTCACGTCTTTCATCGTTGGAACCTTTTCTGAACAGCTCCACGAAAGTCTCCAGCATTACTTTATCCTGCTCCACAACCTCGAAAGCACCTTGTATTTGCGTTGCAGTTGAAGTCTCACCGGGGCCGAGATCGCTAACAAGGTGGTACTTATTACCCTCGTTTGCGTGTATCACCACTGAATGTAAAAAGATGGGATCATATAATCCGTTTTCTGCGAGAGCTTCGGATACCTTTTTTAGTGCCGGTGGCAGTGAGATCGCATCTTCATCTGCTTCGCTCTGAACAGGTCTCGCAGCAGTCTGTATCATGTAATAGTGTACAACCAATGAATGGTTTTGCAGTTCAGCATGTTCGTTGATATGTTCAGAACTTTCTATTTCCGCAATCAATTCGTGAATCGCTTCTATATCGCTTTTGGATCCCCTGACTACAAGTATGCCGGTTACTTCATCGTACGATGCTCTGATGTTGGATGAAGCGATTGTATGGATCAAGCTTCGAAGATTATCGGCATTTTCTAAATTTACGCGGATTATTGCCGTGCGGATATTCGTGTTTTCAACCGCTTCCCTGTCCAGTGTCTGAACCAATTGCTCAACCGACGGTAAATACTGTGCGGTAGTGGAAACTACGATAGAGTTTGTCCTGAGATCTATTCCGGTTTCGCAGTCCACAATTACGTTTTCCAGTAGTTCGGCCACCTCCTGAGGGGAGGCGTATTTAAGAGGGTAAACACGTTGAATTTTCTGTTCCCTCTGTCCTCTTTCTGCCGAGTTTTTACCGGCGTTGGTTTCTTGTGACTGTGCAATTACCGATGTGCCGGCCAAAACGGTTGCCAGAATCATATGCATGGCGATGTTGCTTTTTTTTCCAATCATGGCGTTTAGTCTCCATCTGATTATTGGGATTGCTGATTCCCTGTAGTTTTGAAGAGAACGAACATATGTACGCCCGGGAGGCTTGTTTTCTGCTCGACCGGGATAAATCGGGATGCACTGTCTCCAGTCAATCTCAAGTTCGCCGTAGACGGCTTTGAAGCCGCAATAAACGTTTTTTGGGAAGGTGAGCGGGTGATTGTTTTTTTATTGTGTTGTATTGGTGAATTCATGGTTAATATTAAACCGCTACCTATAACCAGAGCTATTGTGGCTGCTATTTTTCCAATCCTCCATATATGCAGCCTGTTGCTTTGTTGTTTGCGTATTCTTGTTTTTGCTGTTTCATTAGCACAAGCATTCAGCCCGCCTATAGCTTGAGAATCGCAGCGTAGTTGATCGAGTCCTTTGGCGACGCTTTCCATCTGCTGATAATAGTTTCGGCATTGATCGCAGGATTGCAGATGTAGAGTTATGGATGCTTTTTGTGTTGCCGTCAGTTCATCGTCGAAACAATCGTGCCAGAGTTGTTTTACTTTTTCACAATTCATTGCTTTTATCCACGATACGTTTCGGTTAATCCATGGTCCATTGAGGATCGTGCTGCAAAACCGCTTTTCGTAAAGATTCTCTGCCGTTACGTACCTGCACTCTTGCTGTAGATTCGCTTATTTTCATAATTTCCGCGATCTCGGCATAACTCAGCTCTTCAAGATGCCTCAAGGTGATTGCCGTCTGTTGTTTTTCGGGAAGAGACTTCAACATAGTTCTGATCAGTTCTGCGGTTTCTTTTTGTTCAGCATCGCTACGTTTAGTTGATTCAGACTCGTAGTTATTATGTTGCTTTGTTGAAGATTCTTCGGTTTTACGAGTTCTGGCAATCCGCCTCGATACCTCGTGACATTGCCGGATAACGATTGTGCGAAGCCATGACCATAATTTCCCTGAATCCTCTAACTGGTCTTGCTTTTTGGCTGCCAGAAGCAGGGCGTTTTGGACAGCATCCTCGGCATCGTCGATATTCCAGCAGAACCGGTATGCCAACCTAAGTAACGATCCACGTTGGATAGATATCTCTTTGGCCAGGCTTTCGGGTTTTGCTGGTTGTGGATGACTTCGTGACACAGAACACCTTGAAACAAGTTAACGGTTTAGTGGCCGAGTCATTAACCTGAATTTCTCGAAAGCCTTCACGAGAATAGACGTTTGTGATCTTCAAAATGTTTAGGCCGAAATTTGAAAAATCGGTTAATCAACTGATTGTACCGATAACAGAGCCTGTAGTTACACCTTGCAGGATGTTTTAATGGCAAGAGTTTAAAAGAGGTATTACATCCCTACCCATGATTTGAGGTTGGGCTTATACTATTGGTCCCCCGGTAAATTTAATGACGATACAGTTGAGTAATCCGGCTTTGAAAGTCTGGAAAGTCTTTTCGGTCCGAGAAACTGTCAGGGCGAAAAGTGCTAACGGCTGAGGCGGTTTCTAAGCTAATAAGCGGGTATAATGTCATGTATGAACGGTTCACACGTGAAGCACGCGAGGTTGTGAATCGAGCGGAAAAGGAGGCTCGTTATCTGAACCATGGTTACATAGGTTCTGAACATCTTCTTTTGGGGGTAATTGGTGAAGATACGGGAATCGTCTCTGGGGTTTTACGGGGATTGGGCGTTTCAGCTGATTCTGTCCGCTTAGAGGTTTTGAAATTAGTAAAGAAGGGGCTGAGGGAAGTGCCTTCTGGACGTCTAAAGGAAACGATGCGAGTCCGACAGACTATTGGACACGCGGTCGAAGAGGCTTGCCGGCTTGGTGATAATTACGTGGCTCCAGAGCATTTGCTTCTGGGATTCATGTGCGATGATGGTGGGGTGGCTAAACAGGCTTTGTTGAATTTGAATTTAAATCTGGAACAGTTGCGCGATTATGTACTGAAAACACGCCAGCAGAATGATTGAAACTGTTGATTGTAAAACCAGTGGGGGCGGGAGAAATCCGCTTTTAAAATAAAAACGGGGAAAGGTTTGAAACGATGAGTTCGCAGAGTACGGGGAAAAATAGTGCAGTAAACGGTGATGCCGGTCTTATTCAGGATGTTAACGTACGGACAACGTGGCCATTGGTTTCTCCCCGAGGATTGGCTGAAGAATTACCGATTACCGCAGACGTTCGCTCGGTAGTGTTAAAGAGCAGGGAAACGATAAATGCCATATTGAGTGGTAGTGACGACAGGCTATTGGTTATTGTTGGCCCATGCTCCATACATGATGAAAAAGCGGCATTGGAATACGCCAGGCGATTGCGTGATCTGGCGGCCGAGGTGGAGGACCGTTTTTTCGTGGTAATGCGTGTGTATTTCGAGAAACCGCGAACCACGATCGGCTGGAAAGGTTTGATAAACGACCCAGATCTAGATGGTTCATTCGATATAGATGGTGGTCTGCGAAAGGCTCGGAAAATCCTGCTTGATGTTCTACGGGAAGGCGTACCGACAGCGACGGAAATGCTCGATCCTATCTTACCTCAGTATTTGGCCGATCTTGTAAGTTGGGCGGCGATAGGGGCACGGACTACTGAATCGCAAACGCACCGTGAGATGGCCAGCGGTTTATCTATGCCGGTTGGTTTCAAGAACAGTACTGGGGGAAATATGCAGATTGCTGTGGATGCCATGAAGTCTTGCACTACTTCGCACAGTTTTCTGGGTATAGATGAAGACGGGCGTACCGCGGTTGTACGTACTCGTGGAAACAAGTACGGGCACCTGATCCTTCGAGGGGGTCGGCGAGGTCCGAACTATCACAGCGAATGCCTGGTTGAAGCCGCTCAACGCATGACCGATGCCGGATTGCGGCCTAATATCATGGTAGATTGCAGCCATGCCAATTCGGAAAAGAAATATAAGTTCCAGGAGGTGGTCTGGCAGAGTGTGATTCGGCAGCGGGCCGACGGCAATACCAAATTGATTGGAGCAATGCTGGAAAGCAATCTCTTCGAGGGAAACCAGCCGTTTGAAACGGGGTTGGGTAATCTTAAATATGGCGTATCCATCACCGATGCCTGTGTTGGCTGGGAAAAAACTGTTGAAATGATGAGCAGTGGTTATGAGATACTCAAGCGGGTATGAATGACGGTCAGTTCGCTGATGGTGTGTTGCCGAAGACAAACACTCTGTTTTTTCCAGCTTGTTTAGCCATTAGTAAAGCCTGATCAGCTTTTGCTATAAGTTCCGAAGGGGTAGAGGCATCCCAGGGGTAGCTGGCCAAACCGCCACTGATAGTTAATTGACCTTTAACCGCGTTATCCAGGGAATCGCAGTGGTGGTTTTTTAAAGCTTCCTGGAAACGGGCTAAGACGGTAAGTGCATCAGACGGATGATCGCTGCCTGCTACTCGCGGTTGCTCCGCATCCCAGAAGATTACGCAGAATTCATCCCCACCATAGCGGGTTACCACGTCATGTTCACGTGAGTGAGTATTGAACAGTTGTCCTACGTGGCGAATGATAGCGTCACCGGCCGGATGCCCGTAGGTGTCGTTATACGTTTTGAAGTTATCAATATCGAAGAGCAGAACAGTGACCCGAGAGCGTTCTTCTTTTGCTTTTGATATCGCGCGTTCCAGGAATTCAAAGGCGTAGCGACGGTTAAACAAACCGCTTACCTCGTCGGTCATTGCTTCTTTACGCCATTTTCGCTGTCTGGTGGCAGCACTCAGCAGATGAGCTGTGAGATCGGCGTAATGTTGTAGTCGGGCTAAGTCGGTTGCCCCGTACGGTAGAGAACGATTTCCCACAGTAATCTGGCCTATAACCCGCCCATCCTGACTGATAGGTTCCACGAGTACAGGTTCAACAACCGTTCCGCCACTGGTAGCCGCTGAACCTTCCACAATAACAGTGATTGACTCGCTACCCATGGCCAGTCGCAACAGGTCAGCTAGTTTTCCCAGCACCGAAAAAGGATCTTCTCCAAGATTAGCCAAAAGATTTCCTAGGGCTTTTAACTCCTCGGGGGAGGGGCTGGGAGGCTGGGTTTGTTCAAAACGCGGGATTGAACCAGTAAATCCCAACGCTCTGTCGAGTTCAGTTCCCTCTAAAGGCAGAATCAGATAGTCGTCCGCGCCGGCTTTTAGTCCGTGGCGAGCCTTGGGTTCATCTTCAGGGTTACAACAAAGTAGAACCTTGGTGTGGTCGCCCGCTGCCTCGCGCAGTCCGGAGATTGCTTCGAGTAATTGGTTGCTCTTTTGGGAAACCTCAGCAATGACCGCTCGAGTATTGTATTGAGTGAGGTTACCGATCCCCTCAAGCATGGTAGTTGCCCGTTTAACGTGGCAATTGGGGTAACGATTGCGCAGATATTCGGCCAGAGCCGGATTATCGCCGATTGCCAACAGGCGATCGCGTCTGAGAATGTCACTCTCTGTGCTGATCAATTCGCTCACTGTTCCAACTGAGTATTATCTGAATCGATATCGTTACCTAAAAGCGCATCCAGTTCCTGCTTGGTCAGGAGTGGTGGATCGCTGAACTCTACTGTTGGCGGCTGCGGCAATTCAGTTTCAGTCTCATCCTCAACTGTTTTATCTGCTGCCGGTTGGTTTTGAATACTCTCGGATGATTCAACCTGTGCTTCCTGATCTCTCAGGGGTTGAACTCGCTCTGGTCCTTTGCGGACAGGAGGTATCCGAGTTGGGTTACTTCCATATCTAAGCCATGGAACACGTGCGGTGTTGCCGTTGGTTTCCCTGGCTACATCTTTCAGGAGTGGTTGATCCGAATCTTCGGCTTCCTCCTTTTCGAGCGGCCATTCGTTATCCAAACCATCTTCCAATCCTGGCGGATCAACATCTGACGGGGTTACGACATCATGCGGAATCTCGTCACTAATGGTGTCAGGTGTTTGGACACTGTCATGAAACCTGGCACGGTGTTCATCTTCGGAAGCCAGGCGATCTAAAAGTCGCTGTTCTAATTCAGTATCCAATTCATTATCGGCTTGTGCAAACCGATCTTCGGGAAGAGACGATTCTTCACCATCGAAATCTTCTTCTAACCATTCATCACTTGTGACACTAAAATCGTCATAATCTGACAACTCTGTCATAGTGTCATTGTTAATACTATTGCGAAGATTTTGGGATGTTGGTTGAGTTTTGGTATGGGAAACCATAACCCGTTCTACTTGCGAGTCAGTTGCTACCGCCCACGCACCGCATGTCATAGCCTGATCGGTTTTGGATGCGCATCTTTCACTGCCGATTATGAAAACCGGAATCTCGCGATGAATGCGTTTCATCAATTTGAAGAATTCGAATTCGTCCTGAGTAAGCCAATCGGTATTGACGATTACCGCTGCGGGTTTGATTCGCGGGACTCTGGCTAACGCCCGATAAACATCAGGGCAGTTTTCAACGGTAAGGTTCTGTGCATCAAGATGTGATGACAGCTCGTCCGTGGTAATGCCCACGGCCAGCAGACAACCAGGTATTGTTGAACGCTTTTCGTTCACGGTTATGAATTCGCTCAGACCAATCCTGCCAACAGGGTTACCTTAGTTCGCCGCCTGTCCCAGTTTATTGCTCGTGTTAATACAGGTCAAACGAATAAAGTGGATAGGTTGCAAACTTATACATTAAGGGCACCGAGCGTGTGGCCGGTATTGTTTGCAATCTGGGGCGATTCGTCGGTCGAAAAGTGGAAAATCAGCTTACTGAGCTTCCTGGAGGCAGGTTTTTATCAGTGGTTAGGACCACCACGTCGGTTCGCTCAGGATCGCTGCCGGCGAGGAGCATGCCTTCGCTAACCTCTCCCCGCATTTTTCGAGGGGCCAAGTTGGCTACTACCACGATGTTTTTGCCTACCAGCTCTTCAGGCTCGTAGTAACCGCGAATACCGGCGCAGATTTGGCGCTGCTCGTCGCCGAGGTCAACCTTGAGGACCAATAGTTTGTCTGCGTTGGGGTGCAGGCTTGCTTCGAGTACCTTAGCGACACGGAGTTTGACCTTTACGAAATCGTCTATGGTAATCAGATCTGATTTGGGCTCTTCGGACATTGCTGAACTCCGTGTTAATGGTTCGTCGATTAAACTAAGACAGAAAGTCTAACTCCCAGTGGGCAAAGCGCCAAATAAGTGGTATTCCAATAAAATCTGCTGATATTTGGTCTGCATGCTAGAATTTGTTACTCAAAATTACTGTTACGCGTTATGGAGCGGATCTGATGAAACTTTGCCCCCTTATTTTTGAACCGATTTTCAAGCCCAAAATCTGGGGCGGGCGCACCCTGGAACAGTTGGTAGCAAAGAAACTGCCTCCTAACGAACCAATAGGTGAATCATGGGAGGTGGCCGACCTCGAGGATGATCAGTCTTTAGTGGCTTGTGGGCCAGCAAAAGGTAAGACTCTCGGAGAGTTGGTTAAAGAGTGGGGTGAAGGTCTGCTTGGTGGGGCGTCTTTATTTGAAGGGCGGTTTCCTCTGCTTATCAAGTATCTTGATGCCTGCGAACATCTCAGTGTTCAGGTGCATCCAGACCAGACGATGGCTGATAGATACGGTGGTAATGTGCGGGTCAAAAACGAGGCCTGGTACATTGTTGGCGCTAAGCCGGATGGTTGTATCTATCGCGGATTTGTGGATGGTGTGGATAAGGCCGCATATGAGCGGGCAATCGCCGATGGCACGGTGAAGTCTATTCTTAAACGGATACCGGTTAAAGCGGGTGAATGTTATTACCTGCCCAGTGGAACTGTTCACGCGCTAGGGGCTGGTGTGGTTGTTGCGGAAATCCAAACGCCGTCTGATATCACCTATCGCGTTTTCGATTGGAACCGGGTAGACGCTAAGACCGGTCAGCCTCGCGAATTGCACATTGAAAAAGCATTGGAGTGCAGCAATCTCAGTTCGCAGCAAATAGTCGGTGAGTTGTATGAAGTTGAGCAGACGACCCAGGGGAACGTTACTCACCTGGTTAACTGTGAATCGTTCATAACCGATCGAATCAAGATGGCCGAGGGGAAGATTTGGGGTATACCCAAAAACGAACTGTTCATCTTCATGATTCTGGAAGGCCGCGGAATCCTGACGTACGACGGAAGTGATGATCCGCAGGAGTTTGGTTGTGGAGATACGGTGGTTGTGCCGGCCGGTCTTGAGAATGCCCAGTTTCATACAAAGGCGGACACGATCTGGCTGGAAACGACCTTGCCGAAGTCGTAGATATGAAAAAGCATTCCTGTGAGAGATGCAGGTTCCGCGATTATGCAGAGCGAAAACCCAATTCGGTTATCGCTCGCATATGGCGTTGGCACACAACCTGGTGTCCCGGCTGGAAAAAATACCAGGAGCATATGGCTGCAGAACAAAAGAATAGGGAAGAATAAACCTTTAATGTAGTTCAGGATAGTTGCAGGATGTATTCACTCTCGTTCCTGGGCCTGGATTCCACGCGACGGTTTATTTCTTCAACGAATCGGTCATCGCCGATATCGATATATTTGCTTGAAATTATGAAATCACCTTTTTTGTGACGCTGGTAGAGCTTCATTGTTTTTTGAATGATTTTCCTGTTTTTGGCTTTGCCCACATGACTTTGAAGGATCGCTTCCGGGTAAGTGAATTCGAACGCCACTCCGAATGAAGGCTGTTTTTGAATTTTCTTTATATTAGAGTAGAAAATAGTTAGTTCGCCCAGACGCGAGTTTATTTTTAACCGATCGGTCTGCAGAACGATGCGGTGAGTCCATCCCTCCTTGAGTACGAAGATTCCCAATACCAGGCCGAATATACCGAATATGAATATATTGGCATGCGGTCCAAGGATATCGCTAATATTGGGGATTGATAGTATTTCGCTTAAATCAATATCGCGAAGGAGATAGCCTAATACTACTGCGCCGATAGTGATATACAAGAACTGGTAAAAAAGAATACGCCATCGGCATTTGATTGTCATATCCATTTTTGCCACCTCAATTTCATTGAATTGTCGGCTAGTAACCATTATATCAGATAATGCCCAATAGGTGATATTCTAATTGCCCGGCTTTTCGAATTCAACCAATACCGTTGTTGAATGTCCGCATGAGAGTAATAAAGGACTTGACATCATGACAAGGATACAAAGGAAACGCCAAACCCTGCTCGAAAAGGCCAAAACCGGAGATGTCCAGGCTCAATACGATCTTGCTAGAAGTTGGTATTTCGATAATCCGAAAGATAGAAAAAAAGCGTTCCAATGCAATAAAAAAGCTGCCGAGATGGGGAATGTCGACGCTCAGTCGCAGTTAGCGTTCGATTATTATAATGGACACCTTACCCGCAAAAACCTTGGAGCCGCATTGAAATGGGGGAGACTAGCCGCAAAGGCCGGAGATCCGGACGCGCAGCGGTTCATGGGTCGACGTTACGAACGTGGCGACGGAGTAGGAAAAAACCAAAGAACTGCTTTTCAATGGTATCTAAGAGCTGCTGAACAAGGGGAGACCATTTCGCAGGATTTTGTGGGTGATGCGTACTTTTTCGGAGATGGGGTTAAAAAGGATTTGAAGAAGGCTGTTTATTGGTATCGCAAAGCTGCTGATAACGGAGATGCAGATGCCCAGGATTCTTTAGCTCATTGTTATAGTGACGGAACCGGTACTCGGAAAAACAATCAACTGGCCGTTAAGTGGTATCAAAAAGCGGCAGAACAGGGATTGGCTTCTGCTCAATGCAGTCTTGGGGTTCACTACTTTGAGGGGAACGGTGTTCGTAAGAGTAACGCTAAGGCGCTCCATTGGTATCGAAAAGCCGCTCGTCAGGGTGACGAACACGCCATGGCCAACATAGGGCGAATGTATAAATTCGGAGATGGTGTAATACGCAACTATGCAACTGCCCTCACATGGTTCAAAAAAGCGGAAAAAGCGGGCAATAAAGGTACATCCTATCTTATAGCTGAGGCATATGCCGACGGAAAAGGAGTGAAGCAAAGCCACCGAATGGCTATTAAAAAGTTTTTAATTCTTGCCCAGGAGGGTGATGTTGACGCCCAGGTGAATCTGGGCCGAGCGTATCACAACGGAGCGCGATCGAATAAGGATTACGTTGAATCGGTCAAGTGGTATCGTAAAGCAGCGAGAAAAAACGATTGTGATGCCCAGTACTACCTTGGCTTATGCTATCTGGATGGTGATGGTGTTTCTCAAAATCCCCAAGCCGCACTCAGGTGGCTTCAAAAGGCAGTGGATAACGGGGCGAAGTCGGTTAAAAAAGAGATAGCTAAAATTAAACGGGGACCAGAACACTTCGATAAGGTTTCTCGCTGTATTCCGTAAACAGGGTTGCGATGAAGTCTGAAGTCTGGAGTTTGCGAGTGGTGTTTCTGTTGTTGTCCAACGGTTTCTGCAAAAAACTATCGCAATGTCTTTCCGCTCCTGGGACACCATTGTATTGCTTAATGTCAGTGAGCTCTGGTGTCAGCAAGAGTTCGGCGGAAATCCATGAGCTAAATGTCGCTCAAACGAAAACTAAGCTTCGGCGATGGTCAGACCTATAAAATCACCTCAATACTGCTTACCGGTTGACGTTCCGCAAAAACGGGAATCGCAGTTGGTGTTTCATTTTTTGGGGGCAGGATCTTTGCCACCGCTGTGGATTATTGCAGATCTTACTAGGCCCAGGAACATCGGATCGGGGCGCATCGGTCTGCTGGTCAGTTCCGCATGAGCCTGGGTGGCCATGAAGAACGGGTGCTGGTCGACTGGCAGTTCCAGAACTTGCATGATCGGGTGATTGACCGCTTTCCCGGAAAAACGCAATCCTGCTTTTTCCAATTGTTCGATGTATTGAGGATCCACTTCGTAGCGATGCCTGAACCGCAGGCGGATTCTCTCTGCGTTGTGGTAAAGTTGAGCCAGCATGGACACCGGCTCTACCAGTACATCCTGCCCGCCGAGTCGCATGTTTCCACCGAGCCCTTCGATTTCCTTTTGCTCGGGTAGAATGTCGATAACCGGATACGGCGTATCCTGGTCTATTTCCGTGCTGCTCGCACCGTTCATTCCGCAGACGTTGCGGGCGAATTCGATTACCGCTATCTGAAAACCATAACAGAGACCAAGGTAAGGGATTTTATTTTCCCTGGCATAATTTACGCAGCGAATTTTGCCGTCAACGCCGCGTACGCCAAATCCTCCGGGTACGATCATCCCATGAACATGTTTGAATCTATCGCTCAAGTCTCCGTCGGACAGGTCCGTCGAATCGATCCATTCGATCTGCACCTTCGCTCCCCAGTGGGTACCGGCATGCTCCAGGGCTTGTATTATGCTGGCGTAGCTGTCGCGCAGTGAGGTGTACTTTCCGGTAATCCCAATAGTGATAGGTGTAACTGCCGAACGGAAGTCACTCAGGTATTTGCTCCACGTATCTCGTGTTTTCTGTTCCACCTCTTCATCAACTTTTGATTCCAGCTTAAGAATATCCAGTACCGTCGTATCGATTCCGCCACTGCGCAGAGCCTCCGGGATCAGATAAACACTCTCCACGTCGTGCATACTGAATACGCGTTCCATGGGTACATTGGAGTATAATGCCAGTTTTTCCCTGACTTTTTTGGTGACCGGAGAACTTGCTCGGCAGGCGATGATGTGGGGCATGATACCGGTGGCCATCAGCTTCTTGATGTTCAACTGGGCCGGCTTTGATTTCTGTTCGCCGAGAGCCGGTGGCTCAACCACGTAGGTCAGAGTAACGAAACACGTACTCCCCTCGCCTTCCTCGAAGGCCAATTCGCGTACAGCCTCAAGGAAGTAGGCGTTTTCAACATCGCCAACTGTCCCGCCGATTTCCACGAAGACGACATCGGCTCCACTGGCGACGGCCAACTCCCGCAATGCCATTTTCACTTCGCCGGTGACGTGCGGAATCATCTGTACGTCACGGCCCAGGTATTGCCCGCGGCGTTCCTTTTCCAGTACTCGCGAGAAGATCTGTCCGCTGGTGGAAAAGTTTAAACGGGTAAGATCCTGGTTGAGCATTCTTTCGTAGGTGCCCAGGTCCATGTCGCACTCAATGCCGTCATCGAGAACAAAAACCTCCCCGTGACGATAGGGATTGAGAGTGCCGCTGTCGCGATTGAGATACCCTTCCAGCTTTATGGGGGCGACAGATAATCCCTTGTCCTGAAGGATCTTAGCCAGGGAACTTGAGAATATACCTTTCCCTAATCCGCTCATAACCGTACCGACTACCACAACATACTTGGCCTGTCCTTTTCGATAGCCGGCCGGCATGGGTGTGTAGAATTCGGTTTCATCTGACGCGTCACTGATGGATGCAAGCATATCATCGGGTGTCATAGGTAAAGTAAACTCCCACTCAAAACAAAGACCATAAGCTATTTAAAAAACGCCCGCAGGCGATTGAATTAAACGATTTAACCTGGCTTACTTCGCCAGCGTTTGACGAAAGCCGAATAATCCTCCGGCGTGTCAATCCCCACTGCGGCATGATCTATCACCGCCACGGCTATTTTGTGCCCGTGTTCGATCCAGCGAAGCTGTTCCAGCTTCTCGGTCATCTCCAGTGGAGTGGGGGCCAGACCGGCCAGCTTCATAAGAAAATCCTTGCGGTATCCATATACCCCAACGTGCAAAAGGTAAGGGGCAGGCTGGTTCAAAGTGCCGCTCACCTCATGTGCCCGCGGGTAGGGGATCATAGCCCGGCTGAAATAGATCGCCCGGCGATTGTTGTCCAGAACCACTTTCACCGCGTTAGGATCAGCAGGGTTGCCCCCTTCAAGTACCGCAAAAGGACAAGCAAGTGTACCAGCAGAAGCCTCAGTATCTTTGGAAAGCAAATCTACTAACCGGTCAATATGCCCCGGATCGATTTCCGGTTCGTCACCCTGAACATTGACCACCATTTCGCAGTCGACGTTGCTGGCCACTTCGGCCACGCGATCGGTTCCGGATGGGTGATCTTCCCGAGTCATAGCCGCTTTGCCACCAAACGATTTAACCGCCTCGAATATGCGCGAGTTGTCTGTAGCCACGATAACCCGATCAATCCGCTCAGCCTGCGAAGCTTGCTCGTAGACGTGCTGAATCAGATACTTTCCGGTGTCGTTAGCTAGAGGTTTTCCGGGAAAACGGGTGGAAGCAAAACGGGCCGGGATGACCGCTATCGCCTTCATCGATTCCACCTTCCAGGCAAAAATGTGTTAGTTTGGGGCTGCACGGGCCATTTATATCCGCACTGATTAATAGTGTCAAAAGGGAAAAGTCACCAAATCGTTTAACAAGAACGGCTATTATTCGAGGCGACCCTTTTGCCGGTTTATTAGTTCGGCAACGAATTTGGTTTTGAAATGCGAATTGAGATGCCCTTTAGGTATTCGAGTAAGGTTTGTTTCGTTCTCGTCGTGAACTTGTACTGAACCATCAACTCTGCTCCAGGTTGCGCTGGAGATTCTGTCCATTGCGATGTGTTCAGGCTCGGAGTTGCTAAGAACGATAGTCAATACTCTGGGAGATACGATAACTATTTGGCGTCGGATTCTATATTCCTTTACCGCTCGAAAGCAGAGACCAATTGCTAGTGGCCCCAACGCTAATCCTACAATTGGTGCTCCCTGAAGTGCGAATGCAATTGAAAGCCAGACAACAAACCCTGCAACTATAAAAGAAGCAATCCAACTATATCGTGATCCACCAACGCAGACGCTGTCACGGTGATACTGTGTTCCACACTCCGGACAGATATGTTCATCCGGTAACCCATCAAGTGAATACTTGCATATAGGGCAGTTCTGAAGCACGTGCGATTACTCCGGCTTCTTACCGTTACCAGTGCGCGGTCGGCGAGGGCGGTCCATCAGGTAGGTTATTCTCTCCTGATCGGCCTCTTCAACAAAGCTGGCCAGGATCTTTTTGGCACTGCGCATATCTGTGCGCCGGGTCAGGTGGGTGATGAGAATATTGGGATTTCTCAATCGAGGAAAGATGGACTTCATATCTTTTGCATGCAGATGTTTGCCTGCCCGAGCACGGACTACGTGATCGGGATCAAAAAACGTACACTCCATGATCAGTAGCTTGGCGTTACGGACGTGATCCAGGTCGAAGAAATCACCATCGGCCGTGTCACCTACGTAACTGACCAGGGGAATCTCCACCTTGTGCTCGATCTCCGCCCCTTGTTTCTTCAGCTCTACCAGTTGAGGACCGGTTTTGCCTACGAACTCCTGCTTCAGTTTGAACCTATGCTCGACCACTGAGAATCCCAGGGCATCCGGGCCATGGTTTACTGCATAGGCTTTGAGAATCAGGTTTCGACGCAAGGTGTACTCGTCGCCTGACTCCATGCCAACGATATCCGCCGGCGAATCATGCCGCTCGATCTTCGCCCAGCACTCCATGAGGTCTATTACCGGCTGGACCAGGCATTTGTGCAGGATCACCCGACCCGCTTCTGTGCCCACGAAGGTACGTTGTGACAGGTAATAGGGCAGGCCGGCCGCATGGTCCATGTGCCCATGGCTCAGGCATAAAGTGTCTATGGGAATGATTTCTCGAGGAGCTCGGCCTGCGTCAAAGCAGATGTTGAGCTCAGGCAGAGCGATGGTTGTCTCCTCGCCGGCCAGCGAATATCCGACGATATTGAACTCGCCAACCGTCTTTTTTACCATTGGTGTGGGCATGAAATCACTCTTTGAAACCCGCTCGAAGGGGCCAACCCGTTCCTTTTAACTTGACCGCAACATCTCGCGGGATTACCGTAAACTAGCGCCAACATATCGCGGCGCTGGCGAATTGTGAAGATGCTTCGGGTTGTCAGGGACCAGGAGCAATTGCGGCTTCACCTGCTTTTAGGTAGCTGACGAAAAATCATGCGATGCCCCTCATGTAAAGAGCTTGGTAAGGATAAGGTTATTGACTCCCGGCTGACGGAATCCGGTACGGCTATCCGGCGTCGACGGGTGTGTCAGGCCTGCAATCGTCGGTTCACCACCAAAGAACGGGCAGAAGAGGAACTTCGCCTATCTGTCGTCAAACGCGATAAATCTCGCGTACCATATCGTCGGGACAAAGTCATGAACGGTATTATCCAAGCCTGCTACAAGTTACCGGTAGATGACGAAGATATCAAAGAGCTCGTTGATCAGATCGAGGGGGATCTTTTCCGCCAATACGACCGGGAAGTGACGAGCGATAAAGTTGGGGAATGTGTGGCCCGGCGTTTGCGGAGCGTGAATCAGGTTGCTTATGTTCGCTTTATGAGTGTTTATCGTAAATTCGCCGATGTCCTGGAATTCGTGGAGGAGATTCAGAAGGTTCAAGAACACGCGGCCACGGAAACACCGAATCAGCAGACACTTTTTGATGGGTAATCGTTATTTCGATACAGCCTATTGTGAGATATTTATTATAGGCGTAACAGTTGCCCCTCTAATTCGAAAAGTTGTCCCGTATTTTATCCGCCCGTTTGATTCCCTTCTGGTAGATGTCAGAGAAGTGTTCTACTGGTATTTCCAAACTAGACATAACCTGTACCAGAACTTCTCGCTCTTCTGGCGAGATTTCTCCATCGATTCGGGCAACGGCTACCAGCAATTCCATGACTTTTTCCGGCTGGCTCATATTGCGACGAAACAGTTCTTCTCTAACTGACGGGTCTTCTTTTGCTCTGGCGATCATCGCGTTCAATGAAGCTTCGCCAACGCCAATACGTTTGGCGAGTTTCTGCAGTAATCCTTTTTCGCTAGCTACAATCACACCGTCGGCTGCGGCCAGCACGACAACCGCTCTCAGGATTTCCACTTGTTCGCCCGTTGATTTCATCTGAATATCCTTTTTTTTGATTGTTTTGCATGATCTTCATTAAAGGACGTCAGTAATCCATCCTACTGCGAGAAAGACTAGAAAGCGAGCCGTTAACGGACTTCTTGCGTCCGTAAATTACCCGAAACCGTGAGCTTGCCCCTTTTTGGCCTATAACGGGTTTTGGATGCGAGATAAATGTTTGAATAGTGATTATCTGTATCGTACGTTGTTTTTCGTGCAATCAGCTCCTTCGGGAGCGCAGGGATCTGATGTTTTTTGGAGGTTGGAATCTTGCGCATTCTAGTACGAAAAAAGATTGTAGTAAGCAGTAACCACTGGGTACAAAACGAACTATCGATGCATGTAGGTACCCGGAGCAGTAATTCACATGGCGGTGCAAACCGCAAAACCGCAAAGAGAGGGCCTTTCTTCAGAGCCGCTCACCCACCAACAATTCTTTGATTAATCAACCAACTTTAAAAAACATAGATTGTTAAAAACCATGATCGTTCGTGGTGGTTTTGTATAAGAACATCCGAGCGAGGCAGGTGTGCGCCCCGGGTTTGCAAATATCGGACGGTAAGCGTTTTATGGATATGTAGAGCACATGCGATAACGAAGTAAAATCGATTTCCAAAAACTTGTAATAGATTCAGGGAACTGGTTGAGGAGCCGAAGTATTTCTCCGGATAGAGTTCACGCTGACGGTGCGCTTGCTCAGGAAAACGGATTAATCCCCGAGGAGGGAGTAAACCATGAACATATTCGCAATTCAACGGCTTTTTCCCCTGGTATTTATAGGGCTTTTGCTTGTAGTAACGAATTCGAGTTCGGCGATGCTTATCGACGACTTCGATGCTTTACAGCAGGTGACGGTTTTTGGCCCGAACGGAATCGCTGGCGGTTATATAAATCATGCCGGTATTCTTGGTTTTCAACGGGATATATATGCCCAAGTACACAGTGGTAGCGTAATTACTAATATGACTGTCTTGTCAGGTACGGGTCCAGTGTCTTCCAGTCTGAGTCATGCGCAGGATTCGATCGTAACTGGTTTTTCACGCATTACCTGGGATGGTTTAGATAATAATGTCTTGTCACTGGCCCCAACAGGTTTAGGAGGAATAGACCTGACTGATTCGGCTCAAGCTGACGCATTCGAAATCCTGGTGGAAATCGATAACCTTCCGATTGATCTGGCTTTCAGTGTTTATACTGATGCGGGTAACTGGTCTCGCGGAGTTTTAAACCTGCCCGGCGGTATTTGGCCGGGAGGGGAGGCTCTGATGCGATTACCGTTTGCTTCCCTGGCCGCTACGAGTGGTAGTGGAGCCGATATGACTAACGTTGGTGCGATAGATCTCGCAATTGACGGAAGCCATGGTCCTGCGAATCTGCAGATCGGTTATGTACGCACTGTCCCCGAACCTTCAACTCTTCTTTTCCTGATCCTTTTGGGTATCCAAGTTCGCGCGAAGCACTCTTTAATGATTTACGTCCTATAATAATTAAACTGGATTGTAAGTTGGTTGAAAGCGGCCAATTACGCAATGACGTGATTTCGTGAAACAACTCTGTAGTAATAATGCCTGTGATTTTATATAGACTGGGTTGATTTCCTCAGCCTATTTCGGTTAATTTAACGGTACTGAGTGATTATAGGCAATCTCTTCACCTGCGCTCAGTTATTGATCCACGTTAGGGGTCAACCATGGGGAAAAAGATCTCTCTATCCCCTTGGTTTTTCGGATATGGGTTTTTGAAAGCGTTGATGGCTCTCTGCTTTCAAAAAGCTAGTGAAGGGGTGAGCCCTTCATTAAAAAAGGAGGTAGTCAGGAGATGAAGAAATATCTCGCGTTAGCAGTAATGGCGATGGTCTCAATGTCGGCCGTCGCAACAGCGGACGCGCTTGGTCCGTTCACTTCAAACACGGCGCAGTTCACCAGTGACCTTGAAAGTGATCTCGTTATTTCAGTGCCAGCGTTCAATCTTAGTGCTCCATATGTACTTGATTCGGTGACTGTTAACCTCATGCATTCGGCCTCTGTGGATATCGCGGCTGATAATGACGACCCGCACAATGAAGCTGATGTTAATGCTCGAATGATCCGTGCGTTTTTTGCTACAGGTCCTGGTGTTAATGGCTTCGGTACAAAGACTATTGCCAGCAATATTGTGCATTTAGGTGTGGATGATAATGATGGCGGTGATAATGACGTTTTTGATCCTACTTCAAATGATGGAGTAGACTTTGGTGAATTGACCTACACAGATTTGCTAGCCGGCAGCTACAGTCCAGCGCCTGCTGCATACATCGGGTCCGGGGATATCGATTTCACTATTGACGTTGAGACGATGGTTAATGATTTACAGTTTACCGGCGCTTCAACTGACGCTTGGCAGATGGAGGTTGAGAATCCCCTTCTGACTGTCTGGGTTGAAGTTACTTATAATTATACACCAGAGCCGGCCTCTTTGGCTTTGTTAGCGATTGGTGGGCTGGTTACTCTTCGCCGCCGTCGTTAAGAAGTATTAAAGGATATTGCGTGAGACAGGGCTGTCCATAAACGGGCGGCCCTGTTTCGTGCGCGGCATAAGCTTGCTGAGAAGAATGTCATTAAAATATGATGAAACGGCATTCATATTATTTCTGGCTGGTTGTTTTAGTTGCTACCTTTCAAGTGGCTACCAGGGGAGAAGTGTTCTTTGTTGATCCTGATGCTCCGTTCCCGGGAAATGGTTCCTGTTGGAATAATGCGTTTATAGATCTTCAGGATGCGTTGGACGTGGCGGATACAGGCGACGAAGTGCGCGTCGCGCAGGGTATATACTATCCGGATGGTGGTACCGATGACCGGAACATCTCTTTTGAATTGCCGGAAGGCGTAATACTCCGGGGAAGCTTCGCTGGTGTTGAAGGTATAAATCCCGATGATAGTGATTCGACTCTCTATCCAACTACACTCAGTGGCGATATTGGCCTCGTTGGGGAAAAGAGCGATAACAGCTATCACGTTGTTTCTGTTGCGGGCGCTACGGTTCCCGTGCGGGTTTATGATGTGAACATCTGGAACGGTAACGCGGATGGCGATTTCCCTGATGATTCGGGCGGGGGGTTCAGAGCGTCAGGTTCTATCGTGGAAGTGATCAACTGTGATTTCTCGTATAACACGGCTAATGTTGGCGGTGGAGTTGCTTTGCTGGACAACTCAACGGGTGATTTTACTGATTGTTCTTTTTATAGAAACATGGCCTCGGGAAGTGGTGGCGGTTTACATGCGGTTGGTAGTGCGCTTCAGCTGATTGGTTGTGATTTTTCAAGAAACAGCAGCGAGACTCATGGTGGTGGTTTGGCGTGTCTGGCCACTTTCGGTGTAATGGAGGAGTGCTTACTAAGTTGCAATACCGGCGAATTAGCCGGAGGTGGTGCATATTTCTGGATGGGGGGGATCGACCTTACTGATTGTGTTTTCAGTTCAAACTTTCAGCTGAACACGTTCACGACAGGTTCGATCGGAGGAGGGGGCTTTTTGGCAAATTCTGCTAATCCAGTATTACAAAATTGTATTTTTTATAACAACCTTTGCGATTCTGAAGGAGGCGCGATTCACGTGAAAGCAGGTCAGTTGATCGCGCATAACAGCAGGTTTGTGAGTAATACATCTTCCAGGGGGGGAGGGGCTGTATACCAAGGTGGAACGCTGGCTACAGTACAGAACTGTGCGTTTTTGAATAACACGTCATTGGGGCATGGAGGAGCCTTTAGTTGTGTTGGAAACGTTGAGGCTACTAATTGTGTTTTTCGTGGCAATAACGCTCGTAATCACGGAGGTGGAATTTATGACGTTTCAAGCGATTCCAATGTTAAAAGCTCCATTTTTTGGGGTAACGAAGATGAAGCGGGTTTCGGAGTGATGTCGCAGATTGGCGGGAGCGGGTTAACCTCAGTGGATTATTGTTGCATCCAAAACTTGCCTGTTGATTTTGGTGGGATTGCTAATTTTGATAGTAATCCAATGTTTGAAAATCCTGATGGGCCGGATGCTGTCCAGGGAAACATGGATGATAGTGTCGCATTGGTTAATGGCTCTCCATGTATCGATAGTGGTGATCCAGAATTTCAGCCATCTGGTGAGGGAACTGATATTCTTGGCCAGCAAAGAGTTGTGTGTGAGATTGTGGATACAGGGGCTTGCGAGTTTCAACGCCTGAAAGGCGATGCTACGTGTGATTGGAAAATAACAATAGAGGATTTCTGGCAATGGGATGATTGTGTTACCGGCCCTCTTGGCGGTGTTTTGATGGCGAACTGCGAGGTTTTCGACTTTGACGATGATGAAGATGTGGATCTGGCTGATTTTGCGAGTTTTTCTAATCGACTTACAGATTGACCGGGGCGAATCGTATTGCCAATCGGACATGGAATGAGATTGTTGGATTAAAGGTCCTATAACAAATCACTTTTCTTTACTAATCGTTTTTCCGATATACTTTTTGTATTGCCATAATTGACTCCCGTTATGTGAGCGGTATATACATTAAACGTGGAGGCCGACTTAGTCGGTGCGGCTGATGAGCAATATTTATGTCGTTTGCTTGGGAGGTGAACGACATACGCAACTCAAGTGGGGGAGAGAATTCTGAGTTACCCCTGAGTTAGCATAAGCGATTGTTTCAGGGAGCGCGGTTTTTACTGCACACTCTGGCAGCTATTGGGTAATCTCTTAAGGGAGAATGAGAGTGATGGAAAAATCTAAATATTTAATACCATTGATGGCGTTTTTAGCGGTTATTTCTTTTTCGGCGATTGCTTCCGCAGAGTCGATTGGGCCATTTTCATCGAATGTAGTACAATTTTCCAGTGATTTGGAAGCTGACAAAACTGTTTCTGTCGCCGTGTTTGATCTGGGTTCTGATTATCGACTTGATTCTGTAACCGTAGATATAAGATACTCGGCATCGGTGGACATGAAAGCTGATAATGACGATCCTGATGATACCGCGGCAGTTAATGCTCGTATGATCCGTTCTTTCACTGTGTCTGGACCTGGAGTGTTTCAGGCAGGTTCCAAGACCGTAAGTAGTGGAGTAGTAAATTTGGCTGTTGATGACGGTGATTTGACTCTTGTCGATCCCACGCCGGCCGATGGTACCGATTTCGGTGGTTCTTTGTCATATAGCAATCTGCTGGCTGGTAGCGTCAGTCCCGCAATAAGCAATTACATCGGGACTGGTATGATTGATTTTACCGTGGATGTGTTGACGATGGTCAATGATCTGCAATTCCAGGGGGCCGCGCCAGATACATGGCAGTTGGAAGTCGAAAATCCCTCACTTGATGTTTGGGTTGACGTCACTTACGACTATCACGCTGTTCCCGAGCCGATTTCGTTGTCTTTATTGGCTTTGGGAGGATTGGTGGTGATTCGCCGTCGTCGTTAAATATCGACCGTTAGTTTTGGGTTGTTTTTCAAACCGGATCACTCTTTGAATGAGCGATCCGTTTTTTTATTCATTCTGAATGGCTTTTGCCTGTAAATCACCAAGTACGAATCGTTTGTAATAAGCCAACCCCAGGCAGGTAAGTGGAATAGCTAAAACCAGGCCGAGAAAACCTAGTAGTTTTCCCCAGATAAAGATACCCAGCAGCAGAACTACTGGTCGAAGTCCTACTGTTTTTCCCATGATACTCGGCGTGAGAACAGCATCCTGAATGGTTTGTACGGCTACAAACACCAGCAGGACGAGTATCGGCGCCGTCCAGATGCTACCAGCCGATTCCAGGCCTCGGACCAAACCAAGAATCAAAGCTGGTATGACGCCCACTGTCTGTAAATACGGAACCATATTCAGCAGGCCGATGCACAGACCAAGGAGGACGGCCATTCGTAATCCTATTAAAGAAAATCCAATCGCAAAAAGAACGCCGACGGTCATGGCGATAATGAACTGGCCTCTGAAATAACGACTCATTGCCAGGCCAAACTCATCGATGAATCCCAGGATGTCTTCCCGATACGTCGGAGGAAGAAAACCTCTCCATGTTTTCGCTATAATCGGGTAATCCATGAGTAAAAACACAAGGTATAGCAGGATAACGACCAATCCGGTCAAGCCGAGCAAAAAGCTGGCGGCGCCAGATACAAAACCCACCACACTGGGAATGATCAATTTTACGGTTTTCCTTACCAGGGCTACCGGCTGCAGGCTGTCTCGATATTCTTCCGCGTTCTCCTGGAGTTGTTTTTTGATTTCAAGCAAATAGGTTTTAACCGTTTCGTTTTGCTGGTTATCGATGAATTCATCGAGAGCGATACCCACGCCTTTGACGTCATCCGCAGTTGGTGTATGGGCAAATTCCTGCGCCAAGCCACGCAGCGAGGCAATTTCCTTTCCACCAATGAAAATGACCACCAGCGTTAGTGAAAAAGCAACTATTGCACTTCCAAGAACCGTTATGAATACGGCTACTCCACGACGTTTAATACGGCTTTCCAGTGCATTGACAATTGGGTTTAAGAGATATGCCAGAAGTAAAGCTACGGCAAAGGGAATGAGTACATCTCGAAGGTGATGCAGTAGTAGAAGTACTATGGTCACCGTTCCGATAGTAAGCAGGTGTCGGAACACTCGGTCGAAATCCCATTTGCGTTGCGCTTTTGGTTCGTCGTTCATGGAAAGTATTGAACGGCGGAAAAGCGAGGATTGCAAGCAGTAATTCTCAAGCTTCGGCTAATGTGCTCGTAGAAATAACTACTTGGTTTTAGACGATTTCTTCTTGGTAGATTTTTTCGTAGTCGTTTTCTTTTTCTTTGTAGTTTTCTTGCTCGCGGCTTTTTTAGCCTTAGGAGCTCGCGGATCTTTCCCTTGATCGAGCAGCTTCTGTTCACGAGCGGCGATCAGATCCAGAGCGTCTTCCAAAGTGATTGATTGGGGATCTCGTCCTTTTGGTATAGTAGCATTGACCACGCCATCGGTTACGTATGGACCAAAACGCCCATCCTTAACCCTGATTGGAGCTTTGCTGTCTGGATGTTCCCCAAGTTCGGAAATAGTTGTTTTGGAACCGGATCTGCCGCGTTCTTTCGGCTTTTTGAATATTTCCAGGGCTTTCTCAAGAGTTATGGTTCCCAGTTCTTCGTGACTGCTCAAGCTGCGGCTGTCATTCCCTGTCTTAATGTACGGTCCATATCGACCATCCTGGGCGGTTACCGGTTCGCCGGTTTCCGGATGCTTGCCTAGCTCTTTTGGAAACGAAAGAAGCATGAGTGCCTGTTCAAGGTTAATAGTATCCAAACTCATGGAAGGCCAAAGACTGGCCATCTTGGGCTTGGAACTCTTCTTGATTTTGCCTTTTTCGTCCAGTTCCGGATCACCAAGCTGTACGTATGGACCGAATCGACCTGTCTTGATGTAGACGGGGTGACTGGTTTCCGGATCTGCTCCGAGAATCCTATCGCCTTTGGCGGCCTCTTCGATCAACTCAATTGCCCGGGTAATACTCAGTTCATCAGGAGGAACATCTTCGGGGATTGTAGCCCGCTCGTCACTGTCGCCTACCTGGACATACGGTCCGTATCTACCCACTCTTGCTGCAACGATATTTCCCTTTTCGTCCCGGCCTAACTCGATGGAGCAGATAGCTTTCGGATCGATATCCTCCCAGCCCGATCCAATCAAAGCCTTGAGGCCGACAGCAGCGGTCCCTTCTTTAGCTCCTGGCTGACCGAAGTAGAAATCATGCAGCCAGGGGCTTGCTTCGTGCTCTCCATTGGCGATTGCATCCAACTCGTCTTCCATGGTGGCCGTAAAGTCGAAATCCACCAGGGTAGTCAGGTGTTGTTTCAGAAGGTTAACAACAGCAAAAGCAGTGAAGGTGGGGACTAAAGCTGTTCCCTTTTTCCAGACATATCCGCGATCTTGAATAGTTTGAATGATGGACGCATAGGTAGAGGGTCGACCTATACCGCGTTCTTCCAGTTCTTTGATCAGGCTGGCTTCAGTGAACCTCGCTGGCGGTTGAGTAGCATGTCCGCAAGGAGTGACGGAGATGGTATCAAGATTCTGTCCTTCCTCGAGGTGTGGTAATACTTTTTCCTTATCTTCCAGATCCATCTCGGGGTCGTCGGACCCTTCGACGTAAGCTCTTAGGAAGCCGGGGAATTTAATGACCTTACCTGAGGTCGTAAAAGTTGCTTCGCCGTGTTCTCCGCCATCTGCCACGATTCGAACATTAGTACGTACGCCTTCCGCGTTCTTCATCTGCGATGCAACCGTTCGCTTCCAGATTAATTCGTAAAGTCGGTGGGCATCGTTTTCCAATTCACCTTTTAAGCTTTGCGGTGTCCGGAAGGTTTCGCCGGCTGGTCGTATCGCCTCGTGGGCCTCTTGTGCGTTTTTGGATTTGCGCGTATATGCTCGAGGTGAATCGGGCAGATACTCATTTCCATAAAGTTCGACAATCTGTGTTCGGGCTGCGGATATCGCCTGGGTTGATAGATTCGTCGAATCCGTACGCATATAGGTTATGTAACCGTTTTCGTAGAGATTCTGTGCAACGCGCATGGTGCGCTGAGCACTGAAACGTAGTTTTCTGGCCGCCTCCTGTTGCAGTGAGGAAGTTATAAAGGGAGCGTAAGGGCGGTTGGTAAACGGCTTTTCTTTTACCGAATTCACAGTGAACTGTGATGACTGAAGGTGTTCCGACAGCTTCCGGGCTTCTGGTTCGTCAAGCAGAGTGACGGAGTTGTCTGGTTTTAATTTCCCAGTAGCGTCATCAAAGTCTTTTCCACTTGCAATACGTTTAGCGTTAAGTTCCACCAGTCGAGCGCCGAAAATTGCCGACTGTTCGTTTTGCGATTTTAGCTCGCTTTCTATATCCCAATAGGAGCCGCTGACGAAATTCATGCGGTCTCGTTCTCGATCAACAATCAATCGCGTAGCTACCGATTGCACTCGACCGGCGGAGAGCTTGGGTTTTACTTTTCGCCATAATACTGGCGACACTTCGTAACCAAAGAGCCGATCTAATATTCGACGGGCTTCCTGAGCGCTGACCAAACGATAATCGATGTCTCGCGTTTGGTTTAGAGCCTGAGTGATGGCCGTCTTAGTTATCTCACCAAAGACCATCCTCTTTACAGGGATCTTGGGTTTGAGTACCTGTGCCAAGTGCCAGGCGATAGCTTCACCCTCGCGGTCTTCATCTGTTGCAAGATAGAGTTCATCAACATCATTAAGAAGCTTGCGTAGTTTGGTTACCTGGGCTTTCTTGCTTTTTGGGATTATGTAGAGCGGTTCGAAATCTTTGTCTACATTAACTCCGAGTCTCGCCCAAGGCTCTTTCTTGTAAGCCGGAGGTATTTCAGATGCTGTAGGTGGTAGGTCTCGAACGTGACCTATCGATGATTCAACAATATACCCGGCTCCAAGGAATTTGGAGATGGTTTTGCACTTTGCAGGAGACTCAACAATTACAAGTATCTTGGCCATGGGGAGAGTAGATAACTAAAATATAGCGGTAGTTGTCAAGCTGACTGGGGTAAGATTAATTCCCAGGTTAACGGTTGCGCAGCTTTAACCTATTACGCTGTAAAAGTTTACATTAATTTTCGCGATTATCGCGACGTTTTTCCTCGGGGCAGGAATCAAGTCAAACTAACCCATTACGGTTTACAGAGGGCTCATGCGCGATTCTTGCCTCCTCTGCTTTCGACCGATCCGGGTATAAACCGTTACCATTTTTATGGTTATGAAGCCAAGATTAACTCTGGTGAAACTTGTTCAGGCGGGAAAGGCGATCAAATCGCCTTATGCTGGTTCCGTTTCTTGGCTAATATCTTCAAGAGGAATTATAATGCGGTGCTCTAGTCTGGTTGATTGGTGGTCGTTAACGCCTGAGCTCGTTTACTGGTGTTTGGATGTGTTCTATGTCCAAGGCGGCGTCCAGAATGAGTCCGGACGATAGTCGAGTAATCGGGTGTCAGAATTAACGCTGAACCCCCTCCTATGGTAGTGGAACAAAGATGCAGGACCTGAATTTAATTCGCAATTTCGCCATTATTGCCCATATTGACCATGGCAAGAGTACGTTGGCTGATAGGCTGATGGAAAAAGCTGGAGCGGTTACTAAAAGAGAGCTCCGCGCTCAAATGTTGGATGATATGGATCTCGAGAGGGAGATGGGTATAACCATCAAGGCTAATCGCTGCTCGATGAAATACGAGTACGAAGGGCAAACTTATCTACTCAATCTGTTGGATACACCGGGGCATGTTGACTTTCATTATGAAGTATCCAGGGCAATGGCTGCCTGTGAAGGTGTACTTCTCCTTGTTGACGCTGCTCAGGGAGTTGAAGCCCAAACCGTAGCTAATGCGTATTTGGCGGTGGAATCCGCGGTGGAAATAATTCCCGTAATTAACAAGATAGACTTGCCGGGGGCGCACCCGGAAGACTGTGCCTTGGAGTTGGAGCATGTGTTGGGGCTGCCCGCGGAGGAGGCGGCGTTTACTTCGGCCAAGACAGGCCAGGGTATCGAGAGTGTTTTCAAGACCATAATAGATAAAGTCCCACCTCCGCAAGGGGATCCGAACGACAAACTCCGGGCGCTTATTTACGATGCGAAAAACGATGTGCATCGCGGGGTGATTTCGCATATTCGTGTTTTTGACGGGGTTATTAAGCGAGGAGATAGAATCCGTTTTTTAGCCGGAGGTTCTGAGAGGATTGTTACCGAAGTCGGTAAGCATTTTCCAAAGATGGGTTCCGTTGAATCGCTTTCTGCCGGCGAAGTAGGTTATATGTTGGCCAGCATTAAAACTGTTGCTGACGTTAATATCGGCGATACGATTACCCATGCGAACAATCCTTCGGACAGGGCTTTGCCTGGTTATCAGGCTCCTCAACAAATGGTTTTTTGCGATTTTTTCCCCGGTCCGGGAACGGAAACACCGGAATTGCGCGAGGCGTTTGAGCAGTTGTGGCTGAACGATAGTTCGTTCACGTACGAGACAACCACTTCTGACGCTTTGGGAATAGGCTTCCGTTGCGGTTTTCTTGGTTTATTGCATATGAAGATTATCCAGGAACGCCTGGAACGGGAAAGTGATGTAAACATAGTTCAGACTGCCCCGACTGTTACCTACGAGGTGGCATTAAAAGACGGTACCGTTAAGCACATTGAATCGCCGAGCGAATTGCCGGATATGTCAACGGTAGCGGAAATTCGCGAGCCGATGTGTATTGCATCGGTGATTGTGCCCGCGGAGTATATAGGAGATGTACTCAAGCTGTCGCTGGATCGCAGGGGTACGCACAAAAAAACTGAGTACTTATCGACTATTCGCGTTCTGCTTAGTTTTGAATTTCCACTTGGCGAGATAATCTACGATTATTATGACAAGCTGAAAAGTTGTACTCGCGGTTACGGTACAGCTGACTACGATGTATCCGGTTATCGTGCAGGAAATCTGGCCAAGCTCGATGTTCTTGTGAACGGCATTGCGGTTGATGCATTAAGTGTAATCGTCCATCGGGATAAAGCTCAAGTCCGTGGTCGACGCCTGATACAGCGTCTGAAAAAGGAAATTGACAGGCACATGTTTGAAATTCCTCTTCAGGCTGCGATTGGGGGAAAGGTAATTGCACGAGAGACTATAGCCGCCTTCCGTAAGGACGTAACGGCGAAATGTTATGGTGGTGATATAACCCGTAAACGTAAGTTGTTGGAAAAACAGAAAGAGGGAAAGAAGAGAATGAAACAGGTGGGAATGGTGGCCATCCCACAGAAGGCGTTTATGTCGGTCTTGGACCCCGGGACTAGTTTTTTAGGACTTTCGCTTGGCGGCTATGAGTCTTGTTTGAAGGCCGATAACCTATATGGTGTGGTTAAATGAAAAAAATTCTGTTAATTGATAATTGACGCTAATCTTTGTTTTCCCCATTTCTGACGTATAGGCCGCTTTTACCTCCGTCCTTTCTTTCCAATTGTATCGGGCCGATAGTGATTCCTTTGTCTATTGCTTTGCCCATATCGTAGAGTGTCAGTGTCGCGATCGTTGCTGCGGTAATTGCTTCCATTTCCACGCCCGTTCGTGCTGTGGTTGTGACGGTTGCGGTTACCTGGATGGTTGTGGGACTGTTGCTTTTAAATGAGACCTCCGCCCAGTCCAGAGGGAGGTTGTGGCATAACGGTATCAGGTCAGAGGTTTTTTTGGCTGCTGAGATACCCGCTATTCGAGCGGTTGCCAGTGCGTCACCTTTCGGCAATTGGCCGTTATATATGGCTTCGATGACCTGCGGTTTGCCGTGAATCTCGGCACTGGCTGTTGCTGTGCGGTTGGATGGCGTTTTGGAGGATACATCAACCATTTGGGCTTTTCCGTCAGGGGATATATGTGTCAGTTGAGTTTTCTTGGAAATGCTCATGTGAATATCCTGGGTCTCTGTTAAGGCAGTTAGTCGATTAATCGCATGTAAGAGTGCGATTATTGCGTATCGTATTATTGTTTTGCAAGGTGATTATCGGGTTATCACGCTAACTTTTCTGGCAAAATCTGACGAGATAATACGGATGGAAACTCGCTATTCCACGCCACAGTTGTTAAGTACTCCCAAACTCCTGGTATGTAATGATGGTCCAAAGGGGCGGGAATTGATTCGACTGATTGCCGGCGATCGTTGCCAGCGGGTACTCTATTTGTTGCTTATTATCTGGATATTAAACGCTTTTGATCTCTGGATGACAATGCGGGCTCATTCTGACGGAGTCCTTAATGAACGAAATCCGTTAGCCAGGATACTGCTGCCTCAAGGGGCTGTGGTAGTATTTTTATTTAAACTGGGTTTGGTAGCAGGTGGCAGTTATTCGTTATACAAATGGCGCCATCGTAAATCCGCCGAGATTGCCTCGTTTTTTGTTTTTGTCGCTTACGTTGGCGTGGCTTGCCAATGGAAGTTCTGCTATGACATGTACTACCTGGCTCAGACCGGAAGTGCAACTACACCTGATTTTGCTCAGATAGATTTTTTTACCAGGTGTTTGGGCGTTTTCTAACATGTTTTCATTTCTCTCAGTACCTCGTTTTTGACCACGCCACTATGATTGGATAGAGTTTTTGGTATTCGGCGGGCTTTAGGGCGTTCGTTGAACTACGTATTGGCCTATCTGATTGGTGTGATTATGGCAGTTAAATTCGACGTTATTGAGTCTATTCTAACTGGTGCGTGGGATGAAGGTCGAAAGGCCCTTTTTGAGCACGAGGTATACGAATTGATTCATGCCTCTGGGGCTGTACGCGTTCCCAAGACTGTTTTCAAGCGAGCGAACGAGCCTTTCACTGCGGCCGATGTCGAATTATTACCTGGCGAACAGGTCGTCTTGAAGATTGTTTCGGCCAATCTGGCACATAAAAGTGACGTAGGCGGCGTGCGTTTTGTCGCCAAGAACCTTAACGAAATTAACAAGGTGGCCGGCGAGCTGGCCGAAGTTGCTCGGATAGCGAACGCTGAACTGACTGGCGTGGTAGCCTGCGAGTTTCTGGAGCATGGCGAGGATAGTCTGGGGAAAGAGCTGTTCGTGGGTATTCGGGCTTCAAGGGAATTCGGTCCGATTATTTGTGCGGGACTTGGCGGCGTGCATACAGAGTACCTGGCTTCTGTTATGCAGAAGGGCAAAGCGATAGCTACCGCTTTGACTGAGCAGACCAGTGGGAAGCACATGTTTGAGCTGTTTTGTAAGACTATGGCTTACGATATCCTTTCCGGACAGGCTCGGGGATATAAACGGATTATTGCCGATGAGAATCTTATAGAGTGTTTCGACGCCTTCATCGCCATGGCTCATCGGTTCTGCGATAACAGTCGGGATGGAAAACCTCTAATAGCTGAGCTGGAAGTGAATCCATTCGCCTTGACCGGTGGGTATATGGTGCCTTTGGATGGATTGTGTCATCTGAAGGAGTCGACGGAGCAAAGTCCGGAGCGGCCTGTTTCTAAGGTCAATATGCTGTTGCATCCGAAGTCAATGGCTATTATCGGGGTCTCCAGTAAATCCGTAAACATGGGGCGGGTGATTCTCAAGAATATGCTCGATTGCGGTTACGACCATTCTCACCTGTATGTCGTGAAACCGGGCAGCGAAGAGATTGATGGCATACAATGTGTTAATAGCATTACCGATTTGCCGGAAACAGTTGATCTGCTGGTTGTTGCTGTTGCCGCTCACCAGGTTCCCGATGTGGCTAATGAAGTTATTGATTCCGGGAAGGTGCAATCGGTTATTCTTATTCCCGGTGGAATGGGGGAAACTAAAGATGGGCAGGAAACTGAAGCCCGATTGCGGCGGAGAATTGCCGAGTCTCGCACCGCCCAACCCGACGGCGGTCCGGTTTTCATTGGGGGAAATTGCCTGGGGATTCAATCGCGTCCGGGGAATTACGATACAATGTTTATTCCCAAGACTAAATTACCCAAACGCTGGGAAGCGTCCGGCAAGAAAGTTGCGGTTATATCTCAAAGTGGTGCTTACGTGATTACGCGAATGAGTAACCTGGAAATACTCGATCCGGAGTATGCGATTTCCACCGGTAACCAGATAGACCTGACTATCTCCGATATTGTTCGTTATCTCGATGCGGAAACAGATATCGAAGTTTTCGCAATCTACGTCGAGGGTTTTCGTGACCTCGATGGTCTGGCTCTGTCGCGTGCGGTGGCTAAAGCCGTAGCCCGAGGGAAAGACGTTGTATTTTACAAGGCGGGCCGAACCGAGGCGGGGCGGGCGGCAACTGCTGGACATACCGCTTCAATCGCCGGTGATTATAACGTATGCGAAGCTGCACTTACCGCTTCCGGGGCATTGGTTGCGGCCTCTTTCAAGGAGTTTGAAAATCTTGTTCAATTAGCGACGTTGCTTCACGGAAGAACCTTTGGCGGAGTCCGAATTGGGGCAACCAGTAATGCGGGGTACGAAGTGGTTGGTATGGCCGATGCTATTCAGGGACCCGGATATAGCGTCAGGTTTACAAAATTCCCCGATAGCCAGGTACGGAAGCTGAATGAAATTCTGGCACAGCACAAGTTGAGCAGCCTGGTTAATATCCAAAACCCATTGGATTTGACCCCCATGGCTTCAGACGCCGCTCACGAGGAGTCTATTCGCCTGATGCTGGAATGTCCGGAGATTGACGCATTGGTTGCAAGTGTGGTACCGCTCACCCCGACCATGAAAACAACGCCGGAAGAAATATCGGATCAGTCTTCACTCGCAAATTGCATACCCAAGATATTCGCTGAAACCCAAAAACCGCTGGTAGTGGCAATTGATTCCGGACCACTTTACGACCCCCTGGCTTATGCTATCCGGGAAGGGGGTGTTCCGGTGTTCCGTTCGGCCGACTCGGCGGTTAGATCACTCGGGCGGTACTTATGCCATAAAACCCGCGATATTTCCGTTATGGAATAAGTCTTATCGCCGGTGGAGTTGGTCTCTCAAACCTTAGTTGAGAACTTCTTACGTTCTACGACAGTCCGTTATTGCGTGTTAAAAGCGCCAGCGGTACCCTTTTAACGTTAATGCTATCCGAGTGAAGGTGTGTCTTGATTGGACCAACGATGAAGGAGATGTTTTCCTGTAGCAAGCTGGTGAAGCGATACGGAAAGTTTCAGGCCCTTAAGGAACTGACCATATCGGTGGAACCGGGAGTTGTTGGTTTATTGGGTCCAAATGGGGCTGGTAAAAGTACGCTAATTAGCGTTTTGCTTGGGCAAACTCCAGCCAACTCGGGCCAAGCTTCGGTTCTGGGGTTAAACGCGAGACGCCAGCAGAGGAAAATACGTCGCCGGATCGGGTTCATGCCCGAAAACGATTGTCTGATTGCCGGTTTCAGTGGCGTGGGATATGTATATTACGCTGGTCGGTTGGCTGGGATGAATCACAGCGAGTCGATGCAGCGAACACATCAGGTCTTGGATTACGTCGATTTGGATGAGGCTCGATATCGTCCGGCGGAGGAATACTCGACGGGTATGAAACAAAGGCTCAAACTTGCCCAGGCATTGGTGCATGATCCTGATTTGGTTTTCCTGGATGAACCTACAAACGGAATGGATCCACAAGGCAGGCAGATCATGCTGAGCCTGATCGAGGATCTCGGGCGAGCGGGGATCAGCGTTCTTCTAAGCAGTCATCTTCTTCCTGACGTCGAACGGGTTTGCCGGGGGATAATCATTCTCGGTGGCGGTGAGGTTCTAACTACCGGCGACATCGGTGATATGAGGAGGCCGCATCCCACACAGTATACCGTGGAGTATAAAGGTGACAGGCTGAAATTCATGCGAGAATTGACGCAATGTGGTGTGTCTATTATCGATGGGTTTGCGGTTGAAAAGGTGGAACTGGAGCTTCCCACGGAGGGGCGACAGGACCTTGTTTTCCAGGCAGCCAAAAACAGCGAGGTTGCGATTCGGGGTTTGCATCCTAAACGCAGCTCGCTGGAAGAGATGTTTATGGCCGCTATTAGAAAGCAGGAAAAATAATGACCGTTGGCGTGCGTAAAATGCAGCGATATCAGCGCTGGAAGAGAAAACCTTCACGCTTCGGTTCCACCTGGCTGGCCATGGTGATTGCCGGCGTTAAGTTTGCTGATAAGGATTCTCAGGCACGTATTCTTATCAGGATGAGTATTGGCTTTATCGTTGGTACATGTTCCTTTTTCTATATCATCTCAGTAGCTGAAAATTTAATGACAACTCCGGAGGCTCAACAGGTGGCTAACATGGCCTGGTGGCTTCCGATGCTCAAAAATGTTCTAGGTATCGATTTGCGTGGTGTGACCAATCTGGCCGAAATACGCACACTGCTGTGGCGTTCGATATTTATGCTTACTATGAAGGTGCAACTGTTTTGGATAATGATTACCGTAGCACGAGTTGGGCCTGGATTGATTGCTAACGATCTGCGAACAAAAGCTCTACCCATATATTTTTCCAGGCCGTTAACACCCATATCTTATCTTTTTAGTAAATGGATGACCGTCGGTGTATTTATAGCCTTGATAATGGTAATACCAAACTTACTTTCTCTGATATTAGGGACACTGATTACTGGGGGGTTGCAGAATTTTCAACAAACGCTGGGATTGGCTGCAGATCTTCTTGTGTCAGGATTTGGGATAATGCTTGTTGCGGGAATGGTTGTTCTTGCTCTTTCGTGTATCACTCGCGACAGACGCTACGCTATAGTTGGCTGGTTTTCCGTGTGCATATTGCCTGGTATTGCCCAGGCGACTGTTTATGAGTCCATTAAGCAGGAAGCGACCACTGCCTGGTTGGGGAGCATATCGCTGCGCGGAGATATTATGATTTTAATTGAATGGTTGTTCGATATGCGGCAGGCATTCAAGGCCAGTGGTTTGAACGTGGCTGCTTTTGAGGATGCGCTGCTCAGCCCGGTTACGCCGATATATCCGGCTATTGTGTTAGCGACAATAACCGTTGTGTCGGCAGTCTTTTGTTATTGGAAAGTTGTCAGGTTCTCCAGGTCGGCAGCTTGTGCGTAAAGACAATGGAGGCGGAAATACTGTTTCGGAATTACTATGGCGATTATTGAACTTATTGGGTTATCCAAATGGTATGGCGAAGTAATAGGACTCAATAATGTTACTGTGAATATAGGCCACGGCATAACCGGGCTGCTTGGCCCCAACGGTGCCGGTAAATCTACCCTGATGGGTATATTGACCGGTCAGTTGCGGCCGAGCAAGGGGGTGATGCGAGTTTTTGGCCGTACGCCCTGGAATAATCCCAATGTATTGTCGCAGATAGGTTATTGCCCGGAAGGGGAAGCGTTTTGGCCTAACCTGACCGGAAGGCAGTTCGTTTCGTTTCTTGCCAGGCTTTCCGGACTGCAGGGAAATGCTGCCCGACAGGCGGTGGACGAGGCAATTGAACGTACGGGAATGACCGCTCACGCTTCGCGTATTATACGCGGCTACTCCAAGGGCATGCGTCAGCGGATAAAAATAGCTCAGGCCCTTTGTCATAACCCGTCTTTGCTGGTGCTGGATGAGCCATTTACCGGGGCCGATCCGGTTGCTCGGCACGACTTGGCTAAACTGTTTCGACAACTCGCCGGCGAAGGAGTGGATATCCTTATATCCAGCCACATTCTGCATGAGGTGGAAGCTATCACTAAGCAGATACTTATGATTGACCGTGGACGAATAGTCGCCGAGGGGAATTTGAGAGAGGTACGCAGTCAGATGGAGGACAGGCCGCACGCGATTCGAATTCGCCTGAAGCAGCCTCGTCGTCTCGCTGCCGCGTTGATCGAGATGCAGGAGGTGACCGGTTTTAAAATGGTCGCTGATGATATTCTGGTGGTTGAGACTGTCTCTCCGGCAGTTGTGCAGGATCGGCTGGTTGAAATCGTTGTCAGCAAGCGGCTTAATGTTCAAGAGATAGCGGCTACCGACGAAAGCCTGGAAGCGGTTTTCGGATATCTGACAAATAGAAACTGATTATATGAATAACTGAGCGGTTCTGATGATGACGGCAATTTCTTCCTTATTTTGGTTCTCGGTCAAGCAGGTGATTAATGATCGTAAGCTGTTTTTATCGTTTTTTCTGTTGGCAATTCCCAGTGGAATTGCGGTTTTATTTAGGGTTTTGCCAAGAGGATATGGCTATTTTCCTCCCTGGCAGTTGTATCACGTTACGCTGCAGTACGTTTTGATTGGTGGGGTGGCGCTTTTAGTGTGTATGTTATACGCTCCCTCTGTTCTCAACACCGAAGCTGAGTCGGGAACCCTGATTCATCTCTTCACCCGTCGCCTGAAGCGTTCAAGCGTTTTAGTTGTCAGGTTTATTGCTGCTGTTTTTGCCTTATCAATATTGTTTTCGCTGTCGGTAATCGCTTTCCATCTCTGCTATACCTGGGGCGTTGATCAGACGGTATTGGGGACGGGGTGGAAAGACGGCCAGCCATGGAAAGATACACTGGCTTACGTATATTGTTCGCCACTTATCTGTTCTGCTTTTCTTGCGGTGTTTTTAGCTATTAATCTGGTGACTTCGCGGGCAATGATCGCTTCCGGTGTTTTTCTGCTTTGGGAGATTTCTGCTGCTTACCTGCCGGCCAGTGCTCGCGTTTATACGGTAAGTCATCAGCTTCGTCGTGCGATGGTGTGTCTAAACGAGCATTTGGTTGAAAGCTTTCATTTACGTGCAAGAGATTTGGAGATTTGCTTTCCACAAGGTGCAAATGGATTGTTTGCTCTAAGTATCCTGATAATAGTTTCTTTGGTGATTGGCGGTCTGTGCGCATCCACCAGGGAGATGGTTCCAAAACGTGTAACCAAAGACTGATTTAATCTTCAGGGATGTAATTCGTATAATACAAACAAACCCGCGAACCGTTACATATGTCGGCTCGCGGGTCAGGTGTGTGTATAAACCGGCTTTTTGAAGGCGGTTTTTATAAGCTATTCTTCTAAATCAAGAACATCTCGATATTTTTCGTACGCCTCAGGATTTCTGTTTTTTAAGTCCTCTTCATTGCTGTAGATCTTGATGACTTCCGTGTCGCCTTTACGGATGGTCAGCTCCAATTGGCCATCAGGATTGATCTTGAAAGTCTGAATCGCGGAGCCTGCGAGTTTTTCAGTTATCGAATTCAGGTCAGGCATTTCCGGCAAGTCATGGACGGTGATTTTGCTCTGGATGTCCCCAAGATCGTCGATTGATATGTTATCCATAGCCTTTTCTATGGCTTTATGGATTTCATCCATTCGGGATGCGTATTTGCCCAGTTGAATTTCAGCGTCTTTCAGTCTGATCTCGATCGTTTTGTTGAGTTTTTCCGACAAGAGGTCGTCGACTTCAAAATCGAAGTTGAAATCAAGGTTCCTTTCATCTCCGTCGCCGATGATTATTACGTCCGATTGGGTTTGCGAAAGCAATTTGAATGCTTCCGGATCCGCTGCCTCCAGTTCATCCATGTCGGCATATTCGTTTTCTTCCTCGTCGCCATCTTCAGTGGTACGAACGACGGTTATCGTGCCATCAGCTTCTTTGGCAACGCGGATTTTATTGCCATCCTGAACGGTGACTATTTCAAACCTGCTTTCGCCGTCATCGATTGAATACATGGCCGTAACGCCGGTTTGAGTAATAGAGTTTTTCACGATACTCGGCAAGCCTTTCAGGTCGTCCAGATCGTCGATATTAAAAAACTGGAATTTGCCCTGCGGTGATATTTTCCCCAGCTTGGGGTTCAGTCGAATATGATCCCTGAAATTAAAGCTGGGCATGTGCTGCCATTCAAACTCCTGCCTTGGCTTGTCCAGGGTTGCGTTCAGATTGAGCGTTTCGCCGTCACGAACTACGTTGATGGTTATTTCCTCTCCAGGTCCCAGTTCGCGGATAGTGTCGGCCAGTCCGGGTACTCCCCCTTCAATCGATTCGCCGTTGATGCTGACGATGATGTCGTTTTCCTGCAGGCCGGCCTTTTCGGCCGGGCTGTCTTTGACTACGTTGAGTACAACAACACCTTCACTTTCCAGATCATTTTTTTCCGCAGTAGCGGAGCTTACTTCACCAAGCGCAACGCCAAGCCAGCCACGGTTTTCATCCGACGTTTTAATATCGATTTTACTTATTACCTTTATGGTTGGTTTGTCTCCGTCATCATTAACGGTTACGTTGTAAGCGCCGGCTGATATTGTCGGAGCTGCGTTACCGTCGCTGTTTATTCTGTGGACTTTCACTACTGGTGGAGTGTCATCATTTACGGTAGCGTAAACCTTGAGTTCCACGTTGTTATTTGCAGAATCGCCGACCTCGTCAGTTTTGACGACGGCGTCCTGGCTTATGGCCGCCATGGTGATCGTACTCATAAAGAGTATCGCTATCAGTGGTAATTTTTTTCATTTTTATATCCTTTCCATCGTGTATTGATGATTTCAAACAACAAGCTTGCTTGCCGCAAACACTTGTCAGATTGGATCGTAATTGAGTCGAGCTTCATCTTCCCTGGTTGGCAGCCGGACTTCACGTATACGATCCAGATTCAGTAGATATATTTCGCCATCTTCTCCCGGGACTACGATGACGTTTCTATCTGTAAGACGATTAACTCGTTCGGAATTATTCCCTTTAACCCGCCATACGCCGGCGTCGTTAAAACGCTGCTTTATGGTTGGTTGCACTTTTCCTTCAGTAGGCATTCTGGAATCGGCAACTGGAGTTTTATCTGCTGGTGCATTATTCAATGCTGTTGGATACCCCGAATTGGAAACCTGCTCAGGGGTATTCCAGAAAATGACAAAAGCCAGAGATGCAGCCAACACGCTGGCAAAGTACATCCAGTAATGATTATGCTGTTTACGGCCGATCCGGTATGGGCAATCAGCCTGGATAGGGCTTTTGCCGGCTTCGTATCCGGCGCAATCCGATATTACTTCGCCAACCAACCCGTCTATTTCGCGGTATGATTCGTATAAAGCTCTTGCTGCCGGGCAGCGAAGCAGTTCTTTGTCCAGCTCAAGCTGCTCTTCGGGCGTTAACTCGCCGTCAAGCTTGCGATTAATCAGCCGTTCTATTCTTTCGTCAATTGCGTCCATGGTTAAACCTTCCCGCTTAGAGCTTCTCGTAACAATCTCCGAGCCCGCACCAAACGTGTTTCAACTGTATCCACCGGCAGATTAAGAGCCTCTCCAATCTGCCGATAGCTCCATCCCTCCAGATGACGAAGCGGTAAACGGTTCCCGGTATAGTTCCGGTAGACTACTTATTGCCTCCAGGACCGCCTGATGCTTTTCGCTTCGTTGAATAGCTTGAGGCGGTGTTTCCACCGTTTTTTCTGTTTCCGGGTGTATCGTGAGGATGCCGGTCAGTTTTTTTCTCTTGGTTGAATCTCTGCCCGCATCTATGGCTGTGTTACGAGCTAAACGATACACCCAGGGACGCCATCGATGTGTGTCGCGAAGTTCGGATACCTGTTGCCATACGGTTGTCCAAACCTGCTGAGCGACATCATCTACTCGATCCCTGTCGCCAAGCACACCGAAGATCACTCCTCGCACCCAACGGTCCTGACGGCGCAAAAACTCATTGAAAGCTGAGTGGTCGCCTTGCTTGATGGCTTCTACCACCGGTTGTTCCGGATCATATTCCGTTTGAGCTGCCATTTGCGTCATCACCTGTATAGACGAGATTGCTGCCCGAAGCCTGTCAGAGGTTTTACGGAATTTCAAGTAAAACGGTAGTTTGAACTTGTCGGGCGTGATTGTTGTGAACAAAAGCGGGTTTTTGGATCGGCAAGCGGCGTGTTTAATCGGTGAACTGGGCTGAAATTCTGATAAGCAGGTTATCGGGGCGCATAGTGAGAAAGTGGCGATCGCTCCCCCCGGAGTCGCCACTTTCTCTTCTATTTGGCCAACAGAACGCCAGCCGCTTCAACCGGCCCAGTGCTCTCGCCACCAGTGTGGATTACGCGCCTTGATAGGCCCGAGCGTGAATCCGTTTTGCTTTAGCCTTAAATACCCGAGTTTTCTTTGCGGAAGCCATGAGAGGCTTTCGACTTCATCAGGTTTTTGAGTCTCAAGCGAACTTGTTGATATCGTGTACAATCAGTGTGCCTGACGTTTTAGAAAAAATGGCCATCCGCTGGCAATTGCATATAACTTGCTTGAGAATAACAAGTTATGCTCAAAGCTTTTTAGGTAGGTGATTCTGCAAGAGAACAATCGTAGGTAAGGTTACCACTTACTGGGGAACTGGTTTGGGTACTATTGGCCAACCCGCGTGATTAATGGTTGAGGGCAAACGATCGTGTTGATTCCACGGCTGCTACAGTCTGATAACCCTAAGCGAACGATTTTAATTACATACGTTCTGGTGTTTGCGACAGCGTTTTTGATGGGCGCTCCCACATTAAAAGGGACATTCCTTAGCGGGGATGATATTCAGTTGGTACGGGATCACGTTTACGTGAACCACCCATCGCTCGATCACGCCTGTAAACTGTTCACTATCGTTCACAGGGACCTGTATCAACCGGTAGCTCTGCTGAGTCTCTCCATTGATTTCGCCATTGTTAAAGCGTTGGGGCTGCAATCGCCGTCAGCTGATATGCCGCCAGGTGCATGGTTGTTCCACCTTACTAATGTAATTCTGCATGGAATCAATGCTGTATTGGTTTTAGCATTATCCCGAAGACTGTTCGGCCAGCGCCCGGTCGCTGTTATCGCGGCGTTACTGTTCGCCCTGCATCCATTGGGAATGGAAACCGTTGCCTGGGTAAATGGGCGAATGATGCTTCTTTCCACAGTTTTTCTGCTGCTATCTGTTGTTCTGCTGGATACATGGAGAACCGACGGCGGTTGGTGGCGTGTGCTGCTGTTCCTGGTTGCTGTGGCTTTGTGCATGATGAGTAAAGTCAGAATTTGCCTGCCGGCTTTGCTGCTTATCGTACCTGTTTATAAAGGGATTATGCCGCACCGACGGTGGTGGCTGGCATGGTCAGCGGCGGTGGTAATCGTATTCGTATTCGGCTGGATAAACTTTCAAGCCAGCAGTGGGATGCTCGATAGCGGCAGTGAGGCTTTTCAAGGATCGCGTGTTGCGCGAACGGTAATAGCACTGGGCTGGTATTGCCAGCATTTTATTTATCCGGCCGGTTTGGCTCCGTTTCATCCCGCTCCCGAAATCGTGAACTGGTCAGATTCTGCGGTAATCAAAGGACTGCTGATAACCGCGATTGCAATTGGGATAGTTATATTTTCCATCAAAAAGACTCGAATCGGTTGGGTTGGACTGCTATGGTTCCTGGCAGCGGTAGCGGTCACCCTGCCCCTGATTCCCTCTCGTAACCTGCTGGTTGCTGAACGATATTCGTACCTGCCTAGTATTGGTTTTTTATGGATTATTGCCGCGCTATTCGTTTTCGCCGGGAAGTTCATGCGGAAGGTCAAGAGCGAATCATTTGCCCGTGTCGCCGGAATTTTTGCCGGATCAGCTCTGTTTATTGGGATGCTGGCAGTCAGTTGGCAGACGTCTGTCTATTACAATAGCGATCTGAACAGGATTTCCCGAGTGGCCTCTGTATACCCCGAATCGCCCGCGATCGGTACAAGGCTGGGCTGGGCTTTGTTCCGCGCCGAAGATTATTCAGGTGCTATCGAGAGAGGATTCGCCGATCTCAAGCGGTATGGTGACAAGGTTGCGGTGGATGCCTACCAGTTGATAGGGGCGGCTCAGTTTCGATTGGGAAAAATAAGCGAGGCGGAAGAGTCATTGAAAAAAGCTATTGCTGCAGATAGTGAGGGGATGGCCTATTCGAGATTAGGCAGTATTTATGCTGAAACAGGCGAAAAGCAAAAAGCTATTGCCGCATATGAAAAATTCGCGGAACTTCTGCCTAACCAGAATCCGGGGCTGATAAAGCTCGCCGAGCTATATCGCGATGTTGGAAGAAACTCCGACGCGACCAGGATATATGAGCAGGTTCTGAAAAATAATAGTTTTGACGTTCACGCGATTATGGGATTGGCTACGATTGAAATCGCTGAAAATAAGCATCAGCAGGCATTGGAACGGTTGCTTGCGCTTCTGGAATGGATGCCCGAAAACGTTCCGGCCAGGGTTAATGTCGGGCTTTGCCTGGGCGCTTTAGGGAAAACAGAAGCGGCGATCAATCAATACCAGCAGGCGTTAAATTTAAATCCGCAAACTTCTCTGGCTGTAACCAATCTGGCAGGGTTGTATATTAAAAAGGGAGACAGGCAGAAGGCCGGCGAATTGCTGGCTGTTTATCTTGGGAAAAATCCAGACGACCTTGGTCCGCTGGATCTCGCCTGCCGAAACCTTCTGGCGGTTGGAAATGTGCGCGGTGCCGCAACATTAATCATAAAAGCAGTTGAATACGCTCCAAAGTCCACTGCTTTAAGAGGGCGTTACGCGTGGATCGCCTGCGTGGGGCAGCGCTGGCACCTGGCTAAGCAGCAGCTTGACATGGTCGCCGCTACTGATGAAAACGAAACCTGGTCCCGAATAGCCGCCAGTGTGATCGCCCTCAGGGAAGAACGGTTTACTGATGCCATCTCGATTACCAGCGACCTTTTAACTCAGCATAAACTGGATGATGTGACTTTATTTGAAGCCTTCGCCGCAGCTTTGGAAGCTCAGGATACTACGGGTGAACCCACCTGCTGGGTTTACTACCTGATGGCTATGGCATGTAAGGAAACTGGCAGAATGGATGCCGCCAACCTGGCGGTCCAAGCTTTCAAAAGCTGCACTTCAAAACCGGAGTTGCACGCGAAAATCGATGAATTATTAGACAAGTAAGTTTCGCTGTCCCTATCTACCATGAAAACGAGATAACCTTTGCCCGTTCCAGGCATGAACTCTTGCACATGGTTTCGGTTGTCATCATACTGAATCTTTCCTGGGGTGAGTGTTTGGTTGAGTTCAAAGGGGGTATGGAATGGATAAGTTACAGATTGACCGGAAAAAACAGCGATTGATATCTCTGGATGTTTTCAGGGGCATAACTATCGCGGGTATGATCCTGGTCAACAATCCTGGTAATTGGTCGAAGATTTATTCTCCGTTGGGGCATGCTCAATGGAACGGCTGGACACCGACCGATCTTGTTTTTCCATTCTTCCTGTTCATTGTGGGAGTGGCACTTACATTTTCGTTCAGCAAAAGACTGGAGCAAAAACATAGCCGGGTCCCCTTGCTCGCCCAGGTAGTTCGCAGGACCATAATAATCTTTCTCTTGGGAATGATCATGGCTGGTTTCCCGGATTACCGGCTGATTGGCCCGTACATTCTTGTAATCGTCGGCTTGAGTTTAGCCTTTATGGAAAAACCTTTTGCAGGCACTCTGCAGAAACCGCTGAGTACTCTTGTGCTTTTTGGTTCAATTATTTACTTCGTAATGGATTATCAGTATTTCCATAACAGCAATATTCGGATTCCCGGAGTATTGCAGAGAATCGCCGTTTGTTACCTGGCAACGTCCCTGATAGTAATGACGGCCGGAACCGTCGGCCGCACTGCCTGGGCGGTGGTGTTGGCTGGTGGATATTGGATAATTACTGAATACGTACAACCGCCGGCCGACTTTGTTGCCGAGGTTGCTAATCCACAGGGTATGTTACACGAATGGATTGATGTCGTGTGTCTTGGAGATCACCTTTACCTCTGGCGACCCGATCCGGAGGGGATCCTGAGTACTTTGCCGGCGATTGCCACGTGCCTTCTTGGTGTGCTTACCGGAACCTGGTTGCGGAGTTCACGAGATGGCACGGAAAAAGTGGCAGGTATGTTCTTTGCGGCTAACATCGCCCTCGTTTCAGGCTTGGCGTTGAATCCTGTTATTCCTATCAATAAAAAAATCTGGACTACATCTTATGTGATTTTTACCGCGGGGATGGCTCTCCATTTTTTGGCAATGTGTTACTGGCTGATCGACGTCAAGCAATGGAAAAAATGGGCAACACCGTTTGTTATCTTTGGGACAAACGCAATAGTGGTTTATGTCGCTTCCGGGCTGCTGGCGAGAATGCTGTATAGCTGGAAGGTGGGGACGGGTGCCGATAACAGCATATCCGTTAAAACCTGGATATACGAAAACCTCTTCCGTAGCTGGTTAAGTGACTATAACAGTTCTCTGTTATACGCTCTCACCTATGTTTTTTTATGGTTATTGGTACTCATACCTCTTTACCGAAAACGCATTTTTATAAAGGTCTGAATTAAGTCGATTAACCGTATATCTTCTCGCCTACAGCGTTAAAGTTACTACAGACACCGCTGAGCGGTATTGTGTGTGCGGAATGTGTCCGTTTTGTTGATATTTATCTATCAATGCTTTCGGATTGAAGCTAAAGCGACTTTTCGCGTATCATTGACACATAGCGTGTGGTGGAAATTCTATTGGCGTAAATTTTCTGATCTGCTTCAAGTAGAATCAGCATGTTTTCGATTTTTCTTTCGGATGAGGGGAACCTCTGACGAGCATCCGGGCATACATGGAGGAAATGGAATGCGATTACGTTCAACAGCAGTGGTTTTATTGGTTATGGCTTTGGGGACTGCCATTGCCGCAGGACAGGATGCGCAGTTACGCGCTCAGCAGGCTCTGACTCAGTTAAGGACTGATTTGCCTGATCTAAAGGTCTATTCAGAGGGTTCAAGAGTTTCCTCTCTCTATGGCGAGCCGATCACTTTTGGTGATAACCCAAGAGATTCGGCTGAGCAGTTCCGAACGATGTATGCCGATGTCCTGGGCGTGGAGGCGGACGATCTGGTGCCTGATGGTACTTTGCGAAAAGGTAATCCGGAGATACCGCTCATGTATAACCCGGAAACCGGTAAGTATAAAATGTCCGCACTGCGCTATTCGCAGCAGAAAGACGGGATCCCGGTATTCCGGTCACGATTAAGCCTGGTTGTTCGTAATGAGAAGAACTACCCTCTGGTAATGGTTTCATCCTCGTTACGAGATTTGTCCAATTATTCGCCGGTCAGTAGCGCCGCAAAAAGTCTGACGGAACTGGCCGCTGAAGCTCTGCGTCCTGAACTTGCTGAAAAAGCGGTTGTTGAAGCTGGAGCCATTGAGGGTTTCAGAGGAGAACCTATTTCGTCCACAAATCCAGCATTCACTCATTATTCTGAACCGGAACTGGTTATATGGGCCGGTACGGGAAAAATAAAAGTGGATGAGCCGGTTATGGCCGTCGTTTATACCGCTGATAACCACGGAGACAAAGCTGCAGATAAACCACTACGATGGTTGTTTGTTGCTGACGTGCATACCGGAGAAATACTCTATTCGGAAAACCGTATATGCTTCACCGACGTGAGTGGTAACGTAAGCGGTAATGTTACCCAGGGGGCGAAGGCGATGCACTGTTCGCCGGAAGTCCTCACTCCGTTCGAAGCCGCGTTTGTGAGTATATCCGGCGGTAATTCCACCTATACCGATGCCAATGGGGATTTTACTATTACCAATAGCGGCTCTTCATCGGTAACGGTTTTGTCCCCTATGGGTGGCCATTACTTCGACGTAAATAACTATGCGGGGAGTACCGAAGACCTTTCCATGTCTGTAACTCCGCCGGGACCGGCGAATTTTGTTCATAACTCCGCGAATACTCAGGAGTTTGTTATCGCTCAAGCTAACGGGTATCGTAACTCAAATCAGGTCCGCAGTTGGGTTCTGCAGCAGAATCCGAATTATCCCACGATCTATACTCAGACAGATTTTCCCGTCTATGTAAATCGCAACGATGGTTATTGCCCGGGAAACGCCTGGTATGATCCGTGGGAACAATCGATAAACTTCTGCCGTCGTGGAACGGATAGCGGACAGGAATATGCCAATACCTCTTTTGCCAGTGTATCTCAACATGAATATGGTCACCACGTTGTGGAGATGGGCGGAAGTGAGCAGGAAGCGTATGGCGAAGGTATGGCTGATTCCATTGCCATGCTCCTTACTGATGATCCTGGTTTGGGGTATGGATTCTTTTACGATCAGTGCAATTCCCCTCTGAGAAACGCTGATAACGATTATCAGTATCCATGTACCGGGGAGATTCATGAGTGTGGACAGTTGTTATCCGGCTCCATTTGGAGCACGAGATGTGAATTGGCTGCTACCTACCCCACTACTTATCTCGATATTATTTCAAACCTGACGGTTAATTCCGTTCTTCTGCATGATGGTGGCGATATAACTCCACAGATTTATATCGATTTCCTTACGCTTGATGACGATGACGCCGATCTGTCAAACGGAACTCCACATTACTCTGAAATCCATGCTGGTTTTGACGCGCACAATATGATTCCGCCGGAGCCTCCGGCTAACGATTATTGCACCGATGCTGTTGCTGTTTGCCCGGGAGCTCTTGTGAGTGGATCCACGCTCGGAGCTACCAACGACGGAACATCCAGTTGCGGTTCTTCCACTACAGCTCCCGATGTGTGGTATAGCTATACCCCGGAATCGTCCGGGACGGCCACCATTGACCTGTGTAGCGGAGCCACATATGACACCGTTATATCCCTGCATACAGGATGCCCCGGTTCTTCAACTCAACTTGAATGTGACGATGACGGGTGTGGCTCACCTGGCGGACCGTCCACTGTTACTCATTCTGTTACGGCTTACCAGACTTACTATATAAGGGTTACCGGATGGAGTGGCGCTTCTGGAAACTTCGATTTGAATATTGCCGGTCCCAGTTGTACCGTGACTTATGTTCCCCTGCGAATTACCTTCCCTGATGGTCTACCAACCACGGTTGTCCCCGGAGTTGATACGCCGATTACAGTCAGAATCGAAAACGTGCAGGAGACTTATGTACGTGGCAGCGGCACGTTGCATTACAGATACGGCAATGGAGCATTTGCGACAGTTCCCGTTGTTAAACAATCAGTAGACATCTTTACCGCTACTTTGCCTGCAGGTGGATGTACGGAAACTCCCGAATTTTATATAACTGCTCGCGGAGACGCAGGGTCTGATGTTTACGAACCGGAAGATGCTCCTGCTACAGTACATGCGATCAATAATCCTTGCGCAGGCGACACATGGTGCTACGAAGCGGGAGACGAGTGCCTTGGTTACGGTAATGGCGATTTTGATATTGATGGCGATGTTGACTTGCATGACTTCGCTCAGTTCCAGATATGTTTTGGACAACTTGGCATAAACGATTGCCTGCCCGGTAATATGACCGGTGATGGGGTTATTGATCTCAACGACTTCGCCCTTTTTGCTGCGGAAATGCCGTAAACGTAAACTCGTAGAAGTTTGTCGGTATAACTGTTTTTAAAAAAAAGCGGCATGGTGATTGAATTTCGCCATGCCGCTTTTTCCATGAATTCTATTTCTTTTTCAAAACCGCTCGCCAGCCATTTCGCGATTTGGCGACTTTCTCGTGAAAACTACCGTTTGTCGAACGAAGATCCTCGACCGTAATCAAAGCATTAGGGTCAATATCATTTGCTACTTTGGAAATTATGTCTACTTGCCGTCTGGGCGGAGCCATGAAGCAGATGGTTACGTCACCGGCACGCCATTTACCAACGACTTCGGTAACAATGTAACCGAGCTGACGGATTGCTTCTGCAATCGCGTGCCCCTGATCGCGGGATATGACTCGCATAATCTGCTGTCCAATTGCCAGTTTCTGCTCGAACCACATGCCTACCCAATTACCTACCGCGAATCCTCCTGCGTAAGCGACGATGTTGAGTGGGTTATGTAATTGGCGAACAACGCTGGATACCGCTATCACCCACACAGAAACTTCAATGAACCCGATCATTGATGCTCGCAGCCTCATGCCGCGAATAATGAAAATCGTCCGAATCGTACCCATAGATACGTCCGTTACTCTTGCCATGAAGATTATCAGCGGTAACCAATTCTTGTACTCTAAAACCAGTTTGTCGAAGTCGAACATTGCTTTCCCTTTGAGATGTACGGCCGCGTTCCCCCTTGAAGGAACCAGAAAAGTCCAGATTTGAAAAAGGAGGA
>CAXXKI010000030.1:0-120865 GCA_963667855.2 Phycisphaerae bacterium | reverse complement strand
GAATCGAATGGGTGCCCACCTGCGCAAGGAAGGACCGACGGTTATCGTTCAGGGCGTAAAAAAACTGATCGGCGCGCCGGTAATGGCCTCTGACTTACGCGCGTCTGCCGCCCTGGTCCTTGCCGGACTAATAGCCAAGGGCCAGACCAAGATTCACCGCGTTTACCACATAGACCGAGGCTACGACGGCATAGAAAAGAAGCTAAACGCCGTTGGAGCAGACATCCGCCGAGTAGCAGAATAGAGACCCTGTTTGCTGGACATAACCTCGGGTGGACATCACTGGGGGGGCGGACATCCTGTCCGCCTTGCCTTTTAAAACCCGCATCCCCGCAGGTCGGACCAACAGTCCCGACGAAACGTGATTGCAAAACCCAGCAGGTCGGATCAACAGCCACGACGGAATACATATTCTTCAAAAACGCATTCGCATAAGCAAACTTCGCACTTCAGACCATCCACCCAACGAAATGTTTTCCTCCACAAGGCTATAACATTGACATTTCCAAATGATTACGCCATAATCATCACGTTGAAAGCATGGAAAATCACATTTACCAGAAAGGAGGCATCGTTATGCGAAAACCTGAAAAACTAAGTTCGTGTAAATCACTGAGCCTTGTTCTGGCCGCCGGCAGCTTTTGAGTTTTACCATCTCAACAGCGTAATTCCGGTCTGCCCAGAACCGGACTCTCCCCAGTTAATCATGATAATTGAATAAATAACCAGTGCGCAAAGTTCGTAGGTCGGGTCATTGACCCGACAGAATGCAAATGCACCTGCGTCAGGTCAATGACCCGACCTGCATGCAATTCGTCCCGCGATTTCACTCTGAAAAGGCCGGACTTATTGATCATTGCTCGCCAACCAGGAGTTTTTATGAAATCTCATAACAACTTGCCAGAGGAACTGCGCGCATTCTGCGACCAGTGGCACTCTGACGATGGAATAGAAGCCCGCGAACGATTTCGCCGGCAAAAAGTCTCAATAAAAAGAAACGAAAAAAGAGTAAGGCAGCTCGGAAAACAGGTTCGCCGGGCAATCGAAACCGCATTAACCGGAGCATGCAGCGATCCGGTTTTGCAGAATCTGGAAGTGATCTCGATCAGTCCCGCACCCGACGCCTCAAACCTGCAGGTTGTAGTAAGGCAGTCGACCGGTAAAGAACAAATAGCGGAAAACGCCATACAGGAGAAACTTAACGAAATTAAAGGCTTCTTACGCAGCGAAGTAGGCGAAGCCATAACCCGCAAACGGGTCCCCGAACTAAGTTTTAGCGTAATCCCCGCTGGAAGGAAAAACGACATATGAACGAAAATGACAATAATGCGAACAATAAATCTCTGCACACATGGCTGCCGGGACCAATAGCTTCAAACGTGAAACAGACAATCTCCCGAATAGAAAAAGCGGAAGATGTGCACCAGGTAGCCATAATGCCCGACGTTCACCTGGCAGAAGGCGTCTGCGTGGGAACGGTCATGGCTACGAACCAATTGATTTATCCCCAGGCAATTGGCTCGGACATAGGTTGCGGTATGACTGCGGTTAGATTCAACTGCAACGCGTCTACGGTAAATCGTAAGGCGGATGCTCTGGAAATTCTAAACGAGTTGAGGTCAGCCGTCCCAATAAAACGCCAACGCAGCCTGCAAAGTACAACGGAATTGGCCAGCGAATTCACCAACCTGCAACTGAGTGATAATAAGCTGATTGCCGCATCCCGGCGTGAAGGAAGAATCGAACTTGGTACTCTAGGGCGAGGCAATCACTTCCTGGAGCTGCAATCTGACGAGAACAACCAGCTATGGCTTATGATCCACAGTGGTTCACGAAACATGGGGCAACTGGTTTCGCAATTTCACACGAAAAACGCGACCAAAATCCCCGGAGGTCTGCTCTATCTGGATAGCGATTCCGACCAGGGACAGGCGTTTATCAACGACGTTAATTGGACAATAGCTTACGCAAAACTCAATCGGCTCATTATGGTAAAATCAGTAGCCGGCACATTGCATAAGTTATTCAGGATAGATCCGGAAATGGACACTCTGATCGACTGTAACCACGATCACATAAGCCGGGAGCAACACTTTGGTAAAACCCTGTGGGTGCATAGAAAAGGAGCCAACCATGCATGGGAAGGGCAACTCGGCATTATCCCCGGTTCAATGGGAACCTGTAGTTTTCACGTTACAGGTCGAGGATGCGAAAGATCGCTGTGCTCCAGCTCCCACGGCGCCGGAAGAGCCATGCCCCGAAACCTCGCCCGCAAGAAAATCACCGTAAAGGATTTAACTCGGGAACTGAAAGGAGTGTGGTACGATGAAACTCTATCCAGAAAACTGTGCGACGAAGCGCCCTCGGCCTACAAGGACATCAAAGCCGTGATGCGAGCGCAGAAGGAACTGGTGCAAGTCTCTAGGAGACTGAAACCGGTCATCTGCTATAAAGGAGTATAGCCAAAGTGGAAAAAGAGAAATCAAAACCAACCTTTGCCGACAAAGGATTTACGTAATAAGCGTCTTCCAGTAAAACAATCCAAAGAAACGATGTAGCAAGAATTTGTAGGTCGGATCAATGACCCGACAAAGAATACCAGGAGGCACGATACATCCATGTTCGAGCTAATAGCCAAGATCCCCGGCGCGCATCCCATCGAGCACGCCACTGGTTTATACATAGGCATGCTATTACTCGCGTGCACGGTGGGGATCGCCGTCAAATGGTTTACCCATCTGCCATACACCATAGCTCTAACCATTGTCGGATTGCTCATTGCCGTCCTCGACCTGGGCCCGCGAATAGAAGATACCGGTTTCAGTAAAGACCTCATCTTTTTCGTAATGCTCCCGCCTCTTTTGTTCCACGGGGCGATGCATCTCGACCTCGAACGTTTAAAGCAACACGGTTGGCCAATACTGACCTTCGCCGTTATCGGCGTGGTTATCTCAACCCTGCTTGTCGGCGGTATTTACTTCTGGATAGGCGGAGCATGCTCGCTTCTGGTAGCCATGCTTTTCGGCGCACTTATAACTCCAACAGACCCTGTAAGCGTCCTGGCTTTATTCAAAGAGTGCAAGGTACCCGACGATTTGAAATACATGGTCGAAGGCGAATCGCTCTTCAACGATGGGACCGGCATAGTAGTTTTCACAATCATCCTGGGCATGGTGACGGAAGGTAGAAGTTTCCAAACCTCAGAAGCAGGGCTCGAGTTCCTAAAAGTTGCCGGCGGCGGACTGGTCATGGGCCTTATTCTCGGCGGTATCGCCTACGCGATTATGAAACGCTTTGAAGATCACCTGTTGGAAAACGCCTTATGCCTCGTCCTTGCTTTAGGATCTTTCTGGTTGGCCGAAGTTGTACACGTCTCCGGGGTAATCGCTACTGTCGTCGCCGGACTGCTCATCGGCAATTACGGGCGACATTACACCATGGAACACAAAACTCGCCAAACTGTCGACACCTTCTTCGAATCGGTCGATTTCCTGATCAACTCCGTCCTCTTCATTCTAATAGGCCTGGAGTTGCAGGTTATTTCATGGGAACAGGTTACCGCGAATTATCGCCCAATACTCGCCGCTATCGTCGGACTGGTTGTTGCCCGGGCACTGGCCGTCTATCCGCTGTACTGGATCCTTAACCTTAGGGGAACCATCAGGCCGGTATCCTGGTCGCATATTATGTTCTGGGGCGGTTTGCGCGGGTCGATACCCATCGCTCTGCTTCTGGGCTTGCCCGACGAAGGCGTGCTGGCCGAATATCGACCGGTGTTACTCGTTTCTGGTTTTGCCGCAGTAATGTTTTCCCTGGTCGTACAGGGAATGACGGTCAAACCGCTACTCGTAGCCCTGAAAATAGGGGGCAATGACACAAACAGCGGCTAACCCCTGGGGGGCGGACATCCTGTCCGCCTGGCCGTTTGAAGCAATCCTCTAATCGCTCTGTAACTTGGGCAGCGGATTGATACGGGAATCCTCAACGAAGCTGATGCCGAAGAACTTACCCTCCGTATCCAGGTGCATGACCCGGCATTTACTCGGTACGTTTTCGGTGTCGTCAGCGTCGCGGAACTGGAATAGAACTTCTACCTCTTCACCGACCTGCAAATCGCCGACCGGACCAATGATCCGCGCCCCGTTGAGCGACATATCTACAACTTCACCCTCGACGGTCGTTCCGTTGGCTCTTTTGACGACGGCGCTGGCCTGATAAGTCTCCACGTTTCTTCTTGGTGATTCTCGTTTCTCGGTCATTGCCTCGTTCCAGTTACTGATAGCAGCTTTATCCTGACTCCATCTGAATAAATGGAGATCAATCCGATTTCTATATCGGCAGCCAATAATAAGCGAGCCACCGATTCGAGCCAAGCAATATCTCTTTTTTAAGCCGATTTGCGGCGAAGGTTCCCTTGAGTTCTGCTGACGACCGCTGAAGCCCGATAGGGAATACTATCCACGCTCACCGCCACGTTTTGAGGCTTACGAAACCCGCGGTTTTGTGTAGAGTAAGCGGCCGGGGGGATCGGTCGGCTCCGGCCGGCCGAGCGGGATGTACATTTTGAGTTGCCCATAGAGTGGATGTTATGCCTGAAGTTACTCTTGCTCCGATCGACTATGCGATCATGGCACTTTACATGCTGGGGTTGATCGGCATGGGGATCTACTACCGGAAATTCGCAGGTGAGGATCTGACCAATTACTTCCTGGCCGGTAGAAAGCTGCCAGGGTGGATCAACGGCACTTCCAACGCCGTAACCTGCATGAACGCCGACGTTGCCCCCGCCTATTGCGGGATGGCCGTAATCACCGGCGTCTACGTTTGTTGGTTTTACATTAGCCGCTTCGGCATGTCGCTGATGATCGCCGCCATTCTATTCGCCGTTTTCTGGCGCCGCCTTAAGATATTCACATCTCCCGAATTCTACGAATACAGATTCAGCGGCAACTTGGCCACTGTACTCAGAATGCTGGTAACCGTTCGAAGTGCGTTTGTTGGCGTGGTCGTATGGATTGGTGCGGGCCTGCTGGGACTGACGAAAATCTCAGAGGCTCTGCTCGGCTGGAATAAATGGGAAACCTTTGCTGTTGTCATACCTGTAATTCTGCTCTACGTCTTTCTCTCCGGCTACATGGGTGTGGTTATGTCCGACCTCATCCAGACCCTGATAATGGTTATTTCCTCGGTCATTCTGCTGGGGATGGTCTGGCAGGACTTCGGCGGACCGGTTGGCTTATACGAAAGCCTGTTGCAGCAATTCGGGCCCGAAGTGGTCAACTGGCATCCTCCGGCGAATCATGAACTGCTGGGACTGGTAGGAATAATCGCCTGGACCGTCGGATCATCGGTTGGATATGGCGGCGATTTAAGTACGGAGAGCCAGAAACTTCTCTCCTGCAAAAACACCCGGGAAGCATCCAAGATGTACATCTGGACCCAGCTCGTTCTTTTCCTGATGCTCGCCGTTCTGACTCTGCCGGCGCTGGGGGCGATGGTAAAATGGCCGGGATTGCACGATGGAACGATAAACAAGGAACTCGCCTTTGGCATGCTCCTGGGGCATTACCTTCCGCCCGGTCTCTTGGGGCTCTCACTGGTGGCCCTGTTCGCGTCGATCATGTCCACTGTGGATTCGCACATGAATTTCGCAGGGCAGGTCTTCATTAACGACATTTATCGCAGAGGCATTCGCAAGCAGGCATCCACCGCTCATTACATGCTGGTGGGGAAAATAGTGATGTGCGTGATAATGGCGTTGGCCCTGATCGTGGCTACCGTTGCCACTAACGTAATTGATATTTCCATTTTCATGCTCGGCTTGTTTGCCGCTGAATTATCCGCTAACTGGGGACAATGGTGGTGGTGGCGCTTCAACGCCAAAGCCCGTATAGCCGCCTCCTTCGGTGGACCGCTCATCTTCCTTTTCTGCAGGTATGCGTTTAAAAACTGGGTGCACCTGGGAGATAACGCCGATTACGTGGTTGTGTTGGTGGCTATGGGAACGACCTTCGTCCTCTGGCTGCTCGTTGCACTTTTAACCAAACCCGATCCGCAGGAAACACTGGTCAACTTTTACCGGCAAAGCAGACCGTTTGGATGGTGGGGACCGATTGCTGAAGCCGCCGGAGCAAGCTCGCCCGGACCGCGTCCTATCCTCTACGGTTTACTCATCGCCGTAGAAGGGATGGGCGCTGTCGCCTGCGGGACTATCGCCTTCTCCTGTGCATACATAGGGCAGTGGAAAACAACACTCTTGTTTACATCAATCTGCGTTTTGGTGGGAATTCTGTTTACATACCATTACCGGAGATTCATGGTCCGTTGCGAGGGAAACGCGGCAATGGGAGATGATACGAATAAAAACGAATCACAGGAACCGGGGGCAAATAGTTATGCGTAAGATACTGTTAACGGTATTGTTTTGGGGGATCTTGGGTTTTCACTCGCCTGCGAAGGCTGAGTGGACGTTGAATCCAGACAAGGAATTGACCAGTTTTGCCGAAGATGCTCCGCTCACCTTTCTGACTGAGCCGGCAGAAGTGAAGTTCACGCGCAAACCGGAGACCATCTCCTGGATATCCGACATTGAGCATGTGATAGAGCCGCGAACCGGGCAGGTTCTGCTGGCTGACGCTGAGAATCCCTGCTACCTGTGCAGTGAAGTAATTCCCGGGGGAAAGTCGTTCGAATTGTTCCCTTATCATTATTACGATCAGGCGGAAGAAAATACTCTTGGCGGCAGAATCAGCTACAAACTGATAATGGAGAATATTTCCGCTGATACGGTAACCGTAGAGATAGAAGGAATCGGAAATACTACCGATTGGGAACACTCAAAGACATGGAAAGGGGCGTTTGGCGGTGACGGGAAGACGCAATTCAAGCTCAAGGCGGGTGAGAAACGCACACTCTGGCAGGAAAACGGTCTTCGTGGCGGTTATCCCTGGAGCGCGATTGTACTCGGCAAAACCTCGGGCGCGGTGAGAGTTACTGATTACGCCTACCTGGGCCCAAAGGATCCGGACGCAGACCAGGCAAAACAAATGCCCGACCTTGCCCTGAAACCATATGAAGCACCATCCTTCACCAGGGGATTGGCTGATTGGAATGAGGCATCCATTGACTTTTTCCCCGGCAAGCGTGACGGTAAAAACCGGATAGGTTTAAAAGGGCTTGAAGGCAAAATGCATTCAGTAGCCTTTGCCTCCGCTCCCGGTGGACCGGTTACGAACCTCTGGGCGTACAACCTGTACGACCAGACCTTCAAAGCCGACAAGTTGAATGTCATCGATCCGGTAAGCGGCAAGGGGCATCTGTTTTTCGGCGGTAACTATCCGGTGATGTATAAGATAAACCTGCCGGTGATTAACGATACGGATGAGCCTAAAACGGTTAACCTGTTTTTGTGCTCAAACGATTTCTGCTGCGTACATACGCTGGTAGGAATATGGGGAAACGGTCAATTCCACAATCGGCTGGTCCCGGTTGTCGGTTGGGATCAGCATTGGCGAGCCGCGTCAGTTACTCTTAAGCCGGGACAGGCGGACGATCTGGACTTGACCATTGTCCCCCTGGGGAGCCGCTGGGCAGGCTTGATAGCCTCGCTTGAGGTTGCTGAGCCTGGAGTAACGCGTACGACTGTAAACAAAATGAAACCTGTCACGCTTGCAGAAAGAAGATCACGGTTCGGGTGGAAACCAGGGGAATACTGGCTGAAACTCGCCGCCAGGTACGTTGAAGAGAACCGGAGCCTGCCTGCGGTGGACAATGTCCTTATTGGCGATTCCTTAACCGAGCGTTTCCCGGTAGATAAAATGTTCCCCGGCAAGAACGTGGTTAACAGAGGAATTGGCGGGGACCGGATAGATGGCTTGACTACCAGGTTGGATCTGTCCATTTATGATCTTAATCCCTCTGTAGTATTTCTCAATATAGGGGTTAACGATATCCTGTTTCCCATTACTCCTTATAAAAATTTGAAACGGCGATACGGATTACTCCTGAATAAACTGAAAAAGAACTGCCCGAACACAACGGTGATAATGCAGACAGTATTACCCACAACCGACAAGTTCGCCGATTTCAACGACGAGATAATAGACTTGAACAAAGACATCCGTCGTCTGGCCATGGAGCATAAATACAAGCTGATCGACCTTCACCCGTACTTCACTGACGACAAGGGACAATTAAAAGCGGAACTGACAGTTGACGGCGTTCACTTGAGCGAAAAGGGCTACCAGTTATGGACAAGCCTGATGCGTGAGTACATTAAATAATGGAATACATCACCCTCCAATAGCGATCTGGATTGTGGAAAATAGTATGAAAAAAATAACCGGAACATTCCTCGATGAAATAACCTGGGATATTCCATCGCAGAACTGGAGCAAAAGAGAGTGGGCTCGCGAGTTCGATACCATGAAGGATGCCGGTATCGATACGGTGATAATAATCCGCTCCGGTTTGAGGGATATGTCGGTTTATCCTTCGACCGTACTCGGCACGAAGAATGATCCCGATCTGGCGATCATGTTTCTGAACGAAGCCCATCGCTGCGATATGCAACTCTTTTTCGGATCATACGATCCCGGCGAGTTGGATGAAGAGTGGAGTAATTGGAAGCAGTATTGGCCGGTGATTCACGACCTTATGCTTGAAGTGCATAAGCGATACGGCGGGCATCCGGCATTCAAAGGCTGGTACATCGCTCCGGAAACCTGCATTGCCACGGAAGGTTCGATTGAGTTATACAAAAGAACCAGTAACTGCATGAAGGAGCTGTCGCCCGATCTGCCGGTTTTGATGTCGCCGTATTATCCCTCTTTTGCCTATGAACAGAATACAAAGGAGGACCGCCACGCCAAATTCGTAAAGGACTGGGACCGAATCTTCGGCGAGTGCAAAGCCGTTGACATTTGTGCATTCCAGGACGGTTCCTGCTCTTATGATCAGATCAAGTACCCAACGCTGGAACTGGCCGACTACGTCAGGGAAGTATATTTACTCTGCAAAGAACACAAAATAACCATGTGGAACAACGCGGAGACGTTCGGCAGGCAATATCCAATAAGGTTTCCGCCAATTGACTGGCGCTGGCTGCGGAGAAAAATGGAAATCGCCGACGAATTTGTTGAAAAGCATATAACCTTCGAGTTCAGCCATTTCATGAGTCCCAATTCCATGTATCCCTCAGCGAGAACCTTGTTCGAGCGATACCAGGAAGAAATACTCGGCAATGGCGAAGAAGGAAAAGCGACTTTAGATGAGTAAGCGGTTATCATGGCAGCGATGACAGTTGACTGGTCCGCTAGCGGAGGTAACCAACGGTGACCATTACCGTAATAATGTTTGGTCCTGCCCGGGAATGGACGAAGTCCGACCGGATCGATATGGAGCTGGTTGATAAAACCACTATTGCCGAGCTGCGCAAGATTCTGCTGCAGAATAATCCGGAACTGATTGGCAGGATTGCCAGCATACGTTTCGCGGTAAATGAATCTTTTGCGGATGACAGTTACCAGTTGCGAAATGGCGACGTAGTGGCCGCAATACCACCCGTCTCCGGGGGAAGCTCGGAAAGAAAGCAGGATCTGGTAGTTTTAGACCCCGGAGTCATCAACATGGTCGCCATCCGCAATCACATCCATAGCGATTCGGAGTCTGTCGATGGAGCGGTTTGCGTTTTCGAAGGCAGGGTGCGACTGGAGCAGGATGCCACCGGTGGATCGCTGATAGCCCTGGAATATGAGGTTTATGATTCCATGGCGTTAAAACAACTCAAGCAACTGACCGCTGACGCTCGGGAAAAATGGGAGTTGGGTTCACTGGCAGTTGTACATCGGGTTGGGCAGGTTCCGGTGGGGGACGCGTCGGTCGTAATCGCGGTCACCTCCAAACACCGGGATGGGGCGTTTGAAGCGGCCAGATGGATAATCGACCAGATCAAAAAAGACGTACCCATCTGGAAAAAACAATTGTGGGCACATAAAGAAGGGGATTGGGTAGACCCCACGGCTACATAAGAAAGCGGGTATTGGTTCAGTGGCTAAAAACGAATCTCTGGAAGACAGGAAGAAGAGGGCGAAGAATATCCTCCGCAAGCTGCGCAAGGAGTATGCCGACGCCGATTGTGCCCTGGAGCATAAAAGTGCTTTCGAGTTGTTGATCTCGACCATTCTTTCTGCCCAATCGACGGATAAAACCGTCAACACGGTCACGCCGGTTCTTTTTGAACAATACCCGACCGCGGACGCGTTGGCAGTTAGTGATCAGAAAGAAATTGAGAAGCTGATCAAGCCGACCGGTTTTTTTCGCCAGAAGGCGAAAAATATTATTGGAACCTCTCGGGAGCTCGTTGACCGGTTCGACGGCGAGGTTCCTGACGACATGGATAAACTGCTGACCCTGCCCGGAGTTGCCCGAAAAACGGCTAACGTGGTCCTGGGAACCTGGTTCAATAAAAACGCTGGGGTAACCGTGGATACTCACGTGGGGCGAATAGCCGAGCGGCTGAAACTCTGCTGGAACCACAAGAACAGCAAGGATGCCCGGAAAATTGAGCAGGATCTGATGGAAGTGATCCCCAGAAAGGAATGGACCTTTTTTTCGCACGCAATAATCTGGCATGGCAGGAGGGTGTGTTCCGCCCGAAAACCGGACTGCGCGGGGTGTTCATTGCGGTCGGAATGCCCATCGGCCGATCTGCCAAACTGATCGAACCCGCCAAAACCGGGGTAACAACCTTGACAGAATCGACACTGCTTTTTAGCCTGTTGGATTCACGTAAGGTCGGCAACGTAAAGATGTTGCCGACGAGCAGGTAGAAACCGGCCTGGGTTCCTTAAAAAGAGGGAATTCAGGACAAGGGAGTAAGTATGTTACCAGTAAAGAAGAAGTCCAAATGTCGCAAACGTACGCGTAGAGCTCATCACGCTCTTTCGGCTGCAAACTTTGTAGCGTGCCCAAAATGCGGCAAGTCCAAGCTTCCGCATGCGGCATGTGACCAGTGTGGATACGCAAGTTCCAAGGTATTGTTGGTTACTCGTACTGAGGAAGAATAAATGGCAACGCGGATAGCTGTTGACGCGATGGGTGGAGATAATGCCCCTGGCGCAATCATCCGCGGTGCTGTAGAGGCGTTGCACGATCGGGACGATCTTGAACTGGTGCTGGTAGGCCAGGAAGAGGTCATTCAAGAGGAACTGGCCAAGATCGATTCGGTCCCGGATCGTGTAAGCGTCGTCCACGCGTCGCAAGTGGTTGCGATGGACGAGTCGCCCATGGAGGCGGTGCGCCAGAAGAAAGATTCGTCATTAATGGTAATGGCCAAGCTTGCCGCCAAGCGGGAAGTGGACGCCATAATCAGTGCGGGAAATACCGGGGCGTGTGCCGGCGCGGCGCAGCTTCGTTTGCGCCCGCTTGAATGTATTTCACGCCCTGGAATCGCTGTTACTTTGCCGACTTTTCATGGTCCGGTGGTTTTGTGCGATGTCGGTGCGAATATACAAGCCAAACCTCATCACCTCTATGAGTATGCGGTGATGTCGACTCTTTACGCTCAGAAGATTCTTAAAATCGATAAGCCCCGAGTAGGCCTGGTTTCGATCGGTGAAGAGAGTCGCAAAGGCACGGAAGTCGTAAAGCAAACCCACGAACTGCTGAAGAACGATAAAGAGATTGAGTTTATCGGTAACGTGGAAGGACGCGAGTTGTTCCAGAACCGTTGTGATGTGGCGATAAGTGACGGTTTTGTGGGTAATATTCTTCTGAAATTCATTGAAGGATTGGCCGAGGCGTTATTTAAAACCATATCCCGGGAATTCCAGGACGAAGCTCCAGAGGCGCGAGCGAAGTTCGACGGAGCGTTAAAACGCGTTTGGGCACGACATGATTACAGCGAGTACGGTGGCGCGCCGTTGCTTGGTGTGGATGGCGTGTGCATTATTTGCCATGGACGAAGCGAAGAACGAGCTATCCGCAACGCGGTCATAGCGGCTGGCGAGTTCCTAAAGCATGATTTCAATCAGGCAATCGTCGAGAGACTCGGCGAGACACCAGTAGTGGGATAATTCAATGAACAAGCCGCTTGGGGCGATCATCAGCGGTACTGGTCTAGCAGTACCCGCTGAAGTTCTGGATAACGCATATTTCGAGAAGTATCTCGATACTTCGGACGAATGGATTACCACTCGGTCGGGGATCAAGGAACGACACAGAGCTTCCGCGGACGAAAGTACCGGTACGCTGTGTAAGAAGGCTTCGCTTGAGGCCCTTGAAGAAGCCGGGCTTAAGCCAACCGACCTGGACCTTATCCTGGTGGCGACAGTCACTCCCGATACATGTTGTCCTTCCACCGCTTGCTGGCTGCAGGCGGAACTGGGCGCTACGAATGTTCCGGCGATGGACGTGAACGCTGCCTGTTCGGGAATGGCTTATGCAATAACGCAGGCGTCGATCTTTATTGATTCGGGTTTTTACAAGAACATTCTTGTGCTCGGTGCTGACTGCCTGAGCAAAATCACCAACTATCAGGATCGCGGCACGTGCGTGCTGTTCGGCGATGCAGCGGCTGCGGTAGTGATGACGCCAAGTGACGATCCCGAGCGGGGATTGCTCTATCACCACTTGGGAGCCGACGGTAACGGTGCGGGGTACATTGTTGTTCCCGCCGGTGGATCAAGATTGCCGGCGAGCCATGAAACCGTCGACCAAAGTCTGCACGCGATACAGATGAGCGGGCGCGAAGTATACAAGTTCGCCGTCAACAAGTTCGACGAAATCCTCGAGAAAACTCTGCAGGAAACCGGGTTTACGTCAGATGATCTTGACTTGGTTATTCCCCATCAGTCGAATCTGCGAATTATCAAGAGCGCCCAGAAAAAGCTGAAACTGCCTGACGAAAAAGTGATGATCAATATAGATCGTTATGGCAATACGTCGGCGGCTTCCGTGGGTATCGCCCTTCACGAGGCCAGGAAACAGGGACGCATCAAGAAGGGCGATCTGGTTATCCTGATTGCTTTCGGTGCCGGTCTTACCTGGGGTGTATTACTGTTTAGAATGTAGGTGAGGATAAGGTTGGGCTGACCGGCTTTCCAACAACTATGGTTTGCCGGTCGTACAGGGTGAATGTTTATGGGACGCGCAGCGGTTATATTTCCAGGTCAAGGCGCTCAGTTTGTAGGCATGGGGAAAGATGTTTTCGCCAGCAGCAAGAGAGCTGCCGAGGTATTCGAGAAAGCCAACGAGCTGCTCGGCTTCGATCTGAAAACGATCTGCTTTGAAGGACCTGAAGAAAAGCTCGAATGCACAGATATTCAGCAGCCGGCGATTCTGGTTACCGGCATCGCTTACATGGAAGCGCTCTCCGAACGCGGAAACTTGGAAGCGGAGTTTCAGGCGACCGGTGGATTGAGCCTTGGCGAATATACGGCACTGTATTTTGCCGGATCGCTTTCATTTGAAGATGCGGTGAAACTAGTGAGGAAACGCGGCGAGTTGATGCAGGCCGCGGCAGAGGCCAACCCCAGCAGTATGGTATCGCTTATTGGGGCCGACGAAGCCAAGGCGGAGGAGTTGTGCCAGAAAGCTGCCCAGGGTGAGGTGTTGGTTCCCGCTAATCTGAACTGTCCGGGACAGGTAGTTATCTCGGGAGCGAAAGGGGCCTGTGCCCGGGCGGTGGAGTTGGCCGACGAGGTCGGCTGCCGGGCTGTGGCTTTAAAAGTTGCCGGCGCATTCCACTCGCCCTTAATGCAGAGTGCGGCCGATGAGCTTGGACAGGTTCTGGCATCTACTACCATAAACGAGCCGAGAATTCCGGTTCTTTCAAACGTGACCAGCGACTATCACAGCTCTCCGGATTCGATACGAGAGTTATTGCAGAAGCAGGTAACAAGCCCGGTACGCTGGCAGGCATCTGTGGAGCGGCTGCTCGGTGAAGGATATGATCGTTTTGTAGAAGCCGGCCCTGGTCGCGTGTTGACTGGAATGATGCGAAAGATTGATCGCAAAGCTCCAACCGCAAACGTAGGTACCGTAGATCAGGTTGGCGCATTCGAATTTTGCAATTAATTGCTTAAAGCATAAAAATAACGGCGCGAGTGAAGAGTTTAAAAAGAGAGTTGTAACACGGGAGGTTTAAAAGTGAATCTGAAGGACAAGGTAGCAATAGTAACCGGAGGCAGTCGCGGAATAGGTCGAGCCATCTGTCTTTCTTTAGCTTCCCGAGGTACGACAGTTATTGCCTGTGCTCGCAGCGAGGAGAAGCTCGCAGCACTGGCGAATGAAAGTTCCGATCTGTCGGGTAAGATTATTGCCTGCAAACTTGACGTCACCAGCGAGGATGACATCAAGAGGGTGGTTACGGAGACGGAAGAAGCTCACGGTAAGATCGACATTCTGGTCAACAACGCTGGAATTACCCGAGATAAATCGATCGGTTCAATGACGGTGGAAGATTTTGACTCGGTTATGGATACAAACTTGCGTTCGGTTTTCCTGCTTACGCAAGCGGTATTAAACCCGATGGTGCGGGCTCGTAAGGGGCGCATTATCAACATCGGCAGTGTAAGCGGTATTATGGGCAACGCAGGCCAATGTAATTACTCGGCGGCCAAGGCGGGTGTAATCGGCTTCTCAAAAACAGTTGCGAAAGAGGTTGCGAGGCGGAAAATCACCTGTAATGTTGTTGCGCCAGGTTTTATTGAGACGGAAATGACTGATGTCCTCTCGGACAAGGTCAAAGAAATGGTAAAGCCGCTGATTCCGATGCGGCGGTTCGGTACCGCGGAAGAGATCGCTAATGTTGTTGCTTTTCTTGCTAGCGATGAGTCTTCTTACGTAACCGGGCAAGTATTTGTGGTAGACGGCGGAATGCATATGTAAGATTTCTACCGTCTGGAAATGTTTGTACAGGTTGCCTGTTGCTAAGTCGGAAGTCACTGACTAGTATCTCCGGCAAGTTGTATAGGTAAGCCCTTCTGGTCGCCATAGGAAATGGCGGCGTTAGTGTTGTTTTGGAGGATCGTCGGTGGCTACACGCGCGGAAATTGAAGATAAGGTCAAGGAAATTGTTGGCGAGCAGATGGGAGTCGACCCGTCGGAGATGACGACAGAAACTTCGTTCATAAACGATTTGAACGCTGATTCTCTGGACACGGTTGAGCTCGTCATGGAACTTGAGGATGAGTTCGATATGAGTATTCCGGACGAAGAAGCTGAAAAGCTTCAGACCGTCGGAGCGGCTGTTGAATTCATAGAGAAACACCTTGAGGCGAAGGGCTAATCGTTTCAAGCCGACTACCCTAAGCAAGGAATACTAAAACGATGACTAATCGTCGTGTCGTAGTAACCGGAATGGGGCTCATAACCGGTTTGGGAGAACGTGTAGACACGTTCTGGAAAAACATCGTTGCCGGTGTGAGCGGAGTGCGCAAGATCTCGTTGTTCGATACCAAGGGGTTCGACGTTGAGATCGGCGGTGAGTGTAAGGATTTTGACGCTGGCAAATATTTTGATCGCAAAGCGGCCAGACGAATGGATCGCTTCAGCCAGTTTGCGGTAGCCGCAGCCAGAGAGGCTGTGGAGACTTCCGGACTGGATCTGAGAAACTATTCGGGGGATCCCGGGCGTTTGGGCGTTATCCTGGGCTCGGGCATTGGCGGTTTGATGGAATTCGAACAGCAGTTTTTGCGGCTGATCGAAAAAGGCCCGAGCAAAGTATCGGCGTTCACGATTCCTAACCTGATGGTGAACGCGGCTAGTGGAAATATTGCCATCGAATACGGCATGAAGGGGATAACCTCGGCGGTATGTACCGCTTGTGCCTCTGCATGCCACGCCATGCGCGACGCGTATTCGGCGATTGTCGACAACCACTCAGACGTGATGATCAGCGGCGGTTCTGAAGCAGCGCTGACTCCATTGGGGTTATCGGCATTCGCAGCTATCAAGGCACTAAGTTGCCGAAATGATGATCCGGAGTCGGCCAGTCGTCCCTTCGATAAAGACCGTGATGGTTTTATTCTGAGTGAAGGGTCGGGAATCCTGGTTTTCGAGGAACTCGAGCATGCCAAAAAACGGGGAGCAAATATCCTGATGGAAGTGCTCGGCTTTGGAGCCAGTACGGACGCGGGGCATATTGCTCAACCGGCGGAAAACGGTTCTGGTGCCGCAGAGGCTATGAAAATCTGTTTGCAAAACGCCAAAGTCAATCATGACGAAATAGACTATATCAATGCCCACGGTACTAGTACTGGTTTGGGCGATATAGCGGAAGCCATGGCGATCAAGACTGCCTTTGGCGATCATGCCAAAATACTGGCTGTCAGCAGCACGAAAAGCGCTACAGGTCACCTTTTAGGGGCCAGCGGCGGCGTGGAAACCATTGCCACGATCATGGCCATGAGAAACTCGATAGCTCCGCCCACTTTGAATCTTGAGAACCCGGACGAGGGGTGTGATCTGGACTTCGTCCCGAAAGTGGCTCGAGAGATGCCGATTCGCAAGGCAATGAGCAATTCCTTTGGTTTTGGTGGCCATAACGCCACTATTCTCCTGGGACAATACGAGTAAGTTAAGCTTATACCGATAAAAGCCGATGAGTCAGACGGACAGTGTGTCCGTTTGACCGGCTTTCGGTACGTACCTGGATAGAGAATTGCCAGATGCTGGAACAGTCAGAAATCGATGCGTTGCTGTCTTCCGCAGGTGATGCAGGCAGTGAAATCGGACCAGTTTTCGGCGCTGAGCCGGAAAGGAAGTCGGAACGTCCGGTACATCATGTCAGTTCGAAGGAACTACAGCGCATACTCAATATGCGATTTCCGGTAATGGTCAACCTGGCGGATCGGAATATGACTTTAAAGCAGATTCTCGGTTGGAGTAACGGTTCGATTATCGAGTTCGATCGCTCCAGTGACGCCGAACTCGAACTGACCATCAGCAATCAGAAGATAGGCCGGGGCCAGGCGGTAAAGGTCGGCGAGTACTTTGGTTTGAAGATAACCGGTATCGAATCGGTTGAAGATCGTATTCGTGCTATGGGCGAATAAACAACTGATTTCCGCTTAGCTCTTTTTCAATAGCGACGCCGCGAGATGTAGAGCGGTTTCCCGTTCAGGCAATTCCTCATTAAGTTGCATGCGATAAACTGTTTCGAGGATACTGCCGAGTATCGGCCCGGGCTTAGCTCCCATTCTCATCAAGTCATCACCGTTTACAAACGGAGCAGGTGAAACCAATTCGGGTTTTATAGAGTCAGCACGATTTTTCAATTCATTTATTCGACTAGTGTCCTTTCCGGTGGAGGATCCGACCGCACGGGCAAGTGTAGCAAGATCGTCGAATAATCCGCTGGCGAGCAGGAGTTTGAGATCGGCCAGTTGCAGGGAAACGTCGCAGGATATTTTTTCCAAGGAATCGACCAGGAATTTTACATCCTTCAAAACGTTGTTGCTGCATCGCAGAGCAATGCAGGCCTCATTAATCACCAGTAATTCAAATGGATGAAGTATGCAGGCGAAAGCCAGGGGGATGGAGATAGCTGTAGGCATTTCCCCTAGCACTCCCGCTACCTTTTCCACCTGCTGATCCGACCAGGCAATGCTTTTAACTAGATGATTTTTGAGGTTAGTTGACGCTATGAGCCGCCACCCCTTCAGTCTGCCGGAGCCGGTCAGGATATGCTCCAGTTCCATACGGATTCTTTCGGGACTGATGTCGGAAATATACGGCGCGTTTGCAATCATAGCCTGGAGAGTATCGGAAGCTATCTGAAAATCGAACCGGGCGGCAAACCTCACCGCTCGAAGCATTCGCAGGTGATCTTCTGAAAAACGCTTTTGGGGATCCCCAATACACCGGAGAATTCCACCGGCCAAGTCATTCTGCCCGTTCACGTAATCAACCACCTGGTTGGTGGTAGGATCGAAGAACATCCCGTTAATGGTAAAATCCCGGCGGAGTGCATCTTCTCGGGCGGAAGTGAACTGGATGGATGACGGGCGCCGCCCATCTTCGTAAACGCCATCCGTTCGGAACGTGGCCACCTCAACTTCAACGTTCTTGATTTTTACGATGACTACCCCGAACTGTGCGCCGACTTTCTTGGTCCGCCTGAATATGCGGCAGACTTCCTGGGGGGGAGCCGAAGTAGCCACGTCGTAATCCTTTGGATTCAATCCGAGAATCGTATCCCGTACGCAGCCGCCGGCGAGAAGCGCTTCGTGACCGTGCTGTTTCAACTTGTGGATAATTAAATTAGCAGCCTCGGCCGAATTCATTAGAGCTGTCTCCATCCTGCTCCGTGGATTCTGTTTCTTGCGCAACTGGAACCAGAAAGCTCAATACGCTGCGTCCGTAAACACGTTGTTGTTCCAAAGTCCAATGCCTGGCGACAGGTTCGGGAAATACCAGTTTTTTCTCGTGCCGAAATACGATAAGCGCATCGGGTGTGCAGAAACTGCTGCTGCCGAAACGTCGCAATAAAGACCCGACCTTTGAATTCGAGCTGATCTCGTAAGCGTCAGGAAAAGGAGGATCGAGAAAGACCAGTTCCAACGGGGCAAAAGCAGCTGGCGGGCGGATTCCGGTTCGCCAGAGATTGGCTCTTACAGCGGTGGCATAGGAACCTGCATCCAATTTGGCGAAGTTTGTCTTTAACGCCTTAAGGGCGGTGTCGTCGAAGTCGAAAAAGCACGCTTTGCTCGCACCGCGTGACAGGGCTTCCAGACCCATGGAACCTCCGCCGGAGAAAACATCTCCCACGGATAATGGTGGCAGTGTACCGGGAGTGCCGTAGCGAGTTCCCAGGAGATCGAAGAGTGATTCTTTAACCCGGTCTGTAATGGGGCGGGTGTTGCCCGTATCGGGCCAAACTATTTTCCTTCCGCGCCATCTGCCGCTAATGATTCTCATGACGCCGCCACTTCATAAAACTGTATCCGTTGACCATCCCGCATAAGTGTTCGTATAATCCATCAATTCTAGAATAATGGCAAGTTTTTCGAGGATAATTGAGAATGGGTTCCGTACTTTGCGAACACTGCACTGGGGCATGCTGTCGATATATCGCGCTTCCGATTGAGGAACCGACAACTCGCCGGGATTTTGACGATATTCGTTGGTATCTGATGCACAAAGGTATCACTGTTTTCGTTGAGGATGATGAGTGGTTCATTCAGATATCGGCGGATTGCCGAAACCTGTTGCCGAACAATATGTGTGGGGCATACGAGACTAGACCGGAGATCTGTCGGGAATATAAGGCCAAAGACTGCGATTACTCCGGCGGCGACTATCGCTACGAAATACATTTGACTACAGTCAAAGATGTCGAAGAGTTGGCCAGAAAACGGCTGAAAAGAAAAGATTTGTTCCTGGATCCGGCAGAAGTGAAGAAGAAGGCGAAATAGCTGGTATATACCCGCCTGAAATTAAAGTCTGAGTATCAAATCCAATCGAGAGGAATGGATGTGAAACATAAAACCTCTTTTTCTACAGTCCCAGACACACGGCTACTCTTGATCGCATTTGGTCTGTCGATTTGCCTGCAAGTTACTGGATGCGCGGTGGGGTCGTTGGCGAGTTCCACCGGTAACAGAGATCGCGGTGAGTGGTCTATTGCCAGTCATCAAAAAGTATACGTTGATGAGGAGGTGGAATTCAGCTTTGTTTTGCGGGAACTGCTGCGCAAGCAATGGGTCGATCCGACTGGTCGCGCCGATTACTGCAAGTTTTATTTTGGTGCAGCCCGGGAAGACGTCTCAGTAGATGGATATGGGGGATTTAAGACAAGCTACCGTTTCAAGAATTATAGTGACGGTGACAGAGTCGAAGTGAAAGCGGTAGCGTTTCTGCAGGTTGACGACAGGGATGAGATGAATATCGCCGGCGAATGGGTGGAAAACGGAAGTCCGCATAACCGCGACGATTTAAAGGCGGCCGATGCCAGATTGGTGATGGAGGTCTATACGACAGAAGTTCGTTATGAACTACCAGCTCTGGCTGATGGGTACGATTTTTCGACGGCGCAGCTGATAATCCGCAAAACAAACGGCGACAGTTCAATAGTATACCCGGACCGGCCTTACCGGCGGGGATTCAAGTCGGACAAGGCGGAATCCGGTAGCGGTTGGGTGGTGACCTACGAGCCGCTGGCCGATCAGTTGAACTCCTGGGGGACGACGGAAACGGAGTTCTCCGTTTACGACAATGCCGGAAATCGTCACCGATTCAGCGAGATTATCGATACTCCATAAGAGTGTGCAGACGGCCGGTTTTTCTGTTAAATTCAAGCTCGGCAGCGACGCCAGGCGAGTTTCCTGGCGGCGTTGTGAACCGACTGGGTGCAGGTGCGCTTTAGTCCAGGTTTTTTAATGGCGGGATAACGAGATGAAGCTTCAAGTGCCCAAGGGGTGCCGGGATTTTTTCCCGGCGGAGATGGCGATTCGTAACTGGATCGTGGATAGATGGCAAGATGTTTCGGTCCGCAACGGTTTTGTGGAATACGATGGTCCGATCTTTGAAACGCTGGACCTGTATCGCATAAAAAGCGGCGATGAAATAGTTTCGCAGTTGTTTCATTTCGAGGACCGTGGCGGGCGCGAGTTCGCGATACGTCCGGAGATGACTCCGACTTTGGCGCGGATGGTGGCTGCCCGGGCAAACTCGTTATCCAAGCCGATCAAGTGGTACTCTCGTCCGCGGCTGTGCCGGGCGGAGCGGCCTCAGCGGGGGCGGCTGCGCGAGTTTTTCCAGTGGAATATCGATATTCTCGGTGAAGAGAGTGAGATCGCCGATGCCGAGTGCGTTTTCGTGGCAATTGACTTTTTCCGATCCATGGGACTGACGGCGGAGCAGGTGGAGATTAAGTTGAACTCCCGGGCTATCGTCTCTTCTCTTTTGCATTCGGCGGAAATAGCGGATGAGCAGTTACCTGCGGTTTACGCGGCGCTGGACAAACGTGACAAGCTGTCGATAGAGGCGTTCGCGGAGATGATCGGCGAATTGGGACTTACCGAAAAGCAGCAGGATGTCCTTCTGCACATGGGAGAAGCCAAAGGCGAGGACGGTTTCGCCCGGGTGGAGAGCCTGCTTGCCGGTAACGAAGCCGGTACGAACCACTGCCGGAGCTTGCGTAGGGTTTTTGCCATATTGAAGTCAATGGGCGTGGAGGAATACTGCACTTACGATATGGGCGTGGTGCGAGGTCTTGCTTATTATACGGGCATGGTGTTTGAGGCGTTCGGCAAGGGCGGATTAAAAAGGGCGATCTGCGGCGGAGGGCGTTATGATCGGCTGGTCAGCGACCTGGGCGGGCCGCCGATGGGCGGAGTTGGGTTTGCCACCAGTGACGTGGTCGTGCAGGATGTGCTGGCGGAGTTCAACCTGCTGCCGGATCTTTCCAGTGCGGGCGGTTTCTTTGTTATCGATTCCGACGCCGAGCGTTTTGACGATGTGCTTACGATCGTATCGGCCTTGCGAAACAAGGGGATCAACGCCCAGTTCTCCTACAAGAGGCAGGGGGTAAACAAGCAGTTCAAGCAGGCGACAGCGATGGGAGCCGGCAGGGTGGTTATTATCGAAAGCGATTATGTGACGAGCAAAGCCGTCAGCCTTAAGGATATGAAATCGGGGAAACAGGTAACGATCAATGTAGAAGAGTGGCTGAAGAATCCGTTTTGCGAAGTCCCCGAATAATGGATTATCCAATAGCGGCAGTTGACGGTCGTTACGGGATTGATAACCCACTATGAACCGACGGAAGATAATCGTTATCGGCGGTGGGGCGGCAGGGCTGATGGCTGCAGTACGGGCGGCAGAAATGTCGGCCGAAGTGACTCTTCTCGAGAAAACCGATAAGCCGGCGCAGAAGTTGAAGATCACTGGCGGCGGTCATTGCAATGTCAGCAACACGGCTACGGGTGACGCGTTTTTTGACCGGTTCGGAAAGAATGGCAGGTTTCTGCGTACTGCGGTAGGCGCGTTTTCATCCGCCGATCTTGTTGAGTTTCTCAAAGACAATCGTGTGTCGACAGTCACCGAGGCGGACGGGCGTATACTTCCTGCAAGCGGCAAATCGCAGGACGTTATTGACGCATTGCTAAACAAATGCGAGGAATTAGGCGTAACTCTAAATGTTAACAGCAGAGCTTCCGAGGTAGTGATAGGGGAAAACACCGTTACGGGAGTGATCGTGAAAACCGGCGGCAAGAGCGATTTCCTGCCCGCGGACGCGGTGATACTCTGTGCGGGCGGAGCGTCGTACCCGGGGACAGGTTCCGACGGCGATGGTTTCCGACTGGCGGAACAGGCCGGACATGATATCGTCCGGGTGCGCCCGGCTTTGATCCCGCTGATTACAGCGGAGAAAATCGTCCATAGTCTGCAGGGCTCAAGTCTGGATGATGTGTTATTCAGCATATGGATTGACGGCAGGAAGAAAGCGGAAAGGCGAGGCGAACTGCTTTTTACGCATTATGGTTTATCCGGTCCGGTGGTTCTATCGTCGAGCCTTTTGGCCGTTGACGCCCTGGCGGAAGAGAAGAATGTGCAGGTTTCGCTTGATTTGATTCCGGATATAGAGATTGCGGAACTGGACAGGAAACTGGTCGACGTTTTGAACAGTCATGGGAAACGCAAGCTGGCGACTCTACTGAGAGAATTCGGCCTGCACACGAAACTGGCCGAGGTTTGCACCGGGCTGGCCGGTGTCGATGGGGAAAAACCTGCAAATCAGGTCAGTTCCGAAGAGCGTAAGATAATTCGCAACCTATTGAAAGATCTGCGTCTGAAGGTCACGGGTAGCCGACCTGTCACAGAGGCTATCGTGACTGCGGGCGGGGTGGATACAACGCAGATCGATTCCAGGACGATGCAATCCAAACTTATAGTCGGGTTGTTTTTTGCCGGAGAGGTAATCGATATCCAGGGCGATACGGGTGGTTTCAACCTGCAGGCGGCTTTTTCTACGGGCTATCTGGCTGGACAGGCAACGGCTATGGGTAAGTCTTCACAGTGATTAAAGTCTGTAAATAGAGATCGGTGTTTTCGAAATATCTGTTATTAATGCGATAGCTTTTTTGTGCCTTCGCGTCTTTGTGTTGGTAAAAAAATAGAAAACCACAAAGACACTAAGAACGACAAAATATGTTGTTGTTTTCAGTAGTTTTTCAGAGCCTTGGTGACTCCGTTTCCCTTCCAGTTCGTCAGACGTTTCCTCTTTTTTTCTTTGTGTCTTCGTGGTTCCATTTTGTAAACCACAAAGACACAAAGGACTACAGCGAAGTTGGTTCAGGTGCCGATTAGCTTTCCCCTTCGTTCTTTTTCGAGGAGGCGTTTCTGGTCTTTTTTCCACTGTTCGTATTTCTGGGTCATCTCCCTTTCCAGGGAATCGTCTGGCTCAAGCCTGGGAGTCCATTGGTAAGTCATGTGTTGCCACGTCAGCTTACCGTTTTCGCAGTGGAACAGAGTGTAGCCTGGATCGTAACCTCTCCAGTTGCCTGACCACCAGGCGCCACTGCCGGCCGCCGAGGTTATGTAGTGGACGTTCTTGAAGAAGTATTCGTCTATCTGGTGGCTGTGCCCCTGTAAGAGGGCTTTGACCTGGTGCCTTTCCAGGATTTCCCGAAGTTCGACGGTGTCCCAGAGAACCATGTGCCCGTCCATTGCCTTGCGGGTGGTATTTCCCTCCTGCTGGCCAATGTTACTGAAAGCGCCGATATGGGTTACGGCCACGGTGGGCTTTCCGGCGGCGGAGCCGAGATCGTACGCCAGCCATTCGAGCTGCTCCGGGCCTATGCGTGGTTCATGGCTGGGGCCGCTTTCGTGTTTGGTGGGAAAAATACTATCGAGGACAACGAAGTGCCATCCGCGATGGTCGAAACTGTAATAGCTGTCTTTCCAGTCGAGGCGCTCCATAATCATCTTTTTCCCCAGGTCGGGATCCTCTGCGCTGACTTTGCGGCGAGATGACCAGCCCAACGGATCGTGGTTGCCCATGCAATGGTAGTAAGGCATTCCCAGGGTATCGCTGACTTCCTTATAAAGCCTTATCTGGTTCTCATAGTCAGCTTTCGGCGTATACATACCGTCGAAAACATTGTCCCCGCCCATGAGCACGAAATCGGGGCGGGGCTTGAGGTTGCGGATTGATTCTACGCACTTGCGATATCCTTCGTGACCGCTGCGTTTGCTGGTTATGTGCAGGTCGGTCAGGTGGACGAAGTAGAAATCCGAGTTTTCGGCCTTTTCGTTTGCGGTTGCGAAATCAGGAAGCAGGGCGGCGGCGCCCAAGGCGGAGACGCCGGCTACGAATTCTCGTCTGTTGATATTCATACTGATTATTCCAATTACACTAATTCAAGTCACAAAAACCGTTTTCCGCCAGAACCTCTCGGGCACGGGCGATATGGGCGGGAGTCGTACCGCAGCACCCGCCGATTAATTCAATACCCAGTTGGGCGATACGCAACACGCTGGCCGCGAAGATTTCCGGAGTTTCCTCGTACTTCAATGTGGAATCGCTGGTATCGGGCTGGCCTGCATTGGGTTTTATCCATAGGGGGGCGTCAGTGATTTCTCTCATGACGCCGGCGAGTTCGACCATGGTCTCGCTGGCCACCTGGCAGTTGGCTCCGACGGCAAACGCACCGGCGTCCAGTAGTTGCGGCACTGCGTCTGCCGGCGAATTGCCCATCATGGTGTAAAATCCGCGAGGCGTTTTAGAGTAGGTCATGGAAGCAACAATTGGTTTATTCGATACCTGGCGGCAGGCGCGGATTCCGGCCAAGGCTTCCTGAAGGTCGAACATGGTTTCCACAAGGAAGAAGTCGACACCTTCGGCATCGAGTGCGGCGGCCTGCTCGGCGAAGGCTTCCTGAGCGTGCTCTGGAGAAAGCGTGCCGGATGGGGCGAGTAACTCGCCAGTCGGGCCCATGGATCCGGCGACTGCCTGGTCGCTGCTGGCGATTTGCCTGGCTAACCTGGTTGCGATTCGATTGCAGTCGATCAGCTTGTCCGCTAATGAGCAATGATCCAGCCGGAAACGATTACTGTTGAAGGTGTTGGTGATAACCACTCGTGCGCCGGCATCGGCGTATTGACGGTGAACGTCGGCAACGATGTCCGGATTTTCGAGGGTGATTAATTCGCCCGGTTGTCCGGAAGGCAACCCGGCCTGCATGAGCATTGTACCCATGCCACCTTCAAGGAGAACGGGAGTTGTAGCCAACAGATTCTCGATAATGGACATAATGAATTCCCCTAAAACCCCATTTGCCAGAAAAACAGGCAAGAAAGTTGCCGTCGTGGAGACGGCGGAACCTTCGGAGGTATTCTAAGAGAAACCGCTGCAGGATGCGACAGTTGACCGATGGGGAGCGTGGATTATAAGTTACTGATAAGTTCAGGGCTGGAAGAATCTGATGACACGTCGACATATCCATTATGAAGCGGCTTTTGAAGACTACCTGAGATCCTGCGGCCAGCCTTACCTGGCGATCGATGAGCATCGGAAAGCGATTTTCGCCGGGAGCCGGGTGAAATCGTTCGATTTTCTGGTTTATCGCCGGCAGGGGAGTCACTGGCTGGTGGACATCAAGGGGCGAAAGTTCCCGTATGAAATGGACGGGCAAAAGCGCTATTGGGAGAACTGGATTACTCGGGAGGATCTGGATGGTTTAACCCATTGGCAGGAGGCTTTTGGGGAGGGATTCGTTTCGATGCTGATCTTCGCCTACCTGCTGGACGATAGTGACGAACGTCGTCCGGCGCCTGTTACGCACCCTTTTCGGGACGATCATTATGCGTTTATGTGCGTTCCGCTGGACGCGTATCGGGCTGAATGCCGTCCCAGATCGCCGAAATGGGACACTTTGACGGTTTCGGCGGGGAAGTTTCGAGAAATGGCCGTCCCGATCCATATGGCTTGATTACATTGTCTGTTTACCTGACGCTTGCAGGCTTTATAATAGTCTGCGCCCGGTAATCCGGGTGTGACTAGCGAATTATGTTTGAACTGGTGACGAAATGACAAAAGTTTCCAAACGTATCTTTGGGTGGCTGACGGTAGTTATGTTGACCAGCCCGGTAGTTCCGATGGCGATGGCGGAGTTGAAAGAAGCATCGAAACCTGAAGAGCAATCACCGGTCTGGCAATGGGTAGTAACATTAGTGTTGGCCGCTGCGTGCGCGGCACTGATGTTCAAGAATGCGAAGCGATCACATCAGACTTAAGGAGACAACCGTGCTTAAGAAGCGATCGATAATTGTGGGCCTGATAGGGCTTAACCTGCTGTTATTGGCGGGGCTGATAGTGTTCAGTTATTCGCCATCCGCCGCGTATGCTCAAAGCCGCGGTCGTGCGGGAGATTTCATGATGGCCACTATCCAGATGCACCCGGATTACGACGCCGTGGCCGTAATCAACGGACCTGCGGGCGGAATGTACGTATTCAGACCGCAATCGTCTAGCCAGGGAGTCAAGCTGGTACTGACCGGAAGCCAGGATCTGCTGAGCGACATGAAGCGCCGGTAATAGGCGTAAACCCGCACAGCAGGTGGGAGATTATGGAATACCCGGATTTTTATCAGCGTTTGCGCTGAGGAGATAAAAATGGACAGCGAGAACAATGGACGGCTGGATGCCAAAACGTTTGCGATCGGCGTATTGTCGATAACCGCGGCGATCCTTTTGGTTGGTGTGATTATAATAGGTTCAACACCCAGGAACGCGGTTGCTGACGGGATCGGCAGCGAGTTCAACGATTTTACAATCGCCGTGGGAAAAGTCGGTCCTGATGAAGGCGCTTTGTACGTAATAGATAACGTGTCGCAGCAACTGCTCACCTATACGGTTGAGCGTAAAACCGGCGCGGTGAAGTTATCGGATAAATATTCGTTAGCGATTCAGCCGCCGGCCAGTGGCAACCAGCCGGGGTCGAGTAGCTCGGGTTCGCGACGTGGTGGCGGCCGGCGACGATAATAGGTTTCGCGAGTACCACAGGTTGAATATCGTTCAGCCTTAGTTAGGCTGCATCCCATAGATAATATAAACCTCGCAGGGATCAAAAAGGTCTTTGCGAGTTTTTTTACCGAAATATGTTGTTTCAGGTGAAATCCAGGAGTAGATCGGGCTTGGATTAAACTACGTTAGAACGGGGCCGAAATATTGTTTGAAACGGCATAGTCAGTAAGATTAAAATGAATAGGACAAGAAATCAGAAATGCCGATGACAAGAAAAAAGGAAAGAGGCTGGACGAGATTAGTCCTATAATATTATTAGGGTTCGTGCTTTAATGATATTGGTTCGCAATTAAAGTAAACGTAGTTTGGATGGCTGGATCATGGAAGCTCAAGCAGAAAGAGTTGAAACACACGTATCGATAGTAGCATTGGGGGGGTTTAATCCGGCTATTTTGCACCCAGTTTGGTTTTCGGTAAATAACTTAATTCCAGAAGAAGAAGCCGAAAAAGCGAATATCGAAATTGTTAATCGTGAAATAGCAGTTTTTCAGACCGATTGGTTCGGCTTGCAGGTGTTAGGTGACCGATTTGTTGTAGATACGAGAGACTTGGCCAAACATATGCCTTTGCGCGATCTTGCGATTGGCACATTTCAACTACTGGAACATACTCCCATACATTCTTTCGGTTTAAACGCACAATACCATTGGCGATTTGAAACCGAAAAAGAAATGGATCAACTCAGAAAGCACTATTTAACGGGGAAATCCTGGGACAATCTTCTGGATGACGCGAATTTGGGCTCGCTATCAGTCACTGGAAAACGAAATGAATGCAATGCAGATTGCATTAACATAAAGATAGACGAGTCTAACTTAAATAAGTTAGTCGCACGTGTTAGTGTAAACGAACATTATGGATACAAAGGTAGCGGTAGTGTACCGGAAAACCGTATAGATGATTTTCGTGAAACTCTAAAAGATGGTTGGGATGGTTTTCTGAAATATACCGAAAACGTGACAGCGGCAATACTAGGTGAATGTTGCGAGGAGTAGGAGATATGGCATTAACTACAAAAGAGAGCATCTACCGATCGACGCGAGGCAGCATTCATACTTCGTCGAAAGGCTCCGAAAGTGCGGAAAGTGAAGGGAAAATAGTAAGTCTTCCTTCACTAGAACATGAAAGGCCTTCTGCTGGTACAGAGAACATTGCCAAAGACAGTTTAACTGAGTTTAAGGGAGAACCGGAAAAAAGTCGTGTGCGACCTTTGGTCCGAGAACCAGGTTTAAAATCTCCGTTTCGTCGCTTTTCCGTTTTGCAGCAGTACGAGGGAATAATCAAGGAAGTCAAAAACGACGCATTCGTAGCTGAACTAAGTGACTTGACGGCTGGAACTGAGCTTGATGAAATTATGGAACTACCTATTGAGGAGATTTCAGTAGGAGATCGTCATCTATTGGTAGAGGGAGGAGTTTTCTATTGGAGCATAGGATACGAGACTAAAATCGGGGGGCAAATAAGTCGAGTTTCCGAGATGAGAATGCGTCGCATGCCTACCTGGAAAAGTGGTTCGCTCGAAAAAATAAAGAAAGAAGCCAATAGCCTACTGAGTAGATTCGACGATGGTAAGCCCGACAAAACCCAAACCCGATGAGTTGGAAATTTCGCTCTTTGGCCCAGGGATCGGAGAATGCATCGTCCTCCATATGGGCAATGATGAGTGGGCCATCGTTGATTCCTGCTTCGATGAGTATCGCGAAAATCCTATATCCATCAAATACTTAAGAGAAATAGGCGTAGATATAGATAAACAAGTAAAGTTAGTCGTAGTTACACATTGGCATGATGATCATATACAAGGAATGGCTCATGTGCTGCAACATGCGTCATCTGCGAAGTTTGTTTGTTCGGGTGCTCTGCGTTGCGAAGAATTTTTCCAGCTTGTTCTGACCAGTCGCAACGTTAAGTGCGCTGCGAGAAGTTCGGGGATTTGTGAATTCAGAAGAATTCTAGAGATATTGGATAGCAGAAAAGGCAGAGCAGGTAACGCAGGGCCCGATATGTGGGCTTTTAGCAATATGCGTCTTTATAGGCAAGACGACGTTTCGCTATACGCCCTTAGTCCTTCTGCTCAAACGTATACCGACGCTCAGCTGAAAATTGGCGAGTTATTACCTAAAGAAGGCGATCAAATAAAGAGGCTGCGGTCAATCACTCCAAACGACACGTCAGTTGTCCTGCGATTCAATTCGGAGGGACAAGACATCATACTGGGAGCCGATTTGGAAACCGGCAAAGATGACAGAAGAGGTTGGCGGGCGATCATTTCTGAAAACCAATACCCTGAAAACCCAGGTGACGTATACAAAGTTTCACATCACGGTTCAGAGAACGCTGACCATGATGAAATTTGGTCGAAATTATTGTGTAATTCGCCGGTAGCTCTGGTGACTCCATATGCCAGAGGAACGAAGTCGTTACCTTCAGAGGAGGATGTCAATCGTCTAAAATCGAGAACGAACAATTTGTACTGCACGGTGTGGCCATCAACGCAATCACCATCAAAGAAACATCCTACAGTTGAACGCACCCTAAAAGAAATAGCGACTTATAGAAGAAAAATTCGGAAGGTACCAGGACATATACGGCTGCGAATGTCTATGAAAAAAACATCTTCAACTCCTACGGTTGAACTGGGAAACGGTGCTTTAAAAATGGGTTAGCGAAGCTCGCTTCGGCCTTTGTTGCCCTTTTTGAGCCGGATTCGCAACGTCCGATAATGTATGTTATGTTGCGTTAGTCGCGGGGCGGCTGGAACTGGGCTGATGGGCGGTATTATTGGCCTATGTGGCCTGGTGATCCTTTCTGGCTTGTTATTATTGCCCCTTAATTCCTGGTGCATGGTTTACTTGTTTTATTGATTCTTCCAGTGCTTCATCCAGGCGTTGGGCCTGGTTGTTTGCTGCAAACCTTTGCTCTATTGATTCTCTTACTGATTGGTGGTGGTTCAGTTGTTGCCTGCCCTTTGGTGTGCACAGGTAAGTTAGTTTCTTGTAGAGATCGTTCTTATTTCGGAACAGGTGGTGTTTGTGGCAGCTCTCGGGGATCAGCTCCGGGTAGCTTAGTCTATCTGGAAGCAACGGGAAGCAGCCGGCTAAGATTGCTTCGACGACGGAGATGCCGAAATTCTCCTGGATGGCGGTGCTGACTATGACGTCGCAGGAATTGAGCATTTCCCAGTAGGCTTCTTTTGTCTCCAGGAAACCAGCGTGTGGAACCCTGGTTTTGAGGCGTTTGTAGCCCTCCTTGAAGGTGTCGGGAATTACGCGGAACTGTTCGCCGACTAATACCAGTTCGAAGTTGGCGTTTGCATCGAGCAGTCGGAGCATCACTTCGAAAAACTCCTCGGGGTTTTTGTCGTACTCCCAACGGTGGCTCCAGAGGATTCTCAGCGGTTTATCTGAGTCTATGGTTTGGGGTTCAGTTGAAATACTCGCTGGTTCGACGGGTGGGTATTGAACGGCTGTATTTTCTTTGAGATTCGATACCAGGTTAACAGGCAGATAGTCGGGCATTTTACGGAGTAAATCGGCAGTTGCGGTCAGGAAGGCCCGGCGATGTGATTCGGAGTTGAACCATACGGCGTCAGCAGAAATGGCCGACGTTATGTTGGTAAAGCCATATTGATAGTCGGGAGTGTCGTCGGGAGAAAGCGGATAGGTAAGCTGATTTTCATGGAAATAACAGAGAATCGGCAGATACCGCAGGCGGGGCGGCAACATGCCCTTTAAATCCGCTATCGAAGTCATATCACAGGTAAAAATAGCATCGAACCGCCCCGCCGGTGGTTTCCCGGCCAGTTGCTCGGCGAACCACATGGCCGATCCACGCATACGCCATTTCCAGTGTCTGGCGTTTGCGGTGAATAAGGTCCAATCGTGCCTGCTGTGGGCGATCCAGGTATCCAGGAATGCTTTGTGAGATCCGCCGTAATACGGTTCTAGAGCCAGTATGTTTAGTTTCTTCAAGGTATTTTCCTGCACGAGTATAAAACCAACGACGTTATACAACCTCGAGCGGCCTGGTGTTTTCAGTTAAAGGCAGCATAGCCAACAGTATAACCAGCAGGTTTCTTCCGGCGTTAGTCAATCGGTATAGATCTCTTTCCTTGGGAGCTACCAGTGAGGCCATCCGCAACTGGTTTATGTGATGATATAGCGGACCAACCTTTAGCCCGGTAGCCTTTAAGAGAGCCTGGTAAGTGGCCGGTCCTTGGAGGAGTTCTGCGAGGATGGCGATTCGGTGCGGGCTGGCTGCGGCCTGCAGGATAGCGGAAATCTGTTTTTTTCTGGGTGGAGAGGCCAGTTTTTTTGCCTGCCTGGAAAGGGCGGTTCCCCCCCTGCCTTGTTTTGGGATGCGTAATTCCGCTGTTGATGCTCTACTCTTCCAGGTTGTACCGGCGACTTCGGCGAAGTTTATCTGGCAGATGCATTCACAGGGTGCGCCATTTTTCGGCAGTTTTTCGTTGGTTGAACGCCCTTTTGCCTGGGCTGTTGTGGCGGTTCTCTTACTCGAGAATTTCTTTTTGGTTTGTTTTTTAACCGCCCCGCCGATGCTTTTTGTTTTCTTTGTGGTTTTACCTGATCGTTTGGTTGTCGACTGTTTGGGCCTTGTTTTACTTTGCTTTTTTGCGGCGGGCGTTTTGGATGGCATTGGTTTACTCCTAATAGTCACGGCATTCCCGTCGGGCAAGTAAACATTTGTAATATATAATAACATTGTTATGTAATAACGTTATACTCCAATATTAACAACTGCCTTGCTATTAGTTACTGATTAGCTTAAGTTCTGCCGAAAATCAAGCTTTTTTTGTGTTTCGTCGGGGCTGTTGACCACCGCTGTAAGAAACTTTTACGATCAAATCCTATGAAAAACCTACATTAGCGAAGTAGCTCTGATTTTTGATACTACCTAATGACTAGCACTACAGCGCAAAGTTACTGCCGATACACGTTCTCATTTTCCCCAAAGTGAGTCCTTTCCGGTGTAATTCCCGGATTGTTTTCTTGCGATGACCACGCTTTGCCTGCGTGTTGCGATGTCGTGTATAGCTGATTCTCATCGCGGTTTTTTCCAGTACCTGTTTACGGGCAGATCGCGGAAGTGCGATGGCCTCAAACCAGGCGGACACGGCTTCACGCAACTGGTTAACCGTCAGGCTTTCGACCGGATACGACGGGCGATTGTCGCCGGGGCCTCTGTAGGGAAAAAAAGCCGGCTTTTTCCTGTGAACGCTCCTGATCCATCAACCTCTCCCGCGCCTTGTTTAAATACAAATGGCTGATCTGAGTCAGATACATGTGACGATGGATTGCCCGCCAGGAGCGAACTTCAAAATGGTCGAAACCCAATTCGTCCTTGTCTTCCTGAAAGCATCGCTCGATCGACCATCGTGAATAGCCGACATAAGCCAGCCATTCAATCGGCGTTCCCGCCGGCGCGTTGGAGACGAAGAACTTGATCACGTCCGGCTCTTCCGGATTGCGGGCCGCAATCAACCAGTGATCCCGCGTCGGCAGGTTATTCCGCTGCATCCAGAATCGAATTGTCTTGACCTCACGAACCATCGGGCCTTTCTCGGCATCTTTGAGATGAATCGCCGTCCAGGGTTGATTGTAAAAAGCCGGTGAATGAATCAGCAGATTCTTCACCTGACTGGCCTTGGGGCTGCCACCAGCGACTCTCGGAACAGGCTTTTTCCGCCCGCCTCGATGCATTTCCCGGGACCTCAACCGGTGTACCAACTTCGGATACACTGCCCATCCGTAGAAGTCACAAGGCACCTCCGCCACATAGTTCTGACCAAGTGCATCCAGACCGTCAAGGAACGCGTAACTCTGCCCGTAATGCTCGTCAAACGTCCATGCCGCTACACGAACACCGTTGGCCAAGGCGCGTTTGATCTGTGCCAATGCAATCTCGGGTTTGGTACGATGCGTTACATCTTCAGGAATCCCCGCAGCTTCCCGCCGGATCGGATCATTCGCCCAACTCTCGGGCAGGAACAGGTCACTGTCCATCAGGCAGTGAAAATCTCCCAACGTATAAGCCAGATGAACGCTGACGACACAGTTGTCCACCTTTCCCGTACTACCGCACCACTGACGCTGAACCGTAGCGGTGTGATGCCCCTTCTTCGGGCAACATGTTTCATCTACCGATCCAATTGCTTTGGGATGTGCATGATCCCGCATGAGGATTTGTTGCAAACGATCCACCGCCTGCTCTTCATCCCACTTCAACAGACTCAGAAAGGCCTGCAATGATCGCGGTGGAACACCGGCCTGCAATGCCATCGGTTCAACGCTTTTGCGATGAAGATTCGAGTTTTGCCCGCGGACGTAAATGGGCAGATACGCCTCCGTGTCACAACGCCCGAAGCAATCCGAAAACTCCGCCAGATATCCCTCAATACCCCGGCCAACTTCTGCGATTTGAGAAGCATCCATGCTCGTGACTCCTTTCTGCAGCGTAACACACGCCGCTATCAGAAGTTATCGAGCCGAATGCGGTAATTTCTTGAGCTTACTTTGCGCTGTAGTGCTAGAACTACTATGACGCCAACAATTGTGCGTGAAGGTTTATGTCGGCCGCCTCCGGCGGGCTTAGGAAAGCCCACGTTCTTGCGGTCCGCCGGTTCCACCGGCGGCTACCGTATGTCGACCGTCCGCCTCTGGCGGAGCGGACTCGATTTGGTCACCATGGGCGAATTAGAGTTCATGGAAGAGCGGGGAACTATTTTCTTATTGGGTCGTACAGCGTTTTTCTTGCTTTTAACGACTCTAATTGGATGAGTCGGTTTTGTTTTGTTCGAGTACCCATTTGGTTATTTTCTCGGCCATTTTGGTTACTGTTTCGTTTTTTCCGCTTTCGGCGGCTATGGCCAGGATGAACCTGGTTTTGCTGGCGGAGTCTTCGATATAAGCCGCGTCAAGCGTGTAGGTGCTGATTAATCCGCCTTTATGGAAATAGCGGGCGTTGGGCAGAATATGGTCTGCGGCGTTTTTCCAGGCGTAAGGTCCGGCCTCCCTGTTTTCCAGACCGGTCAAACCACCAGCTCCGTAGCGAATGAAATCCACCTGTTCGGCGGTCAGGTTATACCTTTCCTGTGGAGCGAGATATTCGTGGAACATTATCCGGCGCATGCATTCGGCCAACTCGCGGGTTGAGGTGCAGTTACCGGTGGTTTCGCAGATGATGGTAGCCCCCCGCTTTTTGGAATACGAAGTGCCACTCCAGACATGCTCGACAGTGATGCTTTTCCCGTTCTGGTTACGTACGGTTATTCGCTGAGGTTCGGAGCGGACGTATTCGTAAGGCCTGCCGCGCACGTAACCGCGCATAAGAGCTGAATGGGGAAAACCTTTTTCAGGAATGAGAAACCTGGTGTTTATACGGTCGATCCCGGTGAAGCGAAGCAAAAGGGTGTAATCCTCGTTGGATGAGCGGTTGAATACCTCGCTGATCATTTCACGCATGGTCCGGGAGGAGTCGAGAACCCACTTGCCTTCGGTCCTGCGTTCGAAAATGAGCGTGCTATCCAGATCCATTTTCAGTTCGTTGAGATATTCCAAAGCGGCTACGACGGTGTAGATTTTAATCGTGCTGGCAGGCCAGAAGTCGACGGCGTTTTCACTGTCGCGAATATGATGCCACTCGAATTTCGGATTCTCGTCAGTTCCCTGGACGACAACAATTGAGGCCCACTTTTTGATCTCGGGTGAAATGTCCTGCAGAGCGGATTCGAGAGATTGCTTTTCTAATGATGGATTCATGAGTGATAACGCGGTAATGATCAGTAATGAAGACATCGGGCGAGATTTCTCCCGGTGGGTACCCCCCTGCTGCCGGCTGGTCTCCCACCGCGACCGGACGGAGCGTGTAATTAACGATTACGGAGTATACGCTGTTTTGTGAATATTGCGATTCAATAATCGTCAAGCTTCATACTGATCTCAAGATGGCATGTACGAGGTTCGTTTTGGTCCGCACAGCGGCCCCATCCGGCTGGGAATATGCGCTAAGGTATGGCAACCCTGAATTCGGCAAAGATCATGCGTGGGGTCTCGGTGGGCGTGAGGAACGACGTTGTCACCTCTTTGTGATCCGGATCCAGCAGGTTTCGTACCCCCACTGCAAACGAGGCCCGGTCATACCAGAATTCATACTCCGCACGTAAATCGAGTCGTAAATAGGAATCGATGGAATCCTCCATCAAGGGAAGATTGCTGCAAATGAGGTTGACATTATCGACATAGTAAAGATGGGTGGAGAGGTGTAGATCGTCGGTGGCGTCATAACGGGCTCCGAGCATGAATTTGTTTTTCGGGGTGGTTACGAGTTCGGTTTCGTAGAAAGGTTTGCTGCCGTCCCAGTCCATGAAAGCAAGGGTGTAATTCCCCAGGAAGGTAAGTTTTTCGGTCGCACGATAGCGAGCGTCGAGCTCGAGGCCGTAGATTTTTGATCGTCCGCGGTTTCCATCCAGGAATTCGATCGGAGCCGTTTTACCCAAACCAAGCGACAGGGTTCCATGATCCTCGGCATACTGAAAGTAAGCGGCGGACCCGATGTCAAACCTCTCGTTTATTCTGGCCCGATATCCTATTTCGCAGGCGGATACGGTTAGCGGGTCGATATCCTTTTTACCTGTTATGTAAGACAAGGAGTTCAACAGAGCCATTTTAGCGTAGCGCAGACCCACCGGGTGGACCTGGAACGCCCGGGAGACGGCACCGTAGATTATTGAGTTATCCGTAATATCATAGGATAAAGCAATGCGAGCGCTGGGCTGAAAGACGCTGTAGAATTCGTAGTCGATTCTCGCCCCCATATCCAGACGCCACTTAGGGGCGAATTTCCACTCGTCGTTAAGGTAAATACCGACAATACCGGAAGTCGCGTGATCCTGGGTTAATATCGGGGGATGAGCAAGGGAGCCATCGATGAAGTCGATGCGTGAGTCCATACCCCAGGTTAGAGTATGCTCGCTATTTAATTTAAAGGTGTGACCGAACTGCAGGGCGAGTTGCTGGTAGCGATACTCGAAAGGTTGCACACCGGGTGAAATCCAGAAGTCATTAACGAACGCGGTAAGTTCGAAACTCTCCTCGTCTGAGACTGTGTGTTTCCAGTTTCCGAGCAGGTAATTGGCATTCGACCCGGCATTGATTTCCTGGTTAAAACCAACCATAGGCGTTGATGAATAACCATCATGCAAAAGACTTGTTCCCGTAGAAAAGGTAAACGTGTTATCCTTATCCGGCTGGTATATGCCATGAAAACTCGCCCGGCCGCAATGATAGTCATCGTTGCTGTTTCCGAAAAAGGAATAACCTTCATCGAATCCGTTGCTGCCCTCGTATTCGGCGGATAGCCTGAAGCGGAATTTGTCATCACCGGCAGCGTAACCGATGTGCTGTTTAGTCCAACCTCTTATTCCCGCGCCGGAGGTAATGGTTAAACCTTTCTGGTCAGCCGGATCGCGAGTAATGATATTGATAACCCCATTAACCGCATTGGCTCCCCAGGTTACTCCCCCGGGACCGCGGATTACTTCAATCCGTTCGATGTCCTCAAGCTGGAATGGCCAGCTTCCCCACAGGGTACCGCCAAACATGGAATCGTATATCTGCCTGCCGTCAACAAGGATCAGGGCAAAACGGGCGGCGAAGCCATGGAAACCGCGAGTACCGACAACGGAATTACCGAAGGAAATATCGCCGACATCCACACCGGGGACAAGTCTTAGAGCATCGGGAACGGAGCGAGCTCCGGACAGACGAATATCTTTCCTGGTTACTACGCTGATGGCGTATGGTACGGTGTTGATTTCCTGCCCTCTTCTTGCGGCGGTAACCACGATCGGCACATCCATATCCAGGAGAGCAAGGTCTTCGTCACTGTAGTCGTCAGCGTGGGCGAAATTCTTCCGGTTTTCCGCGATCTTCTCTGATTCCGAAGTTGAAGGAGAATTCTGAGCCCAGAGCGGATTGGCAAATGGAAATAGGATAACGATAACCAGTCTGCTGCATAGACTCATTCGTCTAAATGGTTTGGATAACCTGAGGGCTACCGGGTAATCGCTTTCTTTCGGGATAAATTGAGAATACACGGTTATTCTCCAAAACGATTCGTGCCTTCGCCGACAATTTCCGAACTGACGGGAAGGTCTATCATTTCGGCGGTATGTATGTTTACCGCCCTGCTTATTCTGTCGGGGTATTGCAGGCCGATGTCCGTGGGCGGAGTTCCCTCGATCAACCGCTGAGCCAATTCGGCGGTTTGCCGAGCAATGTCGTGTTTGTCCACGTACTGTCCGCCCAGTGCCCCCGCTTTGACGATTTTACCTGAAAAAGCCCAAACCGGTTTTTTGTTGCGTATGCCCCATAGCAACAACCTTTTGGCTGTGGCCGCGTTGTATACGTGGGCGTCGGGAATCATGATTACGCTATCGATGTTTTCATTGTTCAGTTCTTCGACCGCATTTGGGAAATTATCCTTATCCGCTTTGATTTTTATTAAGTTTTTATCAAGTTCCTTGGTTGCTGCTTCTAACGCCTGAACGGTTTTTTCAGTTCTGGAACTATAGAGTACTGCGATCCGATTGGCTTGAGGGCAGACGGTATTAATCCAATCCAGTCTTTCGTCAGGAGAAACACTTGTCGCCAGCCCCGCCAGCCGTGGTTCTACTGGTTTTTCCTGTTCTATCAGGGGAGAATCGAGGACATTGGGGACCATGGAAAACAGGATCGGAGTTTGAGAATTCATCCGCAAAGCAAGTGAAGTTGGTTTCACGCCTACGGAAACGATAAGTTTATAATCGCCATTTGCCAACCCGTTTAGCGTTGCTTTATTCTCTTTTTCACTATCCGTGATTTCCATAAGTGTGCAACTGTTTGCGTTTTGCAGGTATTGTTTCACGAGACGCGCATGGAGGAGATATCTGTCTCCGCTACTGCACAGGATTGTAATATTCGGTTCCGCGGCAAAAGTTGGAGTTATGCACCAGGCAATGAGGAGTATAGTGTTAAGGCATAGCGTATGGCGTAACGTCCACTTGCACGTGCAGTTGAAGATTCTGTCGCCGATGAATCTCAATACATACTCCCGGAGTTACCGCAGGGTCATTTCGGAAACCGGATCACGGTGTCTTGTTCCGTGGGCAAAGTACTGTAGTGTTATCGACCTTGAATTCGGATCACTTGCTTACGGGGTGAGAGATTGATCGGTTATTGAATTCTTCTGAAAAAAGTGAGTTATCGTGGAACAGGTGACCAATAAATGAAAGCGTGGGGCGGCCTTTTCTGGTTGCGGATTCAGTCGCCATGTCAGCGGATTGCAAAACGCAGTTCGGCGAACAACATTCGCGGTGTTTCGGCCGGTGTGAGAAACTGAGTTGTAGCCTCCGCATGATCTGGGTCTAGGAGGTTGCGGACCCCCACCGCCACGGACGCATGATCGTTCCAGAATTCGTACTCGGCTCTCAGATCCAGGCGGAAATAGGAGTCGATTGAACTCGAGAACAGGGGAAAGTTAGTGTTCGTGGCTTCGGTATTATCAGTGTAATAAAGGTGAGCGGACAGGTGCAGATCGTCGGTGGCGTGATACCTGGCACCAAGTATGAATTTGTTTTTGGGAGTCGACCTCAGGTCGGTTTCGTAGAAAGGCCTTGAGGAATCCCAATCCATAAACGCGAGGGTATAGTTTCCCAGTAAAGTGAGTTTTTTTGTCGCCCGGTACCTGGCGTCCAGTTCCAGGCCGTAAACGGCAGCCCGGCCGCGAGCCCTATTGACGAATTCCAATAGGGTGGTTTTACCCCAGTCGGGACTATTCGTGCTTTCGTCGCCATGGTATTGAAAATATGCAACAGCGCCGAATTCAAAATCATTGGCAAAAGTGGCGCGATATCCCAATTCACATCCTGACACCGTGTGCGTTTCGATATCGGTTTCGGCGGAAATATAAGTCAAGCCATTAAGTAAAGGTAAATGCAAATGGCGAATACCCACAGCCGGCATATGAAAAGCCCGCGACAACGCCCCATAAATGATTACGTTATCATCGATGTCATAGGACAATGCCAATCTGGCACTGGGTTGAAAACCGCCGTAAAACTCGTAATCCAGGCGGGCGCCTGTATTCAAAGTCCATTTCGGGGCGAACTTCCATTCATCCTGAGCGTATATGCCTATTATTGCAGTGCTTACGAAACCTTTTTTCAGCAGCTGTGGATGTGCGTTGGAGGCATGCAGGAGATCCGTACGGGTATCCACTCCCCAAGTGATAGTGTGGCTGTCCTTGAGTTTAAAAGCGTGTCCGAATTGAAGGGCAATCTGCTGATACCTGTATTCCAGCGGCTGAATTCCTCCCTTGACCCAGAAGTCGTTTACGTATGCGGTTATTTCGACGTTTTCGTCATCGGTAAAATCCCGTTTCCAGTTCGCCTGGATGTAGTTGGCCTGCGAACCTGCTTTGCTTTTAAGTCCCAGTCCGACCATGGGCGTTCCAGAGTAACCACCCTGAACCAGCGAGCTGCCTGCCCAGAAAGAAAACGTATTGTCCCTATCCGCTTGGTAAATACCGCGGAAATTCGCCCGGCCTCCGTGGTAATCTTCTTCGTGCCTGCCTAATAGGGAATAACCTTTGTCGAAACCGTCACTTCCTTCATATTCCGCGGATAAGCGAAAACGAAAGTGGCTATCCTTTGCGGCATAGCCGAAACACTCTTTGTTCCAGCCTCTTGAACCCCCTCCCGCGGTAACGGTAACTCCTAATTGATCCTCGGGGTCGCGGGTAATAATATTGATTACCCCGTTGACAGCGTTTGCTCCCCAAGTGACGCCGCTCTGACCGCGAATGACTTCGATTCGTTCTATATCTTCAAGCTGGAATGGCCAACTGCCCCATAGGGTGCCGCCGAACATCGAATCGTAGATTTGTCTTCCATCCACGAGAATCAGAGCGTAAGGATTAATGAATCCGCTGAAACCACGAGGACCTACCGTGGCGGAGCCGAAAGACAATTCTCCGACATCCACGCCTGGAACAAGGCGTAGCGCATCGGGAATCGAGCGGGCACCGGAATAACGAATGTCTTCGCGGGTAATTACACTGACAGCATGCGGCACGGAGCATATTTTCTGCTCGCGTCTGGCGGCAGTAAATACTACCGGCACTTCGAGATCCCAAAGTGCAAGATCGTCTTCGCTGTTATTTTCCGATTCATCCGCCTGGACTGAACTTGAGTTTTTCTGTTTTGCGGGGTTGGATGCCGCGGCATCACCGGCGTAAATCGAGCTGGTTGCCACGAGCAAGGGCAACAAGGATAGTTGTATATACCGTGTCTTATTGAAGATTGAGATTGCAGATTTCGTGACGAAATCTTTAAACCCCAATACTTGGGCGATTTTAAAATACACGGCTATTCTCCGATTTGTTAGGCTCCGCTTGTCAGGCTCCGCAACAAAAAAAAATGTCAAATCAACGTATCTCAAAACGCAGTTCCGCAAAGACCATTCTCGGGGTTTCGGCCGGGGTCAGCAACTCGCTGGTTGCTTCGGGATGATCCGGGTCGAGCAAGTTTCTCACACCGACAGAAACAGACGCCCTGTCGTTCCAGAATTCGTATTCCGCTCGCAGGTCGAGACGGAAGTATGAGTCGATTGTACTGGGGAAAAACGGTATATTTGTATTGGTAGCCAAGACATTATCCGAGTAATAAAGGTGGGCCGCCAGGTGGAGATCTTCGGTGGCGTTATATCTGGCTCCAAGCATAAATTTGTTTTTGGGAGTGGACATCAATTCGGTTTCATACATGGGTCGGCAGGAATCCCAATCGGTGAAAGCGAGGGTATAGTTTCCCAATAAGGTAAGCTTTTTCGTTGCCCGATACTTAGCGTCCAGTTCGAGGCCGTAAGTGGTGGCGCGACCGCGGTTTTTGTGGACAAATTCAAACAATCGTTCGGAGCCCCAGTCGAGACTCATCGTGCTGTCGTTTTCGTGATATTGGAAATAGGTTACAGCGCCAATATCCAGCTTTTCCCAGAGAGTTGACCGATATCCGAATTCGGCTGCGGAAACGGTATGGGGCTCCATGTTTTTCCTGCCGGAGATATAGGTCAATCCGTTTACAATGGGGACCTGCATGTAGCGAATACCTATCGGGTACATATGGAATGATCGAGAGAGGGCACCATAGATAATGGATTTTTCGTCAACATTATAGGCCAGGGATAACCTGGCGCTGGGTTGGAAGCCACCATAAAATTCGTAATCCAGTCGGGCCCCCATATTCAAGGTCCATTTTGGGGCAAACGTCCACTCATCCTGGGCGTAAAGTCCGATGATGGCGGTACTCACGAAATCCTGACGTAAAAGTTGCGGGTGAGCATTAGATGAATCCAGAAGATCGGTACGAGTATCCACCCCCCAGGTGAATGTGTGTTCATTGGCAAGTTTGAAGGTGTGTCCGAATTGCAGTGCGATCTGTTGATATCGATATTCGAATGGTTTTATGCCACCGTCAGCCCAGAAGTCGTTAACATAGGCGGTAATCTCGAAACTTTCGTCGTCCGTCAATCTACGCTTCCAGTGGCCCTGGATATAGTTTGATTGTGATCCAGGTTCAGACTTCAGGCCCACGCCGACCAGTGGAGTTGCGGAATATCCCCCATGCAACAGTGCGCTGCCGGCGGACAATGTGAAAGTAGAGTCTTGATCCGGTTCATATATGCCGTGGAAAGTGGCCCGGCCTGTGTGATAATCATCTCTGTGATCGCCGAATAGGGAATATCCTTTATCGAACCCGTCACTGCCTTCGTACTCCGCTGATATACGGAAACGGAAATGGTCGTCTTTGGCCGCATAGCTGAAGTGTCCTTTGCTCCAGCCCCTGGTTCCTGTACCAGTGGTTATGGTTACTCCAGCCTGTTCGGCGGGGTCACGAGTAATTATGTTGATGACGCCGTTAACGGCGTTAGCTCCCCAAGTCACGCCTCCCGGTCCGCGAATCACTTCGATCTGATCGATATCTTCAAGCTGGAACGGCCAACTTCCCCACAAGGTGCCGGCAAACATGGAGTCGTATATTTGCCTTCCATCCACCAGGATCAAAGCGTATGGATTGACGAATCCGCTGGAGCCGCGTGGACCGACGGCCGTCGAGCCAAAGGATAATTCCCGTACATCGATTCCCGGAACAAGCCGTAGTGCATCAGGAATGGATCTGGCACCTGATTGGCGAATGTCCTCTCTAGTAATAACACTTATCGCATAGGGGACGGAAGATATTTTCTGCTCTCGCCTGGCGGCGGTAAACACAACGGGAACTTCAAGATCCAGTAGAGCGAGATCGTCCTCGGCCAGATCAACCTCATTGGGAGAGGGATTTTTGGGGGCAGGTGTGGTTTTGGGACCGGCGGAACGTGCTTCAGGTGCATCATCCGCTCTAGTGTCGCAGGCGAATATGAGCAATAGAATGATTATAAAACCGGTTTTCACTCGATCCGGCGTCACCTTGCAAAGGTACTTTAGTGATTTCGAAGTCCCCACCTCCCAACGCGTCCCAATCCGGCTGCAGTGGTTTTTGATTGTCTTGCAATACACGGTTATTCTCCGTAACGGACGGTTGCGTTTTTGGCAACTTCGTTTGCGATTTTAACATTTATCATTTCCGCAGTGCGATCATTTATGGCGTAGTTCACCTTTTTAGCATATTGCATACCGATTTTCTGAGGTGAATGTCCATCGAGGATTTTCTGAGCAACATCTGCAGTCTGGTCAATATATCCGGACAGGTCCGGGTATTGTCCGGCAAGAGCTCCCGCCTTAACGATTTTGTCAGAAAATGCCCAAACTGATTTTTCATTTCTAATTCCCCAAAGAAGTAATCGTTTTACAGTCGCGGCGTTGTAAACCTTGGCGTCCGGTATCATAATCACGCCGTCCACCCGGGCTTGATTCATTTCCGTGATAGCGTCGAGAAAATGATCCTTATCGGTAGAAATTGGTAATATCGTAATTTTCTCCCCTGCCGCAGCCGACTCGATGCTTTGGGCGGTTTTTCTGGTTCGATTACTGTGCAGCACCGCAATACGTTTATTTTCCGGGTAAACCTGAGCTATCCAACGAACCTTCTCAAGGGGCGCTGCTTCATAAGCCACGCCTGCAAGGTTTTTGGAAATCGGAGCGTTGGAGTCTATTAAGGGTGAATCCAATGCGTTGGGAACCATGAAAAATAAAACAGGAGTTTCCGGCTCGGTTTTTAATGCGAGGATAGTTAATTGAGCTCCCAGCGAAATAATCAAGTCAGGATCGCCAAGGTCGATACTGTCGGCAGTTTTTTCCCCCTGTTCGCTTTCAACCGAGTCAGAAAGTTCGACGAGATTACAATCGTATCCTTTTTGTTGAACAGCATTTTTCAGTTCGCCGGCCAGTTCTACGTATCTTTGTTCGCCTGGTATGAATACAACCACCTGAGGTTTATTTTTATCTGCCGGTAGAGTTGTTTCTGGTGATAAGGGGATAACCAAAAGAAGTGCCGCGAGTAAGATAAGTCTATTCGGAATTCTTACTACGCGTTTACCAGGAGTAACCGGTATATGCGTACTCATTGTATGTCATCGAGACTGATGCTGTACTCTGTAAACGAGAGGTATTCTGTCACTCAGCTCGTGGCGATGAATGTACATTCTTCGACTATTCGAGCTATGAACTTGCCCTGGTTATCGGCATAAAGACTTAGAAGTGAAATAACCGGGTCCGGTAACACAACAAATCGATTTTTATAATCGTTCTTTGGCTGGGTAATAGGATCGGGGAGTGTTAATCGCCGATTGATGATATACGTTTGCGCCCCCTCAGGCACGTTGCGATGGGCAGTGATACCGCGAGGGTGGGTATACAGAATGACAGATGAGGTTCTAAAAGGCTGGTCATGAAGCATTTGGGTGTGACAAGCAGAGCAATAGCGTTATGTGCGTTGCTTATCCTGGGCACGGTAAGCGCATTGAGCATAACGCTGATATGGCAGAACCACCGCGAAGCATTGAAAGAGATGCATAATCGTTCGGTGGTATTCTCCAAAGCAATCAGCTTTCTTGCTGAATCTGCAGTACTCCTGAACGACAAGGCTGAACTGGAGCGAATAGTACGGGGAACGGCAAGTGATTCCACGGTGGAGTACGCCTCAATCGTGAACACCGATGGAAAGGTGTTTGCCACTTACAGAAGAACCGCTGGATTTTCAACTGATCCGAATATCGATGTTTCCGCCCTGGTTGAGGAGAGTATCAGGCAAGAGGAGATAAAGACGGCGGAGACAAAGACACAATTGGTTGTAGCCGTATCCATTTCGTCAGAGCACGTGGCCAATAGTGATCTAGGGTTGGACATACTGGGTAATGAAGGCGCGGAGACAAAAACGGAAGGTTCAGTTGGTGCGGTACTTGTCGTGTTCAGCTTGGAGCCCGTACAAGCGTTACTGGCGAGAAAAATCAAATACAGCGTGGCCATCTCGTTGGCCATCCTGGCCGTTGGTGTGATGGTTACCGTGCTTATGATCAGGCAGTTACTCAATCCCGTACGCGAATTGATGCGTACGACGGCCGGTATTGCCAGTGGCGACCTATCGCAGCGTGCCCCCGAGCAGGCGGTCGGCGAAATCGGTATTCTGGCCCGTTCTTTCAACAACATGGCCGATCGATTGCAGGGGATTTACGTTTCGATCGAACGAAAAGTGGAAGAAAGAACCGTTGAGTTAAAGGCTGAGCAGAAGAAACTGCAGGCTGAAATATCGGAACGAAAACGGGCAGAGGCGCAGGTACGGGACAGCGAAAAGAGGTTGAGAACGCAAAACGCGGCGCTGGTGGAGTTGGCCGGTACAGAGGAGTTATTCAAAGGCGACCTGGGCGGCGCCGTAACCCATATAGTGGAAACGGTAGGTCGAACCTTGTCTGTTGAACGAACATCGGTTTGGCTCTTTGACGGAGCTCGCGAAAGACTCCGCTGCCTAGATTTGTTTCAATTATCCACCGGTCGGCATGGCGAAGAACCTGAATGGATAGTTGAAGACTATCCTGAGTTTTTCGAGATGTTGGACGAAGGCCGGGTAATCGCGTCAAGTCAGGCCCAGGAAGATCCGCGTCTCGCTGAGTTAATAAGTGACTACTTCAAACCGACGGGGATAATCTCATTACTTTACGCACCGATTCGGTTAACCGGCGAGACGGCAGGCGTAATATGCGTGGAGCATCTTGGGACGCCACGACCATGGACCGCAGATGGGGAAACTTTTGTCAGTTCCGCTGCGGATTTGGTGACAATGACCATGGGAGCCCGAGAGAGAAAACGAGCAAACGAACAGGTTCGTAAGCAAGCGACCATGTTACGCAATCAAAACATGGCGTTGGAAGCCCAGCAGGAACAGTTACAAGCGCAGCAGATGGAGCTTGTTCACACGAATCGGGCTCTGGGGGAAGCTATGGAGGCGGCCGAGGTCGCTAACAAGCTCAAGGGAGAATTCCTGGCGAATATGAGCCATGAATTACGTACGCCCATGAACGGTATCATGGGTATGACCGATCTTTGTTTGCGAACAGAGCTGACCGAAGAGCAGAAAGAGTATTTGGAAGCGGTCATGAACTGTTCCGATTCTCTATTGACGCTCCTGAACGACATTCTGGATTTCTCCAAAATCGAAGCGGGTAAGATGCGATTGGAGAAAATCGCATTTGAACTCGAGAGCGTGATCGAAGCGGTAGTAGATCTACTCGGTCCGCGGTCGGTGGAGAAGAAGCTGGAACTGATTTGCGATTTGCATGCCGATACGCCAAACGGACTGGTTGGCGATCCCGAAAGGTTGAGGCAGGTTATTTTGAACCTCGTCGATAATGCCTTGAAATTTACGGAGGAAGGTGAAGTCGTACTGGAAGTCAGGGCTGAAGCGACGGATAATGTTAAAGCAACATTGCTTTTCACCGTAAAGGATACGGGAATCGGATTGCCGGAAGACAGAAAAGCTGCTATTTTCCAGAGTTTTACGCAGGCAGATGGAGCCACTACCAGAAAATACGGCGGAACAGGGCTGGGATTGACGATTTCCACGCAGATTGTGGAAATGATGGGCGGAAAAATCTGGGTTGAGAGTGAAGAAGGCAAGGGAAGCCAGTTTTCGTTCCGGGTCACCTTCCCGTTAGCCTCCACGCAGCCGGTAAACGCCAGCGAAGAACTTGAAGTAGTTAAAAACAGTAAGATACTTATCGCGGATGGAAGCAAAACCTCCCGGGAATCATTAGGAGCTTTGGTTACGGCCTGGGGAGGCCAGGTGGAGTCTTGTGCTACAGTTGAGGATGGGCTGGTATTAATCGAATCCGGAACGGGTGATGGAAAACCTTTTGACGTGATAGTATTCGATGAAGACTTAGCGGGCGAAAAGTACAAAGCAATCAACGAAGCGACAACAAGGATTCAGGCCCAGAATCCGGAAGCAAAGATTCTCTGGTTGCGTCCGTTACACCTGGCTGGCGAAGGCATAAAAACTTCCGATTTCAGCGAGTTCCAGCATTTAAACAAGCCGGTTAAACCGTCACTGTTCAGGCGCGCAATCGTATCCCTGCTTGGCGGGCGGGTTAGTGATTTGTCGAATCACTCATCCAGGAACAAATCCTGGGGACCAGGCAGCAGGAAAAAACAGCTTAAGGTTCTGCTGGTGGAAGATACGCCTGTAAACAGGCAAGTTGCCAGTGGAATACTGAAAAGATTCGATTGCAGCGTCAGCACGGCAGAAAACGGTAAAATCGCCTTGGAAATGCTGGAAGAGTACGAGTTCGATCTGGTATTCATGGATCTTCAAATGCCGGTCATGGACGGATTGGACGCGACGCGAAAGATTCGCGAAAACGAACGTTTATCGAAAATCCCCATAATCGCCATGACAGCGCATGCGATGAAGGATGATCGGCAGCGATGCCTTGATGCGGGAATGGATGATTATATTACCAAACCACTGAAGACAGAGGAGCTAAGAGTGATGGTTGACAAATGGGCCACTCGTAATGATGAACCGAAAACTCCCCCCGCCTTGGAGGCAATGAACGATCCACGCAGCTTGTCGTGGGCAGCTCCTCTCGACAGACAAAAAGCGGTGGAATTTTTGGGGGACGAGGAGTTGGTGGAAGAGGTTGTTGCCGTCTTCATGGATACTATTCCCAAGATGTTAAGTGATATCGAATCGGCGGTGCAGGAAGTGGATATGAAACAGCTGCAGCTTACGGCACACAGCCTCAAGGGAGCGGCGTCGAATATCTTTGCGGAGCCTATCAGAAAAACCGCAGAGAAACTGGAGTTCATGGGTCGGGATGGGAATTCCGCGGATACAGAAGAAACCCTAAATGAACTGCAGAGCCAGATAGCACGTTTAAACGAGTACGTAGGATCAAGACAAACCGAAAAAAGTCGGGAATCGTAAAGAATGATTATTGAATCGGCAACAATCCTGGTTGTAGACGATGATCCAACCAACGTACTGGTGCTGCGACGTTCGTTGGAAAAATCGGGATATGACGTTCTTGTAGCTAACGACGGATTCTCCGCCGTCAGCATAGCTACGGAGAAACATCCCGATTTGATTCTTCTTGATATCATGATGCCCGAGAGGGACGGTCTTGAAGTATGCAAGATCCTGAAAGAGCAGAAATCAACTGAAGGAATACCAGTAATATTTGTCACCGCAACATCGGAAGGTGATCGTGTTTTGCGGGCTTTCTCGGTTGGAGGTTGCGATTATGTGACCAAACCATTCAGGCCGGAGGAAATACTGGCTCGAGTTTCAGTTCACGTTCGTCTACGTCAGGCAGAAGAGGAGCTTCGGCAAAAGAACAAACAACTGGAGGAAATGACCGACGATCTGGCTCGTAGCAACGAGCAGTTGAGTGAATTGAGCCGCCTCGACCCACTGACTAAACTGTTGAACAGGCGAACCTGGGAAGAATCGATGCTGACCGAACACGAACGGTTCGAACGGCACGGATCACCTTACAGTATAATCATGATCGATGTTGATCACTTCAAGTCCTACAACGATACTCTGGGGCATCAGGCCGGGGATGTTTGTCTTCGTGAAATCGCCCAATGCATTTCGGACGCGTGTCGGCAGGTCGACGTCGTGGGACGGTTCGGCGGTGAGGAATTTGTCGTTCTGGCACCGGACACTAACGCGCAGGCGGCGGTTAAATTAGCGGAAAGACTGCGCAAGGCTATATGGAATAACGCTCTCCCCCACCCGTCTAGTTCCACAGCCAGCAGGGTTACGGTTAGCCTGGGTATTGCCGAAAGTGCGTCGGGCAAGTGGGAGAATGTACTTAAAAGAGCGGATGATTCGTTGTATGTGGCAAAACGTGCTGGCAGGAACATGGTTTACGGCGATCACCGCGGCGCTTTAAAGGCCTCTATGCGGGCGGTGGATGAGGAATCCAAGGATCAAATCGATCTGGGATATGCCGCAATCAACGTCCTGGTGGTCGATGCGGATCAGGAGAACCAGCAACTTTGCAAGGTGGAACTGGAAAAAGCCAAATACAAAGTTTTCCAGGCTACAACAGGCAATGAAGTGCATGATTGTATCCAACAGTTCGAACCGGACGTTGTCATAATGGAGGTAAGTCTACCGGACGCGGAAGGTCTGACTGTAGTCAGTGACATGAAAGCCAATCCTGAGACTCAGGATATTCCGGTAATCATGATCAGTAAATCGGGCAGCAGCGAGGACATACTGGCCGGTTTGCAGGCGGGAGCGGACGAGTATCTGGTAAAACCGTTACGCCCCACCGAGTTGTCGCTTCGGGTACGATCAATGGCCCGGTTGTATCGTGAGCGAGCCGATTTACTGAGAAGCTATCACGTACGCGGGCAGCACACCAGAGTCCTCACCCGTTTGGTCGATTTTTGCCGCATCATAGCTACCAGCCACAAGCTGAGCGATGTACTGGATGAGACCATGTCCGCTGTCGCTGACATAACCATCAGTCGGCAAATAGCGGTTATGCTTCCCGATCCGAACAACAAGCGGCTGATAGTGGCCAAGTGTATGGGAATAGACGAGGAATTCGCTGAAACGATTATTGCCCCGGTAGGTCAACCGTTTGCCGGCCAGGTTTTCGCCTCCGGCAAATCGCGGATGATCAACACTGACGATGCCCTGGAATCAATAGGCGATATTTACGACTCGGGGTTCTTTACGGCAGTTCCCATGCTTGCCGTTCCACTTGACGCAATGAGTGGACCGGTTGGAGTGTTATGTGTTACAGATAGGATTGGGCGGGAACCGTATGAGCCGCAGGATCTTGAATATGTTGAGTTAATAGCCAAGGTCGCCGCGTCTTCGATAAGCGATATATATACCCGACGGTCCCGCGAGCAAACCAGCGACTCGATCATGGTTGCCTTGGCGAAACTGGCAGAACATAGAGATAACGATACTGGTTTCCACCTGGATCGGGTTACGCATTACTGCAGTATGTTGGCTACCAATCTACGTGACCACGGTAAATTCATTGATCAGATAACTGACCGTTTCATGCATGATCTGGTTCGTGCTGTGCCGCTGCACGATATTGGTAAAGTGGCCGTTCCGGATAACATTCTTCTTCATCCAGGCAAACTGTCTACTGATCAGATAGAAGTAATGAGAACACATGCCACTATTGGGGCTAAGACAATTCAATTACTGATCGAGCAGTCCCCCGATGTTTCCTTCCTGGAGATGGCCGCCGATATAGCTCACCACCATCACGAATGGTGGAATGGCTCGGGTTATCCCATGGGGCTGGAAGGGACGAGTACGCCGTTGGCCGCACGTATTACCGCCGTTGCCGATGTTTACGATGCCTTGACTACAAAGAGGGTCTACAAGGAGGCCATGACCCACGATAAGGCGGTGGCAATCATGCGCGAAGGTTACGGAACTCAGTTCGATCCTGCGATTCTGGACGCGTTCATGAGATGCGAACAGCAGTTCAAACAACTGGCCGAAACGATGACCGACGAGTCGAGTGAAGGTTCAAAGAACGCAGAAATGGCCGATACGTCGGATGGCGGCAGTATTTAAGGAAAACAGCCTGCGCAATCCTGTACTTTGCTTCAGTCGTAAACGTAGCGGATCTCGGCGCGGATTACGCCCGCTCGAGTTTACCAATACCGCGCGTGCGTTTCCGCCTCTGCCTTAACAGGATTCAATCCCCCTTTCGATTATTCAAAACGTGAAGCCTCTGGCGAACTTTTCAGCATTTCCCGGCGTTATTACGAGCCAGGCAGGAATACGAATAACTGAGATATCTGGAACTGGCGTGGCTCCAGTTGGAGTTGATGCGGGGCGCGAAATCACTTCACTCTGTCCCGCGAGTGTCCGATAAAACACGTGGGATTGTACGCAGTAGAATTGGGTGAGTTCGAATGTGAGATGTATTTGAAATGGTAACAAGCGACACAGAATGGCAACCGTTGGATTTTGAACCTTTAGGGGATGGCAAACAGTTTCGGGTCTTGCTTGTTTATCCGAATATCCAGGCCGTCAAAACGCCGCAAATGGGATTGGCGATCATCTCCGCCTGCCTCAAAAGGATTGGGGCTACAGTTGAATTACTTGATACCACTCGTGTAAAACACGACGCGGTCGCTGATGAACTCGAAAGCCGCGTTCGCAACATGAACCCCAATTTGATCGCATATGGTGTCCGATCGATGGAGTGGCCACTGGCCAAGAGCATGCTCATCCGTGGGAAGACGCTCCATGTGCCTCAGATTGTTGGTGGTCCACACGCGACGACCGCACCGGAAGAGGTTATTCCTCACGTTGACGCCCTGGTCATGGGCGAAGGCGAGGGAGCTATCATGGACATCGTCCGAAGATTGGCCAGCAGCAAACCGCTTGCGGGTATTGCCAATACCTGGGCAAATACATCGACAGGAATTGTCAAGACGGAGGCCAGAAACCTGATTCCCAATCTTGATGATATCCCCATGCCTGACTGGAAGATCTTTGATGATATACATTATAAAGATTCTTATGCCGCCCCATTTCCTGGTTTTACCGGTATCCTTGGCCCGATAGAAGGCAGTCGCGGATGCCCTTATACCTGTACCTACTGCTCCAACGGAGCACAAATGAAGGCCCATCGCGGTAAGGGAAAATGGAGACGGGAAAAGTCGCCGGAGAGAATCGTGGAAGAGCTCCGCACCTTTCGCGAGGTGTACGGCCAGTTGGACTTTGTTTTTGCGGTGGACGAAATCTGGCTTACCCGTACAGACCGAGTAGCCCGGTTTGCTGAACTATACAAGCGAGAAATTGGTGTTCCGTTCCGCTTCATGGAAAGAGCCGAATGTATTACTGAAGATAAAATTCGCCTTATCGCCGAAGCCGGCGTTCAATCCATAGCCATTGGATTGGAGAGTGGCGACCCGGAACTGCGCAGGAATGTACTCGACCGAAGAACTACCGACGCCACCCTGCTTCGAGCCTTTACGCTCCCCCAAAAGTACGGAATTCAGGTTCATGCTTTTAACATGCTGGGCCTGCCGGGCCAGGACACCGAGTCTATGTTGAAAACCTGGCGTTTTATGCGACGGATTCTTCCGGACACCGCTCAATTTACCATATTCTACCCTCTGCGCGGGACACCACTGCATGATCGCGTGGTTGCGGAAAAACTGTACGATCCGGCTGATACTCTACCCAGTTACTATGTCGGATCGGTTCTCAAGCAGGAAGGTCTTGACGATGAGATTCTCCTTCGCTACCAGAAGCTGTTGACCACGTATGCGGTGCGCAAAGGAGTCTGGCCGGTAATAGCCTTCCATTTTTACCGAACCGTCCCCATGGCTTATCGACTTCGTTTTCACCGTATTCCGGCCGCCCTTCGCTCTGCCGCTTACTTCTGGCGACGCCTGATCGGTCTGCGGCATTACACACCCAGGCAAGCATTTAGGAAAATACTTTATAATATTATCCCGGAAAAGGGTTCGAAGGTTGAACCCAATTGCGCTAATGGGAATGTTACGCAATAAGCCAGTGCGAACCGATAAAAGAAGTTATTCCCCAATATCTATCAGTGCGTCTTGCCCCCCCGTTTTACCCGTAAGCATCTGCACGAAATACGATGCGGCATGGGATAGTGAGCGGCCTTGTCGTGTAACCAGGCGGAACGGGCGATTCAGACGAAGTCCTGCAGGACGAATTACCGCGAGTTGTCCCGCCTCGTGCTCGTAGCGAACAGTTAGTTGAGAGACCACCGCGATTCCGAGATTCCCAATAACGCCTCGTTTAATTGCCTCGGTATGGCCGAAGACCATCTCGATTTGTCGTTCGATCCCGGCTTCGCGGAAGGCGCGTTCGGCAACCGCGCGTGTTCCGCTGCCCGATTCGCGTTCCAGAAAGCGTTCGCCAGCCAGCATGCGAGCTGTCACGCGCTTCTTTGAAGCCAGAGGGTGCCCGGGGGCAGCGATCACCACCAATTCGTCCTCGAAGAAAACGCTTGAGTCCAGGCCGAAAACCGGAGCGATCTCCTCTCCTTCGGTCATACCCAGTTCGATAACGCCATCGGCCAGGTGCGTGCAGATGGATTCGGTGTTTTCAATCAGCAGTGTCGGTTCGATCTGCGGATAAACAGACTTATATTGTCCGAGTACCAGGGGCAGCAGGTAAACGCCTATCGTCGTACTGGCACCAATGGCCAGTCGGCCTCTACTCCCGCGAGCCAATTCGTCTATCGCCGACCTGGCTTCGCTTTCGATTGTATCGATGCGTTCCACGTAAGACAGCAACAGGTGTCCCGCGTCGGTCAGTTCGCTGCCTCGCGGCAAACGGTCGAAGAGACGAATGCCGAGTTCGGCCTCCAGCGAAGCGACGTGTAAGGAGACGGCTGGCTGGCTGACAAAAAGGCGGTCAGCGGCACGAGCGAAGCTGCCAGTCTCGGCGACGGCCTGAAAAGCGGCTAAGTGAATGGGGTTCATGATATAAGTATAGCTTATGGAAACGATGATATCTATGTATTTGCTTAATATGTGTAGCGATTCTACCATACTCGCATGAGCAACATAACCAGAAGCACCTCAATAACGCCCAGTCGCCCGTTTTCTCCGGTTGTATCTGCCGGAATGTTTCTTGCAGCGGTAATCTTCTGCTTTACGCCGTGGGGTTCGCCGCCATTGGCACTTGCTGCCGGAGTAGCTATCGCACTTACTGTCGGGAACCCGTTTGCAGCGTTGCTAAAGCCGTGGGTTCGTCGGCTGCTGCAGTTATCGGTAATCCTGCTGGGATTCGGAATGGACCTGCCGGGGGCCTTGCGGGCCGGAGTGCATGGGGCCGTCTTCGCCGCGATCTCTATCGTTGTGACGCTGCTTCTGGCGACCTGGATCGGACGCTGGCTCAAAATCGACTCGGTCGTGTCGCGGCTTATAGCCAGTGGCACGGCCATCTGTGGCGGCAGCGCTATCGCGGCGGTCAGCGGCGTTGTGCGGGCAAACCACCACGCGATCACCGTTGCGATGGGAACGGTTTTTATTCTTAACGCGGTTGCCTTGTTGGTTTTTCCACCTATCGGGCATGCCCTCGGATTGACGCAGGACCAGTTCGGCACGTGGGCGGGGATAGCGATTCACGACGTCAGCAGCGTCGTGGGAGCGGCCCAGGTTTACGGTGATCGTGCCCTGGACGTCGCCGTAGCGGTCAAGCTGAGCAGGACGTTGTGGATCGTTCCGATCTGCTTGTGGGTGGGCTGGCGTCATCACCGAACGACGGTCGACAACGTGGCCAAACAGCAAGCGTCGAGCGCGATGTCGCTGATGCCGTGGTTCATTGTGTTTTTCCTGCTGGCGAGCGTGTCGAGAATGTTCGTGCCGGGCGTAACGGACCTGGCCCCCGCATTGACCGGCGTCGCGAAGACTGGCCTGACGCTGACGCTCCTGTTCATTGGCGCGGGCATGTCTCGGCAGATGCTAGTGGAAACCGGCTGGCGTCCCCTGTTACAAGGCGTAATACTCTGGGTGGCGATAGGTGGAATCTCGCTTGGAGTGGTTGTTATGTGATCGTTGAGTATTAAACCGTATGCGGAAAATAGATAGAGAAACAGCCGCACACTTTAAGAATAGGAGTTAAAGCCGCAGGCAAATTGGATACGCATAAACACCTATGTATTGGGTAATAGCCATTTCCAGATAAGGATTCCAATAAATCCTATTGTGAGCAATCGGCATTTGTTTCGTCTACCGCGAACAACCGGCGTCGTAGAGTTGAACGGCTCATACCGAGTTTCTGGGCGGCTTGCGAGAGATTTCCGTTTACGGCCTCCAGAGTCTCGGTTATTCGGCGATATTCGATTAATGCTTGCTCTCCCTTCAATCCCGTAATCATAACCGCACCGATTATTCCCAGGTGTTGCAGGTCGATTAACCCGTTTTTTTGTAGAAGTACCGCCTGCTGTATCATGTGCCGAAGTTCGCGAACATTTCCGGGCCAATCATGTCGAAGAAGCCCTTCCTGTCCCGGACCAGAAATCGATGCCACTTCTTTGCTATATTTCCGGGAAAAGAACCGTATAAAGTGATCGGCAAGCAGTAGCACATCACGCTCCCGTTTGCGGAGCGGAGGCAAGTCTATCCGGAACGAATTCAGCCGGTAAAAGAGGTCTCTCCGAAATGTCTTCTGCGAAACCCTTTCCTCCAAGTTGGCGTTTGTAGCAGCTATTATACGGATATTCATTTCAATATCGCGAGTGCCACCAACTCTTCGAAAACTCAACCCCTCCAACAGCCTGAGTAGTTTCGCCTGTAGTTCAATCGGCAACTCTCCGATTTCATTTAGGAATACCGTTCCCCCCGCCGCCATTTCCAACAATCCACGCTTTCTTGTTTTCGCTCCAGTAAACGCACCCCGTTCGTGCCCAAACAACTCGGATTCTATCAGCTCCCTGGGCAACGCCGTGCAATCGACGTGAATAAACGGTTGAACGGCGAGTGGTCCCTGGGCATGTATATAGCCCGCCAATAAGTCCTTTCCGGTTCCGGTTTCACCAGTTAGCAAAACCGTGGGCATCTCGGAAGCGGTTTCGACTCCCGGCTTTGCCGCTTTATCTGCTCCCTGCAAGGCCGTTTGAAAGGATTGACTGACACCGATTGGTTTTCGATTCTCCGTTCCACTGTTTTTCGTTCGTGTATAGAGTTCGACCTGACCTCGCAAATGTATCACTTCCAGGTTTCTTTCCACGGCCATCCCGATTTGTTCCAAACCCTGCGATTTTTGAACGTAATCGACCGCCCCTTCACGCATGGCTTCCACCGCGTTGGCGATAGAAGCGTAACCGGTAATCACGATTACAGGTAAATCCAAACCTTCGGACTTCAGGAAACGAATCAGGTCAATCCCTCTACCGTCGGGCAGGTTCATATCCAATAGGATCAAATCAAGGTTGTTCGTTTTTATTATTTCCTGTGCCTGGGATACGGTACCGGTTGAAATGCATTGATATCCCATGTCGGATAATCTCATCTTGAGATTGTCCGCAAAAATACATTCATCATCGACAATCAGAATACGAACCATTATTCATTGTTTCCTGGTCAGGCATTGGGTATACGGAAATTGAAAGTTGTACCGCCTTCGGGATTGGGAGCGAAACCGAGAGTGCCACCATGGGCTTCCACCGTTTGTCTTGCCAGATAAACTCCTAATCCCGTTCCGGTGTCTTTTGTGGAAAAATAAGGTAAACCGATTCGTTTACTAATACTCTCCGGTATACCAGCACCGTTATCCCTAACGCAAATGTCTATATAATCAGCAGTTTCGTCACTCGAAGAGGCGAAGATACATACGGTTGCGCCGGTATCCCTGGGAGACGCCTCAACCGCATTATCCACTATTGCCGCTAAAGCCTGTTGCATGCGAACAGAATCAACTTTGATAACCTGCCCATTAATCGATTCATCTATTCGGACGGTGACTTTTCGGTTTTCAGCCAAACATCTGGTCATTCCAGCGACATCATCCGCAAGATCCCGCAAAAAGACAGACTTCTTCTCCAGATCAGGAACACCGTTCTCTAAAAGCAGTTTAGTAACCCAATTATCCAGCGATTCTGTCGCCTCTATAGCTTTTTTCAGCCCTTCGCCCATGGCCTGTTTTGTATTTACCGACATCGGAGTATTCGAGCCACTCTTCTCCCGCCAGTATTCCATGGTGGTTCGGATGGAAGCAAGCGTGTTGCGTATATTATGAACGATAAACCTGGCTAATTCCCCGACTGCGGCTTTCCGCTCCTGCTCAACCATTCTACGTTGGTTTTCTACCAACGAATCAGCCATCTGGTTTACTTCGCGCATGAGCATACCCAATTCGTCTTTCGAGCGAACAGGAATACGATATTGTAGTTGTCCGGCAGTGTGGTGCTTAGTTGCGATCCGCAAGGCTGCAACCGGATTCATTACCCACCGCCTTGTCAGGTAAACACAGAAAACGACAAACAACAGGGCAAAAACCGCATTGGCCGCCCATATACCGGTGACTATGACATGAGCATTTTGCGTCTGCACGCTTGAGCAGGCAGCTAACAGAGTGGCCTGATGGTTTAATTGGGAAAGCAAATCTCGTAAAGGGATAACCTGATTATCGATCATTGAATTGAGTATTGTCAATGCCTCAGCGGTTTTGCCTATATCGTGTTTTTCGTGATACAAATTCCCCAATCTTTTCAACTCTCGACCGAGAGCCATGATTTCTTCGGTATTATTGCCGCCGTTTGGATCATTTGCGGGGGAAAGATCACTCAGACCTTTTCGCAAAGCATGGAAAAGATTGTCGAAATCAAGATTGTTTGCGGGCTTGTTCAGAGCGACCGAAGTCTTCATGTCGTCTGCCAGATCATCCAGCACATCGCAAAGCCCTCTTATGCGCCGAATATCGGGCAAGAAGGCTTGTCCGTCATTCGCGGCAATGTTCGCATAGTATTCAATACAACGACTCGCGGTTACCGCGCTAACCACGATAGACAGGCAAAAAGCAATTAAGAGCAGCATGAGTTTAAATCGGAGGCTCATTTATTACCTCTACCGCATACCGGTTTCCATCTGCGGTTCAACAGGCGGATGCCATTTCCAGCTTTCTTCTCGGCCTTTCAAGGGATCCTTGGTGGTAACCACGTGTCCGCCGATGAAAACGATGTTGATTTTACCTTGATGCCTTTTGGCTGGGAACCAGTACTCATCGCCCGGCAGATACGGAGCGCTGAAGAAAGGCAGATATGTGAATTCCATATGTCCAACGCTGTCCATGGCAGCCTGGGCGTCAACGTCGAACATCAATGGGACGTAAGGGTCGGTAAGCACGCGTTCGCTGAGAGCTACCGGTCTCTCCCATATGGCGCCGCTTGGCCTGGTAACCGGGGCCATGAATAATCGTCGATTCATGGCGTAACTTACCTTTCCCCGGGGATGGACCGCTGGTTTATACGGTTTTTGCCTATTAGGGAGACGCCCTAAGCCCTGTTTTACCGAAGGGCAGATCAATTGCATGGTTCCCCGCTCATACTCCTCGAATTCCTCGTTTTCGTTTTTGGCAAACTCGCCTACATAATACTGTTTTTCAAGGAAATCGAGGGCATCGAAGCGGTTACCCAACTCTTCGCTGTCCCCCCGCCAGCCGCGTGCGTATTCATCAGCGAAAATCTGGAAGTCGGTGGCTATTGCCCGCCCCTGGTTGGCGCATAGAACAGTATCCATCTTCTGCCGTGCTCTTACCAGGGAGGGAACCGCAAACACCAGCAACATTGCTATTATGAATAGAGCCGCCAGCAACTCCACTAAGCTGAAAGCGGTTGAGTTGACTTTCCTTCTACCGCTTCGGCGTTTATTGACAGTAATTGCCTTGGCAATTGCAGGCATTTTGCCCCTCCATAGGATTTCCGGCCTTCTTCCAGTTAAAAGAGATGCAATCAGGTATCGATCAAACACTCAATAACACGGTTTTACGGCCCCATCAGGACAGCCGTGAAATCTTCCAGGTCGGCCAGATCGATATCCAGATCATCATCGTCGTCGAAAGCATCCAGGCATCCGACGTTATCCAAAAGCCCTGCGTCCAACTGGGTTGGAGAAAAGCAGAGCTGAAACATGCGATAGTCGGCTAAGTCTACGTCGCCGTCGTTGTCGTAATCGCCCGGCGACTGATGGGCAAACCCCGCCGTGGAAACGAATCCATCATAGTCGGTGTCGTAGACGCTGTATCTGTAGGGGAAATCTACAATATCAATGATGGAATTAACTGTTCCATCAGCATCTCTCTGGCCGTTTCCATCCCAATACGCGATGTAATCGACCATCATCTGCCGGTCGGACTCACTCACCAGCCCGTCGCCGTTGAAGTCTCCGATTACGGGATTAGGCCACACGTCTGACAATACCCACGGAGTTCCTCCGCTAGGCTCTTGGTGCGTAGTAGATGAACAATATATGGTGAACCTCCATAAGGAAGGATCTATGTAAGTGAGGGGGTCTTGAACTCCCCATTCTGCCAGTAGCGGCCAGTGGGGATGACTAATCGCTTCCGGAAAAGGATCAAATGCACTTTCATATAAAATCCCGAGGTATTCGTAAGCAGAGCTAGCGTTTAAACTGGAGAAATCGTTACTCTGAACAGGCATTTCATTGTTGAGAATAGCATAATCGTAGTTCGTCAAGGGAAGAACCATACAGATTGTTGTCCGGTCTTCCACGATTGAATGGTGAAATCGAATTTGAATAAGGTGGCCGTAACCAGAACTATAAGTAATTCGATCGTAGCCGTACGCATTGCGCATTGTTGTTTCGATTATCCAGGTTTCTCCCGGTTCAAAAGTTTGATCTTTATCTCCGTTACTGCCTATATCGTTAACTTCTTCAATCCAATCCCCCTGAAACCGGTAGGAAAGATCTGCACCGTCACGATAAGTCGCAGGTAAGCTTCCAAAAACACCGTTCCATTCATAGCCGTCAATACCAATACGATTGACGAATCGCTCTCCTTTGGGAATTCCGCCAAAACGCGCTACGTTCGAATGATATCCCAGAAACTCGTAGTCGGTGTCGCCGCCGGTATTGGCGTTAACATCCATATCCAGTTCCATCCACGCAAACAAGGGGTTGGGCCCGTATTTCGCAGGCATATAAGAACCCAACACCGTTCCCGGTGGATTAACCAAACCATCGAAAACCATATCAATTCGGGCATAACCGCCGTTGGTATTATAGTTACCGTAATACCTGTCGGCGTAAGCGTCCACTGGATCCCATCTTCCGATGGTGGCGTATATGAATTCTGGTCCGTTGGTCGATATGGAATGGACTGTTGGGTCGGCATCGCAACGACGCATTACATAATCGTCGGGAGGATCGAGAAAGACGTTTTTAACTCCAGGGATGGCAATAGGAGTAGTCGCGTCAGCGGGCGATTCTTCAGCCTGAAGAGGGTATGCAAAAACCACTACGGCAAGACACATAACCACCAGGGCAACCCAGCGGGTTGTTTTCGTTTCCATTGTCCTTTTCCCTACCGGCAAACCTGAGTTGTCAAAGGCCAACTGAAAGGCTCTGGGCGACAATATTACGATAGCGGCCGTTCTCTCGAAATTCAAGCAATTATTCCAGTGAGAATTCAAATACCTGTGCTTGATTTCGGAAAAGCGTCAGTGTCCGGACGAGATGCACCCGCTCATCGCACATCTCAATAGGAGGTTCGGCGCGATTTCCGTTGTATCCTTCAAACGTCGTTACAACCCCCGCTCATCCGCTATGGCGGAATAAATATCGAATTGAAGGCAGATGAAAACAGCTTAACAAGGTCCAAGCCACGACGGACCGAAAGCCGATTCTCTTAGGATTTCCTCTGTCGCATCGATATTTTACGTCACCTGGCGATCACGCAGCAAGCGAGCTAACGATACCAGCGGATCTATTAAATTAGGGGCCTTTCCCTGGGGTGACCACCCTATCGTTTTTTGGACACCTGATGGACACCTCCTGAAAAGCTATAACTCGTTCAACAGCAAGACGTTATCTGAATTCCCGGCAACACCGCGATTTTCGCTGAACAAGGTCTTTGCCATAACTGCTTGCAAACAACGAGCTTACAGCTGTCCACGAAGTGTCCAAAAACGGGCCGTTTTGGACACCTGACCTGATGGAGTAGGTGTCCAACGAGCAAACGTAAAAGATTTTTCAGCTATTTCTCTGACCGTAACTGTTTACCCCATACTCACTTACTCAAGATACCCGGAAAAGCGTTTCCGGTTTCTTCGCGGAAATCGCGTAATGGTACACGAAATGCTCTTAGGCCATTGATGCGAGATTTTTCAGTTCTTTGATTCGCAGTCACGTTTTTTATTGAAGCCGCGTGAAACAGAGTACACGAGGTCGGGGAGGATGGTCTGCGCCTGCTTGCGGGCGCTGCCCTCCTTGACAATCTTCGCTAACCCGTCGCGCGGCAATACAAGACCTGTAGACAACTCTGCTGCAGGTCTGCGGCCTATACGGTTTGAATGATATTACCACTGATCGGGGACAGAATATGGCACAGATACTCTCTACGCTCCGGGTATCCCCGTCGGGAACATTAGGTATTCCCACATCCCGTGGACCTCCGTTTATTGCGTAACTGCAATACACGTTTCCATGTCCCGGCTTACTGCGGATCTGGTTTGCCCAGTCCCCGCAGTAAGCCCATCTCCTAACCGCCCCCCCCAGCGGCACGGGAGAGGTACGCCCGTATTCTGGGGAACCTCGTCATCGGGACTGATGCCCCGTAACTCGGGATAAGAGGGAAAATCAATAACCTGGAATAAGAGAGGGAGTAAATAAGCTAAGAGCGCACCACGCTTCGCCCAAGGCGAACTCAGGCGAAACGGATGCGCCCCAAACAATAACGCTAAATTTCTTGAAAGGATTATACCATGTTACGAAGAATGATTGCTATAATGACTATCGGAGTATTTGCATTTTCTTTCAGTACGGCTCTGGGCCAAGTAAGTCAAGCGGACAACGTCACCGCAAACATCACAGATGGTGTCGGAGTAGTCCAAGTGGGTGACAACGGTTATGTCGATCTTGGTTCTGTTGTTTTCGAGGCTATGGTGGCAGAGAAGAAAGCAATGTTTCCTGTCGACATGCCATACGTAGGACCGGGGCAAGTGATAGCAAGTAACGACATAATAATGGTCATCTTTGGCCCGGATACGGATGACTGTGGACTATACGACGCAGTATCATTTGGTTTGGATACTCCAGGCGAGTTTGATCTTTCCGGTGAGCTAACAGCGTATATAAGTGAAGCCGGCGATTTAATCTTGGCGGTTGATAATGATGAAATAACGACGAGTATCACCGCGTGGGTGGGTTTGAGGTCATCATTAAAAATCGACACTGCCCTTATTGAAGATTTTCAGCAAACCGGCGAAAGCGATGATCAAGACATATCACATACTTCGGATATTGAAGTCCGTCCGCAATTCGGCGAATTCACGGCAGAAGCTATGTGGGGAAGCTTAATCGAACCGGCAGGAATAGCGAATTGTCCTGGTGGATCATGTTCTTGTACCGGTCCGCTTGGTCCAGCAAGTGCATGTTGTCCAAAAGGTAAGACGCCCGTATGCGTATGCACAAAAACAACTTCGTCCGGGAAATGTACCATTGATAAAGTGTCTGAAGTATTACTAGTAATAGCTGAGATTGAAGAAAGCTAACCATTTCAACAGTCTGCTTCTTTAAAGCTTCCTCGCGTTAGTACCGTCAACTATCGCGAGGAAGCTAGCAAGTAAGTGAAGTCCGATAAGGGAAATGGTTAAAGCAACGCTTACCGTTTTAGGTTAACAATGCTCTTAACATTCGGAGATTACCTATGCAGAGATTTCTTCGCATTATACCAGCAGTTTTCATATGCCTTTTTTCGCCGGCAGCTCTCCTGGCTTCGGATTGGGTTACTCTCCTTTCGCCTCGCCCCGTTCCCGGACATGAAGGGAATGCGGTCCAGGTTGAGCGGCTGATCCTGGTGACAATGGAATCCGAAACCGAAGGAACCAAAGGAATCGATGAAAACGGAGCAATTTCCTTTGACGGAGTGGGCCTGCTGACAATTACGGCAAAAACTCCGGACGGAAGCATTGACGACATAAGGCCGATTGGTCTCGACTCCGCAGGCAAACCGGTCGGCTTGTCCTGCGGAGGCGGTTCGTGGCACCCCAATGGTTCGTATTACATCTATTACCCATCGGCAAGGAATGCTGATGGGAATACGGTTGAAGCACCTTCGGTAGAAATCGCCAGGATAGGATTATTGAGGCCGTCATCAGACGCGGCTCAAAGGAAGGCGCAAGCTGCCGCGGGAAGATTGAAGGATAGTTTCGATACGGTTTTAACATTCCCGCGTATAGGTAAGTCTTTTCCGTTCCGCCTGGTAAGCGACAACGGCGAAATCACCGATTTATCTCAATTGCAGGGTAAAGTTGTGGTAATGGACTGGTGGGCGACCTGGTGCAGTCCGTGCATGTCAAAAATGCCCTGGCTGATGGGATTAAGTGACAAGCTGAAAGATGAAAATGTTGTTTTTGCGAGCGTGAATTTTGACGCCTCTACCGACACTCTGGCCCGAAAGCGTGCCTTCAATGGCCTGGTCCGCATGCGCAGCCAGTCGGATCCTGTACTTGGTATATTGAACAAGCTCGGCGTATCGATGGAAACGCCAGACCTTAAAGGGGCCGTGCTGGATGCACTTGCCCGTAACGGCGTGAAAATCGAGGATACAAGAGAGCGGGAAACCGCTATTAATACGTTAAAGACTCTGGGGTTTAATATAGAGGCAACACCCGACGACAAACTGGCTCGCCTGGGATTACCATGGAAGCTGACGGTTGTACCGCAAAAGCAGATACCGCTCTATTATGACACTGTTGGCGAGAATGCCCTGCCGCAGATGTTCGTGATCGGGCCGGACGGCGTATTGCGCTGGTACGGACATCCCGGCAGCGACTATTCTCAACGGGAAATAGAAAACACCATTACCGAATTGCTGAAAACGCCGTCCCGATCTACTGGATAAAACCATATCGCATTAGAGAAGTCGGTAAGTTTTGTAAGAATCAACCGAAAACAGGAAAATAAGATGAAGTTAACCGGAATCTTGGTATTAACGATTACCGTTTTATTAATCTCTCCAGGCTGCGTAGATAAACAGTTTGAGCTTGAGCAGCTTGCTTCCGTGTTTTCGGAGATTCCGGTTGTCCCTATCTTGTTTCCCACTGCTGAAACAGGGGTACCAATTGGTTCGGCCACCGTTATTGGAGATCGGGAGTTGCTGCTAAGTCCCCATCAACTTCATGATCTGGCAGGAACGAATCCTGACCTCCCGAAAGGGCCGGTTCTGGTTGACAACTGCTTCTGGATTTACTCCATAGTCCAGCGAGTTGATGGCCCAACCGACGCAAGCGGGTGGGCCATCATTCGCCTGTCTAAACTCGGCGATTACTCCCGTGACGAATTAAGGCAAATACCCATTATAGCCGAAAGAACAGACGAAGAGCTGAATAGACTTGTTAACGCGGAAAGGCGGTTTCAGTGCGAGCTTCCCGAAGTTCCTGAATCGGTCAAATTCGATTTTAGGCGTGATATTCCCAGGCATAGGAGTGTGGCTGTCGCCTACTTGCAAACTGTCCTGGATAGGAGGAAACTCAAATTCTACGATCCTGATCTACGGTACCAAAGGAAATTTCGTTTGGGATGCGTATACAAACCGCTCGTTTGCCCCGATGCAAGACTTGAGGAATTCCTTTTAATAAAGGCAAAACAACCGATACCACAGGGAGCTTCCGGTTCTCCAGCGTACATCCTTGGAGATGACAATAAAACCGTAGTAATCATCGGTATTGCCGGTGGGGCTATGGCACGCGGCGACCCTAATGACCAAGTACTTCAAATGATCCGCAGACCGCACGAGTTGGACCTGCCTTTAAATGTGGAAGATAGCGATGGTAACAAGGAAGCCAAAGACGACGTAACCGTATTAGATTCATTCAAAGCCGGGGAAGGTTAGATTAGCGTTAAAACGAGGGAAGTAATGAGGCACACAAAAACATTGGTATTATCCATTATCGCTTCGGTTTCTTCGGTTGGCTGCGTAGATAAACAGCTTGAGCTTGAGCAGCTTGCGTCTGTGCTTTCGGAGATCCCGGTTGTCGCTGTCTTGTTTCCCACTAGCGAAAAAAAGATGCCTGGTGGATCGGCTACCGTTATTGGAGATCGGGAGTTACTGTTAAGCCCCCATCAATTCCCCCCCCCCTGCTGGGCGAAAATCCTGACCTCCCGGAAGGGCCGATTCTGGTTGACAACTGCTTTTGGCTTTACTCTATAGTTCAGCGAGTTGATGGCCCAACCGACGCAAGCGGGTGGGCCATCATTCGCCTGTCTAAACTCGGCGATTACTCCCGTGACGAATTAAGGCAAATACCCATTATGGCCGAAAGAACAGACGAAGAGTTGGATATACTTCTTGACGCTGAAAGGCGGTTTCAGTGCGAGCTTCCCGAGATACCCGAGTTTGTTGAATTCGACTTCAGGTGTGGAATTCCCAGGCATAGGAGTGTGGCTGTCGCTTATTTACAAACTACACTGAATAGCGGTAAAGTCAATTGTCACGACCCCGATTTGCGGTATAGAAGGCGATTCCGTTTGGCGTGCGCGTACAGACCGCTCGCTTGCTCCGATGCAAGACTCGAGGAATTTCTTTTAACAAAGGCAAAACAACCGATACCACAGGGAGCTTCCGGTTCTCCAGCGTACATCCTTGGAGATGACAATAAAACCGTAGTGATCATCGGTATTGCCGGTGGGGTTATGGCACGCGGCGATCCTAATAACCAAATACTTCAAATGATCCGCAGGCCGCACGAGTTGGACCTGCCTTTAAATGTGGGAGATGGCGATGGTATCACGGAAGCCAAAGACGACGTAACCGTATTAGATTCATTCAAAGCCGGGGAAGGTTAAAGACGCCAGAGAATCGTTTTTTCGCAGGACATAATTTATTGCCGGTTTGCATGATATTACTCCACTGATCGGGGACAGAATACGGTGTAGATAATCTCATCCGCTCTGGGTATCCCCATCGGAGACATTAGGCATTCCCGCTTTTCGTGGCCATCCGTTTGTTGCGTAACTGCAATATGCGTCTCCACATCCCGGCTTAGTGTGGGGCTGGTTTGCCCAGGCCCCGCAGTGAGCCTATCTCCTAACCGCGACCGCCGCGGCTCGAAAGGAGCACGTTCGTAACTTGGGATGATTGAGGGAAATATTGAGCGAAAAGTTTACCGCGGCTTGCTCGCGGCGAATTCTGCCGAAGGCAAAACACTTTCGTCGGAAGCGATAATTACGAAATTCTCTGAAAAAACTATACGACGCCACGTGGATTAATTGCTATAATCAGTATCGAATATTTGCATTTTCTTTCAGTACGGCCGTCGGGCAAATTAGGGTAGCCGAACAGCAGATCGTAACAATCAGTCACCTCGCGGAAGAAGGTATACAGGATTTCGACCGTGATGATCTTATGGTTGATATCGCGGTTAAACTAAAAGACTTATTGCTTGGCCTGCACGCTTTTAACACTATGGAGCTCGAACATGAATGCTCTTTTATTCGCGGCGATATTCAGTTTAATCGCATCAGCAACACCGGCGGAAAACACGCCGGGTGATTCACAAATCGTAACCGAGGAGCCGTCCAGCAAAACTACCGCAGCCTACTCATCGGGAATATCGAAACCTCTGAAACCAGGAGACTTCGCTCCCGATTTTACACTGAATAAGGTGCTGAACGCTCCGGAAGGAAAGGTCACCCAGATGAAGGCATTGCGCGGACAAGTCGTAATCCTGGAATTCTGGGCTACATGGTGTACGCCGTGTATTTTAGCTATACCGCACTGGAACGAATTAGTGGATAAGTTTCAGGACGAGCCGGTAGAATTCATCTCAGTCACTTCGGAAGAAAAGTCGATTGTTAGCAAGTTTATGGCAAAACGCCAAATTAAAGGTTTGGTTTGCCAGGATCAGTCTGACTCACTTTTAAGAAAATACAATCGAAGCTGCAGCATACCCACCACCGTAATAATAGATAAAAACGGTATTATCATCGGTATAACGACTCCAGATAAGATAACGGAAAAGATGATTCTTAAAGTTCTTGCAGGCAAACAGGCTCCCCTGCCGATCGCTCCTGTCACGGGGTTATTTCAAAGCGATCCTCAGCAACAGGAACCATTCTGGAAACTTACCTTGTCGGAATCGCAAAGCTCTAACTGCATCTCTAGATTTGACGTAAATTCTATTCAGCATCCAGGAATTACTCTTGAAGATCTCATTGCCTTGATTTCAAACTTGCCTTCAGCGTCACGAGTATTGGGAAAAGATAACCTGCCCGGTGTGAAGCTGGAGATCAATGCCAGGGTCCCGGAGTCCTGTACCGGCTATCTATGTCCCATGGTAATTCAAGCCATTGAGGGCAGTTATAAAATTCGGTTGCGTAAGTGCGAAAAGGAACTCGATGTATATGTCTTAACGGCGACGGATAAGATCGGGCCCGACCTGCGCATTACGCAATACCCAGACACTGGCCCATACAAAAAAAGGAGCCTGACCAGTAGCAATGCTACTTGTTGCCATTTGCGGTCGCTTGCACAAACTCTGGAAAACCTGCTATCCCGCCCCGTACTGGATGAAACGGGTCTTGAGGGTGACTTTGACTGGGATCTTGAATTTGAATCGGGAAATAGCGAATCGCTTTTGGCCGCAGTGCAAAAACAACTGGGGCTGAAAATCGTGCCAACTAAACGCACCATTGAAGTGGTGGTCGTGGAATCCAATAGCAAGCAAGTATCCAAAGCCGGAGGTTGATGTTTGCCTGGCCTGCACGCTTTTAACATTATGGAGCTCAAGTATGAATGCTCTTTTATTTGCGGCGATATTTGGTTTAATGGCGTCAGTAACACCGCCGGAAAACACACCGGGTGATTCGCAAATAGCAACCGATGAGATCTCGAATAAAGTTGCGGCGGCCGACTCTTCCACTTACGAAACCTCGAAATCTCTGAAACCCGGGGACCTTGCTCCGGATTTTACACTGGATAAGGTGCTGAACGCCCCCGTAGGAACGGTTGCCCAGTTGAAGGCACTGCGCGGACAAGTCGTAATCCTGGAATTCTGGGCTACATGGTGCGCACCATGTGTTGGAGCATTCCCCCATCTGAACGAACTTGTTGACAAATTCAAAGACGATCCAGTTCGGTTTATTTCCATTACGGACGAGCCGGAATCAATCGTCTCAAAATGCCTGCGCAAACGTCCGCTTAGTGGCTGGGTTGCCTTGGACCCGGGCAATTCCATAGGCAAAAGATATGGTGTCGAAGGGATTCCGCACACTATCGTAATCGACAAGGAGGGGAATATTGCATCGATCACTTCCCCCTTCGCCTTGACGGAGAGTTTGATAAAAGAGGTCTTAGCTGGAGAAAAGGTGGCCGTTGATTCGGAGTTTTACGCGTACGAGGAAGAAAACGACGAAGAAGCCGGCCCGCCTCCGCTGCTTGAATTCGAGGTATCGAAAACACAAGTGCCTGGATGGGGAGCCAATTACGGTAAAAACTATTTCAACGCGTGGGCGATAAGGCTGGATACTCTTTTGGCAAACATGATGAATCAACCCACGCGCAAAAGAGTCCTGGGCAATGAGGAATTGCTTTCGACGAAACTAAAGATCAAGGCCCGGGTTCCGGAAAAACACGCCGAGATGCTTTTCCCCATGTTGCGACAGACAATAGAGCTCTGCCTGGACATCAAACTTCAGATGTGCGAGAAGGAGCTTGACGTATACGTACTAACCGCACCTCGCAAGCCCGGGCCTGATCTTCGAGCCAGCGAAGATCAGAATGCTGAAGCACACGGCGGTTCAATTAGAGGCACGAATCTAGGTTCGAATTGCCCTTTGGATACGTTGGCCGCGCACCTGGAAGCACTTCTGTGCAAACCGGTCGTAAATGAAACCGGACTAAACGGCGGATATGACTGGGATCTCACTTACAATGAAATCGATGACGAGTCCGTGATTGGTGCAGTGCGTAAACAACTGGGCCTGGAGATAAGAGCGGAAAAACGCAAGATCAACGTGGTTATCGTTGAACTCAATACGGATAAACAGCTTAGCGATGGCGATGAAACAGTGAACCCGGGTAAATCATAACAACAGCCAAATGGAAAACGTGTTTTGCCTTATGGTGCTAATAACCCTTTCATAAGGAGATTACCTATGTCGAGATTTCTTCGTACGATACCAGCGGTTTTCATATGCCTTTTTTTGCCGGCAGCTCTCCTGGCATCGGATTGGGTTACTCTCTTTTCGCCTCGTCCCATTCCCGGGCATGAAGGGAATGCGGTCCAAGTTGAGCGGCTGATCCTGGTGACAATGGAATCCGAAACTGAAGGAACCAAAGGAATCGATGAAAACGGAGCGATTTCCTTCGACGGAGTGGGCTTGCTGACAATTACGGTAAAAACTCCGGACGGAAGCATTGACGAGATAAGACCGATTGGTCTCGACTCAGAAGGCAAGCCGGTCGGCTTGTCCTGCGGAGGCGGTTCGTGGCACCCCAATGGTTCGTATTACATCTATTACCCATCGGCAAGGAATGCCGATGGGAACACGGTTGAAGCACCTTCGGTAGAAATTGCCAGGATAGGATTATTGAGGCCGTCATCAGACGCGGCTCAAAGGAAGGCGCAAGCTGCCGCGGGAAGATTGAAGGATAGTTTCGATACGGTTTTAACATTCCCGCAAATAGGTAAGGCTTTCCCCTTCCGTCTGGTAAGCGACAACGGCGAAATCGCCGATTTATCCCAGTTGCAGGGTAAAGTTGTGGTAATGGACTGGTGGGCGACCTGGTGCAGCCCGTGCATGTCAAAAATGCCCTGGCTGATGGCGTTAAGTGACAAGCTGAAAGATGAAAACGTGGTTTTTGCAAGCGTCAATTTTGACGCCTCTACCGACACTCTGGCCCGAAAGCGTGCCTTCAATGGCCTGGTCCGCATGCGCAGCCAGTCTGATCCTGTACTTGGTGTATTAAACAAGCTCGGCGTATCGATGGAAACTCCAGACCTTAAAGGGGCCGTGCTGGATGCACTGGCCCGTAACGGCGTGAAAATCGAGGATACAAGAGAGCGGGAAACCGCTATTAATACGTTAAAGACTCTGGGGTTTAATATAGAGGCAACATCCGACGACAAACTGGCTCGCCTGGGATTACCATGGAAGCTGACGGTTGTACCGCAAAAGCAGATACCGCTCTATTATGACACTGTTGGCGAGGATGCCCTGCCGCAGATGTTCGTGATCGGGCCGGACGGCGTATTGCGCTGGTACGGACATCCCGGCAGCGACTATTCTCAACGGGAAATAGAAAACACCATTACCGAATTGCTGAAAACGCCGTCCCGATCTACTGGATAAAACCATATCGCATTAGAGAAGTCGGTAAGTTTTGTAAGAATCAACCGAAAACAGGAAAATAAGATGAAGTTAACCGGAATCTTGGTATTAACGATTACCGTTTTATTAATCTCTCCAGGCTGCGCAGATAAGCAGTTTGAGCTTGAGCAGCTTGCTTCCGTGTTTTCGGAGATTCCGGTTGTCCCTATCTTGTTTCCCACTGCTGAAACAGGGGTACCAATTGGTTCGGCCACCGTTATTGGAGATCGGGAGTTGCTGCTAAGTCCCCATCAACTTCATGATCTGGCAGGAACGAATCCTGACCTCCCGAAAGGGCCGGTTCTGGTTGACAACTGCTTCTGGATTTACTCCATAGTCCAGCGAGTTGATGGTCCAACCGACGCAAGCGGCTGGGTCATCATTCGCCTGTCTAAACTTGGTGATTACTCCCGGGAGGAGTTAAGGCAAATACCCATTATGGCGGAAAGGACAGAAGAAGAGCTGGATAGACTTCTTGACGCGGAAAGGCGGCTTCATCGCGAGCTTCGCGAAATACCGGAATCGGTTAAATTCGATTTTAAGTGCGGAATTCCCAAGAACAAGAGTGTGGCTGTCGCCTACTCGCAAACTGTTCTGGATGACAGAATAATCAAATACTACAATCCTCGTGTAAAGTACAGAAGGCGATTCCGTTTGGGATGCGTGCACAGACCGCTCGTTTGCCCCGATGCAAGACTCGAGGAATTTCTTTTAATAAAGGCAAAACAACCGATACCACAGGGGGCTTCCGGTTCTCCAGCGTATATCCTTGGAAATGACAATAAAACCGTCGTGATCATCGGTATTGCCGGTGGGGTTATGGCACGCGGCGATCCTAATGACCAAATACTTCAAATGATCCGCAGGCCTCACGAGTTGACGCTGCCTTTAAATACGCAAGATAGCGAGAGTATCAAAATCAAAGAAGCCAAAGACCACGTAATCGTATTAGATTCATTCAAAGCCGGAAAAGGTTAGATTGTCATCTAAATCAGAGGAAGTCATGAGACGCACAAAAACCTTGGCATTATCTATTATCGTTTCAGTTTCTTTGATTGGCTGCACAGAAAAACGGCTCGAAATGGAACAGCTCGCGTCGATGTTCTCCGAGATCCCGGTTGTTCCGATCATGTTCCCTGCAAACGGGCCAAAGGTTACTTTGGGATCGGCGACCGTTGTTGGAAATCGGGAGTTGCTTTTAAGCCCGCATCAACTTGGTGAACCGGCAGGGAAGAATCCTGACCTCCCGGATGGACCGATTCTGGTTGATAACTGTTTGTGGCTTTACTCTGTAGCTCAGCGAGTTGATGGCCCTACCGATGCGAGCGGGTGGGCCATCATTCGCCTGTCTAAACTAGACGATTACTCGCGGGAGGAATTAAGGCAAATACCCATTATAGCGGAAAGAACAGACGAAGAGCTGAATGGACTTCTTGACGCTGAATGGCGGTTGCAGTGCGAACTCCCCGAGATACCCGAGTTTGTAGAATTCGACTTTGAACGTGAAATCCCAAGGCACAAGAGTGTAGCTATCGCTTATACGCAAACCGTTCTGGATGGCAGGAAACTCAAATACTACGATCCTGATTTAAGGTACAAAAGGAAATTCTGTTTGGGATCCATATACAGCCCGTCAGTTTATCCCGAAGAACGGCTCGAGGAATTTCTTCTGCTGGAGACTAAACAATCCGTACCAATGGGAGCTTCCGGCTCCCCCGCTTATATCCTGAAAGATGATAATAAAACCGCCGTGATAGTCGGCATAAACGGCGGAAGAATCAAATATGATCCGCCACAGGAACGCACATTTCGCCTGATTCGCAGGCCGCACGAGTTGGCGCTGCCTTTAAAGGAAGATGGCGTCAAAAAAGCCAAAGCCCATTTTTCCATCTACGACTTATTCAAGGCCGGGGATAAGGTTGAAACAACTTTAAAACGGGAATAGTCATGAAGTGTACAGTTATTCTCATACCGACAATTGTTGTTTCAGTCCTCCCCCTCGGCTGCGTCGACAACGAACTCGAAATGAAACGCTTGCAGGCGATTTTGCCGAAAATTCCGGTTGTTTCAATCGTCTTTCCTACTGAAGACAAAAAGAACCTGGACGGTTCCGCGACCGTCATTGGCCCGCGGGAGCTGTTGTTGAGTCCGCACGAGTTACCCCCTCGCGATAACGGACCAGTCCTGGTTGATAGCTGCTTGTGGGTTTTCTCTGTCACCGGGCGAGTGAATGACCCGACTGAGGCGAGCGGGTGGGCCACGCTTCGCTTAACCAAACTTGGTGAAATCCCCCGGGAAGAACTTTTGAAGGTTCCTCTTTTCGAAGGACGTAACGGTTTCGAGCTTGATAGACTTATAAGTGCGGAGAACGAATTACAATGTTCTCTTCCGGAGATACCCGAATCGATCGAGTTTGATTTCGACATGAAGATTCCTCCCGGTACCAATACGGCTATTGCCTATACACAAACCCGCTTCGACGGGACGGGATTCTCCGCTTATAAGCCGGATTTAAAACATGACAAGATAGTTTCCGTGGGGCGTGTTTGTAAACCGCTCATCTATAGGGAATCCAAGTTGAAAGAGTTCCTGCTCTTGAAGATGAAACATGATCCACCACATGGAGCTTCCGGCTCTCCTGCGTATATTCTTGGCGAAGATGGTAAAACTGCCGTAATAGTCGGGATAATCGGTGGAAGTGTGTTTTATAAATATCCGTATAAACACGTAATAGATTTAATCCGCAGGCCGCACGAACTTGAACTGCCCGCAAGCCGTTAACAAATATAGCCGTATAGCTCTGAAAAGCTGACATACGGAGAAAAACATGCGACAAACAACGGTTTTTGTATTGGCGGTGTTGTTTTGCAGCATTCCGCTCGGCTGCAGCGAACACCCTTTTGAGCTGGGCGAATTGAAATTCGTGTTTTCAGAGATTCCCGTTGTCCCTATCCTGTTTCCTGGCGAAGGGAAAAAAGTATCGCTTGGCTCAGCTACTGTCGTCGGAGACCGGAAGTTGCTGTTGAGCCCTCACCTGATTCCGCGGCCGACAGTTTCGAATACTCGTTTACCCAATGGTCCTATTCTGGTCGATAACTGTTTATGGCTTTACTCTATCGACAGGCAGGTTGACGGTCCCACTGATGCAAGCGGGTGGGCCATAATCAGCCTGACCAAGCTCGGCGATTATTCACGCGAGGAACTAAAACTGATACCCGTTTTAGCGGCGAGAACGGAAAAAGAGCTGGATCGCCTGCTCGCGGCAGAGGATCGATTCCAATGCGAACTTCCCGAAATATCCGAATCGGTGAAATTCGATTTCGAATGCAGAATCCCCAGCCACAAGAGTGTGGCCATTGCCTGTGTGCAGATTATTCCAAATGACCGAAAACTCAGGTACTACAACCCGGATTTGCGCTATTTTCGGAAACCGTGCCTGGGACGCATATACAAACCGCTCATCCAACCCGATGTCCGGCTCAGAGAGTTTTCTCTGCTGAAAACCGAACAATCCATTCCCGCAGAAGCTTCAGGCGCCCCGGCGTATATCCTTGGCGATGATTACAAAACCGCCATTATCGTAGGTATAAACAGCGGAAAGATAGTATACGACGAGCCGCGTGAACAATACTTCCAACTGATCCACAGGCCGCACGAGTTAAGGCTGCCATTGAATACTGACTTCGCGAAAGCGAACGAAAAAAGCAGATCGCCAGATCCATCGTAAACGCGAATTGATTACGAACCGGTAAATACGATCTGGAATTTCGCGAAATCAGCCAGGTCAATGTCGTTATCGTTGTCGCTGTCGAATACTGTAACGCAGGCATCCAGTATCGAGTGGCGTTCATAACCAAAACGCTCCAGGCAGAATTTGAAGTCCAGGTAGTCGTTCAAGTCGACGGTACAGTCATCATTCGCATCGCCGAAGTAATGGATTTCCTGATTTTCGTAAGCTCCCATATCAGTTACACATGCCTGAACGCGGGGCAAACCATCCAGATCCGTTGTTAATTCGGGCGGAAGCGAAGTGTTGTCTCCGGCATTTACACATGGTGATTCAGCTTGAAGACGGAGATTGTCGTCATCGGTGCCTGGAATCTCTTCGGGTCCATCTATGCTCACAAAAAGCGGATCTTCGCCGATGTTTCCGTTACCGGCATAAGTCAGCAAGCCTTGAATGCAACTGCTTGTGATTGATAGCAATCTATCCTCACTATAAAGTTGCGACAGTTCCCCTGAACCGCTGCCGTCGGTATTATTCCAGAAAATACAGTTCGAAATGCTCGAACTGTCTTCGTCAGGTGTATTATGAAATCCGCCTCCAATATCTCCATGATTATTAACCAGAGTGCAATTCGCAATCGATATTTTCCCGTAATAATTTCTCACTCCACCGCCGCGACCGTCGGTAGTATTTCCATTGAACACACAATTGGCTATTAACGCATCACTGCAATCGTTATACACCGCGCCGCCGCATCCAGAGCCTGTTTCCGTTGGATCTTCTGTGGAATTCCCTTCAAACCTGCAATCTATCAATCTTGTGAACCCCCAACCGTCTAAATATAGTCCGCCACCGAACCTCGACGAATTATTATAAAAATCGCAGTTTTCTATCAGCGGGCTGTCCCAAAGGCAACACATCGCCCCACCCCTATCGGACTGGTTTAGATTAAAAGTACATTTGCTTATCGTTGAAGTACTGTACGAAGCGTTGATTGCTCCGCCACATTCTGATGAACTATTATTCTTAAATGCGCACCTGGTTATTAATGGGCTGCTTGATCTGCAATAAATGGCGCCACCAGACCACTCGTATCCTCTACGAATAGTGAATCCGCTTACAACGGAATTCGTGTCTTCGAGAGATTGGAAAATAAACGCGCGATGCGGATGATCTTCGCTGCCATCACAATCGATAACTGTTTGAGCTACGACTGTCGGATCGTCGGGATTTGTGCTTTTAACGGTTATCTGTTTACCCATATAATCCATATCCCGGTTTCCTGGGCCAGTATATATACCGGGCAGCACTAAAACAGTGTCGCCTTCATATGCATCTGAAGCATCAATCGCAGCTTGTATGGTTTTCTTGGGCCCGTGCGACCCGTTCAACTCGTGGTACAATCCGTCCCACGAATCGTCACCTGATGTGGATACAAAATACGTTGCAGATCTATATAAAGGGTTTTTCCGTTCTACATACTCGAAAAGATTATCTCTTCCATCCTGGTCAGGATCGTCATCCGGAGAAGCGATCGATGCCGAATCGTAGTAGTACAACTCCCACCAGTCGGGCAATTCATCTCCGTCAGTATCGATGAATTCTTCCGCTCCCATGTCGACAGCACTACCCGAAAGGCGAACTTCCCCATCGACATCGCGCTGGTCAGCATAATCTCCGCTTGGATCACCGCTATCGATACACGGCGATTCGGATTGAAGGTGGATGCCGTCAGCGGTCAAAATAGGGTTGTGGTCGATATTGCCATTACCAGCATATTCATCCAGCCCCTGTATGCAACAATGGGCAAGTTGCACATCACCCTCGGCATCGGCAAGATAGATCTGGGCCGATTCCGTCTCTCCATCTTCACTTCGGTTTCCCCACAATATGCAGTTTTTTAGCATCAGGTTACTATCGCTATTGTAGATCGCCCCTCCTGATCTTGTTGCAACGTTCCCAAAGAATGTACAATTAACAAGTAAAGTATTGCTTTTGCGCTCATTAATAATACCGCCACCATAATTTGCGTAATTCTCAGTAAAGACGCAGTTATTAATCGTCGGACTACCATGGCTATTACCAATCGCGCCCCCGCTACCGTAGGAAATATTACTGCAGAAAACGCAATTGTTTATTTCAGGGTTGCCATAAATGATTTCCAAAACTCCCCCTGCGTAAACTTCGTTGTAAACAAAGCGGCAATTGGAAATCGTCGGACTACTGTAATAACAACAAACCGCGCCTCCCATTTCCGTGTAGGCACCACGAATGGTAATACCACTCAGGACAGAATCAGGTCCTTCGGACATCTGGAATTGGAAAACATGCAAACCGTACATTTCCACACTGCGTTCACAGTCAATAATTGTATTAGCGACTACCTTGGGATCTTCGGGATCAATACTTCGAATGGTTATTGCCTTGCCCGCGTAATCAACCCCTCTATTACCTTCTCCCGTATAGCTTCCCGGTAATAGAACCACTTCGTCGCCTTTGATACCGTCCGTCAAATCCATTGCCGCTTTAATCGTGGCTTTGGGGCCGTGCTGGCCATCCCAGCCTGGAGACAGGCCGTCCCAGGAATCGTCACCATTTGTAGACACGTAATAGGTCGTTGTGTGCGATACAGGCCTGGTGCCGGCCACATATTCTTCAAGGTTAGTAATGCCATCGCCGTCAGAGTCTTCTTCCGGAGAAGCCGATGTCGAGGAATCGAAATACAGAGATTCCCACCAATCAGGCAAGCCGTCGGCATCTGTATCTGTGAACTCATCGGCCCCCATGTCCACTCCACTTCCCGAAAGACGTGTCTCACCATCAATATCGTGCTGACCAATGTAATCGCCGGCGGTATTCCCCTGGTTCACGCATGGCGAGTCACTCTGAAGATGTATGCCGTCTTCGATAAGCATGGGGTCGGTATATATGTTGCCGTAACCACTATACACGTCCAGGCCTTGTATGCAGCAATGTGCTACGGATCCCGGATCGACAAAACGAGGAACGTAGATTTGTGCTGATTCGTCGATTTTACCATCAGCGGTATTACCCCATAGAATGGAGTTGTAGATTTCGATGTCACTATTGGAATCGCAGTAAATCCCGCCCCCCTCTGCATTATCAGCTAACGCGGTGTTTCCACTAAAGGTACAATTGGAAATTCTCGGAGTGCTTCCTTCGTTGAACATAGCACCGCCGCCGACACTATTGTAAGTCTCGGCGAAGTTTCCTGTAAACACGCAATTGGTATAGCTTGGATAACTGAAATAGTTGCCCGTATCCCGATTATATACAGCTCCACCGCTGGAAGATGAATTAATTTTAAACAGGCAGTTATCTACTATCGCTCCTGCATCGCTGTTGTATATGGCTCCGCCTTCTCTCGCTACGTTATTATAGAATACGCAGTCAGTTATTATGGGATTCGTGGAATCGTTGAACAACGCGCCCCCGCTATAGGGAGAATGATTTTGCATGAAAGTGCAATTGATCAGTTCCGGACTAGTGTCTGCAGGACAGCAATTTGCTGTGTACATTCCCCCACCACCAGTTGAGGACGAGTTGAACCTGAATTTGCAGCCGGAGAGTCTGGGGCTGCTTTCAAAGTTGTATATACCTCCGCCATGAGTACCTGATGAGTTTTCATGGAAGATGCAATCGGTTAGCGATGGGTTGCTACCCTCCAGATTGCACATACCGGCGCCGGTTCCTCTCGCCGAGTTTTTATAAAAAGAGCAATCAATAATCCGAGGGCTACTCTGGTAATTATACATACCACCGCCCGGTTGTTGCCAAAACCCATTTGCATTTGCGGCCGTAATGGTGAAACCATCAAGTACGCTGTTTGAGGTAATGTCAATCGCAGATATTATGCGATAGCTGTTCTCTTCAACATTTCGCCAACTGACGTGGTCATCTCGAGCCAGGTCTCCACTCAGAATGGTTTGATGCTCTTCGATAAGTCTCAGGTCAGGGTTCGCCGTGCCGTAACCGGCATACCCGCCATAAAGCCCTACTCCGTCGACCAGATGGAATGAAGCACTGCGATCACCGGTGTGACAATTGGAAGTGCAGTCAAAATCGGGCGTATAGGTCCCCTGTGCGACCAGAATCACATCGCCGAACTCGGCAACTTGCATGGCTGACTGGAGTTCGGTGAAAGCATTTTCCCAACCGGAGCCATTATTCAGTCCGCTTGTGCTGCTATCGTCCACGTACCAGGTAGTCTGCCCTGACGCCACAGATGCGATTGTGAGCAAGAATACTGAACACAGGTAAAAACGTATTCTCGAAATTACTCTAATCATCGATCGCTCCTTCGATCAGTCGCCAATCCTTTCGACGGTTTCCACTAATTCGGCATTCTCACAAAACAGGCCGTGAGTATTACCGCTGCCAGGCTCCGCCTGGTTTTTGCATTTTCAGTATGGCTGGAGTTTTTCCTTAAGTCAACCACTGTTTTCCTGGAACCGGCAATACCAGTATAAGTATTTTGCCGCATTATAAATGCTTAATTGTACGCAATTAACCGTAGCGGATTAGTTGAGCAGAAAGAGCCTCGCAGAATCGCTCCCGATTCTTACGGAACCAACCAGCTCTTTCGAAAGCAACCAGCAAAGTTTCCGTTCGCGAACTTTGCCCGAGGCAAGCCGAACACGATAGCATCAAGATCCTCCTGGAATATTGCCGGTCGTTGAATTGTGAACCTTGCGGAGAGTTATGACTAGCCAGCAAATAGTGGCACGGTGAAAACTGTGAATTGCGACAATCCTGCCACCATCCTGCCACCGAAGTAAAAACAAAAAAACCGCAAGAGCGATAAACTCTTGCGGTTTCTTAGTTTAGCATTCGAGGACGACGAGATTCGAACTCGCAACCACCGGATCGACAGTCCGGGACTCTAACCAATTGAGCTACGTCCCCAATATTTTTCCCCGCCTCAAGCATTAATCCCTGCGGCGAGTGTGTTGCAAAATATACAGGCTATTAAAAACGTGTCAACCCACTTTTTTAACCAAAATCCGCGGTTGCATGGTTCAGTTGATCCCCTAGTATCTCGACCCTAATGAAGTTGTTGTTATCATCCAGGGGATTATTACCAGACGTTTGTGCTTTTAGATCAAGAAGGATTGTTACATTGAAGTACCGGGCTCGATTATTGTCTCTTTTGTTTTTGACTCTCTTTCTGGGCTTGGCCGATTCCTCGCAGGCCAACGACCTGCGAGGCAGAATTAAACGTCTGTTCGCAGATGTGCCGGGCAAAAACGTGGTTTACGGTGCCCAGGTCGTCGATCTGCAAACCGGACAAACATTGTTCTCCCACGCGGCATCTACCCCACTGACACCAGCCAGCAACCAGAAACTGCTGGTGTTGGCCACGGCTACCGAGATGTTTCAATGCGACTCCGCGTTCTCCACTCTGCTGGGTATGCGCGGTGAAGACCTGGTAATAATCGCCAGCGGTGATCCGGGCCTTGGCGATCCAACGCTGGCTGATGAAAAAAACGAGTCCCCCCTGGCATTCGCAGGAAGATGGGCGGATGCTTTGAAAAAATCCGGACACAGCGAGATTAAGGGGAACCTGGTAGTCGATGCGACTATTCTCGACGAAGAGTTCGTACACACCGGCTGGGAGGCGGGCGATCTGGTTAAGTGGTATGGCGCGCCGATTGGCGGATTGAACCTTTGCTGCAATTGCGTCGATCTGACTGCCCTGCCCGGTGATACTCCAGGCGATCCGGCTCGCTGGCAACTGCAGCCGCCGTGCTCCCTGGTACAAGTGATCAATCGTTGCGAAACGGTTTCTCCATCGGTAGACGCCACGCCAGTTGTGGGCCGCCGCGAAGGGACCTTTGAATTGGTTCTGGCGGGAAAGGTCAGCAAGCCAAGCAAGCTGCAATCGGTGTCGGTTGTCGAACCCAATCGCTTCGCGGCTACCGCGATCAAAGAGGAGTTGGAAAGGCAAGGCATCACGATTTCGGGAGAACTCCGCTTTGAGAAAATACGCAGCAAAGACAACCTGCCAGGCGATTTCAAGCTGGTGGCCGAACATGCCACCCCCCTGCGGGATATCATGAAGAGAATAGGCGTTAATAGCCAGAACATGTTTGCCGAAGCTCTATTCAAGCGAGTCGGTTATGAATGGGCCATAAGCTCGGGCAATTCTCCGGCAACTGGAAGTTGGGAAAACGGTCGCCAGGCCGTAACCGGGTTTCTCGCAAGGATAGGATGTGACGTAAACCAACTGGTCATTGCTGACGGCTCCGGTCTTTCACGAGACAATCGCTGCTCCGCGGCAGATTTTGTTCGCATACTTACTTACATGTACAAACACCCGGGAAGTAAGACCTTTATCAACAGCCTGGCCGGCAACCGTAACGGTGGAACCTTGAAACGGAGAATGAAAACGGTAAACGGCGATGTTTACGCCAAAACCGGATACATCAGGGGAGTTCGCAGCCTGAGTGGATATGTCAGATCACCTGACGACCATTGGTATGCGTTCAGCGTGATCTTTAACGGATTCAGAGGATCCAGTTCGCCTTACAACAGGATTCACGTTGAGTTATGTAAAATCCTGGCAGAAAGTGGAAACGAAAAAGCCAATTGATCGAAAAACATGCACTGACCAGTGACTCTGAAAAACTACTGAAAGCCGGAAAACGAGCAACATTTCTGCTCCTGGCGTCAGCGGCTTTGTGGAGCACTAACGGTGTTTTGATCAAATCACTGCACGGCATGGGAATGGGCGGCGCGAACATCGCCTCATTCCGGTCGTTACTCGCTGCCGCGTTCCTTCTTCCGTGGGCAATTAGGAGGTGGAAACCGATAGCCGAACCGATGTGGACGGCCGCTGCGGTTTTAATGTTCACCTGCATGTGCGCGGCATTTGTTATCGCCACGACAATGACTTCCGCGGCAAACGCCATAATACTCCAATACACGGCACCTGCTTGGGTTTTTCTCCTGTCACCTTTTGTTGTCGGAGAGCGGGCGGAAGCTAAACAATGGTTCGCGTTTCTGATCAGCATGTTAGCTGTTGCCTTCATTTTCGTCGCCCAATATACCAGCGATTTGCCGGGCTTGCTGGTAAGCCTGACCAGCGGAATTGTCTTCGGTACGCAGGTTGTTTTGTTCCGAAGGGTGCGATCACTTGATCCTGTCGTGCTTGCTTTTTTGTGCTGTCTGGGTTCGGGAGTTGTGTTGCTGCCGTTTGCCATCGGCTTTGAAGGAATGCAGTTATCGGCCGGTAACTGGTGGCTGATAGCGATAGCCGGCGTCCTGCAGTTTGGTATCCCCTATGTCCTCTACGCCGCCGGCATAAGACATATTTCCGCACAGAGAGCCATTCTCATCGTCATGCTGGAGCCGGTACTCAATCCGGTGTGGGTATTCATGATTCGGGGTGAAATTCCCCATTGGAGCACTATTATCGGTGGAGTATTGATCCTGCTCAGCGTCTGCTATCTTTCGATTGCCCGCCCCTCGATAAAAACGGACCTGAGCCGTACCGCAGCAGGTTGATCGTTTTACCGATCCCGACCAGTTTTCCTTTCTCTGGATAAGGTGGTAGAATCTGGAGTAACTTCCGTCTTGGCGGCTCTAAAAGCGAATTCATAATTCGATCAGAGTGTGGAGTATCAGCAGGTGAGTAATCACTATGACATCGTTGTAATTGGTGGCGGACACGCAGGTGTTGAAGCGGCCTGGGCATCAGCCCGGCTCGGTGCGCATACTGCGCTTATCACCATGAGCTTCGAAGGCATAGGCAGAATGTCCTGCAATCCGGCAATTGGTGGAATCGGCAAAGGCCAAATGGTTCGCGAAATCGATGCCCTCGGAGGCGTAATGGGGTTGGCCGCCGATGAGGGATGTATCCAGTTCCGTGTCCTCAATAAGCGGAAAGGTCCCGCGGTGTGGGCGCCGCGGGCTCAAGCTGATCGAAAGCTTTATCCCAAGGCTGTACAAAAGATTCTGCAGTCGGAGGGCAACCTGGACATTGTCGTGGGGATGGTTGATCAAATCCTGGTCAAGGATATCTCGCCGCAAAACGGCGGAGCCGACAAGCGAATCTCCGGCGTCACCCTGGTTGACGGAAGAAGCTTTAGTTGCGACGCGGCGATTTTCGCCACTGGTACGTTCATGTGCGGACTGATGCACTGCGGCGAAGAGAAAACTCCCGGTGGACGACTGGGGGAGGAAGCGGCGACAGGAATCAGTCGAAATTTGCGGAATTTGGGATTTGCATTAGAACGACTTAAGACCGGCACTCCGCCAAGAGTTGACGTTAACACGCTGGATTTCGACCAGATCGAACGGCAGGATGGCGATCCTGATCCTGTACCGTTTTCGTTCATGAATGAACGAATAACTCAAAAGCAGATTAATTGCTGGATAACCTATACCAACGAAGACACTCATCAGCTTATCCGGGACAATCTCGATCGCGCCCCACTTTACAGCGGGCAGATTAATTCGACCGGTCCGCGATACTGCCCAAGCATTGAAGACAAAATAGTCCGATTCGCGGACAAGTCTCGCCACCAGTTGTTTCTCGAACCTGAAGGGTACGACAGCGATTGGATCTATTGTAATGGCATACCCACCTCCCTGCCTCGCGATGTCCAGGAGCTTATGATAGGCAGCATTGCGGGTTTGCAGAAAGCCCGGATAGTTCAATACGGTTATGCCATCGAATACGATTTCGTGCCGGCGAATCAAACCCGCCTCACGATGGAATCGCGACTGATAGATAATTTTTACCTGGCCGGTCAGGTTAACGGGACGAGCGGTTATGAAGAGGCAGCTGGACAAGGATTAGTTGCCGGCTTGAACGCTGCCAGGAAACTCGTGGGTAAAACCCCTATCATCCTTGGACGGGATGAGGCGTATATAGGAGTGATGATTGACGATCTGGTAACAAAACCGCCGCTGGAACCCTACCGAATGTTCACGTCACGTGCGGAATATCGCCTCGCATTGCGCAGCGACAACGCGGATTCTCGACTTACCCCGTTGGGTAGAGAAATCGGGCTTGTGGACGATCAACGATGGAAACGTTTTGATTTAAAACGCGACAGGGTCAACGAACTGGCGGGAATGGTTCGTACTTTACCGTATGATGGGCATAAACTCGCCAGCGTTCTTAAAAGACCAGACACCAAAGTTTCGGTTATCGAAGAGGTTTTGGCGAACAATGGAATAGACGCGTTCCCCCTGGAAGTCATGCAGCAGGTTCTGATTGATTTTCGCTATGAGGGGTATCTCGTACGACAACAAAAGCAGATCAACCGCTTCAAAAAAATGGAATCCCTGAGAATTCCCCCCCATACAGACTTCTCTAAAATGGCAGAATTACGCGCAGAAGCTCGCGAAAAATTGACTGCCTTTTCACCTGACACATTAGGTCAAGCAGGAAGAATTCCCGGAATCAGCCCTGCCGACATCCTGGCCTTATGGGTTTACGTAGCAGGCCGTAAGTCGTTATAACTCAAAAAGTTAATCAATAATTACAGCAGTACTGTACCTGGGTGAGCTTAGTTTTATCTTAGTAAAAGCAAAACGTCCGAATAAAATCATTGACCCTGACATAGTAGAGATGTAGCCTATGGATAAGTTAGGTGATTTAGGGGGAACAGCGGCACCAGTCCGGTGGCGGAATGCTACCGCGAGGAGGTTCGGGCATGGTAAAGAGCGTATACACAACCGGTGAGGTTGCGGCAATTTGTAAAGTAAGTCAACAAACGGTCATCCGGTGTTTCGACAGCGGAAGACTAAAAGGATTTCGCGTCCCTGGTTCGCGATTTCGCCGTATTCCCAGAGACAACCTGATCGCATTCATGAAGGAAAACGAAATTCCTCTCGATCAACTGGCCTCTGGGCGTAAAAAGGTTCTGGTCGTCGATGACGATCAGGCAATCGTAGAAATGTTCTCTGAACTTCTCGAACGGGATGGGCGTTTTGAAGTTCGCACGGCACAAAGCGGTTACGATGCCGGAATTATCACTCAGCAGTTTCGCCCCGATGTAATGTTGTTGGATTTCAAGCTTCCCGACATCAACGGCAATATCGTCTGCCGAACGGTTCGGGCTCAAAGTGAATTCGAGCACATGAAGATCATCATTATCAGCGGTGTGGCCGACCCTGATGAGGTTGCAGACCTCATGAGTGCCGGCGCTGACGATTTCATTAGAAAACCTTTTGAAATCGAACAGGTGATCGCCAGGATGGCTGATATGCTCAAGGTTTAATCCGTTAGGTTGTTACTCGAGGTATACTGGACAAACTTGTTTTAAATCGACTTTTCCGGGAGTTGGTATGGTACCGGTGCGTGGTTCCAGTTTGCGGTTTTCATCCAATAAGGGCGAGGGAGTGGATTTTGTCCTGACTCAGATCGAGAGTTTGTGTTCCACGCATCCAGCGAATCTCCTGGTCGAAATCGCTCAGAAGTGTTTCGGGAAAAACTCCAGTGAAGATTCTTCGCGAGGCTTACGCCACCCCGCCCTTTTGACGCAATCCGCTTTCCGATCATGTACTGCATCAGATCGTATTGACGAGGATGAACTACTCGGGGAAACAGGTCTGTTAATCCTCGATGAAGTTCAAGGATTCTCCCGCAGCCTGGCGAGCGCTTTAAACGGCGTATTCGACTGGGAAGAATACTGGCGACACAGTGTAGCCGCAGGCTGTACCGCTTTTTACCTCACGACAGAGGCGGGATGTCCCGGTTTGAAATGGCAGGCTTTTCTGGCGGGGTTGCTTCACGACATCGGAAAAATCGGACTGGCCGCGTGTTTTCCAAAGGCGTACGAAAGAGTTGTTCACAGTACCGAAGCCAAGAGACAGTGTATAAGTGACGCGGAACAGGAACTCTTCGGCGTGGATCATGCCCTCGCCGGGAAACGAATTCTAGCTTTCTACGGCATGCCGGCTCGGCTTCAAGAGTGCGTATGGTTACACCATCACCCACCGGCCACTTTATCCGCAACCCTGCGCGATCCGTGCCTGGCATTCGCCTTAAACCTGGCCGACAATTTTGTCCGGCGCGACGGTATTGGGTATTCCGGGTATCAGCACGTCGAATTTACCTGCGCCGACAGTGACCTGCTTGGTGTCACCGATGAAGGCCTGGAGCGGGTCAATCGCAGGATGAAACAGGCCACTGAGCGTCTGGAATCGCTTTGGCAGCAACGACAAACAGGCGAAAAGTATTTAGAGGATATTCAACTTTCAGGCAATACCGAACCTGACTACCCGGCTATCAAGGAGTTGTGTTGCGATATCATCTCCGAGATAGCTAATGAGCTGACTGGTACGGAGGATCCGAAAACCGTTTGCGCCAGAATATGCCGCGCTTCGGAGAAACATCTGAAGTTATCTCAAGTCGGCTGCTTCTCTGTTTCAGGCGATTCGCTTGCTTCGCTAACGGTTTACCGAGATACCGGCAGCGATACGTATAATACCGAATCATTCGCCATTCAGGATATGCACTCAGGCAAACTGCTTAACCTGGTCAATAGGGTTAACCATATATCCTCAAATCCAGGCTTACTCTCCCCCCTAGAGGAACGCTTCGAAAAACAATCGGGGATTAAGCCGGATTACGTAATCCTCCTATCTCGAGATAATCGTATTGCCGGAGGAATCGTATTCAGTATTCAGTCAGGGGTAAATCACCTATTACTTAATGCCTCGTCCGAGGAATTAAAACCTCTAACCTCTTTTTTCGCTCTCATTTTAAATAATGCTCTTAGATGCAAGGAATACGATCGGCTGGCCGATTCACTGGCGTCATCAAACAGGCGACTGCACGCCGGGCAGAACGCCAGAGTTCAGCAGTTATCGCTGGAAATGATCTCGCAGATGGCTGCCGGGGCTGCTCACGAATTGAACAATCCCCTCGCGGTTATCGCCGGTAGAGCCCAAATGTTAAAACGTGATTTGCTCGACCCGGAGTTGTCCCGACAGGTTGGATTAATTGACGAACACGCCCGCCAGGCAAGTCAGATTGTCAATGAGCTGGTTCAGTTCGCCAAGCCCGCCCCACCAAGACCGAAGAAGGTCAATTTGCATGCCTGGGCGCATCGCCTCGCTCAATACTGGCAACGCAAATCGTCACTTAAGCCTGATCAGATATCAGTGCGAATATCGGACGTACATCTGGAGGTTTACGTCGATGAAGAACAGATATCCGAAGCAGGCGGCGCGATACTGGCCAACGCAATCGAGGCTACGAAGCCCGAAAACGCATTTTTGATTATTAACTCCACCTCAAATGCTTCCGATGACACAGTCGTCGTGTCGTTTGGAGATAATGGGTGCGGCATGTCTGCCGAAGTAATGAAGCACGCATGTGACCCGTTCTTCTCCCACCGATCCGCAGGACGCGGTCGCGGCTTGGGACTTTCCCGAGCAGCGAGACTTGTTGAAGTCAACGGAGGACGCTTATGGCTTGAGTCCACGCAAGGAAGCGGTAGCACGATTTACCTCTCCCTGCCGGCTCGAGCGAAGTAAAACAGCCTTCCGTTTCTTCACTGGATTAGTCATCAGACACGACAGGATCAGGCAGTGGATTTGCCCGGGGATTTCGTATATCCCCAACCAGGTAATACCACTAACGACCCGTAAGTGTGAAGCTAACAGAATGTCGAGCGATAAAATCCTGCTTGTTGAGAGTAACCCGAGAATCCTGGAGATGCTGGTTGACGCGTTCGTGCGCCGATTCAACTGCAACATCACCTGTGTTTCCTCCCCGGAAGACGCCCTCGACGTGGAAATGTTTGAACCCCATTCTCTTGTTGTTGCAGATACTACTTCGGAAGGGATTGATGCCATTACCATGGCCTCTCGCCTGACAGAGCTCAGCGATCGACCGATCATTCTCATGGGAAACAGCCCGACAGCGGCTGACGTGATAGAGGCCATGCGCTGTGGCGTGGTTGATTTCTTTCCCAAGCCGTTTGAGGTGGAGAACCTCCTGGATTCAATGCAGAAGGCCTTAACCGCTCACTCTGACAAACGGATACTGAACCAGAAATACCATCGAATGCGTTCGCTCGTGCGCAAGGTTATCCGTGATCGGCGGGGTTTGAACAAGAGAGTGGAACTGGTCTGCAAGGATCTGGTTGGTGCTCACAAACGTCTGGCTATCCGCATACTCGATCAGAACCAGGGTAAAAACCTCGTTTGACGAGGTTGGTTTTTCTTCGAGGTTTCCGCAATATCCATCCAAGTAGACTATGGAATAGAACTCCAGCCCACGACCGCCGCATTATAAACTGCGTGAATCAATATCGCGGTCGAAAGAAGAGGAATCGCATTACTTAGATTGGGACGCCGTTTCTCATTTATCGTAGCTGTCCAGACACATATCAACCCCTGAGCGGCCACCAGGGAGCACGAAACGTGCAGTGTCACGCACACCGTCCAGCGCCATAGAATCAACTCCTGCGTATGAACTGTGTTGAAAAAACGCAAATATAGAACGTTTTCTATCGCGGCAAATACAAGAGCCGAGCCGGCCCCAGTTAACCGAATCTGAGATGGTTGGGTAAACAAATATGGCCGCGTTTCGATTACGTACGACGCGGCGGCTATTTTCATGGTCTCCTCAACCACCGGCCCGAATACTACCATCAGTAACGGCAATCCCAGGTACAACGCCCCGCCGGGACTCGTTCCAAAAAGTGCGGCAATAACGGCGAAAATCCCGCCGGAACCTGCAAGCAACACCGCCAGCCACCACCCGGTAGATCCGTTAACTCTCGTCTGGTGACGCGACAACCAGGTTCCGTAACTCTCTTCGCCTTCTGGCGGCGGTCGATATAAAGTTCGCATGCCGCATTCGGGGCACGGTGTTTCTACCGTCAAACCTCGGAGATTGTAACCGCAGTGGTCGCAGCTCCAGTCCCTGTCGATCAACTCATTCTTGCGGCCCGGCAGGATGTCAGGCTCGTCAAATACACTATCTTCCGGGCGATTGTCATTATTGAGTCCAGCGAGAACTTCCCGGAAATGCAGTTTTTCGTAATAACCGGCAGATCGACTGGATTCACTTTCGCCGCGAAGGTGAGGTTCGTGCTCAATCGAATGTGAATCTTCGCTTTTGGACATAGGGTTTCATCTCAAAAGCCCAAGTTCAACTGGCCGTCAGTAATTCACCTGACTACCGCCGTCCCGAACGCAAACACCTCGACGCTGACCATACCTTTACGGCCAGTGGAGCTGCAGATGTTCGACGTTTCCAGCCGAATATTCCACACTTCGCGGGCGCCCATCTGCCGAGCCTGTTCCAGCAATCGCAGAGTCGCTTCTCGCCGAGCGCGATCCATTAACGTTTCGAAGGCACGTACTTCGCCGCCCACGATACCGCGCAAGTATGCCGCGAAAGTTTTAAAGTAGTCAGAAGCGATAACCGCTGTACCGCTGACCATTGCCGCCTTTCGGACTTCATGTGGGTTTAACACCTTTCTGGTATTACACACCACTATATCAACAAATTCCTGTTCCCTGTTCGCAAGAGAATGAAGATGGCTCCGCTCCCGCAGCCGCCCAACCAGATATCCCAATGACAGGAGAACCAGAACAGGAAGAATATTCAACCAGAGTTCCCAGCCGCCCATCGATTTCCTCCTTCCTCGACAAATACTGCCGTACCGTAGGCGTACAATTCAGCCGCCCCCTGCGTCACGGCGCTGGTGGTGAATCGAACATTAACTATGGCGTTTGCCCCAAGTTGCTGCGCCTGGGCAAGCATGCGCTCCATCGCCTGACGTCGAGCCTCGGTCAGAAGTTCGGTGTACCCGGTCAATTCTCCGCCGACGAGATTCTTCAGGCCGGCCGCTATATCGCGTCCCATGTGCTTGGCGCGAATCGTATTGCCTTGAACCAGTCCCTTGACTTCACGAATGTCATAACCGGGAATGGTTTCCGTATTCACCACGATCATAAAACGCTATCCTCCAGAGTAATTCAAAATACATTTCCGGAAGGATAATCGTAAGTGACAGGAATTGTGTCAACAGGAAAACGGGTAAAACGATGTCGGCTGATGTAGTTACCGATCCAGAGGGATTCGTGTACTGAAATTCTTCGGCTGTTTACCAACTTTCAGTTCCACTTTTTCGGCTATTCCGGATCGCCATAGGCTGATTGCAATAGTTTCGCCAGGACTCACTGCTCCCACTATGTCAATCAGGTCTGCCGTACCGCGAAGCTTTCTACCGTTGATATCGATTACAATATCCTCAACTTTAAGCCCCCCTTTTTCCGCGGGAGAATCGGGCATTACCTTGCGGATAATAACTCCGTGCGGTTCTTCCCAGCCCAGCTCTTTACTTAGTGGTTCAAAAGCGGTTGCTGAAACGATACTCACGCCGAGATAACCTCGCTGAACGGTTTCACCAGCGATCAATGCCGGTATAACCTGCTTGATTCTCGAAGTGGGAATCGCGAATCCAACTCCGTCGTAGTGACCGGATTGAGTGGCAATAGCGGTATTCATGGCGATTACCTCTCCGCGCATGTTCACCAGCGGACCGCCACTGTTACCCGGATTGATCACTGCGTCCGTCTGCAGAAAACCTTTATATTCGGTACCGTGAATGTTGATATTCGATCTTTGCTTGGCACTGATTATCCCCCTGCTGAACGTGCCATCCAATCCGAAAGGATTGCCCACGGCCATCACGTCGTCACCGACTTGTACCTGAGAACTGTCAGCCAGCGACAGCTCATGAAGGTTTTCCGCCGGGATTTGGATAACTGCTATGTCGGATTTAGGATCCAACCCGACCACGGTAGCGGAGAACCGCCGCCCGTCAGCCAAGTACGCGCGAATCGCTTTGCAATCTTCCACCACGTGGCTATTCGTTACAATGTAGCCATTTCCCGCATCAACGACAAAACCACTCCCCATGCTGGGAGCTAAGTCAAACGGGTGATTCTTGAGAATGGATTCCAAATTATCAGTAGAGTCTTTCTGCTCTCCGTCCCGGTCGTCTTTCAGGTCAGCGTCATCATCGCCGCATTCCGGTAGAGTATCCTTGGGATTGAAAAGCTTCTGCAAGATATCAAGTTGATCCTGATCTTCCGCCCGCCACTGTCGCTCGGCGATTATCTGCACCACCGCCGGACTCACTACAGAGGCAACCGCCCGTGCTCTTCCATTCCAAAGGTCGAGGTCCTTTTCTGACGGCAACGCCTCTCGTACTGCCTGAATGCGTCCTTTCTCCATAAGGTATGAAAAATGGCTTACCAGATCGGTACTTACGATAATTATGAACCCCACTACCGTAGAAGTGGTGAATAAAAGAATCTGCCCAACTGCTGATCGGATTTTTCTGGTCATCGAATCCCTGAAATTCGCGTGTTTACACCGCCCCCTACAAGGGTTGGTTGCGGCCTGACGAGTCTGATTCCAGCCGTTACGTGAATTTTAGCTTACAAAAAACGGCCAGGGCAAATGGGGACGAATACGGATTATTCCCACAGTCAGAGCTGTCCTATAAAAACGTTGCAAGCTGCGGTCAGATTAAAATCCACCTGCCACAAACATGTTGTCATGGCCGGGAATAATTATGTCGGCGATTTCATATATCTCAGTAAGCGACTGGGACGCTTTTTCTGCGTCCATCGCATCCGAAGCGACCTGGCTGTACTGGAAATGGTCTCGCGTAAGCACGGCATCTCCAGCAATAATCGTGGTGCGGATCCCTGCCACCAGGAGTCCACAGCATCCTTCTGTCACCCCCGGCGAAGGGAACAGGTCCACACCGTCCGCTAAAACGTCCTCAGCCGCCGTGGTGCGTCCCAGAATCGCAAGCTCGCTCTCGGTAGCCCTTTCCGTCTGCGCGTCGTCAGAGTCAAGCAAATCGTTCAGGTGGGAAGCGACGGCCTCCCGCTCTGCTTCGTTTATCAACCATCTTGCTTCGTCGAAAACGGGCAGAGAACGTCTATGGGTAGGATGGAAACTGGTGAGAAAGACGATGTCTATCTGGGAAGGCTCCAAACCCGAACGGTCAAAGAGGCTTCTGGCCATTAATTCCGGCGGGAGCGATGGATCCACCAGAATTTTGGTATCACCACTGCGGATTAAGGTTGTGGTGGCCAACGAAGGCCTGACCGCCTGCTTTTCCTCTTTCCAGAACAGATTATGGCTCAGATGCCCCAGCGTTATCACGTCGGTTGTTGGATACATGGTTGAAGTTTAGCTTTTCTGTTTCAAGATGCGAGTAATCACGGACAAATCATTGCCGGTGTATTTGGGTTCTTGACATAAAAGCCGGATTCGTCAACAAAGGTTAAATTACACCCACCGTAGCGTGGTTGCCGATTGCTGACTTGTAAGAATACTGGGTCGGCTCTCTTCGACCGGGGGTATTTAGGATTTCGATTACCAAAGGCTCTTAGCAAGGAACCTGGCCAATGCTCGACATCAAGTTCATTAGAGACAATGCTGATCTGGTTAAAAAGGCAGCCGTAGACAAGAAAGTGACCTGTGACGTTGATCGGTTGCTGGAGGTGGATAACCAGCGACGGCAGTTGCAGACGGAACTCGACTCGTTGCGTACGAAAAGTAGAGAAGGCGGTCAGCAGATGGGCTCATACCGCAACCCTAAAAGCGCCTGGTATCGAAAAGCCATTGAGAGCGGTCGTACCGAAGACGACATCAAGGCCGAAGCTGACAAAGCTCAACAGGAACTCAACGATATAAAGCAGCGGATTAAGCCGCTGGAAGAAAAAGAGCGAGAGGTTCTTGATGAGTTCAACAATCTCATGCTTACTATTCCCCAACCGCCGGCAGCGGAGGTCCCCCTGGGGGTTGATGACACCGACAACGTGGAGCTACGCAAGGTCGGCGAAATACCGAGTTTCGATTTCGGGTTGAAGGATCACGTGGACCTTGGCGAGCAATTAGGGATTATAGACATCGAGCGGGGCGTAAAACTCGCTGGAACCCGCAACTATGCTCTTAAAGGTGACGCGTTTCTGCTCCATCAAGCCGTATTGCGGCTGGCTGTGGACCTGATGATGGAGCGTGGGTATACCCCAATGCAGGTCCCCGTGCTCGTTCGCGAAGAGGTTATGTACGGAACCGGGTATTTCCCTGTAGGTCGCGATCAGGCTTATCTGTGCGAAAGAGACCAGATGTCGCTTGTGGGTACGGCTGAAGTTCCCCTGACTGCGTTCTATTCCGAGGAGATTCTCGAAGAATCGCAACTTCCGATCAAAATGGTTGCGGTCAGTCCCTGTTTTCGCAGGGAAGCCGGAGCGGCAGGCAAGGATACAAGGGGATTATACCGTATCCACCTTTTTGACAAGGTTGAGCAAGTCGTCATATGTCCTAACGATGAGGCCGAGAGTATCAAGTATCACCAGGAAATCCTGGCCAATTCGGAAGCGCTCATGCAGAAGCTGGAACTCCCCTACCGAGTCGTGAATGTCTGCACCGGCGATCTCGGACAGGGCCAGGTGCAGAAGTTCGACATAGAAACCTGGATGCCGTCGAGAAACAGTTATGGCGAAACTCATTCCGCCTCCAGGTTCTATGAATTCCAGGCCCGGAGATTGAAACTCCGCTATCGTGATTCCGAAGGTAAGCTCCGTTTCTGCCACACGCTAAATAACACGGTGGTGGCATCACCGCGAGTACTGATTCCATTGATGGAACTCAACCAGAACGCCGACGGTTCAATTAATATACCGCCGGTTTTACGCCCATACATGAACGGCAAAGAAAAGATCGGCCCGGCAAACCAGTAAGTACCAAGGAGAAATCCCATGATTGTCGTAATGAAACCGGGCTGCAGCGATGCCGATGTCAACCACGTTGTCGATTTGATCCGCCAATATTCGCTTAAGGATCATGTGATTGTTGGAACGGACCGTACGGTAGTGGCCGCCATCGGCGACAAACGCGGTGTTGACATGTCCGCTATCGAAAACGCTCCGATGGTGGATGAGGTCGTTCCGATCCTTAAGCCCTATAAGGTTGCCAGTAAGGAAGTTAAATCGGAACCTTCGGTGATTCCTATCGGTAGCGGTAACCACATTGGTGGTCAGAAGATAGGTGTGATTGCCGGTCCATGCAGTGTTGAAAGCGAAAAACAGGTTTTAGATACCGCTTTTGCGGTCAAAGAGGCCGGCGCGGTTGGATTGCGCGGCGGAGCCTTCAAACCTCGGACCAACCCTTACGATTTCCAGGGACTTGGAGAAGAGGGCTTGAAGCTGCTGGCTAAGGCTCGCAAGGAAACCGGGCTTGTTGTCTGTACGGAAGTCATGAGTCTCGATCAGGTCGACCTTGTAGCGGAGTATGCCGACATTCTGCAGGTCGGTACCCGTAATATGCACAATTTTAACCTGTTGGCCGCTTTGGGTAAAACCGACCGGGCAATCATGCTAAAACGAGGCTGGAGCGCCACCTTAAAGGAGTTCCTGCTTGCCGCGGAGTACATCATAAATGCTGGCAATCCCAATGTAATTCTCTGCGAACGGGGGATTCGCACACACGAATCATACGTGCGCAACACCCTGCCACTGGCGGTGATTCCGGCTGTTAAGAACGAATCTCACCTGCCTATTGTTATTGATCCATCGCAGGGAACCGGACATGCGTACATGGTCCCCTCCATGTGCAAAGCCGCGATAGCCGCCGGTGCCGATGGATTATTGATTGAGGTTCATCCCAATCCTGAACACGCGGTAACCGATGGCGCCCAGTCGATAACCACTGGCGTTTTTGCCCGACTAATGCAGGATTTATCCAGAATCGCAAATGCTGTTGACCGGGAAATGTAGAACGCTCAGTCCTGCCGGTTTGTGACAGGAACAAAAGGTCGCGGCTCCAACTGAATATTGGCGACCGCGACCTTGTTTAATAGCTGAAAAGTTGAAGTGTTAGCGCGATCGTTGCTACTTCTGCGACTTCGAATCGGATTCGCTGCTTGCCTTCTCCGTTTTTTCCTGACTGTCCGAGGCTTTTGCTTTTAGCAACTCCTTCGTTTCCTTCATTATACTGGCATCGAAACCAGTTCCCGCGCCGACGTATACCGATTCCACTTTTCCCGATTGATCAATAACGAACATGGTCGGAAAACTCGTTACCATATATTGCGTTCCGATTTCCTTGTTGCTGTCAAGGATCATGGGCATAGTAAGTTCGAGGGATTTGTAGTGTTCGATTGACTGATCCTGAGTTCTTCCTCGTTTGCCGGCGGAATCGTCGAGGTTAACTATCTTTACCTCCGCGGCCAGACCTTCCTGCAGAAATCGTTCGTGAAGTCCCTGAACCACCGGTAAAGCCTTTTTACAGAATCCGCACCAGGAGGCATAGAACATAACTACCTGTACTTTGTCGGACGGACCTCCAATAACAGCATCCTTGCCATCCCATGTACTCTTTTTCGCCTGCGGTGCTTTTTCGCCTTTCATCTTCATCGCCGGGCGCTCTCGCTTGCGTGTTGCCCTGGTTTTACTCTCCTGGAAAGGAATCGTGATTCGCGGTTTTTCAGGATCGTCAGTTTCCACTACCACTGCTTCGTCCTTACCCGGCTTGAATCTTGGAGGTATCGTTACCACGATCAAGTACTTTTTCCCTTCCTCCACATCATTTTTCTCAACCTTGACGCCTGGATTCCCACAGGAAGCCTTGGTGACTTTGACCGGTTTTTCTCCGTTATTAGTAAACCATAATTTCCGAACACTTTCGGTTTTTGCCGACGCCGAGACGATAAGCCTGTCCGGTTTGATTTGCAGACGTTCCGGAAGAGTGGCTATGCAGAAAATGTTAAGTTGTTGCTGGTTGGGGATATTCGTGTCGATCTTCAGAGGAAAACGGTTTATTCCTGTTCGAAACGGGGGTTGTGCGGTAACCGTCAACTCGTATTTCTTTCCCGGAATCAGTTCTTTGATTTTTCCCTTGAAACATTGCGGATTCGTTTTCTCATCAATCGATAATTTCAACGGTGTATCGGTATTGTTGGTGATCGTCAGAGTTTCGGAAACAACCGTATCCTCTTTCACCCGTCCGAATTGTACCGTTTGAGGAGTCACGTCCACGTATTGCTTGACCACCCCGGTTAACCTCAGAGTAATCGTCTTATTTTCGGGATCACTGGTTATGACCGAAATCGCCTTGGTGAATTTTCCCTTAATCTTATTCGTGTTTAACCTGAACGGGAACTGACCGCTTTCACCGGGTTCTATAAACTGGGGATGGTTGCCTGCCAGGGTACAGCCGCATGTCGGTTTCACTTTCTTGATTTCCAACCGGCTTTTGCCCGCATTCCTTATAACGAAAGAATGGTTCAGGGGGTCACTGACCCATACTTCACCAAAATCGTGGACTGGAGATTCCACAACCGCAATCGGTCTGGTTTCGCTCTCGTTTTCTTCACTCTCCTGAGCTACCGCAGTATGCGCCATAGCGAATAGAGCCAGGCATGCCCCACCAATCGATATGCACCTGATACTTGATTTCATATAATCTTCTCCGAAACAAAACAGGGCAGGATAACTGCCGTAGCTAATAGCCTGTCCAAGGCAATTAACGTTTACCAACTTCTTATGGCTACTTATAAAGTATCGGCACACAAGGCATCAACCCCTCGCCCGCTCCGCTTCGTCCGGCGATTCCCTGGTTTTGCTTTGGCACGATACGTACTGCTGCCGTTGGCAATCGTTTACCGCGGAAAAAATAGATGAAATCGAAATATCTCGCATGTCCTGCCGTTCGCTCTGCTCCATCGGCGAGCGGTAACGTTCATGTAACATCTTCGCCGGCAAGCTCGAAATGCACTCTAAACATTCCCGGAAACAAGTGCGTGAAAATACCGGCTAAAGAGTATCTCGTGGTTGAGTAAACTGCTTCGAGCTGTAATAACATCATCTGTAGTGTTGATTATGAACCATCCAGTTTTAGGGAAAACTCTATCCAGTCCTCATCATCAACGATGCTTGATCCGGCCATGTTCGCTGCGGCGCAATCCCCCGTTCCCACATTGCCAAAGCATCTTTGAAACGCCGCAAAATCCTCGAAATCAACGTCACCGTCGTCGTTAAAATCACCGTTTCCGTAAGTAATTGATCCCGATACTTCCACGTTGTCGATCGCTCCTTCGACTATACTACCCATCATAAACCTCGCTCCGTCACATACCCCGAAACGGAACTGGACTGTCCCGGTCAGGTTTATGTATTCCTCCAAGGGGAATGATCGATACGTCCAGGAGTTGGCCAATACTTCGTGCCCCAGCCGTTCCAGCTCTATCCATGGTGCTTCCCCCGATTCCCTTACTTCCACGGCGAAGAAATCCTGATCGTCTTCGCCACGATCCCGGTTGTAGAACCAGCGATAGTAACTTAACGTTGCCCCGGTCATTCCGGACAGATCAATCACCGGCGATTGCAGGTAGGTCACCCCGAGATCAACGTCGCCGACTCCGGCGGTTGAGTTTTGCTCGGTGAAAGCACAGCCAACCCCTTCCCAAGCATCTTCCGGCTGAGCCTGCTCATCATAGGCTACCGTTCCATTAGGGTCTCCGATTTCCCATTCACCAGTGTCCGCGGTGCTGCCTGGTGCAAATAGAAGCCAACCTTGCACATTACCGTTTTCAAAATCATCCTCGAATACGATTTCTCCCATAACTACTGAGCAATTCATCAATGCGATAAACAATACTGCAGACAAAACCGCCAGACATTTGAAACCGATTTTCTTCTCGCGCCGGCAAACGGCGTTGTCATTTGTTGGGTGATTTAGATATGACGTACCCTTACGTACCATTGCCCACCTCCAGTTTTTACGAAACAACAGGAATTGAAGCGCCAATTTGAGGCGCTGCAGTCATTGAAAAACTTCAAAAAAAACGTACGGCGAAATGCTTGTTCAAACCGCGACCGCAGGTCAATGTATTGCCTGTGTCCGGATTGTTCAAGTCTGAATTTTGACAATGAAACTCGTCGATAAATTGAGCAAAATCGGCAAATAATATAAACCGTAATCATCTACATCCCGGTATCCTGGGGTGAAATTCAGAACAGGTGTCGGGTTTATTGGAATAGAAAGTAAACCCGACACCTGTTTTCTCAAACTTAACTCGTTGTTTTGCCTGCAGGATTTAAGTTGGCAGGTTGATCTTCATACCCAGCTTTCGGAAGTCGGCTGCCCTTTCGGCCATTCCCCTCTCCAACGCTTCCTTTTCGGAAATACCCATCTTCGCAGCATAATCCCGTACGTCCTGGGTGATCTTCATCGAGCAGAAATTCGGACCGCACATGCTGCAGAAGTGCGAAGTTTTTGACCCTTCTTCGGGTAAAGTAGCATCGTGGAAACTTCTCGCCCGTTCGGGATCGAGCCCCAGATTGAAATGATCCTGCCAGCGGAACTCGAATCGGGCTTTGCTCAGTTGGTCGTCCCGATACTGCGCCCCTGGGTGCCCTTTGCCCAAGTCCGCCGCGTGAGCAGCTATCTTGTATGTGATTACGCCTTCCCGGACATCATCCCTGGTGGGCAGACCAAGATGCTCCTTCGGAGTCACGTAACAAAGCATGGCACAACCATACCACCCGATCATAGCCGCCCCGATGGCCGAGGTGATATGATCATATCCTGGAGCAATATCGGTAGTCAGCGGCCCCAATGTGTAGAACGGAGCTTCATGACACCATTCCAGCTGCTTGGTCATGTTCTCGTGGATCATGTGCATGGGGATATGCCCGGGACCTTCGTTGATTATTTGCAGATCGTGCTCCCAAGCGCGGGTAGTAAGCTCGCCTTGCGTCTTCAACTCGGCAAACTGGGCCGCATCGTTGGCATCTGCCACCGAACCGGGACGAAGACCATCGCCAATAGAAATAGCAACATCGTACGCCGAGAGAATCTCGCATATTTCGTCCCAGTTTTCATAGGCGAAGTTTTCCTTGTGGTGGGCAAGACACCACTTGGCGTGAATGGAACCGCCACGCGAAACCATTCCCGTAACGCGGTTCCGGGTCATGGGTACGTGGTGCAGCAAAACGCCGGCGTGAATGGTGAAATAATCGACGCCCTGTTCAGCCTGTTCGATCAGAGTATCCCGGAATAACTCCCAGGTGAGTTCTTCGGCTTTGCCATCCACCTTCTCCAATGCCTGGTAGATCGGCACCGTTCCCAGCGGAACAGGCGAATTGCGAATAATCCATTCCCGTGTTTCGTGAATATTCTCGCCAGTGGACAAGTCCATTACGGTGTCCGCCCCCCACCGGGTTGCCCACACCATTTTCTCCACTTCCTCTTCAATGGAAGAGGCGACTGGGGAATTGCCAATATTGGCGTTTATCTTAACCAGGAAGTTCCGGCCTATGATCATCGGCTCTGATTCCGGATGGTTGATATTGCAGGGAATAATCGCCCGGCCTCGGGCAACTTCATCTCGTACGAATTCCGCGGTTATCTTCCTGGGTATAGCCGCTCCGAAATTCTGGCCCGGGTGTTGGCGATCAAGTGCCTCGCCAACCTGCTCCAGACGCTGGTTTTCCCTGATGGCTACGAATTCCATCTCCGGGGTGATGATCCCCTGGCGGGCATAGTGCATCTGGGTGACCCGTTTACCTGGTTTGGCCCGTAAAGGTTTGCGAATATGAGCAAAGCGGATCGCATCCAGAGCACCATCTGCTAATCGGTTACGCGAATAGACCGAACCAGCCTGCGTGAGCTGCTCCGTATCGCCACGGTCGGCGATCCATTTACTTCGCAACGGTTTCAGTCCCTCATGCACGTTGATTTGAGGATTGTCCTCTGTGTAGGGACCTGAAGTATCGTAAACGGTTACCGGGGGATTCTCGATTTCTTCGCCCGTTTTCGATTTCGTCGGCGATAAGGAAATCTCCCGCATGGCTACACGAATGTCGGGGAATTTTTCTCCCGGTACATAAACCTTTCGCGAGCCATATACCGGACCGACCGTAAGGCTATCGTTAGCCACCACTGCATCGTTTTTGCCATCAACCGGATTGCTGATCATCTTCTTATTCCTTTCAGTGCGAAACGGGGACGCAGCTAGTTTTTGCGGCCTTTCCGTTCGCGTTTGCAGATACACCAATTCACGGGCGCAATATCCGTAACGCCTCTGCTAGATCAGCAAACGGTTATTCGCCAGAAGGAAGTCGGCCTCTCGGGGAGTGTCATAAGAGGCTCTCAGAGATCAGGTCGCTTTCCTACGCAGTTTCTTGACTGTCGCCGCGGCTATACCAAGCCACGGAACCGTCCATACTGATCAGGTTCGAAGGGTGCGGGTTGCGATCGACGGTGCCAATCACCACCAACCCATCTCAGGCCGGACGCGTTCCGACCTCCCCTAGCGAACACGTACTTTACGACCACATAGAGCTGGAATCAACTTTGTAGAAAGATTTCGCGTAGTCGCGTCAGTAGTTACAGGCGCCGAATACACTAATGTTCGTCATGTATCTGCCAGTTTAGCAACTCACCGAATTCCGTTTATCCATCCCCTGAGGATTTGCCGTTTGAATTAATTCGAATCATCAGCGAACCACCGATGTCGCGTATAACGCATCTCAAACCTATTAAAACCCTATAAATCCCCACCATGAAAGATCCTATAATACCCAGTTAGCCTATATTGGCATTTCAAGTTGACTTTGCCAAGGAATCGCAATACCATGGATTATTGACCCCACCTTGTAGTATCTGCGCGAATTGGTTGGCAGGGAGAATTGGAACAGTTGTTTTCCAGGCGGTACTGCCGCAAAGTAAAATCTGTTTCTGAAAAGTGGTAATTCCCAGTGGTAACTGGGAGAGGAGGAGAACAAAGTGTACCGTTATTTTTTCAGTGCTATCTGTATAGCTGCATTTTCGGCGCTAGCCGTGTCGTCAGCTCCGGCCGCTCCGATAGGCCAAAACCTGCTGACTAACCCCGGCTTTGAATCTTCCCTCTCCAATGGCTGGAACTTTGACGGTAATTTTACCCGGGGCTCCAGTGGACCGAACCCCCAGGAAGGGAATTACTACCTCGCGCCAAACAGTATGACGTCCGTTAAGGCATTCCAGACTGTCGACCTGGCAGCTCTAGGTTTCGACGCTCATCGACTTGCTACCGGCGGATACCGTGCCCGAGTCGCGGGATACATCTATAGCGTTTTACCCACCACCACTGGAGTTCTCCGTCTTGGGGAAACCAAGGCGGATGGATCCAGCAACGGAACAACGAATATGGCTTCTTCCAATGTCGCCAGTTGGGAACAAGGTGCTAAATTTCAGGGCTTGTCACCCGGAACCACGAAACTTACTTACTCTTTTTTGGCTAACAACATGCTGCCGGGATCCCCAACAGCGGCTTGTCTGGATTCGGCCAGTTTACAGGTCAGCGAATACAGCATCTGGACCTACGGCAACGTTACCGACTCTTTCCACACTCGCGACGGCCGTACTACCGATGGTAATTACAACATCGGGGCATCAGGCGAAGGCGAGGTCAACGTAACTCGCGGTAAATACTGGACCACAACGGGCGAAGTTAAGGCCGGTTATAATTACAACGGAACAGGCAACGTTAATATATCTTCGGGAATATGGAATTCCAAGGAAAAAGTGGACCTCGGAAATATCGGAAGGGCAAAAGTCACCATCACCGACAATGGTACCTGGAAAGCAACCAAAGATGTAGTAATCGGGGAATATAACGGCAATGATGAGGTAAATGTCAATAGTGGCCTGTGGGAATCACAAGGCAATGTGAGAGTTGGCCTGCAGGGTAACAAATGTAAAGTAAACATCGGCAGCGACGGTAAATGGATTTCTCACGGAGAAGTTCGCACTACCGAAAAAAACGACAACCGATCCTACTCAGAGATAAACATCAACGGCGGCGAGTGGGAATCTTCCGGAAAAAGCTACTTTGGATTAATAGCTGAAGGCGATTACACTTATGATGCTGGCGTTACCGCGGTCAAAGTCAATAACGGAGGTAAATGGACCTCCGCCGACGAAACCCATCTAAGCTGCACTTCCCCCAGCGAAGTACGAATAACCCTCAATAACGGAACCTGGGAAGCCGACGGCAAGGTTTACGTCGGCGAAAACGGAAAAGCATCAGTCGCTGCCAGCAACGGCAGTACCTGGACAACCAGCGACGACGTTTTCCTCGGCTACTCCGCTGGCGTTGAGGGGACCGTAGAAATTGGTTCTGGAACAACCTGGGCTGCGATTGATAACATTAATATCGGGTACGACGGTATTGGTAAAGTCAGCATCAACAGCGGCGCTACTATGGAAACAACCGACAGAATCACCCACATAGGCCGCAATACAGGATCGGAAGGTACTGTAAACATCAATGGCGGAACTTGGACCGACACGTCAAACGCGATTTTCGTTGGAAACAATGGAAAAGGAACGGTTAACGTGGAAGACGGCGGAATTTGGACCAGTAACTACGTATGCTTGGGTTATGGTTACGGTGGCGAAGGGGGAACCGTGGACCTCATTAACGGAACGTGGAATACTCAAGGAAGTACACTAGTTGGTGTGATCAGCGGCGGCGGCGGTACCGTAAATATCTCCCCAAACGGAACCTGGAATACACAGGGTACGGTACTCATCGGTGATGGCGGCAACGGTAAGGTCGACGTCAACGGTGGAACCTGGAATGTTTTCGGCACCGGGAATATTGGAAGGGATTGGGCAAGAGGTGAAGCCAAAGTCCGGCACAACGGTGAGATAAACGCAACCGGTGAATTCAAAATTATGGAGCAAGGAACACTCCAACTCGAATCAGGGAAAGTGTTCCTCGCCGGAGATTGGGAAAATAACGGGGAAATCAAACAGTCCGGCGGCGTGCTGCAGATCGAACGCTCCGGGACGCTCGGTAATATAGAAACCACGGCCGGTCAGGTTTCCATCCTCGGCGATACCACTATCCTGGATGCCAGCGGTGTTACATTAGGGGGAACCGCCTCCATGTTAATCGATCAGGGTGGTACGGTTTCCATCGCTTCCGGTAGAACCCTTAACATTAACAACCTCCTCCAGATGCCGAACGGCAACGGGACGATTCTTATGGATAACGCCCTGCTCACTCATGGTCAGAAAACTCTGAACCTCAACGGTGGCAATATCGAGGGCAGCGGCCAAATCTTCGTAGGTAACAAGGGGCTCAATCTCGGCGTCGACGGTACTATGGCCGGCACCAGTGCCAGCAAACCGCTGACCGTCTGGGGCCACCTCCGCGGTTCCGGAACACTGGACAATGTAACAATCTATGGCGACCTGAATGTAGGCAACAGCCCGGGTACAATCGAAGCCGACGGCTTAACCTTGACCTCGGCCTGCACTCTCGAAATGGAACTGGGAGGCTTGTTGGCCGGTGCAGAGCATGACCAGATCATTCTCGACGGATTGCTGACCCTAGACGGTGTGCTTGACGTGGACTGGTATAACAACTTTGAAGCTATACTGGGCGATTCGTTCACGCTGTTTGCAATGGAAAACGGAGCAAGCATCGCAGGCCAGTTCAACGAAATCCTGCTCCCCTCCTTCAGCGATCCTTCACTGTCTTGGGACACCAGCGGACTTTACACTGCCGGTACGATTTCAGTAGTCCCGGAACCGACAACATTGGCCCTGCTGCTAGCCGGTGGGTTGGCCATAATCCGCCGACGAAAGTAGAGAAAACAATAAAGCCAGGCTGCCCTTAGCGTTTTTGCGGGCAGCTTGGCTTTAAACTAACTTTGGGCCTAGCCATCTAATCATCTGCCGATATAATGCCTGCCATGTGCCTTGAACAAAGATGTTGGTTGCCTTGCTGGATTTTAGCAAAACTACATCTTAGGGTTTCCATAACCCGATTACCGGAGGAGTGTCCGAGTGGTTTAAGGAGCTGGTTTTGAAAGCGAACAAGGAGTGGTTTTCAAGGCTAGAATCAAGGATTTTCCAAGAGTAAATGTAGTCATAAATGTACTAAAAAACAGCCTGGATTACGCCAGGCTTTTTTGTTGAAGACTAGAACTACTCGAAACTCCTAACGTCGCCGTATCGCCGCAAAGCTACCGAATAAAACCAATGCAAGACTTGACGGTTCAGGCACGTCGTAGACAACACGGAATCCTGTATAAGTACTCTTAACATCTGGTTTGTAATGGGTTTTGAAGGACGACCTATTTTTGGGGTTGGCACTTCCACACGCCCCGCCACGTTGCACGCGATCAGAAATAGTGGGTATGCAATTCCCCGACGGATTCTTGCCAGTTTATATTGTTGATCTGGCCCCTAAATTCTAAAACTAACGCATAACAATGAGGCGGCTTTACATACCTGTACTTAAACAGAAACAGGTTTCAGAAGGTCGAAACAGGCGTACGTTTACGTCCATTCTCCTCCTATAGAGCGGACCGTTTCCATCAAACGTTTTTTCCTCCTGCGCAAACTTAAAATAGTTAGCGTTCAACGCCTCGATTTAGAGCGTTTAAACACCGCTTTGACTTCTCGATAACCCGCTGACATCTCGCATTCAAATCCCCTGTGTGCTCCGTTGACTGTGATAAAACGGGCTACATTATCCGCTTTGGCGACTCCTTTTACGCATGCAGTGCGTAACGCGTTACACGTCACTTTTGCATTCCAAACTGCCTATAGATACGAATTCAGTTATTGTTAACACATCGCATATCTTCGGAAAACTGGTCAAAATCCGCCATAGTTAGTCCAAGTTTTCACCCAGTTGGAGCAATAGCAGACGAATACACCGAATACCTAAAGAAAAGCCACCGATAGGTGACCTTTCTCAAGTTATATACTTGGCTTGTTTCTTTGAAGTACTATCATCCGAATCTCACTGTGCATAAACGGCACTTGATACTCTGTAAGCGATCAGCATCAGATTCCCAACAAGTATCAAATAGGCGGCGATCTTGTTTGCCCAATGCCATTTCTTCATAGAATAATCTTTCCCTGGCCGTGAATAGTAAATATCGCCAGTCAACAACGATATGCACACAACCAAGCACGGTAAAAACCCTAATCCGACACAGAAGGTTCCAAGTAGAGCCGCAACAGTGAATATGGACATAATATGGCTTTTGCGGTACCAGGGTAATGCTATATAATCAATAGCAACATTAAAACACGCAGCGCGGTATCGCTCCTCTTTAGTTTTTTTCTTTTCTCCTTGTCCGCCAGACGTAAGGCCAGGTGGCGGTGAAGGAATAGAAGTAGATACGGTACTCTCGCCGACAATTTGTCCACCCGCGACTGCTCCCGTTCCAGATGAACCAGCCACTTCCTCTGTTTGACTAAGCGAGTTTTCAGGGAATTCAGCAAATTCTCTTAACTGCCTCCATTCGCTATCGCCCCCATGGCAGGCAAGGTGAGAGGAACTAATCTCCCCTGAATCGATCATCTGATTGACCTCGTTAGTCGAAAAAGGGCCATGTTGCTTTCCTCTGTGCTCTAGCCACCACTTCTGTTCCCCAGTGTTCATATGCATATCGTTTCTCCAAACATGGTGAATTTCGCTTTCACAACTAATCTGCTAAGAGCTTTGATTTTGAGTTTAGCGGAACGTTATTATCGTATAAGTATTCAACCATTCTCTTCTGGTTGAGTGTCATGAGAATCCACAAAACAAAGCTTGGAATAGAGCCCAGAATCAAAGCAAAGATGTCAAACCCCGCAGCAGTAGCTACGGTTTCGGCATAAGCGTTTTGGTAGTCATATGAGTTGTATATGACGTATAGGTTTGGAATATCCTCAACCGTCGGACTACAGCAAAAATCAATAAAATCAAAGAATACGGTACTCACAAACAAGATTGAAGCCGCCATTGCTAGCCCAGTGTTGGTTCGCATCCCCGGTAAGCCGTGATCATCAGCAAGCCTATTCAGTCCTCGACTAATTCCAAGATAGGATTTAAAAACCCAATAGCAGTTAAAAAACGGAATGAATAGGAAACCAACTGCCACATTTGGCTTTATCTCTGCAACCGATGATGGGAGAATGCACCAAAGCCGGTAATGGAACATTGCCCAAAAAGTCAATGCCACAGCACAGACGCATAAACAAAATAGAATATAGCGACCTGATTCATCACCAATCGCACCTATGTCAAAAAACTCCAAAAGTAACGTAAATCCTCCTGTCGCAATCGCGACGAACAAGATATCAAACACTGGCCTACGGTCAGACACCAACAGTTCCGCATTCGGGGGTTGACGATATTCTGAAACAAACGCAGACGGTGGAGCTGGCGGTACGATTGCCGGAATATATTGAGTAAATTCGTCGATTTCTCGTAAAGCCCTCCAGTCAGCATCCTTATCACAACGTGCTTTGACTTCTGGAGAAATCTGTTCAGTTTTTAGCCATTCAATAATGTGTTCTTCAGGAAAAGGACCTTCACTTCCTTCTCCAGTTGTAAGCCACCATTGCATCTCAATATTCTCCTCATTAATACGCATTAAAAGACTGTGAGTTTTGCCCAAAACCTTTTGTCGCATCGCTAGCCAGAATCAGGTTTCTGGTTTGAAATGGAGGAAGGTGGCGGTGGTATCTTTTCCAATTTAATATTCTTTGGCGGTGCCGGTATGAGGCTCTTTTTGCTGTTGACTTTGTCCTGGAACTTATCAGGCGAGTCGTCTTTTCGGTCGATTCCAATCGCCTTACTTACCGTTGTTGAAGGAGGAGGTATGGGCTGAACCGATCGCTTTTCTTGTTCCACTGTCCGGTTACTTTGCTCTATTTTTAGCAATGGTATTTCTCTACCACATTTTTCGCAGGTTAAAGTGTCCCCTGCAAAACCGTTGGGAACAGGAAATCGAGTGTTACAGTGAGTACAATGGATTAATATCTCGCTTTTTTCGGATGAAACTACCGTTTCGCGTTGGCAGTTTTTGATTGAAGAACTTGGAGTAGTTCGCTTATCGTCCTGAAAGTGTTTAGACAATAGACAAGCGACTCCACCGATCAAAGTTACGGCGAAGACGATAAACTTATACGCTATCACGATTTTATTTCGATTGTTATCGGTAAACAATATATAACCTAATATGCAACATAGACACAATAAACCGAATAGCTCTAGAACACTTTTGTTTTCGTTTGTCACAATGTGATAACAGTTTTACGTGTGATCTAAACACGATGATCCACCGTATAAACACACGAAACCGCCCTTTCCTCAGTCTTTTAAACACAGCTGTTCCGGACACCATTTAATTCAGCTAAATGCTAGTTATACTCTGTCGATAAATACAATTCAACGATGGATTATGCCCGTATGGCGGCAAAAGATCCCATGTTGCTTCAGTTGGGCAGGTACTTGCGGGGAATCCGTGAAGATAGGGGGTTATCTCAGGAGGAATTAGCCTTTGAGTGCGGGTTACACCGGACCTATATCGGTGCCGTCGAACGTGGGGAATACAATATTACTCTCCTTTCCCTTCGCAGGATTACCGACACCCTTGGAATAACTTTAGTAGACGCCATCCAGAGCATACCTACCCATAAACCCAAGAAAAAATAAGACGTTCCTAACGCCTGAAAACCATCAATCTTCTATATTCACGCCCAAGTCACCTATATCAAACTTGATGGTTCTTCCTGTAAAAGCCCCCCGGCAATACCTAATGAACTCCCCGATAAGAAGTGTAGCCGCTAAATCACTGGCATATACGGCTGTATATCTACAAACAGGTCCCTGGTGCTGTCGTTCCGCGCCCAAACAGCGCTTAAAAAGCAGGTGAACAACCCTATTCGTAAGCGTGTATTCAGCAATAAAATCGACTTCCTGGTAGATCTCCTTTCCTAAAGCGCCCCAATCCTTGCGTCTACTCGGGCAACTGAATATTGCACTACTTCGCCTGATATCGTCTAGCGAACGATCCTCACCGGTGTGGATGTCCAATACTGGGTTTAGCTGATGACAAGCCTGGGCAACGGCGTGGATCTTTAGTCTGCCGATATCTTCATGATTATACCCTTCTGCCAGATGGCTTTTTTCTTTAATGGCACCCGGATCAACCAGGTAAAGCCGTTGAACACCAAGAGCTGTTAGTTGAAGAGCCAATTGCCGCCCCACCCTACCTAGGCCAAGTATTGCTACTTGGCCTTTCGGTAGTTTAAGTGGCGAAAGTTCCTGGTTGGTTATACCAGAATGATTTGTGTTCATACCATACCTCTCGTCAAGCGATTAGTTTTTCTGGCCGATGCGTTGTTGGCTCAAACGGCAGCGATGGAATATTGTTATCGATATTCTTACCTGCCGGTGATGCTGCAACTCCCTCCGTCTCATCCGCTAAACAAATACGCTGCGGATCTAGATACAACCAATTGGCAAGATCTGAATGTGTTTTTCTCTTAGCAGAACGTGATGCTGCCTCCTTTCGCAAATCGGGGTCTGAACAGAAAAGGTGACGTACATCTTCCGCGGTAATATTTGAGCTCATCAATAACATAGGGATTCTCCTTTGACCTGCGTTGGAGCAACACAGGCGATTAGGGCTGGTTTATTACTTACACTGCAGGACGAATTCGCCCTGTACTGAGTTACATAATGATGGATTCTTCAGATACGTTTGCGGCTATTGGTGGAAGGACAGCACTACATGATTCCGACTGTGCTTTCGGCCGTGATGATGGCTGCAAATGATTTTCTACGAAATCAATCACCTCCAGAGTATCGATATGGCTTTTAGAGGATGAACTCCAAATGAAGTAAGCGATGGTTAGAGGCGTAGTTACGCCGATTATCAACGACAGAAGCCTAAACCGCCCAGTCCAAAGTGTAGCGGCTTGACTATCAGTTTGAGCTTCATGGGCTAGTTGAACGGCCTCTCTTGTTGTTCTGGCTAATTCAGTATCTGGACTTTCAGATGAACCGGAAAGAAATAGCCATACAATCACAACCGCTAACACCAGAAGCCATGTGGAATTATTGGTGTTTCGGGCCATTTATTCTGACTCCTTTCTGTTAGTTGAATCCGATTAAAGCGTGTTCCGCGAATCGTTGATGCATTCCAGAAGGTGGTGAAAAAGTTTCTCGAGAACTCTGCGTAGTCTTCTTTCGCGTGCGATAAGCAGAATGAGGATCAACATTGCCACTGACATACTTATGGAAATAAAAACCGCGACCTGAAGATCTTCATCCAACCGAGCTTGTTTCATCTCGTTGTGTTTTTTCGTGCGAGTATGTTCCTGTTTTTCAGACTCAAGTTGGCTCAAGAGTTGCTGAGAGTGCTTTTCTGAACTTTCCAACTTTGCAGATAATGAAGCAGTTTGTTGGGCATTATCGACACATCCACATTGCAGGAAATATAGCAATAAGGTTATAAACAACAGGGGTAAGGTACGGCTTTTCATTATTATCCCTCCCATTGTTTACATGCCCGGGCAAAAGAGCATCCGGAACAGTTCATAGCGGAAGGCGATGGATAAAAGCATCCAGATTTGATGGCACTCCATACCCGACTAATGACTCGCTTGGTACGAGTAAGCTGCACCGGGTTAGGAACTATTGAATGAACCTCAACTACCGGTGATTTGGTTTTGGTTAGAACAATCCACTCTAGTCGTATGGGCCGATTATTGAATCCGGTAGCCAGCGATTTAGCCAGGTCAGCATACAGCGAAAGTTGCGGTGTAGATTCAGCTACCTTAGCTTGTGTCCAGCGAGAGCGGCTTGTCTTGAAGTCGGTAATCTTCAGATATTCATCGTCTACGGTTATGAGGTCGATTCTACCTAATAGGTCTGGACAACCAGGAATAGTTGATTCGCGTAACTCCTCTTCAATTCCCAAGATTGAAGTGTTCAAATTGAACACTTTGCTCTCGCAAAAGGCTGTGAGCATGTTCCTGGCTAAATCAAGCAGGCTTTCTTTCGTCTCCGTTTTACCGTACTTCACAGGCGCCGTTGCGTTGTCTGACCAAGCCTGTTCATATGCGCCCACCAACTCATCAATAATAGGGAGATGTGCTCCTTCCATCGCCTGCCGGCAGTAGTGTTCAAGAGCTGAGTGTATTGAACTACCGAATATCAGGCTGGAAGAAATAAACTCGGGAGAAATGCCGGCAATGTAGCTGAAGTAGTATTTAAGGGGGCATCGCTGGTAGCTGGAAATGGATGAATAGGAGATGTAATCGCGGCCTGTAATTTCCAGGGCTTTATCATTTTCCGAAGGTGTTGATGGTTTAGCACGCGAACGTCGGGTTTGAAGATCGACAATCAATGGGCACCTCCATTTCTACCGTTATTGCTGGCGGTTTTTAACTCGTCGATTAGGGAGCTGGCTTGCCGAATAGTAAGTTGTTCCAGAGAGTTGACATTGAACTGTTCGCTGGCCAGTTGGATAGCGTCTATTCCCTGGCTATTACAGATGCTGCGAATCGCCCTTACCTGCGACGCAGTTGCTTTGCGAATATTATTACGGCCGTTACTATTGCCGTTTCCATTGGTTTTCGCAAAGCGATTGTTATGGGCGTGGTGGTTTGTTTTAGGCGGATTTTCTGACAATTCAGCGTCTACAGATTGCTTGGCTAGAGCAAACAGATCCTCAATGCGAGCAACGAGTGCATCAGGATCGCCGATCAGGTTTGATTCCAGTTCCAGCTCTACATTGACGGAGGCTCCTCGGGAGCCGTAGTTGGGCTCACCGACTTTGCGAGAAAAACCTGCGTTAAGTTTTATCATGGGAATTCCCCTTTCTTTGCGTTAAAATGCAGAAACAAGATTTATATTTTTCTAAATACGCTATGTTTGAGGTAACTTGTGGAATACTGAATATTGGCTTACGGAGGCTTGTGATGAAGAAAGTTGTGTTGGCGATATGCGTTATAGTTTGCGGCGTTAATTCAAGCATCATATACGCCGATACGATTATCCTGCGTGATGGAAGCGAATTTGAATGCCGCATTCTAAAAGTGTAATGGTTCAGCGTAAAATGGACAATCGCCCTTCACGGTTAATGTACTGACTTACGCAGTTTCCACAAGTTTATTTTCTCCTGCTCGGCCTCGGGTCGGGAACTTGTCAGGGTGTCCCCTCCGCTCCATCGCCTCGACATCGCCCAGAGGTTTATGAAGCGACGCCGAGGCGACGGAACTCCGGGGACATGCAGCCTCCACTGTTATCGCGGAGTTTTGCTGTCGCCGCCGCTCTCGTCTCTGCTCGCGAGCGGTTGCCAGCTTGCGATCCCGCTCGGCGAAAATAGCCGCGTCCCGGCCGGTAAGCTTGTCAGACGGAGTCACAAAACCTATGGCACTGTGCAATCTCACTTCGTTGTAATACCGCACGTAACCGTCGACCAGCCGTTGAGCTTCCTCCAATGTCAAAGGTGTACCCGGACGAATGCACTCGTGCTTGATCGAACGGTGAAACCGCTCCAGCTTGCCGTTGCTCTGCGGATAATACGGCGATGTTCTCACGTGGGTCATCCCGCTGATTCTGATGAACTCCTTGAAGTCCCTGGCGATGAACTGCGGACCATTATCCGAAATGATCCGGGGAAACGCATCGGGAAATTTTTCCCTGGCACGCTGAAGAACTATTTCGACATCCGCTTCCAGCATCGCTTCGCGAATCTCCCAATGAACTATGTATCTGCTGCAGCCGTCCAGAACACTGCACAAATAGTAGAATGTCCCGGCGATATTGATATACGATATATCCGTATGCCAATGCTCGTGCACCTGTAATGGCTGCACAAAACCGGTTCCCTTGCGCGACGTTTTTTTATTCCATTGCTGTAAAACTCCCGCCGCACTCAGGACCCGATAGACGCTCGTGGGGCTGGTGGCCACCACATTCCGATCGAGCATCATGAACGTCAACCGGCGATACCCTTCCAGCGGATACTGTGTATGGAAATCCACGATGGCACGTTTCTCCCAATCTTCAAGCCAGTGATCTCGCGGGACACGCGCGTTGTGTTCGTTGACTTTGCCGAACCGCTTTCGCCAATCGTAGTACTTGCTTCTGGTTATGCCTATATGGCCGACCAGGTGCCTGGCGGTCAGCTCCGTTTTTGCGGACCATTTTTCGACGAAATCAACCAGCGAATCCCGGGTATCGTGAGGCACCCATTGGCCTGTCAGATCTCCCCAAGACTTTTTTTTTAGCGCGATATGTTCGCCCATAAGTTCGCCGAGAACCTCGTTTTTCTGCTGCAGCTTGGCCTCGAGTTTTTCGATTTTCGCCGCGTCGGCCGACTTCTGACGGGTGGATTGTTTCTCCGGTCGATCGAAGACACCGGCCCCTTCCTCGAACAATTTCTTTTGCCAAAGGTAGAAAAGCGTCGGCTGAATGCCGTGCTTGTCGCAAATGTCCGATACCGGTATATGCTCGATCAAATGCTCCCGCAGAATGGACATCTTCTCGCTACCGCTGAAATTTCGCCGTTGCCTACTCATAATTTACGCCTCCATTAAGGGGTCAAATATAAATATCCCAAACGGAGCGTTTGTCCAGTTCCGACTGGAGCATTACAAAAGAAACTGATCGCTACATTTCCGCGATCATCCAGAATGAAAAGAAATCCTTCTCACTACGTAAAATAGCTGCAATTAAAACCGACATCTACGAAGCAATCGCTGTCGGAAAACTAGAAACAAATCAATTGGAATCAAAGGAAACTATTACCTGCAATCTTCTTAAATTAACTGGATGCGTATTTCGCGGGGGTATGCCGCATTCGGATTACGAAGGTAATTTGCAACATGTTAGTGTAGAGTTCAAACTAGAAACGGACCTGCCAGATGATACAAAGATAATCGGAAGAATTCACCGGACATTCACCGCGACAATAATGGATATGGGAGTTTCAAAAACCGACACCTATAGCGATGATTACGCTGAACTTGATTGTACCGTCAATGATCTTCTCAAACCTTCCGTGTTCCACCTCGATCGCCAAAAGTGGATCGAAGCATTCAAACAATCTCATAAACGATTATCCATAACGTCGGACGGTGTGGCAATCGATGGCATTGACCAGAACATCGCTATTCAAATAAGCGTATCGTCTGTACAACGAAATCCGAGGTTTGGTAAATATAACGCGAATCTCGTTGGCAAAGCCATTAGCCCTGGGTTGTTAGGGAAAACGGTAGAGTGCACTCTTTATGTTCCGCATGTAGAACCGTTACCTGTAAAACTGCCTAGATACACCCACTTTGAAACATTGCAGGTTGGGAAGAAATACATCATATCAAAGACTATACCCCTTATGCTAATCAATAATCCTCAGGATTGGGTTGATGTCGCTGAAGCAATAGCGGAGGCCGGCGAGATAATCGCTAACGGGACGATCATGGTTACTGCAAAAACCAAACGGGAAACCACCGTTTGGTACAGAGTTATCGCATGGAGGGCAGATGGCCGTCGATTGGGCGATGGCTGGGTTAATAGTCTTGCTCTATGCGGACAAAAAATTATAGAGAGTGACTAAACAGTATTGAAGAAAAGTGAGCGTTTATCTCATCTCTTGGCATGTAAGTTGGGAAACTTACTCGAGTTAAGCCAGGTCAATTAAGACTAAAATCGCTGAATTAATTGTGAAACCGGTTGGATACTGCGGATTACAGTATTTCCTGAAGGATCATTAATAGCCGTGACGAATTCCCACTCGGGTGTTTGTACCAACAACAGAAATCCGCCGTATTGGTTCCGCTGAACTTCAAAACGATCGACAGCTGCGGCCTCAACTCTATCCAGATGAGCACTCCAGGCAGGTGCCCGCAAAACTGACGTATGACCTTTCTGGCAATGTCGTAAAGTGATTTTTTCTCCGGTGGCGATAAACATGTCGTATGTGTTATCTGGGCGTTTGGCCGAGACCAGTATCAACCTGTTCTTGAACGAGCCACGTACTAGTTCCAGCTTCGTACGCGACCAATCCTTGTAGAAGATGTGGATGTAAGGGGCTGGCCTACAATTGGGCAGACACATTTCGCCAACACCGAAGATGATTTCCTCGGCTGTGCTCTCGTACAGCTCCTGGAGCTTTTGATTCATTTATTTTATTCCTTTTTTTAGAAAGAAAGGGTTGAAACCAATTCGCCAGAGAATGACGAGCAATTGGGTTTCATGTGGAGGTATATCGTTTAGTTGACCTATTCGGCCGTAGGGTGAATAAAGAACTTTCACGTCCGCTTGGCATACGAAGAGATTCGCGAGTCAGGTGATAACCAGACGCGAAGTTTTTACGCGTAAATCTAATTGTTGGAGGGATTTAAACCTTGGTTATTAAGAGGGGATGTATACCGACAGGCACAGGGACAGCTGGGGAAACACCGCTTGGGCATCTACACCACAAACCGTGTTTTTAGCAGCAAGCGAGGGGAAATCCTTCGATTTTCCTGGCTACGTGTTGCACCATTGGCGCGACACGAATAATGCCGGAACACTGTCAATAGAAAATCTCTGCCCCGCTGATATTCTCCGTAACCTGCCCGGGCCATTGGTTGAATTAAGTAAACTGTCCCCCGAACTCACGCAGCGAGGAGGTAAGTTCGTTACGAGCATTATGCCCGTAAGACTGATTAAACGAAGCGGCAAACGCCGACCCGCTGTAGGCCGTATTGCTACGCCTGCCCAATACATCGTTGGTTACGTCATATTTGGAAATAACCGAAGGCGCCCCCCGAACTCACGAACAATAAACTACCTCTCGCTAACTTCACTATTGCTTAACCACCAATTTAAAGCGTCATTGGAATCAGAGAATTCCTTCCTTAAAAGACGTGAAAGAGAGATAGTAGCTATCCTTCGTACTTCAGGATCTTCATCAGTCAACGCTTTGGCAACTACTTGAGCGTGCCTTCGGTCGCCAAACCATCCCAAAGCATATAACGCTTCTCGTTGGTACTTAGTTCCAACGAATTTGGTCATGTCTTCTACAAACCCTTCTCTTCCGGAAGAGTCAATAAATTCTGCTCGCTTGGACAAAGGAGGTCCCAAGTCAACCTTGTTTTCGGAGTACATCATCCAAGCGTTCTTTATCGATATTTCATAACGATTCGGCGCACACCCGGAAACAAATACGAGCAAAATAGCAATATAAATATACCTCATTATTTCTCTCCACCTACTCTTGTCTCGTTTGGACCAATATCGAATGCCCTATCGGGAAGCATATTCTTTATCAAACAGCAAGAACTTAGAGATTTTATTACGTGATAGCGACAGTTCATCTTTCCAGTAGGCGGCGGAAAGATCCCCAAGCCAGCTTCACTATATGAGCAAGAAGCATGGATAGTTTCAACGGCCTGTAAACAAGATTTAATATCGTCACAAGTTGCACACCGGCATTTTTTCCCCGCGCCAGAGCCTGCCTTTATCGTACCAAAGATTGCTCTAGTGGTTCCCCAAATCCACTCACTCTTTTCCTTTCTATCATCTTGGAAGTTTTCGGGATAATCGTAAAGACTACCAGTGCAGTCAATCCATGTGTGACCTATAAATTCCTCATATGCTTGGTTACCAATAGTAGGGTCTTTAGCATCCTTTAACTTTCCGATTCTTATCTCTTGCCGATGTACTCTACAGCCGCATGGATTCCAGAAAGAAGGTCTCCCCGTTTGCGAAGACGTAGCAGGGGCAGTCTCTTTTTGCTTTGTTGGTGGATCGATCTCGGGTTCTGAATCCCCAGCATTAGACTCTGGTTCAACTGGCTTCTTCGCTGTTGCGCCATCCCTGTCAATATAATCAACAGATGAGTTTTTCAGTGCTCCATACAAATTCAATCCGCCACGCTCACCAATCGGATCACGATTCACCCACCGCCCCAAGTCGTAGGAGTAATACCGATATCCCCAATATCCCAAACCTGTCTCATCATCCACCGGCTTCGTACTAAACCGATACGGCTGATCGTATTCTCCAATTGCAGCAGGGTTTATGCGTTTTCCATACGGATCGTATTCGTACCTCACGGCGATTGTACCGTAATTCGTGCCGGTTGTTGTTTCCACCAACTGGCCAACATTACCATTCGGTTCGTAGAAGTAGATGAAGGTTCTGTCATCTGACGCGGTTGCAGTTGTACCAGCGGTATCTTCCGTCGCGAGCAGACCGCCGATTCCCCCGGCACCTTCTACGCTTCTGGAAAGATCCAACCCCCATGTGAACTTACGAATAACAGCATCGTTATTCAGCCCATCGAGTTCCATGATAACCCGCCATCCGTCGTAGACGTATTTCGTCTCGGCGATTGGGCTTCCCCAACTGCCTGCGGTGTAGGTCCAGACTTGTTTCAACACTCTCTTGCCCATGTGGTCATAGGCGAATTGCAGTTTCTTATCACCATTTTTCGGGGCCATCGGCTCCACGCCGGTCAAACGATTCTCCGCGTTCCAAGTATACCGCGTCCCACCGGTATCCCCAAAGGCTTCCTGGAACATAGCGAAATCGGCTAGGTCGGAATCGCCGTCGCCATCAAGATCGGCCAGAGCAAACTCCGGACCGCCCGTACCGCCGGTAGCCATCAACAATGCGGCCAGGGCGCTACCGAGTTGCCCGTTGAAACCGGTCGATTTCGCAGGATCAGCGTCGAATACAGTCATGTTGGAAGGTCCACCCGCAGCCGCCACCGCAGATTGCGAAGACACATTATCAGCAGAACCACCAGCCGCCGTCGAACCCGGATCAACCACCTCAACCGTCAGATCGGTGCGCATCCACACACCTTCCCGACTCTCAAAATCGATCCAATCCATGAATAGCTCAAAGTGAATTGTACCGGCCGACCCGGTGGTGAACTCGAATAACTGACCACGCCGCCCGGCGGATTCGCCCGCGGATCCGGTATTCTCACTATCGGGGAACCAGAAGCCATGCACCATCTGCCTCATCGCCCGGTCGTCGGCGTCGTACAATACTCCCGCCGAGGCAGAGGCCATATCGATAAACTCAAACACATCCGCACCACCCCAGTCGCCGCTGGGTGCGGTTGCACCGCTGATTCCCTGCCCAGCACTATCAGCAAACACCGAGACCATAAAACCGTTAACCTGGTTAACCCCAGCCCGATAGCGAAGCTGATAAGTCGTATTCGGCTCAAGCGTGGTCAATGCCGGACCACCGGACAACGCTTTGACCTTCAAAACCGCCGTAGACTCCTCTTCATTCCAAGGTTCTGGCGAAGCCTGCTCTACTATCGACTCTCCACTTTCTGATGCCGCCGGTGCGGCCATCATAGCCATAGGGGCAAACGCCTGCTCCATACCCATCGCCATCGGAGTACCGGCCGGAACCGACGTCGGGCCGGTTATCTGCTGTTCAAACACCACGAAGTCGTTCACATCGACATCGCCGTCATCGTCGAGGTCGGCCGCGGAACCAATACTGGTCAGGTTACCGTCGGCGTCGTAACGCAATCCACCACCGCCACCTTTTCGCAGATACTGGTTAAGCCGATTGCTCACATAGCTGACCGAATTGCCATCGGCCGAACTGCTCAAACGGTTGCCGATATTGTCATAATCGTAATCCCAACTACCCGTGTCGGACCGCAGCGAGGAGGTAAGTTCGTTACGAGCATTATGCCCGTAAGACTGATTAAACGAAGCAGCAAATGCTGAACCGCTGTAGGCCGTATTGCTACGTCTGCCCAATACATCGTTGGTTACGTCGTATTTGGACACAACCGAAGGCGTCCCACCGGCAACCCAGCGATTTTCGATATAATCAAGCAGGTTGCGATGATCTTCGTACTTCGTCTCTACCTCGGCGATTACCGTGGAAGCGTCGCTCTTGAAGGCGATACCCGTAACCAGGTTACTCTGCCGGACCCCGCCGACGCTGGTCATATAGGAATACTCCGCACCGTAGGCCGGTAAGCCAGGACCGGTGACCCGTTGCAACTCCTCGGTATCCGGATCATAGTGGTAATCTAAATCGTAATCCGCACCAACATCAACTCCAACAGGCCGACGACCGGCGGCTACGTCATAACTCCGTACGATAGATGCCTCATACAGCCCAGTGATATTCTCCGTAACCTGTGCGGGTCATTGGGTGAATTAAGTAAACTGCCCTCCCGAACTCCGTCGACCGGGACAGCACACTAGTTTAGGCATTTATCTACACAGGAATAACCAAAATAACAGCCAACACTCTGGGCACAAAAGGATCGCAAGTATGCCATAACTAATCCGGCACCTTTTTTCCATTTGAATACCCCGCAATACTGATACAGCGGTTAACGTTGTCACAAAGACAAAACCTGATATTGACAAGTAGTAAAGAGTTTCGCCCCATACCTGAAAACTACCCTTCTTTAAGAATACCATCACACATGAGACTAAAACCGGCTGCCAGAATGCCACAAAATAACCGATTGACGCGCCACGCCTAACTACTATATCTGGGTTGATTCCAATCATTCTCAGAATCGCAGCAATAATAAGCCAACGAAAACACACCAACATAGCGCAACCTACGAATGAACTTACAATTGCCAAGCTGAATTCTTCAAAAACCTCTGTGTTGCTTAAAGGAAAATCTAGAACAGTTTTTTTAATCCATACGACATGAATACTAGAACACAGTATCGCACTTAGTAAAACGAACATGAAAGGAAATAACCGTGTTTCTGACTCACACCACTCAAAACGCCTCGACTTTCTTACATAGGGAACACCTGACAAACTCGCTCGTACTACATCTATAATCCCTAGCTTTGCAGTATTCATAAAAACACAAACCTATTTGTAAACTGTTCGGTTAGTATATGTCCCAAGGAGAATCCTACGGTCCCGTACAAACATTAACTCTATCTAGACAGCATTGTTGCTGTGCGTTTTTCACAAAGCTTCTACAATTTCTAAAGAAGGCGTTGTAATTCGAACCATTCCAATCGCTACTCACGTATCGCAAACAGCTAACGACTTGTTTCGGAGTAGCACATTCACATTTAGTACCTTTATGTTTACCGGCAGATATATTTCCACTGCTTCTGATTTTTAGTTTACGATGTGTTATTCCCTTTGCACCTCGAGCTGGCGGGGTACCCCAAAACGGGGATTGCCCTCTATCACCAACACTAAACGGTAGCAAACGCACTGGTCCGAAATCTAAGTTTAATATCATCCCATTTGGAAACGTAACCGCCATCCCACAATGAGTAATTCCAGTAGAGTCGTGATATCCCTCGATAACATAAGGAGTTGTTGGTCGACTAGGCTTTGGTTTCGGAGGAAGATCTATTTTTCCATCCCAGGGGGTCACGTAACCTACGTTTGTCAACCCAAGCGAATCGAACTCTTTGTTGGGAAAATTGTTAACATACCCATACAAATTCAACCCGCCACGCTCACCGATAGGATCACGATTCACCCACCGACCGAGACTGTATAAGTAATACCGATATCCCCAATACCCTAATCCAGTTTCATCATCTACAGGTTTGGTGCTGAATCGATACGGTTGATCATATTCTCCGGGTGTTGCGGAGTTAATGCGCTTACCATACGGATCGTATTCATATTTCGCAGCGAGTGTTCCGTAATTCGTGCCGGTTGTTGTTTCCACCAACTGGCCTACGTTGCCATTCGGCTCGTAGAAGTAGATGAAGGTTCTGTCATCTGACGCGGTTGCGGTTGTACCAGCGGTATCTTCCGTCGCCAGCAATCCGCCTATACCTCCGGCACCTTCTAAACTTCCGGACAAATCCAACCCCCAGGTGTATTTACGAGTAACGGCGTCGTTATTGAGCCCGTCAAGCTCCATAATCACCCGCCAGCCGTCGTAGACATATTTCGTCTCAGCGGTTGGGGTTCCCCAACTACCTGCAGAGTAAGTCCAGACACGTTTCAGCACTCTTTTGCCCATGTGGTCGTAGGCGAATTGCAGTTTCTTATCACCATTCTTCGGGGCCATCGGTTCAACGCCGGTCAAACGGTTCTCCGTGTTCCAAGTATACCGCGTCCCGCCGGTATCCCCAAAGGCCTTCTGGAACATAGCGAAGTCGGCCAGATCGGAATCGCCGTCACCGTCCAAATCGGCCAATGCGAACTCCGGACCACCTGTTCCGCCGGTAGCCATCAATAATGCGGCCAGGGCGCTACCGAGTTGACCGTTAAAACCAGTGGATTTCGCGGGCTTCGCATCGACTACAGATGTTCCTGCTGGTGGCGTAGTCACCGCAGCCGAAGCCGGATCAACCACTTCTACTGTCAGATCGGTACGCATCCACACACCTTCACGGCTTTCCACGTCGATCCAGTCCATGAATAGCTCGAAGTGAATCGTACCGGTAGACCGGGTGGTAAACTGGAATAGTTGACCACGTCGCCCGGCAGATTCGTCTGCGGAGCCTGTGTTCTCACCATCGGGATACCAGAAGCTATGCACCATCTGCCTCATAGCGCGACCATCAGCGTCATACACCGCCCCCGCCGAGGTAGAGGCTAAATCGATAAACTCAAAAACATCCGCCCCGCCCCAGTCGCCGGTGGGTGCGGTTGCACTGTTGATTCCCTGCCCAGCACTATCAGCAAACACCGAGACCATAAAACCGTTAACCTGATTAACACCCGCCCGATAGCGAAGCTGATATGTCGTATTCGGCTCAAGCGTGGTCAATGCCGGACCACCGGACAACGCTTTGACCTTCAAGACAGCTGTAGACTCCTCTTCTGACCAAGGAGCTACCGCAGGTTCGCTAGCAGCAGCATCCGCCTGCGGAGCGGCCATCATTGCCATAGGCACGGCCATCTGCTCCATACCCATAGCCATCGGAACTGCGGCCGGCACGGATGTTGGGCCGGTTATCTGCTGCTCAAACACCACGAAGTCGTTCACATCTACATCGCCGTCATCGTCGAGGTCGGCCGCTGAACCAACACTGGTGAGATTACCGTCCGCGTCGTAACGCAACCCACCACCACTACCCTTACGCAGATACTGGTTGAGTCGATTACTCACATAGCTGACCGAATTGCCATTGGCCGAACTGGTCAAACGGTTGCCGATATTGTCATAATCGTAATCCCAACTGCCGACATCACTACGCAGAGAATTTATTAACTCGTTACGAGCATTATGCCCGTAAGACTGATTAAACGAAGTGGCAAACGCCGCCCCGCTGTAGGCCGTATTGCTACGCCTGCCCAATACATCGTTGGTTACGTCGTATTTGGATACAACCGAAGGCGTTCCACCGGCAACCCAGCGATTCTCAATGTAATCGAGCAGATTGCGGTGATCTTCGTACTTCGTCTCCACCTCGGCGATTACCGTGGAAGCGTCGCTCTTGAAGGCAATCCCCGTAACCAGATTACTCTGCCGGACCCCGCCAACGCCGGTCATATATGAATACTCCGCACCGTAGGCCGGAAGACCAGGACCAGTTACCCGTTGCAACTCCTCGGTATCCGGATCATAGTGATAATCCAAATCGTAATCCGCACCAACATCAACTCCAACAGGCCGACGACCGGCGGCTACGTCATAACTCCGCACGATAGATGCCTCATACAGCCCAGTGATATTCTCCGTAACCTGCGCGGGCCATTGGGTGAAATCAAACGCATGGCTGGTAGCCAACGGATCGGCATTGGTTACTCCAGCGATTTCGCCAGTACGGCGATAGGTAAACGACACATCGGGCGTAAACGTCGTGTCGCTGTAGTCGACACTCGCCATCGCCCCGGTATTGGGATCGTAAGCATAAGTGGTCTTCAAAGCACCACCACCGGCGTCGGTGCGTGCCCAGGTTCGCTCGTGCAACTTGCCGTCATTATAATAGGCGTAATCCACACTGCCGCCCGCGGCGTCAATCTTCTGCTCAAGAACGCCGGTAGCGTTATGATAAACCCACTGGGTTTTATCACCCTCAGGCCAGGTCGCCGACGATGCGTCGAAATCTTCGCGATAGGTGTGCAGGAACTCCCGCTGGCCGTATAGGTCGTACTCCGTCCATGTCGGTTGAGGAACATCGCCCCAGACCTTCTCCACCTGCCCGCGATCGTTGTGTTTGTAGTACGTATAGTTGAACCCACCATCGTCCCGCTCCTGACCGACGGAGGCCAGCCGCCCGGTAGTGGAATCATAAGTGTAGTCGGTACGATCGCCGTTACCGTTTTCCACCCAATCGACCCGCCCATCGGTTTGATAAGTAGTAATGCTCGTGTTACCTCGCCCATCGGTAACGGTTACCCGACGTCCCAGGCCATCGTAGCCGTATTGTATGGTGACACCGGCGGCCGAAGTGCTTGACTGCGGCAGGCCGTTAAGCGCAACCGATGATGTCGGCAGCGATGCCCCAGGAGAAGAACTGATCCTGGTAACCTGTAGTGAATCACGGTTAATGGCAGTTAACGAGGAAGAAGTTTCACTCCCCACCAGCACACCATCATTATAATATTCAACTACGCTTTCCGACTGGCCGGTTACAGCACCACTTGAGCTATAGGTAAAACCTGTCGCCCTGCTGAACTGCCTGGAAATAATTTTATCCGTATTTTTTCCGTCGGTAACATAGGACGTGGAGAAATTCTCCCGCCACCACTCGCTGTTTCTCAAGATAAACAGTGAATCCGATTCCGA